>NZ_JOGX01000016.1 GCF_000719555.1 Streptomyces sp. NRRL F-5727
GCCCCCGCCGCCTTCCGGCCCGCCCCCGCCCCGCTGGCCTGCGCCCGCCTGGCGGCCGGGCTCGCGACCGTCCTCCTCGGGGTGCTCCTCCTCCCGGCGGTGGGACCGCTGCCCACCGCGGGCAGACTCGCCCTCGTACGGCTCTGGGCGCGGACGGTCCTCCGCGCCTTCGGCGTCCGGCCGGCCGTCACCGGAGCCCCGCCGGCCGCCGGCCGGCCCGTCCTCGTGGTCGCCAACCACGTCTCCTGGCTGGACATCCCCCTCGTCGCCGCGGTCCTGCCCGGCCGGATGATCGCCAAGCGCGAGGTGCGCGACTGGCCGGTGCTGGGGGTGCTCGCGGCCCTCGGCGGCACCCTCTTCATCGACCGCGACGGGCTGCGCCGGCTGCCCGGCACCGTGCGCGAGGTCGCGGGGGCGCTGGCGGCGGGCGGCCGGGTGGCCGCCTTCCCGGAGGGCTCCACCTGGTGCGGCCGGGCCGGCGGGTGGTTCCGTCCGGCCCTCTTCCAGGCCGCGGTGGACACCGGATCCGATGTCCAGCCGGTACGGATCGACTACCGGCCGCGGGGGGCGGCGGCGTACGTGGGGGAGGACCCGCTGGGCGCGTCGCTGTGGCGGGTGGTGCGGACACCGGGACTGGCCGCCGAGATTCGGATACTGGACCCGATATCCGTGATCCAGTATCCAGAGCGCAGGCTCCTCGCCGCGGCGGCCCAGCGAGCCGTCCACCCCTCGGAGCCCGCCCGCCCGACCGCCGCCCCGCTCCCCGCCGTCCCCCGGCAGCCCGCCCCGCCCGGCTACCGGGCCGTCGCCAGCGACAGCGCGAACCGGCCCTCGTCGTCCGTCCACCACCGCGACAGCTCGAACCCGGCCTCCGCCAGCTCCGCCCGCACCCCCTCCTGACGGAACTTCGCCGACACCTCCGTCCGCAGCTCCTCACCCGCCTCGAACGGCACCACCAGATCGAGGTCCCGGATCTTCACGGTCAGCGCGTGCCGGGCCCGCAACCGCATCTCGATCCACTCCTGCTCCCGGTCCCACCGGGCCACGTGGTCGAAGTCGGCCGGATCCGCGTCCGCGCCCAGCTCCCGGTCGATCACGGCCAGCACGTTCTTGTTGAACTCCGCCGTCACCCCGGCCGCGTCGTCGTACGCGGCCACCAGGGTCGACTCGTCCTTCACCAGGTCCGTGCCGAGCAGGAAGCCGTCACCCGGCGCCGTCATCGACCGGACCGAACGCAGGAACGCCCGCCGCTCGTCCGGCAGCAGATTGCCGATCGTCCCGCCCAGGAACGCCACCAGCCGCGGCCCGGGCGTCTGCGGCAGCGTCATCCCCTGGGTGAAGTCGGCGACCAGCGCGTGCACCCGCAGCTCCGGCCGCTCCGCCAGCAGCGCCTCCGCGGCCCCCGTCAGCGCCGACTCGCTCACGTCCACCGGCACGTAAGCGGCCAGACCCGGCCGCAGCGCGTCGATCAGGAACCGGGTCTTCTCCGACGACCCCGACCCCAGCTCCACCAGCGTCCGGGCGCCGGTCGCCGCCGCGACCTCCGCCGCCCGCGCGATCAGGATCTCCCGCTCCGCCCGCGTCGGGTAGTACTCGGGCAGCCGGGTGATCTCGTCGAACAGCTCACTGCCCCGCGCGTCGTAGAACCACTTCGGCGGCAGCTCCTTCGGCGAGCGGGTCAGCCCCTTCAGCACGTCGGCGCGCAGATCGGCGGCGGCGGCGTCCGGGGCGAGGGTGCGGGTCAGCTGGAACGTGCTCACGCGGCGAACTCCTTGAGCGGGGTGAGGACGACATCGGCCCGGGAGGCGGTGACGAGCGTGTGCTCGGGCACCTCCCGCCAGCCAGGATCGTCGTCGTACGGTTCGGAGGCCACGACCACCCGGCCGGGACCGGAAAGACACCACAGGCTGTTGCCCCAGGTCGTCGCCGACAGCTGGTCGCCGTCGGTGAGCAGCAGGTTCAGCCGCGCCTCCGGAGCGGCCTCGGCCGCCGCCAGGACCGTCCCGGCGAGCGCGTCACCGGGCGGCTGACCGGCCCGCAGCCGGTGCAGCACCAGCGCCCACAGCAGCGCCGAGTCGGTCCGCGCCTCCAGTTCGAGCAGCTCGGCCGCCGGCAGACCCGCGGCCAGCGGTGTCAGAGCCCCCGGCCAGCCCGGTACGGCTCCGTTGTGGCTGAAGAGCCACGGCCCGGAACCGAACGGCGCCGCCGCGGCCTCCCCGTCCGCGCCCGGCAGCGTCGCCCCCCGCACCGCGCCGAGCAGCGCCCCGCTCCGTACCACCCGGGCGAGGTCCGCGAAGGAGAGGTCGCCCCAGATCGGGCCGGTGCGCCGGTACCGGGCCGGGACCGGGTCCCCGTCCGCGTACCAGCCGACGCCGAAGCCGTCCGCGTTCACCACCCCGCTGGTCTGCGTGCGCGGCGCCCACGCCTGGTACACCAGCGCGTGCGGCGGCCGGACCAGGAGGTCGCCGAGCGCCACCGGATCGCCGAGGTAGGCGAGGTGACGGCACATCAGTCCAGCTCCGCGGAGCGGGCGGTGCGGAAGCCGGCGAAGATCTGCCGCCGCACCGGATAGTCCCAGTTGCGGAAGGTGCCCCGGCAGGCCACCGCGTCGACCGCGAAGGAACCGCCGCGCAGCACCTTGTACTCCGGGCCGAAGAACACCTCCGAGTACTCCTTGTACGGGAAGGCGCGGAAGCCCGGGTACGGCAGGAAGTCGCTCGCCGTCCACTCCCACACGTCGCCGATCAGCTGCCGCACCCCGAGCGGCGAGGCGCCCGCCGGATAGCTCCCCGCCCGCGCGGGCCGCAGATGCCGCTGGCCCAGATTGGCGTGGTCCGGGCCCGGATCGGCGTCGCCCCACGGGTAGCGGCGGGACCTGCCGGTCACCGGGTCGTGCCGGGCCGCCTTCTCCCACTCCGCCTCCGTCGGCAGCCGCCGGCCCGCCCAGCGCGCGTAGGCGTCCGCCTCGTACCAGCTGACGTGGACGACGGGCTCGTCCTCCGGCACCGGCTCGGTCACCCCGAACCGGCGGCGCAGCCACTGCCCGGCCTCCTGTCGCCAGAACAGCGGGGCCACGACGCCGTGTTCACGGACCTGAGCCCAGCCGTCCGGATGCCACCACCGGCGGTCGGTGTAGCCGCCGTCCGCCATGAAGGCCAGATAGGCGCCGTTGGTGACCGGCACGGTGTCGATGTGGAAGGCGGCCACGGTACGGGTGTGCGCGGGGCGCTCGTTGTCGAGCGCCCACGGCTCGTCCGAGGTGCCCATCGTGAACGGCCCGCCGGGCACCAGGACCTCCGCCGGCAGCGGGCCCGAGGGATGGACCGGCGGCGGGGGAGCGGTCAGCGCCACCGGCCCCCGCCGCAGCTGATGGGTGATCAGCATGGTCTCGTCGTGCTGCTGTTCGTGCTGGGCGATCATCCCGAAGGCGAAGCCGGCGTCGAGCAGCGGACGTCCCTCCATCCGGGCCCCGGCCAGCACGTCGAGGACCCGGGTCCGCACGTCGGCGGCGTACGCCCGGGCCTCCGCGGGCGACAGCAGGGGCAGCGAGGGGCGCTCGGAGCGCGGATGGGCGAAGGCGTCGTACAGCGAGTCGATCTCGGGCCGCAGCGCCTCCCGGCCCGCAACCTCCCGCCACAGCCACTGCTCCTCCTGGTTCCCGATGTGCGCCAGGTCCCAGACCAGCGGCGACATCAACGGTGAGTGCTGGGCGGTGAGTTCACCGTCCTCCACGCTGTCGGTGAGGAGCCGGGTGCGGTCCCGGGCCGTGGTGAGCGCGGCCAGCGCGCGGGTCCGCAGCGACTCCGCGTCCGGCACCGTGCCCGTGCCGTGCGTACCGGTGTCGGTCGTTCCGGTCATGACGTCATCACCTGGAGTTCGTCGGCCGGGCAGCCCCCGGGTTCCACGTACCGTTCCTGGAAGGCGTCCACGGCCCGCCGCACCCGCTCGCTCGCGCCGATCCGGCGCAGGGCGGGCCGGGCCGCCGCGAAGGCGTCGAGGGCGACCGCGTGCAGCACCGGATCGGCGAGCCCGTCGCGGGCCGCCCGCCGCCAGAGCGGGTTGCGGGGCGCGGGTTCCGCACCGGACAGCGCCGCCAGCGGGCGTACCGCCCGGTACACCGCCTCGGCCGCCTCCGGGTCCTCGAAGACCGCCGTCGTCAGCGCCACCGGCACCATCCAGCCGTCCGGGCCCGGCTGCGCGTCGATCATCCGCAGCTCCAGATGGCCGCGCGGCCGGACCGGCGGGAACAGCGTCGTCAGGTGGTAGCGCAGGTCGTCGGCGTCGGCCGGCCGAGGCAGCCCGGTCCGCAGCCACTCCCGGAAGGTCAGCCCCTCCGGCACCAGCCAGGGGCCCTCCTCCGCGCGGACGCAGAGCACCGGCGTGTCCAGGACGTGCGCGGTCCACTCGGCGCGCGGCTCGCCGTCCGTCGGCGGCGCGAGGCTCCGCCGCGGGTCGAGGTCAGCCCAGAGCGACTGCCGGGTGGAACGCCAGCCGGTGCGGCGCCCGCCGTGCTGCGGGGAGTTGGCGAAGACCGCCACCAGCACCGCGCCGAACAGGTGCGCCAGCTCCCAGCGGCGCAGATAGCCCAGCGGGCCCGGCTCGTCGAGGCCGGCGTCCAGGCAGACCTGGACCGAGGCCGACTCGCACATCATGGCGCGGCCCGCCGGTCCCGTCCGGGCGAGCGCGGTCTCCATCGCGTCGTACCGCGGCTCGCGCAGCACCCGCTCGCGCGGCGCGTGCCAGGGGTCGACGCCGTAGCCGCTCAGCGTCAGGCCGAGCGGACCCAGCGCCGACCGCACCGCCGCCAGGTCGGAGGCGAGCGAGTCCAGGCATTCCATCAGGGAACCGGCCGGTCGCGAGCTGAGCTCCAGCTGACCGCCGGGTTCGAAGGTGAGCGCCGACACCAGCGGCAGGGACCGCACGGCGTCGAGCGCGGTCGCCAGCCGGGGCGGACGCACCGGCTCGCGCGGGTCGCGCAGGTCGTGGACGAGCCATTCCAGCTCCGCCCCCACGGTCCGGGGCGGGCCGGTCTTGAAACAGATACAGCGCAGCAGGTCCTCCGCCGCCTCCTCGGTGAGGGGCGGGCCGCCGCGCGGGGTGCCGCTGGGCGCCATCCGTGCACCTCCAGGTGCTGGTCGCGGAACCGTTCGGGAAGCCGCTGCCTTCCACCTAAAGGCACCGCCGGGCGGCGTGCAAGAGCGCCTCAGCGCCCCCACGCGCGCCTCCTGTGCCCCCGAACGTCCGTAAAGCGCCGCTCGGGCCGGGGCATGGGCGGGGCACGGGCCAGGGGAAAACCGTTTGTCCTGGTCGCGCGGGAACGATCATCCTGCGGGCATGAGTGCACGACTGCGCGAGATCGCGCGGCAGACCGAGGCGATCGTCGCCGCCGGCTCCTACACCGCCCCCGACGGGCGGACCGTCTCCCTCCACGAGGACCTCGCGGCCGCCCTGGCCGGAACACGTCTCTACGGGCCCGAGCCCGTCCCCGTCACCCCCGGCACCGACCGCCCGGGCCGGATCGAGGTGACCGGCGAGAGCAGCCTCGCCGCCGCCCGCCGGATGACCGACGCCGACCCCGGCCGCCCGGTCGCCGTCCTGAACTTCGCCTCCGCCCGCAACCCCGGCGGCGGCTACCTCAACGGGGCCCAGGCCCAGGAGGAGGCGCTCTGCCGCGCCTCCGCCCTCCACGCCACCCTGCTCCGCGCCCCCGCCTACTACGAGCACCACCGCGGGGACAAGGACACCTTCTACACCGACCGGGTGATCCACTCGCCCCGGGTGCCCGTCTTCCGCGACGACCGGGGCACCCTGCTCGCCACCCCCTTCACGGTCGGCTTCCTGACCTCGCCCGCGCCGAACGCCGGCGTCGTCCGCCGCCGGAACCCGGGGCAGGCCCACCGGCTGCCCGAGGCGCTGGCCTCCCGCGCCGAGCGGGTCCTGGAGACGGCCGCCGCCGAGGGGTACCGCCGGATCGTCCTCGGCGCCTGGGGCTGCGGCGTCTTCCAGAACGACCCCGCCGACGTGGCGGGCGCCTTCAGGGCGCTGCTGACCGGTGACGGACGGTTCGCCGGCCATTTCGACGAGATCGTCTTCGCCGTCCTGGACCGCGCCTCCGGAACACCGACGCTGGCCGCGTTCCGCCGCGCCCTGGAGCCTTCCGTGTGATGCGTCCCGCCATGCGTACCTCGTACCCCCGTGCGAGCCTGTAGGGACACGGATTCGCGTCCGAGAGCCGTCGCACGGGAGGCACGATCGTGGGCAAGAAACAGACCCGGGTCAACAAGGGCGCCCGGACGGGCGGTCACGAGCACCGCGAGACCTCGTCCGCCAAGGAGAAGGGCGGAAGCCGGGCCGCGGCCGAGCCGCCGCGATCCGTCATCGAGACGCCGTCCCACCGCAGAGAGCGGAAGTTCGGGCACAACTGACCACGGGGGAGACGGACACGGCGGGGATACGGGACGGGGCCCGGCGCCTTCGCGGCACCGGGCCCCCTCCTTCGCGCGTCCGGGGTGTCACGCGTCGTCGCCGACGGTGATCTCCACGGTCGTCACCTCCCCCTCGCCGTCCCGGGCGGCCGGCACCGCCGCGGTGGCCGCCGCCCCGCCGGTGCCGTTCGGCCCCATGTCGGCCAGGAGCCGGCGGGCCAGGCCGAGGCCGGTCCCGCCCATGGTCAGGGCCTTGGCGAACATGTCGGCCATGCCGTCGGCGCCGTTCAGCAGGACCATCTGGTCCACGTTGCCGAAGGCGGACGCGCCCGCCTCGACGATCTCCGGCCACTTCTCGGCCAGCTGCTGGGCGACCACGGCCTCCTGGTTCTCCGCGAGCGCCGCCGCCCGCGCCTTGATCGCCTCCGCCTCGGCCAGACCCCTGGCCCGGGCGGCCTCGGCCACCGCGAGCCCCTTGGCGTGCGTCGCGGCGGCCTCGGCCTCGCCGGTGACCCGGGTGGCCGTCGCCGCGGCGGCGCTGGCCAGCTCGGTCTCCCGCGCCTTGGCCTGGGCGGCCGAGATCCGGGCGTCGCGCTCGGCCTCGGCGAGCGTCCGCGTCTCGTACGCCATCGCGTCGGCGGGCTTGCGGACGTCCGCCTGGAGCTGCTGCTCCTTGCGGTGCGCCTCCAGCTCGGCGACCCGGGTCTCCTGGACGACGACCTCCTGGCGGGAGGCGGCCTCGGCGAGCGGGCCCGCCTGCCGGGCCCGGGCACTGGCCTGGTCCCGCTCGGCCTGGTAGCCGGCCTGGAGGATCTCGCTGTCGCGGGTGGCCTCCGACATCCGGGCGGCCGCCTGCTGCTCGGCCTCGGTCGCCCGCCGGTTGGCCTCCGCCTGCGCGATGCGGGCGTCGCGCTGGACGGCGGCCGCGTGCGGGGCGGCGAGGTTCCTGATGTAGCCGGTCGGGTCCTCGATCTCGTGGATCTGCAGCGAGTCGACGATCAGACCGAGCTTCTCCATCTCCGTGCCACAGGCCGAACGGGCCTGCCCGGTCAGCTTCTCCCGGTCACGGATCATGTCCTCGACGGTCAACCCGCCCACGATGGCGCGGAGATGACCGGCGAAGACGATGTGCACCCGCTCGCTCATCAGCTTCTGCTGGTCGAGGAAGCGGCGGGCCGCGTTGGCGATCGACACGAAGTCGTCGCCCACCTTGAAGATCACCACACCGCGGACCTTGAGCGGAATGCCCTGGTGGGTGACGCACTCGACCTGCAACTGGGTCTCGTTGAGGTCCAGCGACAGCTTCCGCACCGCCTGGACGCCGGGCACCACCAGGGTGCCGCGTCCGGTCACGATGCGGAATCCCATCCCCTCGCCGAGGCCCTCGTTCTTGTGGTTGGAACCGGAGATGATGAGCGCCTCGTTGGGTTCCGCGACACGCCACATCATCTTGAACAGGACGATCAGGACGGCGAGCGAGCCGACGACGGCGCCCGCCAGAATGCCGATGCCCATGGGCAGGGTCCCCCTTCACCGGAGCCGTGCGGATCCGGTGAGGGGAGTGTGCGCCCGGGAGGGACGCGGCTCAACCGCCGTGCCGTACGTCGTGTCAGACGTCGTACACGGTTGTGACGTAGACGGTGCGCGGAGGGAGGTGTTCCACGACGGTGACGAGGGTGCCGACCTCGATCCGCTGCTTCGGCGAGGCGGCGTAGGCGAGGAAGTGCTCGGCTCCGCCGCGGATCCGGAGGATCACCTCGCCGACGAGCCCGGGGCCGACGGTCCCGGTCACCCGGCCGAGCAGTCCCACCATCGAGCTGTCCATCGACTCGTCCATGCCCGAACGGTACGTCAGAACCCGTGGCTCCGGAGGGGGGTGCGCGTCCGGGTGATCAGCGGACCGAGCGGATCGGCCGCACCGCGAGGGCGCCCAGGACCGACAGGACGGCCGCGACGAGGAACAGCGGCGTGTAGCCGCCGCCGATCGAGACCACCGCGGAGGCGACGAACGGCGCCACGATCTGCGGCCCGGCGTTGGCGATGTTCAGGACGCCCATGTCGCGCGCCGCGTCCTCCGCCTTCGGCAGGACCATCGTCACCAGGGCCGTGTCCACCGCCATGTAGCAGCCGAAACCGAGGCCGTTGACGACCGAGAAGGCGAGCATCGCCGTCCAGCTGGTGGAGACCGCCGGGACCAGCAGGGCGACCGCGGCGAGCGCGGCCGAGGCGCCGACGAAGAGCTTGCGGCGGTCGAAGCGGTCCGACAGCCAGCCGCCGAGGACCGTGGAGACCACCATGGCCACGGAGTTCACCGGCATGAGGATGGCGACGGCCTCCTCGGCCGAGAGCCCGGCCGGCAGCTCGGTGTGGTCCTTGAGGATGTACAGCTGGAAGCCGGCCACCGCGAAGTAGCCGAGGACCAGCAGGGCGCGGCCGATGAACGCCCAGCGGAAGTCGTGGTCCCTGAGGGCGCTGCCGAAGGCGGCGATCTGCGCCTTGACCGGCATGGGCGCCCTGGCCGGCATCCGCTCCTCGCGGGCGAGCGAGGTGAAGACGACCGAGGTGACGGCGACGACGGCGCCGAAGACCAGGTAGCCCGTCCGGAAGTCGTCGGAGAAGGCCGCACCGACCAGCGCGCCGACGGTGGAGCCGATCGGCAGGCCGAGGCCCACCGCCGCCGACGCCTTGCCCCGCGAGGCGAGCGGCACCCGGTCGGGCACCACGGAGGTGATGGCCGCCTGGTAGACGTTCATCACGGCCTGCCCCAGACACCAGGCGATGGTGACCAGCAGGATGGTGTCCACGCTGCCGAGCAGCAGCATCACCGGCACGGCGAGCAGACCGCCGGCCAGGATCCACGGGTTGCGGCGCCCCGAGCGGTCGGAGAGCGCGCCGGCGACCGGGTTGAAGACCGTGGCGAAGATCGCGGATATGCCGGAGACGAGGCCGAAGTTCGCCACCTTCGAGGCCGGGTCGATGGCCTCGATCTGGAGCGCGAGCAGCAGCCCGGGCACGCCGATGTAGAGCGCGTACATCGCGGTGTTGCCGAGGAGGAGCAGCGGGAGCAGGCCGCGGGTGGGGCGGGCGGCGGGGGAGTCGGGGCCGGCGGTGGCGGCGGAGCCCGTACCGGCTCCGGTCCCGCGGGAGGAAAGGGCCACGTTGCCCTCCAGGGGAGAACGCCCGGTGAGGGGGCGGTAAGCGGATGATTTCGGGGTAGTGACACGTGTCAGTGACGCGTGTCAGCATTGTGTAGCACTCAAATCCGGCCATCCGCCAGACCCTGCGCCGGATTGTTCTGGAAAGATGCCGAAGCGATGAGTCAGTCGATCGAACAGCCTGCCGACGGCCCTCCGGGCCGCACTCCCGTCCGTGCCGTGCCGACCAGCGCGGACGTGGCGCGCCTCGCCGGCGTCTCCCGGGCCACCGTCAGCTACGTCCTGAACAACACCTCGGCCGTCCGCATCAGCGAACCGACCCGCGAACGGGTCCGCGAGGCGGCCCGCGAGCTGGGCTACGTCCCCCACGCGGCCGCCCGCACGCTGCGTGCCGGCCACAGCCGGATGGTGCTCCTGCCCACCGCGCACGTGCCCGTCGGCCCGCTCTACAGCCGCTTCCACAACGACCTCCAGTGGGCCCTGCGCCGCCTGGACTACACCGTCGTCCAGTACGGCAGCGTCGGCCTCGCCCCCGAGGACGCCGCCCGCGCCTGGGCCGAACTGCGCCCCGCCGCCGTCGTCTCGACCGGAGAGGTGGAGGTGACGCCCGAGGCCGTGGAGATCCTCAAGCGCTCCGGCGTCAAGGCCGTCATCACCGTCGGCACCCGGCCGTCCGACGGCACCCACTCCCTCGTCCTGGACCAGCCGCGCGTCGGCGCGGCCGCCGTCGAGCACCTGATCGCGACCGGCCGCCGCCGGATCGGCGTCATCGTGCCCGAGGAGCCGGGCCTCGGGATGTTCTCCGGACCGCGCCTGGAAGGCGCCCGCCGCGCCGCCGAGGCCGCCGGCGCCACCGTCGTGCCGCTGCCCCTCGCGTACACCGAGGAGTCCGCGGAGGAGCTCGCCGGGCGCTGGCCCCGCCTCGGCCTCGACGCCGTCTTCGCCTACAACGACGAGTACGCCATGCTCCTGATGCGCGCCCTCCAGGACGCCGGCACCACCGTGCCCGAGGAGACCGCCGTCGTCGGCGCCGACGACCTCCTCCTCGGCCGCCTGCTGCGCCCCCGCCTGAGCACCGTCCGGATCGACATGATGCTCGGGCGCGAGCTGGCCGAGCTGGTCGACAACGCCGTGAACGGCGTCGCCGGCGCCACGGACGCCCGCTCCCTCCTGGACTCGCGGGTCGTCCGGCGGGAGTCCAGCTGACGGCTTAGCGTCGGGACATGAGCACTCACCCGAACCGTTACGAGATCCTCCTGGTGCCCGCCCACGTCCAGGACCGGGGCGGAGCGAGCGTCGCCGACAGCGCGGTCCGGTCCGCCGTGGTGGAGCGCACCGGCCGCCACGGCGAGTCCGGGTACCCGATCTACGAGGGCCACGGCATGGTCGCCGACATCGACCCGGAGACCGGCACGGTGGAGGCCCTCCTGGTGGACGGCCGCGAACTGGACTACGGCCTGGTGGCGCTGGTGCGGGACGCGACGACGGGGTGACGGGGCCCGTCAGCGGGTCCGCCGCGCGCTGGGCGGGGGCACCGCCCGCACCCCGCGGCCCGCGCCGGCCGGCCCGGGCCTCGGGGTGCCGTTGACAGGGCGGACCGGGAGGCCCAGACTCTGCGCGCGCACCAGCGCGAAACTTCTTTCACCAGGCGAACAGAGTCGTTCCGCCGGTCACCCGGGAGAGATCCGATGAGCATCCGCGACGTGTACATCGTCGACGCCGTCCGCACCCCGATCGGGAAGTTCGGCGGCGGCCTCGCCTCCGTACGGCCGGACGACCTCGCCGCCCATGTCGTCAAGGCCCTCGTCGACCGCACCCCCGGCCTGGACCCGGCCCGTATCGACGACGTCTACTTCGGCGACGCCAACGGCGCCGGCGAGGACAACCGCGACGTGGCCCGCATGGCCGTCCTGCTCGCCGGACTGCCGGCCGGCGTCCCCGGCGTCACCGTCAACCGGCTCTGCGGCTCCGGCCTGGAGGCCGTCATCCAGGCCGCCCGCGCGATCGCCCTCGGCGACGCCTCCGTGGCGATCGCCGGCGGCGTCGAGTCCATGTCCCGCGCCCCCTGGGTCCTCCAGAAGCCCGAGCGCGCCTTCCCCGCCGGCCACCAGCAGCTCCACTCGACCACCCTCGGCTGGCGCATGACCAACCCCCGGATGCCCGCCGAGTGGACGGTATCCCTCGGCGAGGGCGCCGAGCTCGTCGCCGACCGGCACGGCATCGGCCGCGACCGCCAGGACGCCTTCGCCCTCGACAGCCACCGCAAGGCCGCCGAGGCGTGGGCCAAGGGCCTGTACGACGGCGAGGTCGTCCCGTACCCCGGCGCGGAGCTCGACCGCGACGAGTGCGTCCGCGAGAACACCTCCCTGGAGGCGCTCGGCCGCCTCAAGCCCGCCTTCCGGCCCGACGGCGGCACCGTCACCGCCGGCAACGCCTCCCCGCTCAACGACGGCGCCGCCGCCCTCCTCCTCGTCGACGAGGACGGCCTCCGCGAGACCGGCCGCGAGCCGCTCGCCCGCGTCCGCACCTCCGCCGTCACCGGCATCGAGCCCCAGCTCTTCGGCCTCGGCCCGGTCGAGGCCGTCCGCCGCGCCCTGACCAGGTCCGGCCGCTCCTTCGCCGACCTCACGACCTTCGAGCTCAACGAGGCGTTCGCCGCCCAGGCCCTCGGCTGCCTCGCCGAGTGGCCGGAACTCGACCCCGCCGTCGTCAACCCGCGCGGCGGCGCCATCGCCCTCGGCCACCCGCTCGGCGCCTCCGGCGCCCGCCTCGCCGGCTCCGTCGCCCACCAGCTCGCCGCGGCCGGCTCCGGCACGGGCCTCGCGGCCCTCTGCATCGGCGTCGGCCAGGGCCTGGCGCTGGTCCTGGAGCGCTGACACGCCCTCCGCGCACACACGCCCTCCGCGCACACACGCCCTCCCGCACAGACGGAAGGAGCCCCCGCCGGAGCGGGGGCTCTCTCACCGTACGGGGCGCTTCCGCGTCACTCCGCCTGCTGCGCGGCGACCGACTTGCGGACCTCGTCCATGTCCAGCCGCCGGGCCTGCCCGATGACGTCCTCCAGGGCGGCCTCCGGCAGCGCGCCCGGCTGCGCGAAGATCGCCACCTTCTCCCGGACGATCATCAGGGTCGGGATCGAGCGGATCTCGAAGGCGGCGGCCAGCTCCTGCTGCGCCTCCGTGTCGACCTTGGCGAAGACCAGGTCCTGGTGGCGCTCGGACGCCGCCTCGTAGACCGGGCCGAACTGACGGCACGGACCGCACCAGGAAGCCCAGAAATCGATCAGGACGAAGTCGTTCCCGCTCACGACCTCGTCGAAGTTGTCCTTGGTGAGCTCGATGGTGCTCATGCCGCCGCCTTTCCGTCTCCGATGGTGCCCTTACGGTCCCCTGGGGACTCGTCCCGCACAACGGACCTTCGCGCCGTGCTATTCCGGCCTCCACCGACCAGACTGGTCCGCATGACGCGAACGGTGGAGAACGAGCACGAGTACGACGTGGTGGTCCTCGGGGCGGGACCGGTCGGCGAGAACGTGGTCGACCGGGTGAGGGCCGCCGGTCTGACCGCCGCGATCGTGGAGGCCGAACTCCTCGGCGGCGAATGCTCCTACTGGGCCTGCATGCCCAGCAAGGCCCTGCTCCGGCCGGTCCTCGCCCGCTCCGACGCCCGCAAGGTCCCCGGACTGCGCGAGGCGGTCTACGGGCCGCTGGACGCCCTGGACGTCTTCGCCCACCGGGACGAGACCGTCGGGCACTGGAAGGACGACGGGCAGGTCGACTGGCTGGACTCGATCGGCGTACCCGTCTACCGCGGGCACGGGCGCGTGCGGGGGCCCCGCCGGGTCGCCGTCGACGGCCCCGAGGGCGAGCACCACGTCCTGACCGCCCGGCACGCCGTCGCCGTCTGCATCGGCAGCCGCGCCGTCCTGCCCCCGCTGCCCGGGCTCACCGGCGCCCGCCCCTGGACCAGCCGCGAGGCGACCAGCGCCGACCGGGTCCCCGGACGCCTGGTCGTCGTCGGCGGCGGTGTCGTCGGCGTCGAGATGGCCACCGCCTGGCACGCCCTCGGCTCCCACGTCACCATGCTCGTCCGCGGCGACCGGCTGCTCCCGCGGATGGAGCCCTTCGTCGGCGAGCGGGTCGCGGAGGCCCTGCGGGCCCGCGGCGCCGACGTGCGCACCGGAGTCTCGGTCGAGGCGGTCGTCCGCGACGGCGGCACCGGCCCGGTCACGGTGGTCCTGGAGGGCGGCGAGACCGTCGAGGGCGACGAGGTCCTCTTCGCCACCGGCCGCGCCCCCCGCACCGACGACATCGGCCTGGAGACCGTCGGCCTGGAACCCGGCTCCTGGCTCGACGTCGACGACAGCCTCCGCGTCACCGGCACCGACTGGCTCTACGCGGTCGGGGACGTCAACCACCGCGCGCTCCTGACCCACCAGGGCAAGTACCAGGCGCGGATCGCGGGCGCCGCCATCGCCGCCCGCGCGGACGGCGGCGGCGGGTCCGAGGACCCCGCGCCCTGGGGCCCGCACGCCGCCACCGCCGACCACGCCGCCGTCCCCCAGGTGGTCTTCTGCGACCCCGAGGCGGCCGCCGTCGGCCTCAGCCTCGCCGAGGCCGAACGCGCCGGTCACCGGGTCCGCGCGGTCGACGTCGACATGAGCTCGGTCGCCGGCGCCGGCCTCTACGCCCACGGCTACCGCGGCGCGGCGCGCCTCGTCGTGGACCTCGAGCGCGAGGTCCTCCTCGGCGCCACCTTCGTCGGCCCCGCCGTCGGCGAGCTGCTCCACGCCGCCACCGTGGCCGTCACCGCCGAGGTGCCCGTCTCCCGCCTGTGGCACGCCGTCCCCTCGTACCCCACGCTCAGCGAGGTCTGGCTGCGGCTCCTGGAGGCGTACCGGGACGGCGCCGACCCGGCGTGAGCCCGAGCGCGAGCGCCGCACCAGCCGGGTGGAGCCCGTGAGTCCCGAGGAGCGCGCCAACGCCTACGACGCCGTCTGCGCCCGCTGCGGCGGTCCGGTACCGGCGGGCGTCGGCGTGCTCCGGCACGGCGCCCGGGGCTGGGACGTGTACCACCGTGACCACGCACCCGCGCCGGGGCCCCCGCCGGCCGGTGACCATCCGGGCTGGCACCGGCGGCGGCTGCTCTCCCTGGATATCGGATCCACCGGGAACCGTCCGGAGCGGGACCGGATCACGGCGGCGGCGGTGCGGGGGAGCGACGGGGTGGCGCGGGATTGGGTCTTGGATCTCGGATCCAAGACCCAGGAGACCGGATCCGATGTCCCGCTCGCCCCACCCGCCCAAGCCCTCGAGGAGCTCGCCACCCTCCTCGCCGCCCACCTCGCGAGCCGTGAACTCCTCGTCGTCTGGTACGCCCCCCACGTCCTGACGACCCTCCACGCCGAGCTCCTCCGCCACGGTCTCGCCCCGCTCGCCGGCCGTCTCCCGGAGGGCGTGGTCGCCCCGGTCTGCGATCCGCTGGTCCTCGACCGGCACGCGGACCGGTACCGGCCCGGCGGGCGGTCGCTCTCCGCCGTCGCCGCGTGGTACGGCGTGGCGCACGAGCGGCCGGGCGACCCGGCGGCGGACGCGCGGGCGGCGCTGGGGGTGGCGGTCGCGGTGGCCGCCGCGTACCCGGCGGTCGCGCGGCTCTCCCGGCCGGCTCTCCACACCGAGCAGGTCCTCTGGTACGCGGAGCAGACGGAGCGTCATCCCGACGCGCCCGCCTGGCCGTTCGAGGAGGTCATGCCTGTCGACGAGTGACAGGGCGGGCGTCAGGCGCGCGGGACCAGCAGGGCCGCCGCGGCGCGGGCGGCCTGCAGGGCGGGGCGGGGGTCGGGGGCGGAGTCCTGGCCGAGGACGACGCGGGTGCTCAGCCCGTCGAGGAGCGCGAGGAGTTCGGAGGCGCGGGCGGTCGCGTCGAGCGGCGCGAAGCGGCCACGGGCCGCACCGGTGGCGAGCAGCGACTCCAGGTCGCGCTGCCAGTCGGCGTCCAGCTCCCGCTGGGCCTCGCGGAGTTCGGGGTTGCCGGGGGTCCTGGCCCAGAGCTCGATCCACAGCGTCCAGCGCGGGTCGCGCGGGCCCCGCGGAAGGTAGAGCCGCAGGAAGTCGTCGAGCTTCCGCTCGGCGGTGGTCCGCCGGGCGAGCAGGGCCCGGCGCTCGTCGGCGAGCGCGGCCTCGCTCCAGCGCAGCGCGGCGAGCAGCAGCCGGTCCTTGGAGCCGAAGTAGTACAGGATGTGGCCGCCGCTGGTGCCGAGCCGTTCGGCCAGCGCCGACATGGTGAGGGAGGCGAGGCCGTCCTCGGCGATCGCCGCCATGGCCTCCTCCAGCATCCGTTCCTGCGTGACGTGTCCGTCGCGCCGTCGCGCCGCCCCTGCCACCGTCGCCCTGCCCCGTTCCCTCGCCCGGCCCGTCCTCGTACGCCCACGACCTTAACCGGATCGCGGTCGGGGTCTTGACGTGGCCGGAACCTGTCACTCATCTTGAATGCCGTTCAAGAACTTAGAACGTCATTCAAGATCCGGCCCGACGGCCGGTCCACGAGAGATCCAGGCAGGGGTTCAGGCATGGGTTCAGGCATGCGAAGAGAGGAGCGCGGGGTGCTCGACGACCAGCCGGCGGCCACGACCGCCACCACCGGTACCACCGCCACGACGACCGCGACCGTCACCAAGGACGAGGTCTTCCAGGTCGAGGAACACGGCATCGACCCCATCCCCGACGCCGAGCGCCACGGCAGCGCCAAGGACGTCTTCTGGGTCTGGTTCGGCTCGAACCTCACCTTCACCTACGTCATCAACGGCGCCCTCGCCGTCGCCTTCGGCCTCTCCTTCTGGCAGGCCACCGCCGTCGTCGTCATCGGCGGCCTGGCCTTCCTCGCCATCGGCGCCGCCGGCCTCGGCGGCGTCCGCACCGGCACCGCCACCCTGGTGCTCTCCCGCGCCGCCTTCGGCCCCCGCGGCAACCGCCCCGCCGGCGCGCTCAACTGGGTCGTCAGCATCGGCTACACCATCGTCAACACCGTCGTCGGCACCCTCGCCCTCGAAGCGTTCCTGGCCGCCCTCGGCTGGACCGGCGGGGCCGCGCCGCGTGCCCTGGCGCTCGCCGTCACCCTCGCCCTGACCTTCGCGATCTCCTTCTGGGGCCACGCCACCGTCCAGTTCGCCGAGCGCTGGATGGCGTACGTCCTCGCCGCCGGCTTCGGCGTCCTCGTCGTCCTCCTCGTGCCCGGCGCCGACACCTCGGCCCCCGCGACCGGGCCCGGCGCCGCCGGCTGGAGCCTCGCCTTCGTGGTGATGCTCGCCGGCCCGTTCTCGTACCTCCCGATGCCCGCCGACTACACCCGCTACCTGCCCCGCACCACCAGCCTGCGCGCGGTCACCGTCAGCGGCGCACTCGGCGGCTTCGTCTCCTCGGTCGCCCTCGGCGTCGCCGGCGTCGCCGCCGCCACGCGGACCGACATGACCGACGCGGTGGCCGGTGCCGAGAGCCTGCTGCCCGGCTGGTTCCGGCCGGTCTTCCTCGCCCTCGTCCTCGGCGGCTCCGTCACCAACTCGGTCATCACCCTCTACTCCTCCGGCCTCAACCTCCAGGTCCTCGGCATCCCCTGGAGCCGCGCCCGCGCCCTCGTCGTCAGCGCCGCCGTCACCGCCGCCGGCTCCCTCGGCGCCCTCTTCCTCACCGACTTCACCACCTCCCTCCTCTCCTTCCTCTCCCTCCTGATCATCGTCTTCGCCCCCTGGGGCGGCGTCTTCCTCGCCGACATGGTGCTGCGCCGCTGCCGGTACGACGCCGACGCCCTCCACCGCACCGGCCCCGGCGGCGCCTACTGGTACCGCGCCGGCTGGCATCCGGCCGGTGCCGCCGCCCTGCTCGCCGGCGGTCTCTTCGCCGCCCTCACCTGCGACTCCGCGCTCTGGACCGGCCCGCTCGTCGCCCCGCTCGGCGGCGCCGACCTCACCCTGCTCGGCGCGCCCGTCGCCGCGCTCGTGTACGTCCTCCTGGCCCGCCGCACCGCCGTCCCGCACCCGGCCGCCTGACCGGGCGCGACCCGTCCCGGACCGCCGCCACCCCACCCGTACGACAAGGAACGCACCCCGCATGAACGGCACCGCCCCCGCCCCCGCCGACCTGCTCGTCACCGGCGCCCGCATCCACACCGTCGATCCCGCGCTTCCGGAGGCGGAGGCGATGGCCGTACGGGACGGGCGGATCGTCTGGATCGGCGCCGACGCCGACGCGGCCGCCTGGACCGGTCCCGGCACCCGCGTCCTCGACGCCGCCGGACGGCTCGTCCTGCCCGGCTTCGTCGACGCCCACAACCACGTCCGGCTCGGCTCCGACGACGCCTGCGTGCAGCTCGCCGGCGCCCGCACCCTCGACGAGATCCACGCGCGCGTGCGGGCCTGGCACACCGCCCACCCCGACGCCGCCTGGATCGAGGCCGAGGCGTTCGACTACTCCGCGATCCCCGGCGGCCGCATGCCGACCGCCGCCGACCTCGACCCCGCCACCGGCGACACCCCCGCCCTCGTCCTCAGCTACGACGTCCACACCGCCTGGCTCAACACCGCCGCCCTGCGCGTCCTCGGGGTCGACCGCGACCACACCGACCTCCCCTTCGGCAGCGCGGTCACCGACCCCGCCACCGGCGAACCGACCGGCTTCGTCAAGGACTTCGCCGTCAAGGGCCTCTCCCGCGACGGCCACCGCGCCCTGCGCGCCCTCGGCGTCCCCTGGGCCTCGCCCGACCGCCAGTACGGCCGCCTGGCGAAGAGCCTCGACGACGCCGTCCGCTTCGGCATCACCACCGTCGTCGAACCGCAGAACTCCCTCGACGACCTCGCCCTCTTCACGCGCGCGCGTGCCGAGGGCCGGCTCCGCTCCCGGATCGTCGCCGCCCTCTTCCATCCGCGCGGCACCACCGACGCCGACCTCGACGCCTTCGAGGCGGCGGCCCGGGAGCACGCCGACGACCGCTTCCGGGTCGGCCCGCTGAAGCTGTACATCGACGACGTCGTCGAACCCCGCACCGCCGCCCTCCTGGAGCCGTACGCGGGCTGCGCCCACCACCGGGGCGACACCTTCTACCCGCCCGAGGAGTTCGCCGCCCTGCTCGCCCGCCTCGACGCCCGCGGCTTCCAGTGCTTCGTGCACGCCACCGGCGACCGCGGCATCCGGACCGTGCTCGACGCCGTCGCCCACGCGCGCGTGGCCAACGGCCCGCGCGACGCCCGCCACCAGGTCGTCCACGTCGAGTGCCTCGACCCCGCCGACACCCCGCGCTTCGCCGCGCTCGGCGTCGTCGCCTGCATGCAGCCCCGGCACGCCGCCCCCGACATCGCCGGCCCCGGCCAGGACTGGGCGGAGAACGTCGGCCCCGAGCGCTGGCACAAGGCGTGGCCCCTCCGCGACCTGCGGGACGCCGGCGCCGTGCTGGCCCTCTCCAGCGACTGGAACGTCGCGGAGATGGACCCCATGGTCGGCATCCACGCCGCCGTCACCCGCCGCCCGCTCGCCGGCGGCGAGCCCTGGACGGAGGAGCAGGCCCTCACCGTCGCCGAGGCCGTCGAGGGCTACACGATGGGCTCCGCCTACGCCAACTTCCTGGAGCACGAGCGGGGCTCGCTCACGGTGGGCAAGCTCGCCGACTTCGTGGTCCTCTCCCGGGACATCCTGCGCATCGCCCCGGAGGACATCCCGGGCACGGTCGCGGAGACGGTCGTCGTCGGCGGCGAGGTCGTCGTGCCCGCCGCCGGGTGACCGGGAGGGCGTCCCGGCTCCGCGCGCTCAGTGCCCGTCGGAGCCGGACGCCACCTCCATGCGGCGCACGAACGAGCGACCCGCGTCCCCGGACTCGTACACCCCGTCCCGCGTGGCCACGAGCAGCCGTCGCCCGTCGACGGCGGTCAGCGCCTGCGGCCGCCCTCCGGGCACGGTGCCGATCCGGGTCCAGGCGGTGCCGCCGTCCCCGGAACGGAAGAGGGCCCCGTCCGGTGAGACGCCGTAGAGGGCGTCCGCCGCGCCCCAGGAGACGTACGCGAGGACCTGCCCGGTCGCCGGCGCGAAGGTCCTGCCGCCGTCGGTGCTGCGGGCGACGCCGGTCTCGGTGGTGGCGAGCACGGTGTCCGGCGCGGCCGGCGAGACGGCGATGTCGAGCGCGCGGAGATCGGCCCGGTCCTCCCACGTCTTCAGGTCGTGGGTGACCCGGAGCCGGCCGTCGGTGCTGTCGTAGCCGTAGACCGGCCCGCCGGGCGCGGTGTCGAGGGAGTGGAAGTCGACCTCGCCGCCGAGGGACTGCTCCGTCCAGGTGCGGCCGGTGTCGGCGGAGGCGATCAGACCGAGGTTCGAGGGGCCGCCGCTGCCGGGCGCCGGGTGGCCGCCGGCGAGGAAGGTGCCGTCGGGCGCGACGGTGAAGCCCATGAAGTCGTCGCGGCGGTCGCCGACCAGGACGGGGGCGCCGCCCGGGCCGGGGGAGTGGATCCCCTCGTGCGTGGCGACGTACAGGGTGCCCCGGTGGAGGCCGAGCCCGTGGATGTGGGAGAGCGCGGAGGCCGGTTCCGTGCCGGTGTCGGCGGGCCGGGAGCAGGCGGTCAGGGCGAGTGAGAGGGAGAGGAGGGCCGCGGCGGAGACGGCGGCGGCCCGGGGAAGGCGCTGCGTGGTCATGCGTTCTTTCCAAGGAGGGAGAGGGGGGCGTCCGGGCGCGGCCGAGGGGCCCGCCCCGGTCTCCCGGGGCGGGCTCGGCGGATCACGCCGCGGACGTCAGGTCGCGGACCGGAGGCCGGCCCGGCCGTGCCGTCAGAGCCGGTCGAGGATCGTCCGCAGCTCGGCGATCTCGGCGGTCTGGGCCCGGACGACCTCGCCGGCCAGGGCCTTCGCCTCGGCGTTGGCGCCGTTCTGCTGCTCGTCCTTCGCCATCTCCACCGCTCCCTCGTGGTGGGCGATCATCAACTCGGCGAAGGCGCGGTCGAAGTTCCCGCCCTTGGCGGCGGCGAGGTTCTTCATGTCCTGCTCGGACATCATCCCGGCCATCGCGTGGCCCGTCCCGGCGGACTCGGGCTTCCCCCAGCCCTTCAGCCACGCCTTCATCTTCTGGATCTCGGGGTCCTGGGCCTTCTCGACGGCGGCGACGATCTTCCTGACGCCGTCGTCCTCGGCGCGCCCGTCGGCGAGCTTCGCCATCTCCAGGGCCTGCTCGTGGTGGGGGATCATCATCTGCGCGAACATCACGTCCGCGTCGTTGAAGGCCCCGGAGGCCGACGGGGCGGCGGAGGACGCGGCCGGGGCGGTGGCCGAGGCGGTCGCGCCGCCGTGGTCCATCCCGCTCATGGCGGCGTCGTCGCCGCAGGCGGCCAGGAGCAGGGCGGTGGCCGTGACGGCGCCGGCCAGGCCGAGGGTGCGGGTGGTGCGGTTCAGGAGAGTACGCATGGTGATACCTCGTGTGCTGTACGTACGGTCATGGGCTCATACCGGTGGTGCCGCGGGGCGTCGCGAAGCGACCCGCGGCGCGGGGGTACGGCCTAGATCCGCAGGACCGACAGCCGGGCGAGGTCGGGCGGGCGGCGCGGCGGGGCGTGCGGCCGGAGGGCGGGCGCGAGCCGCGCCAGGAGGAGGACGAGCCAGTCGGGGCGGCGGCCGAGCGCGGCCCGGACGAGACCGGCGAGCAGCCAGGCGCCCAGGACGGCCACGCAGAGCGTGGTCATGTCCATCCCGGAACCGGGTGCGTGCCCCTCGTCCTGAGAGGAGGACCCATGGGCGCCGGCGCCCGCACCGGCGTCCGCCGCGTGGGCCCCGCCGCCATCGACAGCCGCGGTGGCCGCGTGGGAGGACGACGTCCCCTCGGGATGTCCCACGGAGTGCATCATGAACACCCCGAGCGCGAGCACGACGACGAGCAGGAGGTGCGCGAGGGCACCTCCCGCTCGTGCGCCGTGGCGCGGCCGGGGTGTGGGCATGATCAGGACCTCCAGGGTCCCGACCATACCGTGCCGGGGTATCAGATCCGCGTCAGGACGGCAGCTCGCCGCTCATCGCCGCGGCCATCCGCAGATGCGGGGCGGCCTCGTCCGCGCGGCCCTGGCGCTCCAGCGTGCGGCCGAGCATCAGCCGCGCGTAGTGCTCCACGGGGTCGCGCTCCAGGACGGCCCGCAGCTCGGTCTCGGCGAGCCGCAGCTGGGCGGAGTGGTAGTAGGCGCGGGCGAGCAGCAGCCGCTGGGCCGTCTGGTCCGGGTGCTCGGCGACGAGGCCGCGCAGGATGCGGACGGCGGTCTGGTACTCCTTCGCGTCGAAGAACAGCCGCGCGCGATCCCAGCGGTCCGCGGCCGTTCCGAACTCGTAGTACGTGTCGCTCACTTGCTCTCCCTGTTCCGGGGTGCCCGATCTGCCACCCTGGGGGGTGGCACGCCCTCGTCAACACCGAAGAGTAGTTGAACATTCCACCATCGGACTCCGGTGGATCCCGCATCGGATCCCCCATCGGATCTCCCCCCACCCGAGAGGTGTCGATCCCCCATGAGCAATCTCGACCGCAAGGCCGAGCTCGCGGTGTGCGGTGGCCGCGGCTTCGTCGTCGCCGAGCCCGTACGCGAACTCCTCAGCCCCCGTCACGTCCAGCTCGGCGAGTCGACGGAGGTACGGCGGCTGCTGCCGAACCTCGGCCGGCGGATGGTCGGCGCCTGGGCCTTCGTCGACCACTACGGCCCCGACGACATCGCGGACGCCCCCGGCATGCAGGTCCCGCCCCACCCCCACATGGGCCTCCAGACCGTCAGCTGGCTGCACGAGGGCGAGGTCCTGCACCGGGACTCGACCGGCAGCCTCCAGACGATCCGGCCCCGCGAGCTGGGCCTGATGACCTCGGGCCGGGCGATCTCCCACTCCGAGGAGAGCCCCCGCTCGCACGCCCGCCTCCTGCACGGCGCCCAGCTCTGGGTGGCACTCCCCGACGCCCACCGGCACGTCGAGCCGCACTTCCAGCACCACAGCGACCTGCCCCGGGTCACCGCGCCCGGCCTCACCGCCACCGTGATCCTCGGCTCCCTCGACGGCGCGGCGTCGCCGGGCACCACGTACACCCCGATCGTCGGCGCCGACCTCGCGCTCGCCGCCGGCGCCGAGACGGAGCTCCCGCTCGACCCGGACTTCGAGTACGCCGTCCTCGCCATGTCCGGCGAGGCCCACGTCGACGGCGTCCCCGTCCTCCCCGGCTCCATGCTCTACCTCGGCTGCGGCCGCACCGCCCTCCCGCTCCGCGCGGTCTCCGACGCGGGCCTGATGCTCCTCGGCGGCGAACCCTTCGAGGAGGAGATCGTCATGTGGTGGAACTTCATCGGCCGCACCGACGACGAGATCCGCAAGGCGCGGCAGGACTGGGCGGCCGGCGACCGCTTCGGCGAGGTGAGGGGGTACGACGGCGCCCGGCTGGACGCCCCGGAGGTTCCGCCGGCCCGGCTGAAGGCCCGCGGCAGGCGGCGCTGACCCGGGATCTCCTCCCGGAGCCGCGAGAAGGGCGGGGCCGCCACGGCCGGGCCGGCCACGGCCCGCCCGTGGCAGCCCCCTGCCTCGGCCGGTTGTGCGCCCTCGTGCCAACTCCCGGGCGCGGGAGGTCAACACGGCCGGTCGGCCCGCTCGTAGCTTGAGGACGTGCCGAGCCGCCGAGGCGGCGGGCGCGCTACCGAACGCTTCGAAGGGACCCCTCATGTTCGACATCACCAAGGTGCACGCCGCTCCGAGCAAGGACCTGCTCACGCCCGACAACTCGGTCATGCTCTTCGTGGACCACCAGCCGCAGATGTTCTTCGGCACCGGCAGCGGCGACCGCGCCGCCATCGTCAACAGCACCGTGGGCCTCGCCAAGGCGGCCCGGGCGTTCGACGTGCCGGCCGTCCTGACCACCGTCGCCGCCGAGTCCTTCTCGGGCCCCCTGCTGCCGCAGCTCGCGGAGGTGTTCCCCAAGAACGAGATCATCGACCGCACCACCATGAACGCCTGGGAGGACGAGGCGCTCGTCGCGGCGGTCAGGGCGACCGGACGCAAGAAGATCATCCTGTCGGGCCTGTGGACCGAGGTCTGCCTGGTGCTGCCCGCGCTCTCCGCGCTGGAGCAGGGGTACGAGGTGTACGTCGTGACCGACGCCTCCGGTGGCGTCAGCCCGGCCGCCCACGAGCACGCGCTGCAGCGGATGATCGCCGCCGGCGCCGTCCCGGTGACCTGGGTCCAGGTCCTCCTGGAGCTCCAGCGCGACTGGGCGCGCCAGGAGACGTACGGCGCGGTCATGGAGATCGTCAAGGCCCACGCGGGCGCGTACGGCCTGGGTGTCGTGTACGCGCAGGCGGTCATCGGCGCGCACGCGGCCGGCTGACCCCCGTGGACACCGGCATTCTGATCCTGCGTCTGCTGGTGGGCCTGCTCGTCGCCGGCCACGGTGTGCAGAAGGTCAGCCGGCACCTGGGCGGAAAGGGACTCGAGGGCGGTACCGAGGAGTTCCGCGGCGACGGCTTCCGCGGCGGTGTCCTCACCGCCCTGGCGGCGGGCGGCGGCCAGATCGGCTCCGGCCTGCTGCTCGCCGCCGGCCTCCTGACCCCGCTCGCCGCGACCGGCGCCATCGGCGTCATGACGGTCGCCCTCACCGTGAAGTGGCGCCACGGGCTGTGGGTGCAGAACGACGGGTACGAGTACCCGCTCGTCCTCATCGGCACCGCCGCCGCCCTCGCCGCCACCGGTCCCGGCGCCTGGTCCCTCGACGCGGTCCTCGGCCTCACGCCGTACCCGCTGTGGTGGGCCGCCCTCGCCCTCGCGGCCGGTCTCGGCAGCGGACTCCTCACCCGGCTCGTCCTGCACCGGCCCCCCGCCGCCCCGGCGATCGCCGAGCGCTGAGCACCGGCGCCGGCGCTCGGCGCCCGGCGCGAGCGACACGGACCGGGTCCGGCCGGCTGTGCGCCCCCCGACCGGACGGCCGGGCCCACCCCCTCACCTCTCCCCGTACTGGAGCACTCGATGGACACCCTCATGTCCCCGCACGGCGGCGGCCAGCCGCTGCTGCATCAGAAGGGCGCCGAGACCCAGGCGTTCGGCACGCTCAAGCAGCTGCCGATCGGCCTCGGCCACGACACCCGCATGTACGCCTGCCAGCGGCTCAACCGCGTCCTCGCCGACACGCAGATCCTCCACTCCCTCTACAAGAAGCACCACTGGCTCATGCGCGGGGCCACCTTCTACTCGCTGCACCTGATGCTCGACAAGCACGCGGAGGCCCAGCTGGCCATCGTGGACGCGCTGGCCGAGCGGGTGCAGAGCCTCGGCGGCGTCGCCGTCGGGGACCCGCGCCACGTCGCGGAGCTGACGTCGGTCCCCCGGCCGCCGGACGGCGTCGAGCCGGTGCCCGTCATGCTGTCGCGGCTCCTCGACGCGCACGAGCGGATCCTGATCGACACCCGGGACGCCGCCGCCCGGCTCTCCGCCGAGGGCGACGAGGGCAGCGCCGACCTGCTCGTCTCCGACGTCGTCCGCACCGGCGAGGCGCAGGTGTGGTTCCTGGCCGAGCACCTCGTGGACACCCCTCTGGTGCGCGGCTGATGGACACGTACGACGTCGTCGTGGTCGGCGGCGGGCCGGCCGGCGAGGTCGTCGCCGGCCGCGCCGTCGGCTCGGGGCTGACCGCCGTCGTCGTCGAGGCCGACGCGGTCGGCGGCGAGTGCTCCTACCGCGCGTGTGTGCCGAGCAAGGCCCTGCTGCGTCCCGGCGCCGCCCGGGCGGACGCCCGCTCGGTCGACGGGGCCCGGCAGACGGTCACGGCGGCACTCGACCCGGCGCGGGTACTGGCCCGCCGGGACCGCTTCACCGGGCGCGGCGACGACACCGGCCAGGCCGACTGGCTCGACGGCGCGGGCATCGCGCTCGTCCGGGGCCACGGACGGCTCGCCGGCGCACGCCGGGTGCGGGTGACCGGGGCCGACGGCACGGTCCGTACCCTGCGGGCCCGGCGCGCGGTGGTGCTCTGCACCGGCACGGAGCCCGCCCTGCCGCCGGTCGACGGGCTCGACCGGATCGGTGTCTGGACCAACCGGCAGGCCACCACCGCCGACGCGGTGCCCGAGCGGCTCGTCGTCATCGGCGGGGGAGTGGTGGCCTGCGAGATGGCCACCGCGTGGCGCTCGCTCGGCTCCTCCGTCACCCTGCTCGTCCGGGACCAGGCCCTGCTCACCGGCTGGGAGCCCTGCGCCGGTGAGGAGGTCACCCGGGGGCTGGGCGATCTGGGCGTCACGATCCGCTTCGGGGTGTCGGCCGTCCGGGTCGCCCGTGACGGGGCCACTCGTACCGTGACGGTGGAGACCGACGACGGCACCGCCCTCGTCTGCGACGAGGTCCTCGCCGCCGTGGGCCGGCGCCCGCGCACGGCCGACCTCGGGCTCGACTCCGTCGGACTGCGGCCGGGCGACTGGCTCGCGGTCGACGACACCTGCCGGGTCACCGCGGTCGACGGCGACTGGCTCTACGCCGTCGGTGACGTCAACCGGCGGGCTCCGCTGACCCATATGGCCAAGTACCAGGCCCGTGCCTGCGCGGCGGCGGTCGCCGAGCGGGCCGCCGGGCGTCCGGCCGTCACCGGCGGCCGGCAGCCGTGGAGCGCGGAAGCCGACCGCTTCGCCGCCCCGCAGGCGGTCTTCACCCGCCCCGAGGTCGCGAGCGTCGGTCTCACGGAACGCGCGGCACGCGAAGCGGGCCTCGCCGTACGCGCGGTGGAGTACCGCGTCGACGACGTCGCCGGTGCCGCGCTCCACGCGGACGACTACCGAGGCCTCGCGAAACTCGTCGTCGACGAGAGCCGAGGGGTCGTCGTCGGCTGCACGCTCACCGGCCCGATGGCGACGGAGCTCATCCACACGGCCACGGTCGCCGTCGTCGGGGAGGTCCCGCTGGAGCGCCTGTGGCACGCCGTGCCCGCCTTCCCGACGGTGAGCGAGGTCTGGCTCCGTCTCCTGGAGGCGTACGGCCTCTGAGCCCCGGTGCCCGTCTCCCGAGCCCCGCGCGACCGGCGTACCGCTCCCGCACGGCCGGCGTACCCCCCCGCCCGACCGAGTACACCCCCGACGCTTCCCCACCGACAAGGAAACACCCACCCATGCAGCTCACGAGGCGCACCCTCGCCCTCGCCGTGCCCGCGACGCTGGCCGCTCTGGTCGGCGCCGCACCCGCGAGCCGCCGGGCCGCGGCCGACGCCGGCCGGCACGACCCCAGGCCGACGATCGTCCTCGTCCACGGAGCGTTCGCGGACGCCTCCAGCTGGCACGGCACGATCCGGCGGCTGCAGCAGGCCGGCCATCCCGTCCTGGCCCCCGCCAACCCGCTGCGCGGCCTCGCCGCGGACACCGCCTACCTGCGCAGCGTGCTGGCCGCCGTCGACGGGCCCGTCGTCCTGGTCGGCCACTCCTACGGCGGCGCCGTCATCAGCGGCGCCGCCGTGGGCGACCGCCGGGTGAAGGCCCTCGTCTACATCGCCGCGTTCACCCCGGACGAGGGGGAGAGCGCGGCCGAGCTCGCCGCCAGGTTCCCGGGCTCCACCCTCGGTGACACCGTGACGCCGCGCGCGTACCCGCTGCCCGGCGGCGGCGCCGGCACCGAACTCCTCATCGAGCAGTCCGCGTTCCACCGGCAGTTCGCCGCCGACGTACCCGCCGCCGACGCGGCGGTCATGGCCGCGACCCAGCGCCCGGTCGCCACCGGCGCGCTGGAGGAGAAGGCAGGCGAGGCCGCCTGGAAGACGATCCCGTCCTGGGCGCTGATCGCCACCGCCGACAGGAACATCCCGCCGGCCGCCGGACGGTGGATGGCCCGCCGCGCCGGTTCGCGCGTCACCGAGGTGGATGCGTCGCACGCCGTGGCCGTCTCCCGCCCCGCCGCGGTCACCCGCGTGATCCTCGCGGCCGCGCGGGCGACCCGCTGACGCCCCGCCCCCGTCCCGTACACCCCTCAAGGAGAACCCCTCATGACGAACCGTCCGGTCCTCGAACCCGCCGCCCAGGCGTTCGCCGACGCCACCGCCCGGCCGCCGTACCTCCACCAGATCCCCGTCGCCGAGGGCCGCAAGGCCGTGGACGACGTCCAGAACGGCGAGGGCGTCCCGCTGCCCGCCGTCGACGAGGAGTGGATCACCGTCCACGGCGGCCCGACCGGCGACGTCCGCGCGCGGATCGTCCGCCCCCGCGGTGCCACCGGCCACCTCCCCGTCGTCCTCTACATCCACGGCGCCGGCTGGGTCTTCGGCAACGCGCACACCCACGACCGGCTCGTCCGCGAACTCGCCGTCGGCACCGGGGCGGCCGTGGTCTTCCCCGAGTACGACCTGTCGCCCGAGGCGCGCTACCCCGTCGCGATCGAGCAGAACTACAGCGTCGCCCAGTGGGTGGCCCGCGAGGGACACCACAAGGACCTCGACGGCACCAGGATCGCCGTCGCCGGCGACTCAGTCGGCGGCAACATGAGCGCCGCCCTCACCCTCATGGCCAAGCAGCGCGGCGACGTCACGCTCCTCCAGCAGGTCCTCTTCTACCCGGTCACGGACGCGAGCCTCGACACCGAGTCGTACCACCGGTTCGGCGAGGGCTACTTCCTGCGCCGCGACGCCATGGAGTGGTTCTGGGACCAGTACACGACCGACGAGGCCGAGCGCGCCCAGATCACCGCCTCACCGCTGCGCGCCTCCACCGAGCAGCTCACCGGCCTGCCGCCGGCCCTGGTCGTCACGGCCGAGGCCGACGTCCTGCGCGACGAGGGCGAGGCGTACGCGGCGAAGCTGCGCGCCGCCGGCGTCCCCGTCACCGCCCTGCGCGTCCAGGGCGTCATCCACGACTTCGTGATGCTGAACGCGCTGCGCGAGACCCGGGGCGCGGAACTCGCCATCGGCGTCGCCACCGACATCCTCCGCAAGGCCCTCGCATGACCGGGCCCTCGACGAGCATGCCCGTGGCGGGCCTTGTCCCCGCCCCGCGCCGGGAACACGCGCACGCCGACCTCCTCGTCCGCAACGCCAAGGTGTTCACGGGCGACCCCGCCCGTCCCGGGGCCCGCGCCGTCGCCCTCCGCGACGGCCGGGTGGCGGCCCTCGGCGACGACCACGACCTCGCCCACCTCGTCGGGCCGGGGACCAGAGTCGTCGACGCGCTGGGCCGCCGGGTGATCCCCGGCCTGAACGACGCGCACCTGCACGTCATCCGGGGCGGCCTCAACTACGTCCTGGAACTGCGCTGGGACGGCGTGCGCAGCCTCCGCCACGCCCTGGCCATGCTGCGCGAGCAGGCGGGCCGCACGCCCAAGGGGCAGTGGATCCGGGTGGTCGGCGGCTGGACCGCCGAGCAGTTCGCCGAGCGCCGGATGCCGACCGTCGCCGAGCTGAACGCCGCCGCCCCCGACACTCCGGTGTTCGTCCTGCACCTGTACCAGTCCGCCCTGATGAACCGGGCCGCGGTCAAGGCCGCCGGGTTCACCCGGGACACCCCCGACCCCCGGGGCGGGCAGATCGTCCGGGGCCGGGACGGCGAACCCAACGGCGTCCTCCTCGCGGCGCCGAGCGCGCTCGTCCTGTACTCGACGCTGGCCAAGGCCCCCGTCCTCGACGCGGCCGAC
Organism: Streptomyces sp. NRRL F-5727; assembly: GCF_000719555.1. GTDB lineage: Bacteria > Actinomycetota > Actinomycetes > Streptomycetales > Streptomycetaceae > Streptomyces. Next base: position 29,203 of record NZ_JOGX01000016.1, read on the forward strand.
AAGCGGACCTCGACGCGCCACTTCCTGCGCGAGCTGAACCGCTTCGGACTGACCTCCGCGGTCGACGCCGCCGGCGGCTTCCAGAACTTCCCCGACGACTACGCGACGGTCACCGACCTCGCCGGGGCGGGGGAGCTGACCCTCCGGATCGCCTACCACCTCTTCCCGCAGACGGCCGGGCAGGAACTCGCCGACCTGAAGCGCTGGACCGAGACGGTCCAGCCCGGGGACGGGGACGAGTGGCTCCGGCTGAACGGCGCGGGCGAGAACCTCACCTGGGCCGCCGCCGACTTCGAGAACTTCTCCGAGCCCCGGCCCGAACTCGCCGCGGGGTACGAGACCGAGTTCGAGAGCGCCGTCCGGCTCCTGCTGGAGAACGGCTGGGGCTTCCGGCTCCACGCGACCTACGACGAGACCATCCGCCGCGACCTGGCCGTCTTCGAGAAACTCGCCGCGGAGGGGCTCTTCCCCGGCGGAAACCGCTGGCTCTTCGACCACGCGGAGACCGTCTCGGCGGGCAGCCTCGACCGGATCGCCGCCCTCGGCGGCGCCGTCTCGGTCCAGAACCGGATGTCCTTCCAGGGCGCCGCGTTCCTCGACCGCTACGGCCCCGAGGCCGCCGCCCACACCCCGCCGGTCCGGGCCATGCTCGACCGCGGCCTCACGGTCGCCGCCGGAACCGACGCCACCCGCGTCTCCTCGTACAACCCGTGGGTCGCACTGCACTGGCTGGTGACCGGGCGCACCGTCGGCGGCACCGCGCTCTCTCCGGCGGGGAACCCGCTCGACCGGGAGACCGCCCTCGGCCTCTACACCCGGGGCGGGGCGCTGCTCACCGGCGAGCAGGACGTCAAGGGAACCCTGCGAGAAGGCTGTTACGGCGACCTCGCGATCCTGTCCGACGACTACCTCACCGTGCCCGAGGACGTCATTCCCGGCATCGAGTCGGTCCTCACCGTCGTCGGCGGCCGCATCGTCCACGCGGCCGCGGAGTACGAGGGTCTCGACGAGGCCGTCCCGCCGGTGAGCCCCGCGTGGAGCCCCGTCGCCCACTTCGGCGGCTATCAGAACGGCCGGCAGAGCGGCTGCCCGAGCGGTGCCCGTCAGGCGTCGCTGGTGGCCGAGGCCGTCGCCGAGTCCGAGCAGCACCGCCGGTGGCGCGTCGCGCGCGGCTCCGTCCCCGAGACGCGGCCGTCCTTCGTCGACCCCTGCTTCGAGCACTGAAGGAGAGACTTCCGATGACTGCCGCCTCCCCGGCCGCCGACGGCGGCGCACAGGACCCGGCCGCGCCCCCGGGACGCCGGTTCGAGCCGGACCTCCGGTCGATGACCCGGATCAACCTCCGCCCCATCGCCTCCCCCATGCCGCTCGGCTTCTTCACGATCGCCCTCGCGTCCGTGATGACGGGCTGCCTCCAGCTCGGGATCCTCGGCGACGAGGCCCGGACCGCCGTCGCCTTCACCGTCCTGCCCGCCTTCGTCCTCCAACTCCTGGTCAGTTACCTGGCCTTCGGGGCCCGCGACGTGATCGCGGCGACCCTGATGGCGGTGTTCGCCGGCAGCTGGCTGCCGTACTCGCTCATCATGCTCAGCGGCGCGGCCGACGGCCTGAAGGTCCTCGGCGTCTTCAACCTGGCGCTCCTCTGCTTCGGCGCGCTGATGACCGCGGTGACCGGGCCCAAGCGGGCGCTGTGGCTCGTCCTCGCGGTCTCCCTGCCCCGCTGGGCGGCCACCGGCCTCGCGGGCGTCACCGGCGCCGAGTGGCTGACGCGCACGTCCGGAGCGCTGGGCCTGCTGGTGGCGGCCGTCGCGATGTACACGGCCTTCGCCCTCATGCTCGAGGACATGCGCAGCGAGCAGGTCCTGCCCATCGGCCGCAGCGGCCCCGCCCACCTCGCCGTCGAGGGCGACCTCGCCGTCCAGCTCCGCAACCTGGAACGCCAGGCGGGCGTGCGCCGCACCCTCTGAGCGGGACCACCGCCCCGCCCTCACACCACGTCAGCACAGGAGCACCGATGGAACCCCGAGTGACCGACCGGCCCGAGAAGTCCCGGTACGAGATCCTCGCCGGCGACGGCGGCACCGAGACCGCCGGCTTCGCCGAGTACCACCTCTCGGACGGCGAGATCGCCTTCATCCACACCGAGATCGATCCCCGCTTCGGCGGCCAGGGGCTGGGCGGCCTCCTCGCCCGCGGCGCCCTCGACGACGCCCGGGCGCGCGGGCTGCGCGTCCTGCCCTACTGCCCCTTCATCCGGGGCTGGATCGGCAAGCACCCCGGGTACGCCGACCTGGTGCCCGAGGCGCGCCGCGCCCGCTTCGGTCTCTGACAACCACCCGTCTGTCCCAGGAGTTCTCCCATGGCCCGACACGCCCGCCCCACCGTCGTCCTCGTCCACGGCGCCTTCGCCGACGCCTCCGGCTTCGCCCGTGTCATCCCCGAACTGACCGCCGCCGGCCTGGAGGTGACGGCCCCGGCGGTGCCCAACCGGAGCCTCGTCGACGACGCCGCGTACATCGCCTCGGTGGTCCGTGCCGTCGAAGGCCCCGTGATCCTGGTGGGGCACTCCTACGGCGGCGCCGTCATCACCCTCGCCGGCGTGGAGGAGAACGTCCGCGCCCTGGTCTACCTCGCGGGCTACGCGCTGGAGGAGGGCGAGAGCCTGGGCGAACTGCAGGGCGGCTTCCCCGACTCCGGTCTCGCCGACGCGCTCGTCCACACCCCGTTCCCGGAGGCCGGGTCCGGCGAGACCGGCACCGACGTCTCGGTGGCGGTCGACCGCTTCCCCGAGCTGTTCGCGGCGGACCTCGACCCCGACCTCGCCGCCGTGCTCGCCGTCTCCCAGCGCCCGCTGGCCGCGCGGGCCTTCTCGGAGGCGGCGCCGGTCGCGGCGTGGAAGACCAAGCCCTCGTGGGGCCTGGTGGCCTCCGCGGACCGGACCATCAACCCCGATGTGGAGCGCTTCGGATACCGGCGCGCCGGCATGACCACCGTCGAGGTCGACTCCTCGCACCTGGTCATGCTCGCCCGGCCGAAGGCCGTGGTGGAGCTGATCCTCGACGCGGCCCGGGCCACCACGGCGCAGTGATCCGGCCCTCGGATTTCGAACGATTGGTCTCTGTCGTTCGAACGCGGTAGCTTTCCGAAACGCCCGCCGAGAACGTGCGGCGGGCGATCGGAGGAAGCACACCCATGAGGTTCGGCGCGAGGCTCGCTCTCGCGGTCACCACCCTCGCCCTCACGGCCACGGCCTGCGGTGCCCCGCAGGACAGCGCCTCGCGGTCGCGCACGAGCGCGGACTGCGCACCGTACGCCCGGTACGGCAAGCACCCCGGCACCGAGGTCACCGTCTACGCGGAGAACCGGGACCGGGAAGCGGATCTGTTCGAAGAGACCTGGGCGGACTTCGCCGACTGCACCGGCATCGACGTCCAGTACGAGGGGGACGGCGAGTTCGAGGCGCAGATCCAGCTCCGGGTCGACGGCGGGAACGCGCCGGACGTGGCGTTCTTCCCGCAGCCCGGGCTCCTGGAACGCTTCGCGCGGGCGGGGAGGCTCAAGCCCGCGAGCCCCGGGGTCGTGGCCCTCGCCGAGCAGGGCTGGTCGGCGGACTGGAACGGCTACGCGACCGTCGACGGCACCCTCTACGGCACTCCCCTCGTCGCGAACGTGAAGTCGTTCGTCTGGTACTCCCCGACGTTCTTCCGCGACAGGGGGCTGGGCGTTCCCCGCACGTGGGCCGAGCTGATGGACCTCACGGAGCGGATCGCGGCGTCGGGCGTCACGCCGTGGTGCGCGGGCATCGAGTCCGCCGAGGCGACCGGCTGGCCCGTCACGGACTGGATCGAGGACGTCCTCCTCCGCCAGCAGGGCCCGCGCGTCTACGACCAGTGGGTCGCCCACGAGATCCCGTTCGACGACCCCCGCGTGATCAGGGCCATGGACACCGTGGGGGCCATCCTCAAGAACGACCGGTACGCCAACGGCGGTTTCGGTCCGGCCCGGTCGATGGCGTCGATCTCCTTCCAGGAGGCCGGCACACCGATCCTCTCCGGCGACTGCGCGATGCACCGCCAGGCGTCGTTCTACGCCGACTTGTGGCCCGAGGGCACCGAGATCGGCCCGGACAAGGACGTCTACGCCTTCCTGCTGCCGGGCGCCGACCCGGCGAGCCGCCCCGTCCTCGGTGGTGGGGTGTTCACCGCGGTGTTCGCCGACCGTCCCGAGGTCCGGGCCTTCCAGGAGTACCTGGCCACCGCGGACTTCGCCAGGGCGCGGATGAGGAAGGGCCCGTTCGTCTCGGCGAACCGGGGGGTGGATCCGGCGGACGCCGCCACCCCGGTCGACAGGCTCTCGATCCGGCTGCTCCAGGACCCCGGCACCCAGTTCAGGTTCGACGGCTCGGACCTGATGCCGGCGTCGGTCGGCGCCGGGACGTTCTGGCGGGGAGCCGTCGACTGGATCGGCGGCGCGAGCACCCGGCAGGTCGCCGGCTCCGTCGAACGGTCCTGGCCGAGCCGCTGATGTCGTTCGACGCCGTCGCCCAGCAGCCCAAGCTGCTGTACCTGCTCCAGGGCGTCGCCGCCTTCGCGGCGGTCGTCGCCCTGGTCCTGCTCGCCCTGCACCGGGGGCCGGTGCGGAGGAGGGCCGCGGCCCTGATCCTGCTGGCCCCCGCGCTGCTGCTGCTCGCGGTCGGACTCGTCCTGCCCGGACTGCGCACCCTGGCGCTGTCGTTCACCGGCGGCGGGGCAGACACGTGGGCCGGCCTCGACAACTACGTGTGGATCTTCACCGACCACCGGTCGCTGGTGGCGCTGCGCAACACGCTGGCGTGGGCGGTGCTCGTGCCGCTGACGTCGACCGCGGTCGGTCTGCTCTACGCGGCGGCCGTCGCCCGGTCCCGGTGCAGGGCCCTCGCGCTGTCCCTCCTCCTGACGCCGATGGCGCTCTCCTTCGTCGGCGCCGGCGTCGTCTGGAAGTTCGTCTACGCCTACCGCCCCGCGGAAGCCGGGCAGATCGGGCTGCTGAACCGGCTCGTCGTCGCGTTCGGCGGCGAACCGCGCCAGTGGCTCGTGGACTCCCCCTGGAACGTCCTGTTCCTCATCGCGGTGATGGTGTGGACCCAGGCGGGCTTCGCCGCCGTCCTGCTGGCCGGCGCGATCAGGGCCGTACCCGCGGAGCTGACCGAGGCGGCCCTGCTCGACGGCGCGTCCCCCCGGCAGATCCTCCGCCGGATCACCCTGCCGTCGATCCGGCCCACGCTGCTCGTCGTGCTCCTCGCCCAGGCGATCGGCACCCTCAAGGCGTTCGACATCGTGAAGACCATGACCGGCGGCCAGTTCGACACGGGCGTCCTCGCCCACGAGATGTACGACCAGGCGTTCCGCTACGGCGAGACAGGCCGTGGCGCGGCCCTCGCCGTGCTCCTCCTCCTGCTCGTCACCCCCTTCGTCGCCCACCAGGTCAGAGCGCAGCGGAGGACGGGGTGAACGGCGTCCGGGAGCGGCTCGCCTCCCGCCCCCTCACCGCGGTCGCCGTGCTGATCGCGGTCCTCTGGACGACACCGACCCTCGGTCTCCTGCTCTCCTCGTTCCGCCCCGAGGAGGAGATCAAGACGACGGGCTGGTGGACCCTGTTCGGTACGCCGCGCCTCACGCTCGACAACTACGGCGAGGTGCTGACCGGCGGCGGGAACGGGGCGGCGCGGCTCGCGGAGTCCTTCGTCAACTCCGTCGTCATCACCGTTCCCTCCGTGCTGTTCCCGCTCGTCCTGGCCTTCTTCGCGGCGTACGCCCTGGCCTGGATCGACTTCAGGGGGCGCGACGCGCTCGTCGTCGGCGTCTTCGCGCTCCAGGCCGTGCCGCTCCAGATGGCGCTCGTCCCGCTCCTGAAGCTCTTCTCCCAGGGCTGGCTGTTCCTGCCCGCGTGGCACCTCACCGGACCCGCGCGGTTCGGCCAGGTCTGGTTCGCGCACACGGTCTTCGCGCTGCCGTTCGCGGTGTTCCTCCTGCACAACTTCCTGGCCGGGCTGCCCCGGGAGCTGATCGAGGCCGCCCGCGTCGACGGCGCCTCGCACGGCACGCTGCTGCTCCGGATCGTGCTGCCCCTGGCCCGCCCGGCCCTGGTCGGCTTCGCCGTCATCCAGTTCGTCTGGGTGTGGAACGACCTCCTGGTGGCGCTGACCCTGTCCGGCGGAACCGCCGAGACCGCGCCGATGACGGTCCGGCTGGCGCGCCTGGCCGGGACCTACGGCAACGAATGGCATCGGCTCACCGCGGGAGCCTTCGTGGGGGCGCTCGTCCCGCTGCTCGTCTTCTTCTCCCTCCGGCGGCACTTCGCACGCGGACTGCTCGCCGGGTCGGTCAAGGGATGAAAGACCCGATGACCCACCCGAGGACTCACCCGATGACAGCCCCGACGACCGACCCGAACCGGCCCGGCGAACGGGCCGTGGCGACGCGGCTGAGCCGGCCCGGACTGCGGGGCCGCGAAGCCGAGCTGGAGGGGCTGCGCGCCCTGGTCGAGGCGGTGCGCGACGGCGGCGAAGGAGCGGTCGCGCTGCTCCTGGGCGAGCCCGGGATCGGGAAGACCGCGCTGCTCCAGGAGGCCGTCTCGCTGGCGCAGGCGCACGGATTCCTCGTCAGCCACGGACGTGCCGAGGAGCTGCACGAGCTGGTCCCCCTCGCCTCACTGGCCTCGGGCCTCCTGCACGGCGACCCGCCGCTGCTGGCCGTCACGGACTTCGCGGACCTCGCCGGCCACCACGACCAGCGCATCTGGCTCGTCGAACGGCTGGCCCAGCTGATCGAGGAACGCTCCGCGGGCACGCCCGTGCTGATCGCCGTCGACGACGTCCACTGGGCCGACCCGCTGAGCCGGTTCGCCCTCGGCGTCATGCCGGCACGCCTGCTCAGCTCCCCGGTCCTCTGGCTGCTCACCAGCAGGGAGGACCCGGAACCGCACGGGCGGGAGCCGCGGACGACGACCTTCCCGCTACGGCCGCTGTCCGGCACGGCCCTGGCCGAGCTGGCCCGCGACGTCCTCGGCGGGGACGTGCCGCCCCCCGTCGAGGAACTCCTCGACGGGGCGGGCGGCAACCCCTTCCTCGCGGCCGAGATGCTGGCGGGCATCGCGGCGTCGGGCACGGACGGGACGGAACCGCCCGAGCGGCTGGTCCTCGGCGTACGCGGCCGGCTGACCGGCCTCCGGCCGGACACCCTGCACTTCCTGCGGATCGGCTCCGTCCTCGGCCGCGCGTTCTCGCTCGCCGACGCCGCCGCCCTGTGCGACCGGCCCGCCTCCGCGCTCAGCGCCGAGGTGGACGAGGCCCTCGCCGCCGCCCTCCTCCACGACGACGGCGAACTCCTCCGGTTCCGCCACGACCTGCTCCGCCAGGCGGTCTACGCCGACCTCGCCCCCTCCGTCCGCCGGGCGCTGCACCGGGAGGCCGCGCGCCGGCTCGTCGCGGCGGGCCGCAGCTCCGGCGACGCGGTCCCGCATCTGCTGAAGAGCGCCGAGCCGGGCGACCTGGAGGCGGTCGCACTGCTCGGCACGGCCGCCGCGGACGTGCTGGCCGTGATGCCCGACCTCGGCGCCGACCTGGCCGTACGGGCCCTGGAACTCGTACCGCCCCGCGCGCCCCTGGCGTACGACGTGGGAGAACGCGCCATCGTCGCGCTGACCCGCGCCGGCCGCTACACACAGGCGCGGGAGACCGGCGACGTGCTGCTCGCCCGTCAGCCGCCGCTGGACGTCTTCGCCCGTCTGCAGTCCGTGCTCGGCGACACGCTGTGGCACCTCGACGACGTCCACGAGCTGACCCGCCGCTCCACGGCCGCGCTGGCGGTCGTCACCGACCCGGTGATCCGGGCCCGGCTGACCGCCCGGCAGGCCCTGGCCAGGTCCCGCGGGAGCGACCTCGGGGCCGCCCGCGAGACGGGCGAACGGGCGCTCGCGGAGGCGGAGCGCGCCGGTGACCGGGAGGCCCGCGTCCTCGCGCTGTGGGGCCTCGGCGAGATCGCCCTCAACGCCGGCGACTGCGCCGCCGCCGTCGAACACCACACGGCGCTGTGCGCGTTCGACTCCGCCTTCCTTCCCGAGGAGGCCGTCGCCCGGATCCACGGGGACGACTTCGACACCGTGCGGCGGCTGCTCCGGACGGCGGGCGACGCTCCGCCGCGCCTCGCGATGCTGATCTGGGCCCAGGCGACCCTGAACATGGGGCTCGGCCGGCTCGACGACGCGGACGCCGACTTCGTCACCGCCGAGCGGCTCGAAGCGGACCTCGACGTGCCCGGCAACCTGGTCAACATCCGCGTCAACCGCGGCCTCCTCGCGATGCTGCGCGGCGACCGCACGGCAGCGCGGGAACACCTCGACGTCGTGAGGGCGACCGTGGCCGACCGGCCGAACACGGGCAACCACGCCACGCACCGGTTCTTCGAGGCCGTCGTCGCCGACGCCGACGGGGACCACGCGGCAGCGGCCGGACTCCTGCGATCCGCGCAGCGCGACCACCCCTTCCTCCGGTGGCGCCTCCTGCGTCCCCACGTCGTGCAGGCCGTGCGGATCGCCCTGCGCGGCGGGGACCGGAGACTGGCCGGGGAACTCGCGGCCCAGGCCGCCGCACACGCCGCCCGCAACCCCGCCGTGCCGACCGCCCAGGGGACCGCCGCCCACGCCTCCGCCCTGGTGAACACCGACCACGGACTCCTGGAGCGGGCGGTGGACATCCTGCTCACCGGCCCCCGGCCGCTGGCCCTGGCCGCCGCCTCCGCCGACCTCGGGCGCGCGCTGCTGACCTCCGGCGACGCCGCCGGGCCGGCCGCCCTGACCAGGGCGCACGACCTCTACGCCCAGGCCGGTGCCGAGGCCGAGGCCGACCGGGTCCGGGCCGATCTGGAACGGGCCAGCCACCGCTCGGGCCGGCGCACCGGCCGCGTCCGGCCCCGCGCCGACCAGGGCTGGGAGGCGCTCACGGCCTCGGAACGCAAGGTCGCCCGGCTGATCGCGGCGGGGCACACCAACCGGCAGGCCGCGGAGGCCCTCGTCGTCTCCCCGCACACGGTCAACACCCATCTGGCGTCGATCTTCCGCAAGCTCGACGTGCGCTCCCGGGTCCACCTGGCCCGGATCGTCCTCGCGGAGGACGACACCGGAACGGACGCCGCCGACTGAGCGACCTCTGCGCCCCCGTGCAAGGCACGGTGCGCGGGACGGCAACCGGAGACGCGGGACACGTCCTAGCGTGACGGGCACACCGCGCCGCTCCGACGCGCGGACCCGTCCACCCGAAACGAGGGACCCCCATGCCGTACATCACCGTCGGCCAGGAGAACACCAACCCCATCGAGCTGTACTACGAGGACCAGGGCGCCGGGCAGCCCGTCGTCCTCATCCACGGCTTCCCGCTCGACGGCCACTCCTGGGAGCGCCAGACCGCCGCCCTGCTCGACGCCGGCCACCGCGTGATCACGTACGACCGCCGCGGCTTCGGGCAGTCCTCGCAGCCGACCACCGGCTACGACTACGACACCTTCGCCGCCGACCTGAACACGGTGATGGAGACCCTCGACCTCAGGGACGCCGTCCTGGTCGGCTTCTCCATGGGCACCGGCGAGGTCGCCCGCTACGTCGCGGCGTACGGCTCCGGCCGCGTCGCCAAGGTCGCCTTCCTGGCCTCGCTGGAGCCCTGCCTGCTCAAGACCGACGACAACCCGGACGGCGTGGCCCCGAAGGAGTTCTTCGACGGGGTGGTCGCCGCGGTGAAGGCCGACCGGTACGCCTACTACACCGCGTTCTTCCAGGACTTCTACAACCTCGACGAGAACCTGGGCACCCGCATCAGCGAGGAGGCCGTCCGCAACAGCTGGGACACCGCGGCCCGCGGCGGCTCCTTCGCCGCGTCCGCCGCGCCGGCGACCTGGTACACCGACTTCCGCGCCGACATCCCCGCCGTCGACGTGCCGGCGCTGATCCTGCACGGCACCGCCGACCGCATCCTGCCCGCCGAGAACACCGCGCGCCCCTTCCACAAGGCCCTCCCGTCGGCCGACTACGTCGAGATCGAGGGCGCCCCGCACGGCCTGCTGTGGACCCACGCGGAGGAGGTCAACGCGGCCCTCCTCGCCTTCCTGGCGAAGTGACCCCGCACGGTCGGCCGACCGGGGTGACGCCGTAGTTCATACTGTTCCGCCGTATGAGCGTGAACCGAATGACGACCGCGACCGCTCCCGAGGGGCCCGACGGCGTACCGACCCCCCTCCGGGGCAGGGACATCGAACGGGCGTTCATCGAGGCACGCCTCGACGCGCTCGACCGGGGCCGGGGCGGGATCGTCCGCGTCGAGGGCCCCGCCGGCATCGGCAGGTCCAGGATCCTCGCCGAGGCGGCGGCCGCCGCGAGGCGCCGCGGGACGCGGGTGTTCCAGGGCGCGGCGGACCCGCACGAGCAGTTCGTACCGCTCGGACCGCTCCTCGAAGGCGTCCTCGCCGGCGAGGAACCGCTGGCGGACGCCCAGCGCCTCCGGGACCTGGCCGGCACACCCGGCCGGCGGTTCTGGCTGCTCCAGGAGCTGGGGGACCGCCTGCGGGAGGCGGCCAGGAACGGACCCCTGCTCGTCGTCCTCGACGACCTCCAGTGGTGCGACGACCTGACCCTGCTCACCTTCCACAGCCTCGCGGCGGGACTCTCCTCCCACCCGATCCTGTGGATCGTCGCCGTGCGCGGCGGCAGCGTGCCGCCGGGAGTGCGCACCACCCTGGACAGGATCCGCCAGGCCGGCGCGCACGGGCTGGCCCTCGGAGCGCTGGGGGACCGGGCGGTCGCGCGGATCGCCGAGGACGTGCTGGGCGCCCCGCCCGGCCCGGACGTCCTCCGGCTCGCCCGGCGCGCCGAGGGGGTGCCCCGGTTGCTGGTCGAGCTGCTCGGCTCGCTGCCCGGGGAGGCGGTGACGATCGAGAACGGCACCGCGAGGCTGACGGCGGGACCCCCCGCCCCACGGGAGCTCCCGTCCGTCGTGCGCCGCCTCGACCAGCTGTCCGACGAGGCGGCGGAGCTGGTGCGGACGACGGCCGCCGTGGGCGGCACGGTCACGGTCGCGCTGCTCGCCGAACTGTTCGGCAGGTCCTCGGCGGCGCTCATGACCGCCGTACGGGAAGCCCTCGACGCCGATCTGCTCGCCGAGAGCGGCGACCGTCTCGCCTTCCGCCACGACCTGGTCCGCGAGGCGGTGGAAGCCGGCCTGCCCCTGTCCCTGCGTCAGGCCCTGAGCCGTCAGGCCGCCGGGTCGGCGCCGGGGAGCACGCCGGCGGACGCGGCGGAGGGCGGGGGAGCGGCGCGGGGAGACGCGGCGGAGGCCGACCGGCTGCGCGCCGAAGCGGCGGAACTCTCCGGCACCGCCCCCGGAACCGCCGCGGAACGCAGCCTCAAGGCCCTGGAGCTGATCGCGGCGGACGCCCCCGAGCGTCCGCGGGTCATCGCCGAGACGATTCCCCTGCTCTGGCAGACGGGCCGGGCCGCGCGGGCGCGTGCGCTGGGAGCCACCGCCCTGGCGGCCGGCGGTCTCGGACCCGAGGACGAGGCGCTGATACGCCTGGCCCTGGCCCGCCTCGCCGTACCGATCGACTTCTCCGAGGCCGTCCTGCAGGCCCGCGCCGGAGCGGCACTGCCCGGGGTCTCCCCGACCGTCCGGGCGCGCCTGCTCGCCACGCTCGCCGTCGGCCTGTCGATGTCCGGCGCACACGCGGCGGCCGAACAGGTCGCGGCGGAGGCGTGGGAGACCGCGGCCGCGGCGGGGGACCGCTCCGCCGAGGCCACGCTGACGACGGTCCGTTCGGCCGTGAGCTTCCACCGCATGGACCTGGCCGAGGCGTTCCGGCAGGCCGAGCGGTCCGCCGCGCTGGCCGACGCCCTGGGCGTCAGCACCTCGCTGTGGGTGCCGGAGGCCCTGTGGCACGCGCTCCTGGCGAACACCACCGGACGCACCGAGGAGGCGCTCGCCGTCGTGGAGGAGGGCATCCGGGCCACCAGGGAGCAGGGCCGGACGGCCGCCACCCGCATGTGGCTCATGACCCGCACCCGCGTCCTCCTGGAGACCGGACGGCTGGCGGAGGCCCGGGCCGACGCGGAGGCCGCGGCCCCGGCGGCCGACGATCCCGGCCCGGGCAACCTCGCCGACGTCACCCTCCGGTACGTGATGCTGCGCGTCGCCCTCCACACCGGCGACCGGCGGACCGCGGAGGCGTACGCGGCGGAGGCGAGGCGCATGCGGAGCGACGGCGCGCCCGTCGTCCGGCACTTCGGCACCTGGATGCTGGCGCTGACGGCCGACCACGAAGGCCGGCCCGACCGCGCCATGGCCGCACTCGACGCGGTGATGACGTCGCCCGCCGCGGACCGGCCCGCCTACGCCGGCCTGATCGACCCGGCCGACGCCCCGGTGCTGGTCCGCATGGCGCTGCGGGCCGGCGCCCACGAACGGGCCGCGCAGGCGGTCGCCATGGCCGAGAAGCGAGCGGTGCTCAATCCCGACCTCCCGTTCCTCGCCGCCACCGCCGCGCACGCCCGCGGCCTCCTCGACAACGACCTCGCCCCCCTCGTACGCGCCGTCCGGCTGTACGAGGACTGCCCCAGGGTCCTGGCCCGGGCGTCGGCGCTGGAGGACGCCGGACGCAAGCTGGCGGCCACCCGGAAGCCGGAAGCCGTCCCGTACTTCGAGACGGCCCTCGCGCTCTACGCGCGGTCGGGTGCGGAGTGGGACGTCGCCCGGGTGGGCCGGCGGCTGAGGGCCGCAGGCGTCCGCCGCCGGCCCTCGACGGACGGACTCTCCGACGCGTGGCCCGAGTTGACGGCCGCGGAACTACGGGTGGTACGGCTCGTGGCCCAGGGGCTGACGAACCGGGAGGCGGCCGGGCACCTCTCCCTCTCGCCGCACACCGTGGGCTCGCACCTGCGCCGGGCCTTCACCAAGCTGGACGTCACCTCGCGCGCCGAACTGACCCGGCTGGTACGACTCCGTGACGACGGAGCGTAGTCGCTTCGTATCCCCCGTGGGCGTCGCGGCAATGGACGATTCACGCGATGTGCGGGCGTCGCCGGCTCCTCAGAATGATCAAGAACCGTGGAACGTGGGAGTCCGCGGGGCAGTTGATCGAGAGAGGAACCACGCATGACCGTCAGGCTCCAGCGAGCCCGCCCCGGCAGCTCCGAGCTCCAGGCACTCGTCGACGAGCTGGCCGAGCGGCTCGGCCGGTCCGTCGCCGTCGACGACCCGCTGGTCCGCATGGTCTGCACGAGCCGCCACTTCGGCGACGAGGACCCGGTGCGCATCGGCACCCTGTTGCAGGGCCGCGCCGACAACGCGGCCATCCGCTACGTCCTCGCCCAGGGCGTGACCCGGTGGTCCCGCCCCGGGTTCATCGACGGACGTGACGACCTCGGACTGCTGCCCCGCTACGTCGTGCCGCTGCGCGAGCGCGGGCACCTCCTCGGGCTGCTCGTCGTGGTCGTGCCCGAGAAGACGCTGGGGGAGGAGGAGACCGCCGCCATCGCCCGGGCCGCGGACGCCATGTCGGCCCAGATGTACGGAGAGCACATCGCCGCCGACAGCCGGAAGGCCGACGAGCGGGACCTGGCCCTCGCCCTCGTCGGCGCCGACGTCGCCGCACGCACCACCGCGCGCCGGCACGGCAGGGAACTCGGGCTGCTCGGGGCGGCCGAGCACGTCCTGGTCACCGTCGTCCAGCTGAGCTGCGGCACCGAGCTCGTGCGGCACTCCGAGGCCGCCCTGTGGGCGGCGCTGGAGGGGTTCCGGCAGACGCGCACCGCCCAGGGCCTCATCGCGATCGGCAAGGAGCGGGCGCTGCTGCTCCAGCTCCGGGACCGGCCGCCGGGCCCGGACGAGATCGCCGCCCAGTCCGCGCACCTCCTGGACGAACTCCGCACCTTCCTCGACCCGTCGGCGGACCCCGTGATCGGCGTCGGCGGCCGGCACGCCGGCCTGGACGACGCGTGGACGTCGTACGAGCAGGCGCTCGTGGCGGCCCGCGCGGCCCGCCGGCTGCCCGCCCTGCGAAGCATCGGGGACTGGGAGTCGCTCGGGGAGCTCGCCGTGCTGCTCCAGCTCCCCGAGCACGCCCTGAACGCGTCCCTGGTCCCGAAGCCGCTCCGGGCCCTGGGCGAGGCCCACGGCGGCGACCGCCTGCGGGACACCCTGCGCTGCTTCCTCGAGAACGCGGGATCGATCCCCAGGACCGCGGACACGCTGGGCATCCACCGCACCTCGCTGTACTACCGCCTGCGCCAGATCCAGGAGACGACCGGACTCGACCTCGACGACGGTGCCCACCGGCTCACCCTGCACCTCGGCCTCAGGATCGAGGAACTCCTCGCCGCGGGCGGCGGCGGGGCCGGCTGAGCGCGGACACCTTCGACAAAGCGAGGAGGATCCACGGCCCGATTCCTACAGCTCGCGGTGGTGCGGGCGGCGGGCCGCATTCGATGATGTCGGGACGGGCGGGGACCCGCGTACCGCCGCTGACCAGGGGAGAGGTCATGAAGGAACTGATCACGACGGACGGCGCGCGGCTCGCGTACCAGGACACCGGCGGCGAGGGCGTGCCGCTGGTGATGCTGCACGGCTGGGGGCAGACGCAGGCGATGTTCCGCCACCAGGTCGAGGGTCTCGCGCCCGGTCGTCGCGTCGTCACCGTCGACTTCCGCGGCCACGGGAAGTCCGGCACCCCGCGTCACGGCCACCGCGTCGCCCGGCTCTCCCGCGACGTGCTCGAACTCGTCGACCATCTCGGGCTCGCCCGCTTCGACGCACTGGGCTGGTCCATGGGCGTCTCGGTGTGGTGGAGCTTCGTGGACCAGTACGGGACCGGACGCATCCGGCGCTTCGTCGCCGTCGACCAGCCCGCGGCGGTCGCCGCCGTGCCCTGGATGACCGAGCGGGAACAGCGCGACTCCGGCGCCATCTTCGACGTGTCGGGGCTCTTGTACCTGGGCGCGGCGCTCGCGGGCGCGGACGGCGACGCGGTCCGCGCCGACTTCGTGCGCGGCATGTTCTCCGGCGAGCCCGACCCGGAGGTGCTGGCCTTCGTCGCCGAGGAGATCGGGTCGACCCCCGCCCACGCGGGCGTGCCGCTGCTGTTCGACCACTGCGCGCAGGACTGGCGCGACGTGCTGCCCCGCATCGACGTGCCCACCCTGGTGATCGGCTGCGAGGGAAGCCATGTGCACCCCGATGCGCAGCGCTTCGTCGCCGAGCGGATCCCCGGCGCACGCCTCCACGTCTTCGCCTCCGACGTGGCGAGCTCCCATTTCCCCTTCCTGGAGAACCCGCCGGCCTTCAACGCCGTGGTGGAGAAGTTCCTGGCCGAGGAGGGTGCGAGCGGGGACTGACCCCACCCTCCACCCGCACGAACCCACGGCTAAGGATCCCCATGGCTCCCACACTGATGTCCCGTGCGCCCGAACGGGTGCCCCGGCAGGCGCCCGCTCCGGCCTCGCCCCCCGCCCGCCCGGAGTGGCTGGTCCAGATGGTCTCCGAGATGCCGGAGACCAACGACCGCAACCACGTCTACCTCGGTGTCCACGTCCGCGGGCCCGTCACCGTCGTCGGCGAACGGTCCGAGACCCTGCTGGAGCCGAACGACCTGGTCCTCTGCGACCCGGCCCGCCGGCACCTGCTGCGGTTCGGCGAGGACTGCCGGATGATCTTCTTCCGGGTGCCCCGCTGCCATCTGGGCGTCACGGAGCGGGAACTGGACCAGGTGCTCGGGGTACCCGTACCCGGCGGGGAGGGGCTCGGGGCACTGGTCTCGGAGTTCCTGACCTCGCTCGCCGCCACGGCGGAGGTCCGCCGGTCCACGATCGGCGACCGGCGCGCCCGGACGGCCGTACACCTCCTCTCCGTCCTGGTCGTGGAGCTCCTCGGGGCGCACACCGCGGACGGGACCGACGAGGCGTCCGGGACCGGCAGCGAGCTGCTGTCCCGCATTCACGCCCACATCGAGGAACACCTGAGGGACCCGGACCTGTCACCGGAGTCGATCGCCCGCGCCCACCACATCTCCGTCCGGTACCTGCAGAAGCTCTTCCAGAACGACGGCACCACGGTGAGCCGGTGGGTGCGGCGGCGCAGGCTCGAGTCCTGCCGGTTCGAACTCGGCCGCTCCGACCGGCGCGTCACCATGGCCGCGATGGCGCACCGCTGGGGCTTCAGCAGCCCCTCGCACTTCAGCCGCACCTTCCGCGGTGCCTACGGCATGAGCCCCAGCGCATGGCAGGCGCTGGCGACCTCGGCCCGCGTGCCGACGACCGCCGGCGCCCAGGACGAGCGAAACCGCTGACACGCGTGTGCGCCGTCATGCCCGACACCGAGAAGAGAACTCGCATGTCCCCTCCCACCGTCGTCCTCGTGCACGGTGCCTTCGCCGACGCGACCGGCTGGATAGGCGTCGTCGCGGAACTGCGGAGCAGCGGCATCCCGGTGATCGCCCCGCCGAACCCGCTCCGGGGCCTGCTGTCGGACGCCGCCCACCTCGCCTCCGTCCTGACGCAGGTCGAGGGTCCGGCCGTACTCGTCGGCCACGCGTACGGAGGTGCGCTGATCACCGTCGCGGGCGCCGCGGAGAACGTCGTGGGCCTCGTCTACGTGGCCGCCTACATACCCCATGAGGGCGAGAGCCTCGGCCGGCTCCAGGGGGGCTTCCCCGATCCCCCGGTGGCGGGCAGCCTGAAGGAGTGGACCTACCCGCTCCACGACGGCGCCCAGGCGGTCGAGGTCACCATCGAGGAGGCGGCGTTCCCCTCCGTCTTCGCGGCGGACGTGGCCGAGGAAGTCGCCGGCGCCCTGGCGGCGACCCAGCGCCCGCTCGCCGCGGCGGCGTTCACCGAGACCGTGGCCGTGGCGGCGTGGCGTACGAAACCGTCCTGGGCTCTGGTGGCCGGGGCGGACCGCACGATCGGCCCCGAGGTCCAGCGCTTCGGCGCCGCACGCGCCGGAGCCGTCGTCGTCGAACTCCCGGGCGCCTCACACGCCGTCGCCCTGTCCGAGCCCACGAGGGTCGCCGACCTGATCAGGGCCGCGGTCCGGGCGACGAGCTGACCGACCGGTCGGCGGTTCTCGCTGACAGGCCCTGGTCGTGGGCCGGCCGCGGGCAGGCGTGCCGGGACATGAAGCCCGGGTGGGGAGGTCCAGGACCGGTCGAGGGGACGAAGGGACGAAGCCGTTCACACACGGTCTCCTGCCGAGAGGGGCTGAAGCGAAAAGGGGGCGCGGCGCACGGCTGCCCGCTCCGGCGGCGGGACGCCGTGTGGCGACCGCGGGGACGATCCCAGGCAGAACGTGACGTGGGGAGGAGCGAAGGGTGGGGTGATGCGCCGCCCGGCCGGGCCGCGGCATAGGCTTGTCCGGTGAACGAAGGGAACGTCGAGCCGGGTGCGGCCAGGGCCGTGGACAGCGGTGCCCGGCAGAGGTTCGGCGTGGCCCTGCGGCGGATGCTCGGCGAGATGAACCGTCTGGTCCACGGCTTCGCCCAGGAGCAGAGACTCCACCCGACCGACGTCCACGCCCTCTCGTTCGTGATGGACAGTCCCGGCGCGACCACCCCCGGGCTGCTCAGGGAGCACCTCGGTCTGACCTCCGGTGCCGTGACCGCGTGCCTCGACAGGCTGGAGAAGGCGGGCCACATCCGGCGCAGCAGGGCGGACGACGACCGCAGGGTGGTCCACATCCACTACGCGGAGGGCGCGCGGCCGGTGGCCCGGGCCTATTTCATGCCGCTCGCGCAGGCGGCCGACCGTGCGAGCGGCCGGTTCAGCGACGACGAACTCGCGGTCGTCCTGCGGTACCTGGACGCGTTGAACGACGAACTCGGCGAGCTGCGGGTTCCGCCGCGCGGCTGACCCGCGCCGCTGACCCGCGCTCGGAGACCGCGCCGCTGACCCGCGCCCGGAGACCGCGCCGCTGAGCCGCGCCCGGAGACCGCGCCGCTGTGTGCGGGCTCCCTCCGCCGTCCCTCCTCGCCGACCCGTGGTGACCGTGCCCACGGGGAGTCGCCCGCGTCGGGACCCCTTTTCCCGAGGCCCGTCAGACGTTCCCGGCGGCGTCCGGTCCTTCCCGTCCCCGTCCGCATCCGTTCGGCGCCGACGGGGCGAAGACAGGACGTCACCGCGGTCGACCGTCCCGCCCGGCCCGACTGTTCTCCGTGACTCCCGACGTGATTCACTATCTCTTGATTATTGAGATTATTAATCATCGAGAGAAGCTTGGGGTCTTCATGTCCGCACCCGCACGGTGGGCGAGCAGGCTGCTGCCGCTCCTGGTCCTTGTCGTCTGGCTGGCCGTCGGAGGCGGGCTAGGACCCTACGCGGGCAAGCTCGGCGAGGTGTCGACCAACGACCAGGCCGCCTTCCTGCCCCGCAGCGCGGAGTCGACGCGGGTGTTGCAGGCGCAGGAGGCGTTCCGCCAGGAGGAGAGCCTTCCCGCCCTGGTCGTCTGGACCGCCGAGGACGGCGGGGCCCTCGACCCGTCGGCGCGGGAAGCCGCCACGGCGGCGCTCGCGTCGCTCAAGGACGTCGACGGCGTCGTCGGCACGCCGTCCCCGGCGATTCCCTCATCGGACGGCGAAGCCCTGCGGGGAATCGTTCAGCTCCGCCCGGACCTCGCCGACGAACTGCCCACGGTGCTCGGGAAGATCGACACCGCGGCCGCCGCCGTACCGGCCACCGAGACCTGGCTGGCCGGTCCCGCGGCCACCCAGGCGGACCTCGGTGACGCCTTCGCGGGCATCGACGGCCTGCTCCTCGTCGTCGCCCTGGTGACGGTCCTGGTCATCCTGCTCCTGGTCTACCGCAGCCTGCTGCTCCCGCTGATGATCATCCTGGGCGCGGTGTTCGCCCTCGGTCTCGCCTGTGCCGTCGTGTACGTCCTGGCGGACCACGACGTCGTGCGGGTCGACGGCCAGGTCCAGGGCATCCTGTCCATCCTCGTCATCGGCGCGGCGACGGACTACGCCCTGCTGCTCGCCGCCCGCTACCGCGAGGAGCTCGGCGCGCGCGAAGGCGACCGGATCCCGGCCATGCGCGCCGCGCTCCGGCAGTCCTTCGGCCCGATCGTGGCCAGCGCCGCCACGGTCGCGCTCGGCCTGCTCGCCCTGCTGTTCAGCGACCTCACCAACAACCGGGCCCTCGGCCCCGTCGGGGCCATCGGCATCGTCTGCGCCGTCCTCAGCGCCGTGACCTTCCTCCCCGCCGTGCTGGTGCTGCTCGGACCGGCCGCGTACTGGCCGGCCCGGCCCAAGGCGGCGGCCGGGAGCGAGGCGCACCCCGTCTGGCGCAAGGTCGCGGGGCTCGTCGACCGTGCGCCGCGCAGGGTCTGGGCGAGCTCCCTCGTCGCCCTCCTCGCCTGCGCGGCCTTCTCCTTCTCGCTCGACTCGAAGGGCGTCCCGCTCGACGAGATCTTCGTCAAGGACGCTCCCTCCGTCGCCGCCCAGGCGCGGCTCGGCGAGCACTTCCCCGGCGGCGCCGGCAACCCCGTCGTCGTCATCGCCGACGCCGGGGCCGCCGAGCGGGTGCGCACCGCCGCCGAGGGCGTCGACGGTGCCGACTCCGCCGCCGTGTACAGCGTCCCCGGCACCACGGAGCCGGTCGTCGCCGGCGGCCGCGTCCGCATCGACGTCACGCTCGCGGACGCGGCGGACTCCGACGCCGCCAAGGAGACCGTGGCCCGGCTGCGGAGCACCCTGCACGCCGTGCCCGGAGCCGACGCCCTGGTCGGCGGTTACACCGCCCAGCAGTACGACACCCGCCTCACCGCCGAGCGGGACCGGCAGCTGATCATCCCGGTCGTGCTCGCGATCATCCTGGTGATCCTCGTCGGCCTGCTGCGCTCGCTGCTGCTGCCGCTGCTCCTGGTGGCCACGGTGGCGCTCAACTTCGTGGCCACGCTCGGGGTCGCCTCCCTGGTCTTCGAGCACGTCTTCGGATTCACCGGCACCGACTCGGCGGTACCCCTGTACGGCTTCGTCTTCCTGGTCGCCCTCGGCGTCGACTACAACATCTTCCTCATGTCGCGCGTGCGGGAGGAGACGGAGCTGCACGGCACCCGTGAGGGCGTCCGCAGGGGCCTGATCGCCACCGGCGGGGTCATCACCTCGGCCGGTGTCGTACTGGCGGCCACGTTCGCCGCGCTCGGTGTCATCCCGCTGGCGTTCCTGGTGCAGATCGCGTTCATCGTCGCGTTCGGCGTCCTGCTCGACACGCTCGTCGTGCGGTCCCTGCTGGTTCCGGCGCTCGTCCGGGACATCGGACCGGCGGTGTGGTGGCCGGGGGCGCTGCGCCACCGGCCCTGACGGGGCCGGCCGCCTTCCGCGCGGTCAGGAGGCGGCCGGGGTCCTCGGCGCGGTGGACGGCGGGTCCTGGCGGTAGAAGATGTCGATGTCGACCTCCTCGCCGCCGACGATCAGGGTGTCCCACGCGCCGCTCTCCCACAGCGTGCGCAGGGTCGACGAGTCCAGCGACCGCAGGTGGTCGCGGAGGGTCGCGTCGTCGGGCATGCCGGGGAGGCGGGACGACAGGCGGTCGCGGATCGAGCGCAGCCGTTCCATCAGGGCGTCGACGTCCGCGTCCCGGTCGAGGTCCTTCCCCTCCCACTCCGCGATGCTCTGGGCGATCTTCTCCTTGATCGGGCGGCTGACGCCGTTCTCGTCCGTGGTGATCATCGTGTTCCAGGCGCGGCTCTTGTGCCGGTACTGGAGCATCGACATCGCCGCCTCGTGGCGCGCGAAGTCGGCGTCGCGGAACGGCCGGCCCGTCCAGGCCCCGTCGAGGGACCGGGCCAGCGAGATCGCCGAGCCCAGACCGCTGTTGAGCCCGCGGCCGGGCCAGAAGTGGATGGCGTTGGCGGCGTCGCCGAGGAGGAAGCCGTACGTCCCCGGGGACGTCGACGTGGCCGAGTGCAGCCGGGTGGTGAACCGGGGCCGCTGCACCATGTCGAGCCGGAAGGCGGTAACGGCGCTCAGGTCCCGCTCGGCGACGCCGAACAGCGCCAGTCCCTCCAGCACCCGCCGCCACAGCGCCGAACCCCGGACCATGGCGGGCAGGAAGAGCGTGCTGTGCGTCGAGCACTGGAAATCGCCGTGGTCGTCGCGCCCCATCACGCACGGCCGGGAGGCGATGCACTCCTCGAAGACGTGCCGCACCGGATCGATGCCGACGACTTCCGCGGCCTCGGCGTCGGTGAGCCGCATGTTCAGGAATCCCTCGCCGCGCAGGGCGTTGAGGAGAAAACGGTTCTGGGCGACGGTCAGCAGCACCGTCATGGGATCCGTGAGATTCGACTTCACGCGCAGGCCGAGGACCACGTCCTGAATGTGCTCGCCGTGCAGCGAGTAGATCGACTTGTCGGCGCTGCCGAACCTGTCGCCGAAATACTCCCGGGTACGGGACCTGCCGCCCTCGCAGATGGCGAGCACATGCGGCCTCGCCCCGGAATTCTGGTGCTCGGCCGGGTCGAATGCGGAGGGGACCAGCCGGATACGGTCCGGCTTCTCGTTCGCGAGGTCGAGGAGTGTGTCCTCGATGTAGGCGATCCGGAGGTTCCGCGGGCTGTGGCCGCGGACCGAGTCGGGGCCGACCGGCCACATCTCGGTGAACGCGTCGCCGCGGAAGAGCCGTTGCTGCACCTCCTCGGGGAGGTTCAGGTACTGGCGGCTCTGCACCGTGACGACCTGCTGCCGGCGGACGTTGCCCTCGCTCTCGCCCTTCCACACCACCCTCGGCCCGTCCTGGGTCCAGCGGCCGTCGTAGACGGTGATGGCGACGCGGCGGCCCATCAGGTGTTCCAGGAGCAGGGCGAAGCTCAGGCCGACGGGGCCGCCGCCCGAGACGGTGACCTCGAGGACCGGTCCCGCCGCCAGGGTCGCCCGGGACGAGGGGCCGAGCGGGCGCAGGACGGAGAGGTCGAGGATGGTCTCCATCGCGTCGGCCGCCTCGAACCGGAACGTCTCGGCACCGATCTCGATGAGATCTCCGGGCTGCAGTTCGTGCGAGGTCACGCGCGTCCCGTTGATACGCGTCCCATTACTGCTGCCGCTGTCGTACAGCACGAATCCATGGCCCTCGCGGCGCACTTCGGCGTGAAAGCGTGAGACGTTCTCGCCGACTATCACTATGCTGTTGTCGCCGTTGCGACCCAGGGTTACCGGTGTGGTGCCGATGGGGAACTGCTGTCCAGCCAGGGAACCTTGATGGCCGACAAGCCGAGGAGGCATGGGTCACCCCATTCCATGAGAGTCACGGATCCGATGACGAACGGCGAAGCGCGGGGCAATCTTAGGGCGGCCGCGACGTCGCTGAGAAGGCGTGCGGACCGACTGATCATCACGCGGTGGCCATTCCGTGAAGATGTCACGGGGATTGCTCGGTCGGGACTTCCGAGTCGTATGGGAAGGGTGGGACCGGAATGACACGAGAGGCTTTCACCACCGACTCGTCGACGCAATCCGCATCGGAAATCACGTCCGCGTCCCCGTCCGGGGATGATGGGGGGATGGAGTCGATCATCTCCCGTCTGCCGGCGGGGTTCTGGACCGTCCGCTACGACGGCTCGCGTTTCCCCGGCGCCGCCGCCGTGGCCGCCCGGCCGGGGCTCGCGGCGGGCGCCAACTGCCAGTTGTTCGCGTACGAGGTGCTCCGGCACTTCGGCCTGACCCCTCCGGAGCTGCGCTCGTCGGAACTGTGGGAGGACACGGAGTCCACCGTCCGCGTGCCGGCCGCCCGCCCCCTCGACCTGCTCCTGTACAACGCCACCGACGACGCCTACGGCGCCCACGTCGGGGTGGACGCGGGCGACGGCGGGATCCTCCACCTCTGCGCGGAGGTGGGGCGGCCGGTGGTCTGGCGGCCGGAGGACTTCGCGGCGCGCGAGCGGTACCGCGTGCTGCTCGGCGTCAAGCGGGTTCTCCCTCCCCGGACGGCCTGACGCCACCGGCGGCCGCGGGCGGCTCCGGCTCAGCCGACGGGGGTGGCCGTCACCCGGATGATGCCCTCGGGCTGGGTGAGCGGGCTGAGGCCGGCGGCCTGGAAGACGCTGGTCAGCGCCTGCTCCAGCGCGGTGCGGATGCCCGGTATCTCGGCGGCGGCATGGACGTCCGGGTCGGACGCGTGCGCTGCGATCGTGGGGCGGATGAGACGGTCAGGGTGCCAGGCGACGATGACGGCCACGCCGTCGCTCTGGGTGCTGATGCCACTGCCCGGACCGAAACCGGCATCGGCGAGCACGATCTGGACCTGGTGGACGAGTTCGCGGCTCATGGCATGCTCCGGTGGGTTCGGTCGTCACGAGGACGCCTCACCCCGAGTGTCCGCTTTCTGGGGAAATGCGTCAAGATTTACATGAAATGGATTGCGTGTGATCCCGTGCGAACCGGGGCAAGGGGACTATATGGCAGCAAACGGAGATGGTCCGGCGGGCTGGACCTTCCTGACCAACCACGCGCGCGTACTCCTCGCCGTCGCCCGCGATCCCGAAGCACGGCTCCGGGACGTGGCCGCCCGCTGCGGAGTGACCGAACGGACCGTCCAGGGGATCGTCGCCGACCTCGAGGAGGGGGGATACCTGGTCAGAGGCCGGGCGGCCGACGGCCGCCGCAACCGCTACCGCGTCAACCCGGAAGCCCCCTTCCGGCACCCCGCCGAGGCCGGCCACGAGATCGCAGGACTGCTCGAACTCCTCGCCCGCGAGCCCGCCGCCTCCCGCGGGTCCGCCACCTCCTAGGGAGGCTCCGGACCCCTGCCCGGGCGTCGTCAGCGCTGGGCGCGGCGGCGGGCGAGGAAGAGGCCCAGGACGATGCCGACGAGCAGCGTGACCGTGAGGACGATCCAGAGCGGGAGCGTGACCGTCGGGATCCAGAGCCGGATGGTGACGGAGCCGGTGTTGACGGCGATGAACCAGACGGCGAGCGCGGCGACCAGGAGGAATCCGATGGTCCGCAGCCGCATGTCCCGCCCCTTGACCGTCACCGTCGCCGGATCGTGCGGCTTCTTCGTGGTGTTCCGGGCCATGAGCCGGTTCCTCTCTCGGGGAGGAGGGGTTCCTCCCCAGTATCGAGGCCGGGGGTCCCGCTGTCCCGCCGGAGGGGGCCCGCCGCGCCCGTCACCGAGAGTTGTCCACAGGCTGCGGCGGGCGGCCCGGCGGGCGGGTCCGGGCGGCTAGGCTTTTCGGGTGGCCCTCATCGACGCTTCTTCCGACTCCTCGCCCGCCCCGAGCCCCGACGGAACCTCCGACGCCCTGGAGGTGCTCCACCGGGTCTTCGGCTACAGCTCCTTCCGGGGCGAGCAGCAGGAGATCATCGAGCACGTCGTGGCCGGCGGGGACGCCCTCGTGCTCATGCCGACCGGCGGCGGCAAGTCGCTGTGCTACCAGATCCCGGCACTGGTGCGGCCCGGCACGGGCGTGGTGATCTCGCCGCTGATCGCCCTCATGCAGGACCAGGTGGACGCGCTGAACGCGCTCGGAGTCCGGGCCGGCTTCCTGAACTCGACGCAGGACCCGTACGAGCGGCAGACCGTCGAGCAGGCGTTCCTCGCCGGCGAGCTCGACCTCCTCTACCTGGCCCCCGAGCGGCTGCGCACCGAGGGCGCCCAGCGGCTGCTCGACCGGGGCACGGTCTCCGTCTTCGCGATCGACGAGGCGCACTGCGTCTCCCAGTGGGGCCACGACTTCCGGCCCGACTACCTCGCGCTCTCCATGCTCCACGAGCGCTGGCCCAAGGTGCCGCGGATCGCACTGACCGCGACGGCCACCGAGGCCACCCACGGCGAGATCGCGACCCGCCTGGGCCTGGAGGAGGCCCGGCACTTCGTCGCCAGCTTCGACCGGCCCAACATCCAGTACCGGATCGTCGCCAAGAACAGCGCGACCCGGCAGCTCCTCGACCTCATCCGCACCGAGCACGCCGGGGACGCCGGAGTCGTCTACTGCCTGTCGCGCTCCTCCGTGGAGAAGACCGCCGCCTTCCTCGCCGAGCACGGCATCGACGCCATCCCGTACCACGCGGGCATGGACGCCGCCGCGCGCGCCGCCAACCAGGCGCGGTTCCTGCGCGAGGACGGCGTCGTGGTCGTCGCGACCATCGCCTTCGGCATGGGCATCGACAAGCCCGACGTCCGCTTCGTCGCCCACCTCGACCTGCCCAAGTCCGTCGAGGGCTACTACCAGGAGACCGGCCGCGCGGGCCGTGACGGCGAGCCCGCCACCGCCTGGCTCGCGTACGGCCTGCAGGACGTCGTCCAGCAGCGCAAGATGATCGACGGCTCCGAGGGCGACGAGCGGCACCGGCGCGTCCTCGCCGCCCACCTGGAGGCGATGCTCGCCCTCTGCGAGACCGTCGAGTGCCGGCGCGTCCGCCTGCTCGCCTACTTCGGCCAGGAGTCCGGGCCCTGCGGGAACTGCGACACCTGTCTGACCCCGGCCGAGTCGTGGGACGGCACGGTCGCCGCGCAGAAGCTGCTCTCCACCGTCTGGCGGCTGGCCCGCGAGCGGCGCCAGAAGTTCGGCGCCGGCCAGATCATCGACATCCTCCAGGGCAAGAAGACCGCCAAGGTCATCCAGTTCGACCACGACAGCCTCTCCGTCTTCGGCATCGGCGCGGACCTCGGCACGGCCGAGTGGCGGGGCGTCGTGCGCCAGCTCCTCGCCCTGGGGCTGCTCGCCGTGGAGGGCGACTACGGCACCCTCGTCCTCACCGAGGCCAGCGGCGAGGTCCTCGGCGGCCGGCGCCAGGTCCCGCTGCGCAAGGAGGCCGCCAAGGCCGCGGCGCCCCGCAAGGAGAGCGGCGGCCGCTCCGGCAAGGCCCGCGTCCCGGTCGACCTGCCCGCCGAGGCCGTGCCCGTCTTCGAGGCCCTGCGCGCGTGGCGCGCGGCGACCGCCCGCGAGCAGGGCGTACCCGCGTACGTCGTCTTCCACGACGCGACGCTGCGGGAGATCGCGACGACGCTCCCCACGACCGTCGCCGAGCTCGGCACGGTCGGCGGCGTCGGCGAGGCCAAGCTCGCCAAGTACGGCGAGGGCCTGCTGGAGGCCCTGGCCGAGAGCGCCGGCACCGCGGGCGTGCCCCCGGCCGCCCCCCCGGCCCGCGCGGTCGCCGAGGCGGCGGACCACCGGGCGGCCCGCTCGGTCGCCACCCCGCCGGCCCCGGCGCCGGCCCCGGCGTCGGCGGGCAAGCCGGCGCCCCGCCCCGCCGCGGCCTCGGCACCCGAGGACGAGCCGCTCTTCTTCGGCGAGGACGAGACGGAGCCGTCCTGGGACGACTGGGAGTGACCCACAGGGCCCGGCCGGACAGCCGTCCGGCCGGGCCCGCCGAGGTCACGGCGCCGTCGTCTCCGCCGTCGCGGGCCGCTGGTCCCGGAGGAGCGGCGCGTCCGGGACCGGGCGGTCACGGCGCTCCAGACGGCGGATGGCGGGGACGCAGAGCATCGCGGCGAGCAGCAGGAACGAGATCGCCGAGGAGAACTGCAGGACCCGGTCCGCGCCGAAGTCGTCCGCCACCGGGCCGGCCAGGGCGCGGCCCAGCGGGATCACCATGATCGAGCCGGCGATGTCGTACGCCGAGACCCGGCTCAGCACGGCCAGCGGCACATGGGACTGCACGCTCGTCGCCCACATCACGCCCCAGAAGGCGAAGCCGCAGCCGGCGACCATGCCCGTGGCGGCCGTGACGGCGAAGTTCCAGCCCAGGGCCGGCGCCAGCGGGTTGAGGGCGAAGAAGAACATCGCGCCCACGCCCGCGACCAGCGGCCGGCGCGGCCGGACCCGCATGCCGAGCAGACCGCCGACGATCGTGCCCAGACCGTCGGCCGAGGCGATCCAGCCGTACCCGGTGGCGCCGTGCTGCTCGGTGAGCAGCGCCGCGCCCAGCGGCAGCGACGGGCCGAAGACGAAGAGGCCGTACACCGCCCACAGCGAGATGACGCCCCACAGCCAGGACCGGGACCGGAACTCGTGCCAGCCGGTGGCGAGCCGTCGCCACATCGGATCGTCGCTCTCGTCCCGCTCCGAGGCGAGCCCCCGCAGCGGCAGCAGACCGCCGGCGCTGACGGCGTACGCCACCGCGATCACCAGGAACGACACGGCCCGGTCCCCGTACGCCACCAGGAACCCGGCCAGGCCGGGCCCGATGAGGGTGGCCATCGACTCGGAGATCCGCAGCAGCGCATTGGCCCGCTGGATGTCGTCGGCGACCCGCGGGACGATGCTCGCCAGGCCCGGCTGGAACATGGCGGTCGCCGCGCCGCTCACCGCCATCAGGGCCATGATCTGCCAGAGCCGTACGCCGCCCGCGGCGAACAGCCCGGCCATGACGAGCATCGCCGCCACCCGGACCGCGTCCGCGCCGATCATCATCACCTGCGGGGTGAACCGGTCGGCGAGGACCCCGCCGAAGAGGATGAGCAGCACGATCGGCGCCATCCAGGCGGCGAGCGCGTAGCCCACGCCGGTCGCCCCGAACCCGGAGCCGAGGACCGACGTGGTCACGGACACCATGAGCATGCCGTCGGCGAGCAGCGAGGCGCTGCGCGCGGTGAAGAAGAGCCGGAAGCGACGCGACCGCCAGGGGCTGGGCAGCGGCCCGGCCCCCTGCGCCGCGGCGGTGTCATCGGTGGTCATGTGGCATCTCCCGGCTCGACCGGCCGGTCCCTTCCCTGAGAATCCGCTGCGCCGCGGCGGGCTGCCGCGGCGGGCCCTCGACGAACACGTACCGGTGCGGCGCCAGCACCCCGGGACGCCCCGGCAGCACCCCCATCAGCGCCGCGTGCGTCTGATCAGGCGTCATATGCGAGTAGTGCGCGGCCGGTTCACCGACGCCGATGTACGCGGTCAGCCTCGCGTCCTCCACCGCGACCTCGACCGGTCGCCCGCCCAGCGCCTCGGACAGCGCCTCGGCGACGGCGGCGGGGCGGACCCAGCAGCCGTCCACCCGCGCCCACTCCGGCCCGCGCACCACCGGACGCACCCCGGTCACCTCCGTCAGCGGCCCGGCGGTGTCGAGCGGCACGTCGGCCTCGGCGACGGCCTCCAGGAGCCGGACCAGGCCCGTGACCAGTTCCTCGGCAGCCGCGCGGGGGAAGAGGGCGGGGTCGGCCCAGGTGGCGAGGCGGAGGACCGGCTCCGTCTCGTACACGAAGGTCAGCAGTCGTGTCGGCAGCGACTGCGCCTCGCCCCAGGCGAGCTCCAGCTCCGGGGCGTCCTGGTCCGGGGCGGCCGCTCCGGCGAGCGTGCTGGGCAGCGCGCTGATGTCGTTGTAGACGGCGTCGCGCGCGAACTGGCTGCCGCGCTCGGTCGTGACCCGCCCGATCAGCTCCCACAGGTCGAGTGCGTCGAAGCGGCTGTGCCGGTACGCGTTCATCGCCGCGCCCCACGCCTTGGCGAGCAGCGCGTCGAACGACGGGACGCGGACGTCGAGGTCCAGGAGGGCGTCCTGGGAGAGGGTGCCGACCGAGCGGGCCAGCTTCGGCAGGAAGCGGTTCGAGGTCGGGACGGCGGCGACGCAGACGGACTGGCCGGCCCGGTGGGCGGTGAGCAGGCACCAGGCGGTGAGCAGCACCGTGCCGGGCAGCGCTCCGGTGCGCCGGGCGGCGGCGGCCAGCGCGCGGGCGCCGCGCGCGGAGCGGAGGGTGAGGCCCGGGGTGTCGGTCTCGGTGCCGGCGGCGCCGTCCTCGGCGAACATCGCCTGCGGTCCGGTGCGCAGGATGCGCTCCCAATGGGCCAGCGAGGCCGCGGACTTGCGGCGGCCGGACGGGCTGTGCTCCTCGGCGGCGAGGTCGAGCGGGGTGAGCGCGGTCACCGGCGGCAGCGGCTCGCCGGCGAGCAGGGCGAGCCACTCGTCCCGCAGCACGCCGAGGGCGCTGCCGTCGGTGACGGCGTGGCTGGCGGCGAGGGCGACCCGGACGGGCCGGCCGGCGCGGGCCAGGATCCGCAGCCGCAGCGGGAAGTCGAGGTCGAGGCGGAAGCGGGTGGTCCGGGCCGCGCGGGCCACCGCCTCGGCGTACGCGTCGGCGTCCTCGGGGAGTTCGTCGTGGTCGAGGACGGTGACGGTGAACGACCCCTCGGGGGAGACGACTTGTTCGGTGGGGACGGTGTCGCCGCCCGCGTCGTACGGGAACGTGGTGCGCAACGCCTCGTGGCGGGCGGTGAGCGCCGCGAGGGCACCGAGCGCCCGGTCCATCCCGGTGCCGTCGGGGACCGGCCACACGTCGTGGATGTTGATGCTGTCGGGCTCGTCCCGCAGGATGCAGCGGATCATGTTGGCCTGGCCCATGGTGACGGGGCCCCGGCGGGAACCGCCGCCCGCGTAGCGGACGGTGAGGGTGCGGGAAGCGGTGACGCCGTCCGGCGCGGGGGCGGTCGTCATGGCGTCACCGACGGGAGGCGGGGGCCGGTCGGACGGTTCACGGCGGTGCCTTTCGCGTGCGCGGTGAGGGCGCCCCAGACGTCGACGAGCAGGGCGAAGTCGGCCATGTCGGCGCGGGCATCGGCGATCAGCCGGGCTCGTCGCCCGGCGAACAGCTCGGCGGCGGTGGCGTACCGGCCGCCGAGGGAGCGGTAGCAGCGCTCCAGGACGTCGAGACGGGCCTCGTTGCCCGCCGGGTCGATCCGGGTGCTGTCGCGCACCAGGGCGGCGACGGCGGCGGGCCCGACCCGCCCGGCGGGGTCGAGGAGGGTGTCGCCGGCCGCGGCGAGGCCCGCGTACACCGCGTCGAGGTGGGCGGTGGCCAGCAGGTACTTGGCGAAGCGGAGCTGGTAGGCGAGGAAGCCGTCGTCCGAACGCCGCTCGTCGGTGTGGTAGTTGACGATGTGCCGGTTGTGCAGGACGCCGGGCAGCCGGGCGGCGCGCACGAGGTGCAGCAGGAAGTAGTCGGTGCCGATCGTGTCGGTGGCCGGGGGGAGCGGCACGCGGCCGTACACCTCCCGGCCGAGGGCGACGTTGCACATGTCGACGCGGGTGGGACTGACCAGGGTCAGGGTGCTGAGGTCGGTGGTGAACGGTGTGGTGCCGGCGCCCCGGAACGCCTCGTCGATCAGGTTCCGGCGCCAGAGCTCCGGATAGCCGTCGGGCACCGACAGGCCGACGACCTCGCGGTACACCTCCGGGTCGAGGGCGCGGATCTCCGCGACGTCCACGGACAGTTCGCCGATGAAGGACGCGCCGGCCAGGACGACCGTCCGGTCCGCGCAGCCGGGGTCGAGCCGGCTGCGGCCGACCGTGCCGGCCAGGTCCGCGGCCCGTCGGCCGAGGGTGGCGAGCTCGTGGTGGATGGGGAAGACCGGGGCGCCGTCCAGGAGTTGGTAGCGGCTGTCGGAGTCGCGGCGGTGCACCGAGGCGCAGCCCAGCGCCTCTGCCAGCAGGAAGGCCCGGTTGGTGCAGGCGCCGTACGACACGGCGTCCGGGAGCAGCAGGTCGAGCAGCCGGTCCGCCGTGGCGAGCCCGGCCGCCGCCAGGACCTCGCGGAGGAAGGCGCGCTGCCGGTCCTCGTCGAGGTGGTGGACGACGACCCCGGGCGCCGGCGGCAGGGCGGCCACCGCGGCCCGGTGGGCGGCGAGGTCGGCGGGCGCCGAGGAGTCCAGGATCAGCAGGTGCACCTCGGCGCCGAACTCCCGGGCCCCGTAGGCGGCTTCCTCGGCGACCGCCGCGATCGTCCCCGGGCAGGCGCGGTGGGTGGGCAGGGTCAGGCAGACGCGGCGCACGCGGGCTCCCCGGTGGCCTCGGTCGCGGGCCCGGTCGCGTCGGCGGGGTCCTCGTGCCAGGAGGTCAGTCCCAGCAACCGGGCTCCGAGCGGGGTGAGTTCGGCGGTCGGGTAGCGCTTGGACTCGTGCAGCACGGGGTCGCCGACGAGGGTGCGGTTCCAGCGCGGGGTGCGCAGGTGGCGCCAGGACTCGACGCGGGAGCGGCGCAGCTTCGCGTGCTCCTCCAGGGCGGGCATCATCGACAGGTACTGCACCGCGCGGACCCCGTCGGCGGAGGAGTTGCGGGCGACCCCGTGGGCGAGCAGGCCGTTCCAGATCAGCAGGTCGCCGGGGTGCAGGTCGGGGCGGACGACCGGGTACTCGGCGCGGTCCAGGTCCGGGCGGATCGGGTCGCGGTCGGCGGGCTGGCCGAGCCTCCACTCCTCGAAGCGGCGGAAGAGCTCCGGGTCGCACTGGAAGCCGCCGGTCTCGGGGCTGGTGTCGTTGAGCGCGATGATGCCCTGGACGCGCTGCGGCGGCACGCCGAGCGTGGTGTCGATGTCCCAGTGCAGCTCGATGTCGAAGCCCCGGTCGGTGGGTTCGATGAGGGCCCGGTCGCGGTTGCGGACGTTGGGCGGGTTGAGGTTGAGCCGGTCGAGGGTGACCCACAGCTCCTCGCAGTCCCAGACGTCCACGAAGGCGTCGTAGACGCGCTGGGCCTGACGGCTGTCCCAGAGCAGCTGGTGGTGGTACGCCTCGACGAAGCCGTAGATGTGCAGCTGCTGGTCCAGCTCGGAGCGGAACGGCCGGTCCTCGTACCAGCTGTCGGGCCGGTCGGGGTCCAGGCCCTGGAAGTCCCAGGCGAAGTCGAGCAGTCGGCGGGCCGCGGCGGCCGGGATCGCCTCGCGCACGACGACGAAGCCGTACGTCTGCCAGTGCGCGAAGTCCTCCTCGGAGAGCACCCGCAGTGGTCGGGTCTTCCGCAGCTCGCGCAGGGTCGTCGCGGCGAGGTAGGACTCGCCGTCGGTGCTGAAGTACGGGCGCTCGGTGGCCGCCCGGTGCAGGTACGGGGTGCGCGGGCGGCGCGGGGCGGCGGGGGCGGGGGGCGTGGTCAAGGTCCCTCCAGGCATGGGGTCGGACGGCGTGCGGGCGTGGGGGAGGGGCACGGCGGGACGGGACGCGGAGCTGGCGACGGTGGGGGGCCGCGGGGGACGAGGGACAGAATTGGTGTAGACCATCGCCGGTGTCAAGTGACCCGTCGGTATGCCCGCGTGTCGGTCGCCGCTCGAATTCGGGCCGAGGGGAGGAGAGTTGGACTGACGATCTTTGGTCTAGACAACCCTCGGGCGGCTGGCCTACTGTCCCCACTGCGCGGAGCCGCGACCGACCCGACCCCTCGGTCCGGCCCGACCGCCGCGCCCCGGTCGACGGCGACCGCGAGCCAGGCCCCGTCCCACCCGGCACCCGTACCGGGGCGGCGGCCCGCGCCCGCACGACCCACGCCCCGGGCCCCGGCCGGCCCGGCGCGCCGGATCAGGCCCGAGACCGACCGCCCACGCCGAGAGGGAACGGTTCCATGAGCACAACCAGCGCCACGACCCCGCCCGTCCCCGGCCTCCGGAGCCCAGGCCCGGGCCTCATCACGCTGGACCCGGCGCACACCGCCCTGCTGCGCGGCCTCGACACGCTGCTCACCGGCCTCGCCGCCCGGCTCTCCGCCCCCGAGGTGACCGGCCCTCCGCTGCTCGCCGCGGACGACCTCGCCCGCCTCGACTACTTCCGCAACTTCCCCCATCTCGGCGTCTCCGCCGCACGGTTCACCCCCGACGCGTACGACGCCCTCGCCGCCGGCCAGGCCCCCGGCGGCCGCCCCCTCGAACCCACCGGCTACGTCCTGCCCTCCGCCACGTGCTACGGGCTGCTGCTCTCCCTGGCGGGCACCGACGTCGGCGACGACGGCCTGCGGATCTCCGCCGCCGGACGCTGCTTCCGCAACGAGACCCACTACGACGGCCTGCGCCGGCTCTGGGGCTTCCACATGCGCGAGGTGGTCTACCTCGGCACCCAGGACGGCGCCCTCGAACACCTGGAACGCGGCGGCGCGTTCATCCAGGAGACCGCCGACCGGCTCGGCCTCGCCCTCACCCGCGCCACCGCCGACGACCCCTTCTACGACAAGGGCGGCTCCCGCGCCCGGCTGATGGCCCTCGACCCCGTCAAGCACGAGTACAGCGCCCCCGACGGCACCGCCATCGCCTCCGTCAACCGCCACCGCAACTTCTTCGGCGAACGCCTCGGCATCCGCGCCGGCGACCACGGCCCCGCCTACAGCGCCTGCGTCGCCTTCGGCGTCGAGCGCTGGGTGCACGCCATGCTGCTCGCCCACGGCGGCCCCGAACAGGCCCTCGACCGGCTCCGCGCCGTCACCGCCACCCCCGCATGACCTGCCCGCAACGACAGGAGAACCACCCCATGGAACGCGTCGCCGCCTGGCTCCACGAGAAGAACCCCGGCCTCGACGGGCCGATCGACGCCGACGAGGACCTCATCGAGGCCCGGCTCATCGACTCCATGGACTTCCTGGAGTTCATCGACCTCCTGGAGGACATCTCCGGGACGTCGATCGACCTCCAGGAGGTCACCATCGACGACTTCCGCACCCTCGCCCGCGTCCAGAAGCGCTTCCTCACCCCCACCGGGTGACCCCCGCCTTCGCGGTCGTCGCGACCACCCGGGAGGTCCTCGGCCACCCCGGCCTCGGACCCCACCTCCTCGCCCCCTGGGAGCGCCGCCGCCTCGCCGCCGTCCGCGTCCCGGCCCGCCGCGACGACGTCCTGGCGGCCCGCCTCCTCGCCCGGCTCTGCGCCGCCCGGATCACCGGCCGGCCGCCGGGCGGGAGCGGGCTCCTCGCCCAGCGGTGCCCGGAGTGCCGCCGGGACGGGCACGGCCGCCCGTACCTCCCGGACCGCCCCGGGCTCGGCATCAGCCTGAGCCACGCCGACGGCCTCGTCGCCGCGGCGGCCGGCCGGGGCCCGGTCGGCGTCGACGTCGAACCGGCCGGCCGCCGCCCCGGCCCCCCGTCGGTGCTCCGCCGGGTGCTGTCCGAGGCCGACCTGCGCGAGGCGGCCGCGCACGCCGACCCGGGCCCGGCGCTCCTGCGCGCCTGGGTCCGCGCGGAGGCCCGCTTCAAGGCGGGACCGCCGGGGCCGGAGGCCGTACACCACCTCACCGAGTGGACGGACGAGGGGCGCGGGGCCGTCGCGGCCGTGGTGGCCACCGACCCGCCGTCCCTCCTCCCGCCGTCCGCGGTGCTCGGAGGGCCGGCGGCCGGCGGCCGGTGATCAGGCGCCCACGTACTGCGCCAGGTGCTCGCCCGTGAGGGTGGACCGCGCGGCGACCAGCTCGGCCGGGGTCCCCTCGAAGACGATCTGGCCGCCGTCGTGGCCCGCGCCGGGGCCGAGGTCCACGATCCAGTCGGCGTGCGCCATCACGGCCTGGTGGTGCTCGACCACGATCACCGACTTGCCCGAGTCCACCAGCCGGTCGAGCAGCCCGAGGAGCTGCTCCACGTCGGCCAGGTGCAGGCCGGTGGTCGGCTCGTCGAGCACGTAGATCCCGCCCTTGTCGCCCATGTGCGTGGCCAGCTTCAGCCGCTGCCGCTCGCCGCCGGAGAGCGTGGTGAGCGGCTGCCCCAGCGTGAGGTAGCCGAGGCCCACGTCCACGAGCCGCTCCAGGATCCGGTGCGCCGCCGGGGTGCGGGCCTCGCCCGCGCCGAAGTACTCCTCCGCCTCGGACACCGGCATCGCCAGCACCTCGCTGATGTCCCGCCCGCCCAGCTTGTACTCCAGCACCGCCGCCTGGAACCGCCGGCCCTCGCACTCCTCGCAGGTGGTGGCCACCCCGGCCATCATCGCCAGATCGGTGTACGTGACCCCGGCGCCGTTGCAGTTCGGGCAGGCGCCCTCCGAATTGGCGCTGAACAGCGCCGGCTTGACGCCGTTGGCCTTGGCGAACGCCTTGCGGATCGGGTCCAGCAGACCCGTGTACGTCGCCGGGTTGCTGCGCCGCGAGCCGCGGATCGGGCTCTGGTCGACCGAGATCACCCCGGCGCCCGCCGGGATCGAACCGTGCACCAGCGAGCTCTTGCCGGAGCCCGCGACGCCGGTGACCACGGCGAGCACGCCGAGCGGGAGGTCGACGTCCACCTTCCGCAGGTTGTTCGCGGTCGCCCCGCGGATCGGCAGCACCCCGGTCGCCGTCCGCACCTCCGCCTTCACCGACGCCCGGTCGTCCAGATGCCGCCCGGTGACCGTGCCGCTGCCGCGCAGCCCGTCCAGGGTGCCCTCGAAGCAGATCGTGCCGCCGCCGCTGCCGGCGCCCGGACCGAGGTCCACCACGTGGTCCGCGATCGCGATCGTCTCCGGCTTGTGCTCCACGACCAGGACCGTGTTGCCCTTGTCCCGCAGCCGCAGCAGGAGTTCGTTCATCCGCTGGATGTCGTGCGGGTGCAGCCCCGCGGTCGGCTCGTCGAAGACGTAGGTGACGTCGGTGAGCGACGAGCCGAGGTGCCGGATCATCTTGACCCGCTGCGCCTCACCGCCCGACAGGGTGCCGGCCGGCCGGTCGAGGGCCAGGTAGCCGAGGCCGATCTCCACGAAGGAGTCCAGCGTCTGGCGCAGCGACTCGAGCAGCGGCGCCACCGAAGGATCGTCCAGCTCGCGCACCCACGCGGCCAGGTCGCTGATCTGCATCGCGCAGGCGTCGGCGATGCTGAGGCCCTTGATCTTCGAGGAGCGGGCGCCCTCGTTGAGCCGGGTGCCGTCGCACTCCGGACAGACCTGCGTGGTGGTGGCCCGCTCCACGAAGGCCCGGATGTGCGGCTGGAGCGACTCGACGTCCTTGGCCAGGAACGACTTCTGCAGCTTGGGGATCAGGCCCTCGTACGTGACGTTGACACCCTCGACCTTGACCCGGGTCGCCTCCTTGTACAGCAGCGTGTCCAGCTCCCGCTTGGTGTACTTCCGGATCGGCTT
Source organism: Streptomyces sp. NRRL F-5727 (assembly GCF_000719555.1). Classification (GTDB taxonomy): domain Bacteria; phylum Actinomycetota; class Actinomycetes; order Streptomycetales; family Streptomycetaceae; genus Streptomyces. The sequence goes on from NZ_JOGX01000016.1 coordinate 64,969, forward strand.
CGCCGGGTCCAGCAGACCGGAGAGGCGGTACGTCCGCCCGTACCAGCTGTCCGCCGTGTAGCCGGGGATGGTCAGCGCGCCCTCGTCGAGCGACTTGGTGTCGTCGTACAGCTCGGCCAGGTCGATGTCCGACACCCGGCCCCGGCCCTCGCAGCGGGGGCACATGCCGCCGGTGATCTGGAAGCTGGCCTTCTGCTTCACCGTCCGGCCGGCGCGCTCGACGGTGACGGCGCCCGCGCCGCTCACCGAGGGCACGTTGAAGGAGAAGGCCCGCGACGAGCCGATGTGCGGGGTGCCGAGCCGGCTGAAGAGGATCCGCAGCATCGCGTTGGCGTCCGTGGCGGTGCCGACGGTGGAGCGCGGGTCGGCGCCCATCCGCTGCTGGTCGACGATGATCGCGGTGGTCAGCCCGTCGAGCACGTCGACGTCGGGCCGGGCGAGCGTCGGCATGAACCCCTGCACGAAGGCGCTGTACGTCTCGTTGATCAGCCGCTGCGACTCGGCGGCGATCGTGTCGAAGACCAGCGAGCTCTTGCCGGAGCCGGAGACGCCGGTGAAGACCGTCAGCCGGCGCTTGGGGATCTCGACGCTGACGTCCTTGAGGTTGTTCTCGCGCGCGCCGATCACGCGGATCAGTTCGTGACTGTCGGCGAGGTGCGGGGCGGAGGGCGCCGCGCCGTTCCGCTGGGCCGTGCTCAAAGGTGTCTCCCTCGTCAGGGTGGGCCGGTGCCCGATCCACCTTAGGCGGCGGGTCCGACAGCGGCAGGGGGACGGGAAGGCCCGGCGCCGCGCGCCCGCTTGATAGGCAAGTGGTGACTTGCCTATCGTGGCGGCATGGAGGAGGATCTGTTCAAGGCGCTGGCCGACCCGACGCGCCGGGTGATCCTCGACGAGCTGACCGAACGCAACGGACAGTCGCTCTTCGAGATATGCGCCCGGCTGGCGACCCGGCACGGCCTCGCCCTCTCCCGGCAGGCGGTCAGCCAGCACCTCGCCGTGCTGGAGACCGCCGGCCTGGTCACGGCCCGTCGTGAGGGCCGCTACAAGTTCCACGACCTCGACCCCCGCCCCCTGGAGCACATCGTCACGCGATGGCTCGCCCCCGCACCCCCGGAGGACACCCCATGAGGATCAACCTGGCCAGCGTCTTCGTCGACGACCAGGAGAAGGCGCTCCGCTTCTACACCGACGTCCTCGGCTTCGAGCTCAAGCACGACGTGCCGCTCGGCGAGGACCGCTGGATCACGGTCGTCTCCCCGGAGGCCCCGGACGGTACCGAGCTCGTCCTGGAACCCTCGGGCCACCCCGCCGTCCCCCCGTACAAGGAGGCCCTGGTGGCCGACGGCATCCCGGCGACCTCCTTCGCCGTCGACGACGTCCACGCCGAACACACCCGCCTGACCGCCCTCGGCGTCCGCTTCACCCAGCCCCCGGTCGAGATGGGCCCGGTCACCACGGCGGTCCTCGACGACACCTGCGGCAACCTCATCCAGATCGCGCAGTACGCGTAACCCGACCGCACAGCCGCCGACCCCGCCCACGCGAAATCGGACGCGCCGTCGCGGACCTGCTGCGGCGCGGCGGGGTCGTCAGTCGGTGACCGCCAGGCGTACCGCGAAGGCTCCGATCACCGTGCCCGTCACCCGGTCCAGGGCCCGGCGGGCGCGGGGGCCGCGGAGCCAGGTGCCGAGGGCGGTCGCGGAGGCGATGAGGACCGTCGACCAGAGCATGCCGAGGACGACGTGGACGGAGGTCAGCGCGAGGCCCATGGCGAAGTGCGGCGCCTCGGCGGGGATGAACTGCGGCAGGACGGCGACGTAGAAGACGCCGACCTTGGGGTTGAGGAGGTTCGTCAGCGTGCCCTGCCGCCAGCCGCCGGAGAGCGTGTCGGCGCCGCCGGCCTCCACCTCCGCGTGCGCCCCGGTGCCGTCGCGCCGGAAGGTCTCGGCGATCATGCGGACCGCCATCCACAGCAGATAGGCGGCGCCCGCCCAGCGCAGGGTCTCGTACGCGAGGTGCGAGGCGGTCAGCAGGGCCGTGACACCCAGGGAGGTCAGCGCGCCCCAGACCAGGGTGCCGGTCTGGATGCCGAGGACGACGCCCCACGCGCGGGTGCGGCGGCCGAGCGCGGCCGTGCGGAGGACGAGGGCCGAGTCGAGGCCCGGAGTGAGGGTGAGGAGTCCCACGACCAGAGCGAAGGACCAGAGTGCGGTGCTCGATGCCATGGGAGGCCACCGTAGCGCAGGCCCGGCCGCCACCGGCCGGGCAACCCTCACTCCGGCCGTCGGGCGCGGTCGGCGCGTTCATAGGGTGGCCGCATGAGAGAACTGTTCCTGGCGGACCGGCGGGCGTACCTGCGGTGGATCGACCTCCCGGGCGACGGCCCCGTCCGCGTCTACCTCCACGGCCTCGGCTGCACGGCCGCCTCCGACTTCGCGCACATCGCCACCCACCCGGCGCTGGGCGGCGGCCGCGCCCTGCTGGTCGACCTGCTCGGGCACGGACTGAGCGACCGCCCCGCCGACTTCGACTACCGGCCCGAGGGGCAGGCCGCGGCGGTCGCCGCGCTCCTCGACCACCTCGACCTGACCGGCGTCCACCTCGTCGGCCACTCCATGGGCGGGGCCGTCGCCCTCCACCTGGCCGCGGCCCGGCCCGGGCGGATCGCCCGGCTGGTGGTCGCGGAACCCAACCTGTACGCGGGCGGAGGCGCGTTCAGCACACCGGTGGCGCGCCAGACCGAGGAGCAGTTCGTCCGCAGCGGGTTCGCCAGGATGCTGGCGCTCGCCGACCGGGCCGACTACGCGGCGCGGCTGCGGCTCGCCGACCCGCGGGCCGTGCACCGCTGCGCGGTCGCGCTCGTCGCGGGCGGCGACCCCGAGGCCGGCGACGTGCTCGGCGCGCTCACCATGCCCCGGGCGTTCCTGGTGGGGGAGAAGAGCCTGCCGGACCCGGCGGCGGAGCAGGCGGCGGCGATGGGCGTCCCCGTCCTGGAGGTGCCGGCCGCGGGGCACAACATGATGCTCGACAACCCGGACGGCTTCGCCACCGCCCTGGCCCGCGCCCTGACGCTTCCCCGATAGACAGCGGTCCTCCCTGCCGGGGCCCCGCGCAGAGGTCTTGCGCGGGGCCCCCGCCGCTCTCTACGCTCGGCGCGCCGATGGTTAGGAACGTTTCCTAACGAGCAATGGCCGTGAAGTGAAAGGGAGTTGTCATGCGCCGACGAAGCCTCCTCGCGCGAAGTGCCACCCCACGCACCGCCGTTCCCCGCAGGGGCATACCGCGCGGCGTCGTCCCGCTCGGACTCGCCGCCCTGCTGGCCCTGCCCCTCACCGTCCTCCCCGGGCACCACGCCGAGGCCGCCGACAGCCTCGTCTCCGCGGGCAAGCCCGCGACCTCGTCCTCCGTGGAGGGCTCCGGCTTCGGCCCCGGCCTCGCCGTGGACGGCGACACCACCACCCGCTGGGCCAGCCTCGAAGGCGTCGACCCCCAGTGGATCCGGATCGACCTCGGGGCGAACCACACCCTGTCCCGGGTGAAGCTCGACTGGGAGGCCGCGTACGCGAAGACGTACCGCATCCAGACCTCGGCCGACGGCTCCACCTGGACCGACGTCTACACGACGACGACCGGTGACGGCGCCGTCGACGACCTCACGGTCTCCGGCAGCGGCCGCTACGTCCGGATGTACGGCACCGGACGCGGCACACCGTACGGTTACTCGCTCTGGGAGTTCCAGGTCTACGGCGCGCCCACCGGCGGAGGCGGCGGCACCGGCCCCGCCGTCCCCTTCGGCAGCCACCTCAAGCCCTACGCGGCCGGCATGCTCAAGCCCTCCGGCACCCAGGCCGCGCTCGACCAGAAGGTCGTCGACTACTACAACCGCTGGAAGTCCGCCTTCGTCCGGCAGAACTGCGGCAACGGCTGGTACCAGGTCATCTCGCCCGACGCCGACCACCCGTACGTCGCCGAGGCCCAGGGCTACGGCATGGTCATCGCCGCCACCATGGCCGGCGCCGACCCGGACGCCAAGAAGATCTTCGACGGCCTGGTCAAGTGGAAGCTCGACCACCCGTCCTCGATCAACCCCGACCTCCTCGCCGCCGAACAGGACGTCAACTGCCGCAGCGTCAACGGCGGCGACGGCGCCACCGACGGCGACATGGACGTCGCCTACGGCCTGCTCCTCGCCGACAAGCAGTGGGGCAGCGGCGGCACCTACGACTACAAGGCGCTCGCCCTCAAGCACATCGCGGCCATCAAGAAGGACGAGCTGAACCCCACCACCAAGCTGCTCAAGCTCGGCGACTGGTCCAGCTCGGGCGACCAGTACTACTACATCTCCCGCACCTCGGACTGGATGGTCGACCACTTCCGCGCCTTCCGCGCCGCCTCCGGCGACACCACCTGGGACGCCGTCCGCACCGCCCACCAGACGCAGATCGCCAACCTCCAGTCCGGCTACGCCCCCGCCACCGGCCTCCTCCCCGACTTCGTCGTCGACACCGCCACCAGCCCCAAGCCGGCCCCGAACCAGGTCCTGGAGGACCCCAACGACGGCCAGTACTGGTGGAACGCCTGCCGCACCCCCTGGCGCATCGCCGACGACGCCGTGACCAGCGGCGACGCCAAGTCCCTCGCCGCGGCGCGCAAGCTGAACACCTGGATCAAGGGCAAGACCGGCGGCGACCCGAACAGGATCGGCATCGGCTACAAGCTCAACGGCACCCAGATCTCCGCCGGCAGCGAGGCCGCCTTCTTCGCGCCCTTCGCCGTCGCGGCCATGACCGACTCCGGCAGCCAGGCGTGGCTCGACGCGCTGTGGAACAAGATGCTCGCCACGCCGGTCGACACCAGCAGCTACTTCTCCGCCAGCATCCAGCTCCAGGTGATGATCACGGTCTCCGGCAACCACTGGGTGCCGTAGGCGCCGACGGGTCAGACCGTGGGCACCAGGCCCTCCCGGGGATCGGCGCGGACCGCCGCCTGCCAGACGGTCGGTCCGCAGCCCTCCCCGTTCGGGGTCGCCTTCCGCAGGGTGACCCGCGTGGAACCGTCGTGGACGACCCGGCCGCCCCCGGCCGGGTCGGTGACCGACAGACGCACCGCCACCTCCCGCGGCCCGTCCTCCTCCGGCAGCCGCACCTGGAGCGAGCCGAACGGGAACTTCCGCGACGACCCACGCTCCCCGCACTCCTCGTCCGCGCAGAGCCGGAACCGCGCGCCCTCGGGGTAGGCCGCCGGATCCCAGGTCACCGACACGCCGGAGTCCGCGCCGATCAGTGTGCAGACCCGCCCCGGCCCGACCTGGCAGGCGGTCGCCGTCAGCAGCGCGGTGACGGAGACCGCGAGGGCGGCCCGGGGGCCGCGGCGGGGCGAGCGCGACACGAGACGTGCGGATATCCGGATCATGGAGGTCAACTACAGGGTGATCCCGGAAAGTTCAACCAGACCCGTGACCAGACCTGTGGCCGGGTCCACGGCCAGACCCACGATCAGACCCACGGCCGGCCCCGCGGCCGGCCCCACGACCAGACCCACGGTCGGGTTCCACGACCAGACCCACGACCGGTCCCCCGGCCGGACCTCACGACCAGACCCCACGACCGGGCCCTCCGGCCCGGACTTCCGACCATGATCACCTGAACGAGTGAGCGGACCGCCGGCGCGGTCCGCTCGTGGTCCATCCTGGCTCGGTAGGCGCCCGCCGCGGACGCCCCCACCCCCCTTCCCCCAGGAGCCGGCCGGCATGACCAACCGCACCGACCGAGACGAACGCCCCGACGAACAGGCCCTGTTGCTCGTCGCCGGACTCGCCGACCTGATGGTGGACACCCTCGGCACCGCCGTCGGGTCGTTCCGCTCGCTCCTCGGCCGGTCCGACTCCGCGGACCTCGCCCAGGACGCCGCCGCCGACCTCCGCGCCCGCGGCCGGCTCGCCCTCGACCGCCTCGCCCCCGGCGGGGACGGCTCCGGCGGGCTCGCCCACATGGAGGTCCTGGCCCGCGAGTCCCTCGCCTGCCGGGCCGCCGCCGCGGCTGCCTCCGATGAGTGACGGCTGGGCGCCGGAGGCGTTCAAGACCCGCACCGACACCGTCCTCGCCGGCTTCCTCGACGACGAGGCCGCCGAACTCCTCGCCGTCGACGACGCCCTCGACCCGCTCGCCGAGGCCCTCCGCGCCACCGCCCGGCACGGCAAGCGGCTCCGCGCCGCCTTCTGCTACTGGGGCTGGCGCGCCGCCGGCCAGCCCGACAGCGACGCCCTGATGCGGGCCGCCGCCGCCATGGAACTCGTCCACGCGGCCGCCGTCGTCCACGACGACCTCATCGACGACAGCCCGCTCCGGCACGGCCGCCCCACCGCCCACCACGCCTTCGCGGCCCTGCCGCACCCCCGCCGGCGCCCCCGGGCCGCGGCCCGCGCCCTCGCCCTGCTCCTCGGCGACCACCTGATGGCCCTGGCCGGCCGCCTCTACGCCGAGTCCGGGCTGCCCGCCGCGTACCTCTCCCGCGGCCGCCCCCTCTGGGCCGCGCTCGCCCGCGAACTCGTCGCCGGCGAAGCCCTGGAGATCCTGCACACCGGCGGCCTCCCGGACACCGGCACCTCGCTCAAGGTGATCCGTTACAAGACGGCCAAGTACACCGTCGAACAGCCCCTCCTCCTCGGCGCCCTGCTCGCCGGAGCCCCCGCCGCGCTCCGCGACGGACTCTCCCGGTACGGGCTGCCGCTCGGCGAGGCGTTCCAGCTCCGCGACGACCTGCTCGGCCTCTTCGGCGACCCCGCCCGCACCGGCAAGGCCCCGCTCGACGACCTCCGCACCGCCCGGCCCACCGTGCTGCTCGCCGAGACCTGGAGCGCCGCCGGCCCCGCCCAGCGCGAGCTGCTGCGCCGGACCCTCGCCGGGGACGGAACGCCGGACGACGACGGGCTGCGCGAGGTGCGCGCGCTCATGACGGAACTCGGCGCGCCCGCCCGCGTCGAGCGGATGATCGCCGGCCGCGTCGAGGACGCCGTCCGCACCCTCGACGAACTCGACCTGCCCGCCCCCGCCCACCGCGCCCTCACCGACCTGGCCCACCGCGCCGCCGTCCGCCACCACTGAACCGCCCCCGGCCCACCGCGCCGCCGTCCGCCACCACCGAACCGCCCCCGAACCGCCCCGAACCGAGCCTGGAGCGCACCCGTGACCACCACCACGCACACCGAGGCGTCCCTCGACGCGCTGCGCCACAGCGGCGACGAGCTCGCCGACGCGGTCGTCGCGACCCTCTTCGAGCGGGGCGAGGTCGGCCTCTTCAACTCCCTCATGCGGTACGTCTCCGTCTCCGGCCAGGAGCTGCCCGCCGGCCTCCCCGACGTGGCCCGGGAGTACCTGGAGGCCACCGCCGTCCCGCCCGCCTGGGTGGACTGGAACGAGATGGAGAAGGCCCGGCTCTTCTTCACCGACAACAACGTCCACATCAACACGGCCCTCTCCTTCGCCGCCATGCCCGCCTGCTACGTCGTCCCGCGCGTGGCCCGGCTGCTCTCCGCCACCCACGGGCTGCGCTACCCGAGCAAGCGGATGGCCGAGACCGGCCAGTTCACCGTCTACCTCATGCGGCCCGACGCCTTCGAGGCCGGCGGACGGTTCGTCCCCGCCGCCCAGAAGGTCCGCCTGCTGCACGCCTCCATCCGCCACCACCTGATCCGCTCCGACCGCTGGGACACCGCCGCCGACGGCGTGCCCATCTGCCAGGAGGACATGATCGGTGGGCAGATGTTCTTCTCGATGCTCGTCCTCGACAGCCTCCACCGACTGGGCATCCACATGTCCACCGAGGGAGCCGAGGCGTACTACTACGCCTGGCGGGTCGTCGGCGCGATGCTCGGCGTCGACCAGGAGGCGGTGCCCAAGACCCTCGACGAGGCGCGCCGCTACCTCGACCTCTACCTGTTGCGGTACATGGCCCCCTCGGAGGAGGGCGTCCTGCTCACCCGGCAGCTGATCGACCTGTACGAGGAGGTCGTCCCCGGCACCTTCTTCGACCCGGTCGTCTCCGCCCTCATCCGCCACCTCGTCGGCGACACCTGCGGCGACTGGCTCGGCGTGCCCCGCAGCCGCTGGGACACCGCGGTGAAGGCCGTGCCGACGCTGCTCGGCGTCCTGGAGTCGGTGGAGGACGCCTCGCCGTTCGCCGCCTGGGCGCTCGACCGGCTCGGCCACCTCACCTCGGTCTTCGAGCTGTCCACGCTCACCCGGGGCCGCGTGATGCACTACGCCATCCCGGAGCACCTCAGGAAGGAGTACGGCGTCGACACGGGCGTCTCCCGCAAGAGCCGCTGGACCCCGCCGCCGGCCACCGTCTGACCCCGCCGCGCGGGAAGGCTCCGGCCCCACCGTTCCCGCCGCCCCCACCGCTCCCGCCGAGGCAAGGCTCTACTCGCAGACCATGTCGATTGGGATGAAAATAGTCTCACCCGGTGAAGGTGAGGCATGCATGGACAGCGAGCGGAACGGGTTCGGCGAAGAGCCGCCGGCCCGCCGGGGCGACCGCTTCACGGTGGACGTCCGGTCCGCCTGGGGCACCGAGACCGTCGTCGTCGTCCCGCGGGGAGAACTGGACCACGACACGGTCGAGCCGCTGCGCACCGCCCTGGAGAAGCACGAGGACGCGGCCCGGATCGTCGTCGACTGCGCCGGGCTCGACTTCTGCGACTCCACCGGCCTGAACCTGCTGCTCAGGGCCCGTTCGCGGGCCCTGGAGGCGGGGGCACGCCTCGACCTCGCCGGACTGCGACCCCCCGTCGACCGCATGTTCGAGATCACCGGGGCCCTCCACGTCTTCCAGGTGTACGCCGACGTGGGCGCGGCCCTCGCCGCCGACGGCACGGGCGACGCCCGCCCCGCGGGCCCGGCGTGACGGGCCCTCCGGCAGTGTGGGAGGGCGAGATGACCCAGGGCGACGGGACACCCGTGCAGACCCGCCGGCTGCTGCTGCACGGCAGCGTGGGCGCGGTCTCCCGCTGCCGCGACTTCACCGCGCGGGCGCTCGCCGACTGGGGCTGGATCCCCGCCGAGAGCCCGCGCGCCCGGGAGCGGGTCGAGGACGTGCTGCTGCTGGTCTCCGAGGTGGTCACCAACGCCTGTCTGCACGGCGGGGGACCGGAGGAGTTCGTCCTCCGGTACGGGGCCGGGGTGCTGCGCGTCGAGGTCGCCGACCGGAGCCCCGAGCACCCGCGACGGATGGCGCCCCGCTCCCCCTCGCTGCCCGGCGGTCACGGGCTGATGGTCCTCGACCGGCTGGCGAGCGACTGGGGCTCCTCCGACCGGGGGCCGGACGCCCCGGGCAAGGTGGTGTGGCTGGAGGTCAGCCGGCCGTCCGGTCCTCCGTGGCGCCGTCGTCCAGCAGACCGCTCCTGAGTTCGCCGAGGATCCGGGCCAGCAGCCGGGAAACGTGCATCTGGGAGAGGCCGACCCGCGCGCCGATCTCGGCCTGGGTCAGCTCCTCGCCGAAGCGCAGGGAGAGGATCAGGCGGTCGCGGTCGTCGAGCCGGGCCAGCAGGGGCCGCAGCGAGTCCAGGTCGTCGATCAGCTCGTAGGCGGGCTCCTCGACGGCGGTGCGCCGGCCGGTGCTTCCCTGCGGGGCGCGGTCGGAGTCGTCGTCGCCGACGGGCGCGTCCAGCGAATGGGCCGTGTAGGCGTTGGCCGCGAGCTCGCCCTCGGCCACCTCCTCCGGCGTCAGGTGCAGCTGCTCGGCGAGCTCCGACCGGTCGGGCCGGTGGCCGTCCCGCTGCTCCAGCGCGTCGGACGTCTTGGCGAGGTCGATCCGCAGCTCCTGGAGCCGGCGCGGCACCCGTACGGCCCAGCCGGTGTCTCGGAAGAATCGTTTCATCTCGCCGACGATGGTGGGGAGTGCGAAGGCGGAGAACTCGACGCCGCGCTCCGGGTCGAACCGGTCGATCGCCTTGATCAGCCCGATGGTTCCCACCTGGATGATGTCCTCCGCCGGCTCGGGGCGGCCGCGGAAGCGCCGCGCGGCGAACTTCACCAGGCTCAGGTTCAGCTCGACGAGGGTGTTGCGGACGTAGGCGTGCTCCGGGGTGCCCTCGTCGAGGGCGCGCAGCCGCGCGAAGAGCGCCACGGACAGCGTCCGGGCGTCGTCCGTCGTCGCCTCGGTCGGGTTCTCCGGCTCGGAGAGGCCCCCCAGCGCCCGGCGCCGGACGGCCGCCGCGTGCAGAGGACCGTCGTCGCGGGTGCGGGGCGGCGATTCGTTGGTGGCTCGGCCAATGGCCATGGCTTCCCCATCGACGCTTCCGGCGGGCCGGCTCCGCCCCAGGAAGGCAGGGCGAACGTCACGGACCGTCGGTTGAACGTCCTGAGGAAAGGATTCCCCTGAGAGGGTGTTCTGACTCATTTTCCGAGTGTTTAGTCCCTTCCGTCACGGCTAGACGCCGACTATGACGAAAGGCGACGGGAAACGGACAGCTGCACGCACCAGGCGCTACGCGCTCGGCGGAGGGCCGGGGACGGCCGGCCGGCTCCGTGACCTCTCCGCACAGGCGGTGACGGACTGGTACGCACCGCTCTCCCCGGCCGCCCGGACGGCCGCCGACGACGTACTGCTGCTCGTCACCGAGCTGGTCGCCCTCTCGGTGCGGCGCGGGGGAGTCCCGTACGAGCTCCGCCTCGACCGTTCCGTGGACGGCGTCTGGCTCCAGGTGAGCGACACCGTCCCCGGGCACCCCCTCACCCAGGACCGGCACCGCCCGGGCCGCCCCGTGGAGCACTGCCTGTACCTGGTCCAGCGGCTCGCCGGCGCCTGGGGCTGTGTGCCACGGGAGCGCGGGCGGACGGTCTGGTGCGAGGTTCCCTTCCCACCGGGGCCCACCGTCCGGGAGTTCGCCGTCTGAAGGCGTCCCGGGCGGGTAGCCGCCCGGTGGGACGACCCCGCCGGCGGTGGGCGACCAGGACCGAGGAGGTGCCCGCGATGGAAGAGGCCCGGCTCTCCGCGTACGAGCGGCGCGTACTGGCCGAGATCGAGGAGGACCTGAGCACCGACGACGGCCTCGCCCGGAGCATGGCCGGACACCGGCCCTCCCCTCACCTGCCCCGGTCGCGGCTCACCGCTCGGTCCCCCTTCGGCGCCCTGGTGCTCGGCGCCGCGACGCTGGCCCTGCTCGTCCTCGCTGTGGCGACCGCCAGCCCGGCGCTGACCTGGGCCTTCGCCGCCGCCTGGGTGGTGACGCTGATCCTGCTGCTGCGCATGGTGGTCCGCTGGACCCGGCAGCACGCCGGCGGCGGCCGGCCCGACGCATGACACCGACGAGAGGAGCCCGCGATGCCCCGCGGATCGAACGCCAAGCGCGAGAGGCAGTACGAGCACATCAAGGAGAGCGCGCTGGACCGCGGCGAGAGCCAGAAGCGCGCCGAGGAGATCGCCGCCCGTACCGTCAACAAGGAACGGGCCCGTTCGGGCGAGTCGAAGACGGCGAGCAAGAGCTCGACCCAGGACATGTCCTCGTCGCGGCGCGGCGGGAAGCGCTCGCACAGCGGCTCCGAGGGACCGACCTACGACCAGCTCTACGCGGAGGCCCAGCGCCGCAATCTGCACGGCAGGTCACAGATGAACAAGGCCGAGCTGAAGAAGAAGCTCGGCCACTGAACCACCGAGGGCCCCGGAGACACGGTCCCAGCCCACCGGACCACCGGGGCCCGCCCCTGTCCGCGCTCAGTCCGCCCGGCCGGCCCGATGCGCCGGCCGGGCGCCCACCACGCCCTCGACGACCCCCAGGTCCACCAGGTCCTCCGGGCGCAGACGGAGCCGGTCGGCCGTCACGTCCGCCTCCTCCGGAGGACGCTTCAGGATGGCCGTGGCCAGTTCCGGCGCGATCACCGAGAAGTACGCGTCCGGGGTCGCCCAGGTCCGGCCCGGCGCGGCCAGCGCCAGCGCGCCCCCCGAACCGCCCTCGCCGATCAGCAGGGCGGTGACCGGCACCCGCGCCTCCGCTACGGCGCCGAAGAGCTCCGCGATGGCAGGCCCGGCCCCGGCCCGCTCCGCCTCGGCGTCGTTGGCGGCGCCCGGGGTGTCGATCAGCGTCAGCACCGGGATCCCGAGCCGGCCGGCCAGCCGCACCAGCCGGGCGGCGGTACGGAACCCGGCCGGCCGGGTCGCGGTCCCGCACTGCGCCGCGTACGCGGCCGTACGCCCGTCGGGGAGGCGGCCGAAGCCGCACCGGATCCCCGGGTCGGTGCCGCCCGAGCGGTCGCCCGAGAGCTCCGCCCGCTCGGTGAACACCTCGGCGAGATACCGGTCGGCGCGCGGCCGCTCCGGTCGGCGGGCGCGGGCCACGGCCTCCCGCCCCCTCGCCGACGGCTCCGTGCCGCCGAGCGCGTACGGCGGCGGCACCGGGCCCTCGGCGGGGCGGGTGAGCAGCGCCAGCCAGCGGCCCAGCACCGCCCGCAGCTCCCCGGGCGGGACGACGGCGTCCACGTGCCCGTGGGCGAGCTGGGACTCCGCCGTGTACGCCGCGGGGTCGGCGTCCGGCGGCCGGACCCGGGCTCCCGCGAAGCCGACCTGCGCCCCCGGCAGCGCGAGGACCACGTCGGAACCGGCTCCGAGGGTGGCCCAGCCGCCACCGGTCGTCGGATCGCGCAGGACCGCGAGCTGGGGCAGCCCGGCGGCCCGGGTCAGCGCCGACTCCCCGGCCAGCCGCTGGAGCTGGACGAGCGCCCGCATCCCCTCCTGCATCCGGCTGCCGCCCGTCGCGAGGAGCACGGTCACGGGCAGCCGGTGCGCCCGGGCGTGGGCGTGGGCGGCGGCGACCCGGGCGCCGGTCCCCTCGCCGATGGAGCCGCCGAGGAAGCCGAACTCGAAGGAGACGAGCACCGTCCGCGTACCGCCGACCGTGCCGGTGCCGCAGACCACCGACTCGGACTCGCCCGAGCGGTCGGCCGCCGCGGCCCTCGCCCGGCCGTGGCCGGGCCAGCCGAGCGGCCCGTCGCCGTCCGACGGGCCCTCGGGGCGGGGGAGTTCGGTGAAGTCGTCGGTGACGAGGGCCAGTGCCTCGCGCGCGTTCGCAGGTGCTGTCATCGGGGCCTCCCGCCCGTCGCCAGGTCCGCCACCGTACCGCCGGGTAGCCACCCCCGACCGGCCCCCGGCCCGGGTGCGGCGAAGATCACCCCGGGGTGGTCGCGCCGTCCCGGCCGGACGGGCCGCCGAGCGCCGCCAGACCGCCCGCGATCCCCAGCGTCATGCCGACGAGGAACCCGCCCAGGTCGGACGCCACCCAGGAGCCGAGCGAGGCGAGGACGCCGACGACCGCGTACCGGCGCCGCCCGCGCGGATGGAGGACGACCAGCACCCCGCAGCCGCACATCAGCAGCGGCAGCGCGTACCGCACGTCGGCCCCTGCCGACAGCAGCACGCCCGGCCCGGCCCGCTGGACCAGCAGGATCTCCGCGCCGCCGAGCGCCAGGGCGAGCCCCGCGCCGAACGGCCTCCGCCGCCACGCCTGCCGGGCGCGCGCCGTGCCGGGACCGGACCGGGTCATGCGCTGCTCCTGACGCCGGGGGAGCGGTACGGGACGGGGAACCGCCCGGACCGTACGCCCGCCGCCGCCAGAGGTCAACGCCCGTGCGCCGCCCGCCTCAGGCCATGATCCCGCTGCCGTGCGGCGCGTACAGGTCGAGCAGCCGCACCCGCGTCACCTGGAGCCGGTGCGCCAGGATCGACCCGACCCAGAAGTACACCGCCGACCCGAACGCCTCGTCCGTGTGGCACATCGACCGGACCGCCGTCGCGTCGAACTGGTACGCCCGGACCGGGGTCATCGCCTCCGCCCCCGACTGGCACAGATACGGCGGGAACAGCCAGGACAGGCCCACCAGCTCCCCGTGGCGCAGGGTCTCGATCACCGGCGAACCCCGCCCGGGCACCTTGGCGTCCAGATTCACCGCGCCCGTCTTCACGATCCAGAACCGCTCCGCGTGCTGCTGCTCCTCGAAGAGCCGGTCACCGGAGTCAAAGTACACATCCTCGGCGAAGGCCATCAGCCGCTCGCGGTGCTCCGCCGGCAGCGTACTGACCTTGGGTGCGGCACTCCTCATGGCGGACCCTCCTCCTCGCGCGTACGGCTCCGCTCCCAGTCTCCGCCCACCACGGCCGGTCCGCAGGCGGCGGCGCGCGGGCACTCCCGGGACACCGCCCCGGCGTGCGTCCGGACGGAGCAGGGCGGAGCATGAGACCGAGGAGGAAACGGCAGACGGGGGCGTGAGCCAGGAGGGTGACATGCCCGTCCCGGAAGTGCCCGGCCCGGACCGCGGCGGCGCGCCCGGACCCGACCGCGGCGACGTGCCCGGCCGGTACGACGACGGCGACGCGCTCGTGGTCCTCCGCGGGGTCGACAAGCACTTCGGGACCCTCCACGTCCTCCAGTCCATCGACCTGACCATCCGGCGCGGCGAGGTCGTCGTCGTGATCGGGCCCTCCGGCTCCGGGAAGTCCACCCTCTGCCGGGCGATCAACCGCCTGGAGACCATCGACAGCGGCGAGATCCGCATCGACGGCCGCCCGCTGCCCGCCGAGGGCAGGGAACTCGCCAGGCTCCGCGCCGACGTCGGCATGGTCTTCCAGTCCTTCAACCTCTTCGCCCACAAGACCGTCCTCGACAACGTCACCCTGGGACAGATCAAGGTCCGCAAGAAGGACCGCAAGGACGCCGAGGAACGCGCCCGCGCCCTCCTCGACCGGGTCGGCGTCGCCGCCCAGGCCGACAAGTACCCGGCGCAGCTCTCCGGCGGCCAGCAGCAGCGCGTCGCCATCGCCCGCGCCCTCGCCATGGACCCGAAGGTGATGCTCTTCGACGAACCGACCTCCGCCCTCGACCCCGAGATGATCAACGAGGTCCTGGAGGTCATGCAGCAACTGGCCCGCGAGGGCATGACCATGGTCGTCGTCACCCACGAGATGGGCTTCGCCCGCTCCGCCGCCAACCGGGTCGTCTTCATGGCCGACGGCCGGATCGTCGAGGAGACCACCCCCGGCGAGTTCTTCGGCAACCCGCGCACCGCCCGCGCCCGCGACTTCCTCTCCAAGATCCTCCACCACTGAGCCCCCACGGGGTGATCACATGAACCCGCTCAGGACCACCAGGACCCTCGTCGCCTCCGCGACGGCCGTCGTCCTCGCCCTCGGCACGGCGTCCCTCGCCCAGGGAGCCGTACCCGCGGACCACGACGACGACGACCAGATCACCATCGGCATCAAGTTCGACCAGCCCGGCATCGGCCTCAAGACCCCCGACGGCACCTACACCGGCTTCGACGTCGACGTGGCCACCTACATCGCGAAGCAGCTCGGCCACGAACCCGACCAGATCGTGTGGAAGGAGGCGAAGAGCGCCGACCGCGAGACCATGCTCCAGCGCGGCGACGTCGACTTCATCGCCGCCTCCTACTCGATCAACGACGAGCGCGCCGAGAAGGTCGACTTCGCCGGCCCCTACCTCCTCGCCCACCAGGACGTGCTGATCCGCGCCGACGACGACTCCATCAAGCAGCCGTCCGACCTGAACGACAAGCGGCTCTGCTCGGTCACCGGCTCCACCTCCGCGCAGAACGTCAAGGACGAGATCGCCCCCGACGCCCAGCTCCAGGAGTACGGCGGCTACTCCGAGTGCCTGACCGGCCTGGAGAACGGCGTCATCGACGCCCTCACCACCGACGACTCCATCCTCGCCGGCTACGCCGCCCAGGAGGAGTTCAAGGGCAAGTTCAAGCTCGGCGGCTTCGAGCTGAGCAACGAGAACTACGGCATCGGCGTCCAGAAGGGCAGCGACCTCAAGGCCGAGAGCAACACCGCCCTGGAGAAGATGGTCGAGGACGGCTCCTGGGACGAGGCCGTCGAGAAGAACTTCGGCCCGGCGAACTACCAGAACGAACCCGCCCCGAAGATCGGCGTGATCGTCGAGTGAGCCGGCCGCCGTGTTCGACTTCCTCGAAGGCTACGACCTCCTGGGCGCCTTCTGGGTGACCGTCCAGCTCACCTTCTGGTCCGCCCTCGGCTCCCTGGTGTGGGGGACGCTGCTCGCCGCCATGCGCGTCGGCCCCGTCCCCCTCATGCGGGGCTTCGGCACCGCCTACGTCACCATCGTCCGCAACATCCCCCTCACCGTCATCATCGTCTTCACCTCCCTCGGCCTCTTCCAGACCCTCGGCATCAGCATGGGCGCCGACCGGTTCACCACCATCAACTTCCGGCTCGCCGTCCTCGGCCTCACCGCCTACACCAGCGCCTTCGTCTGCGAGGCGCTGCGCTCCGGCATCAACACCGTCCCCCTCGGACAGGTCGAGGCCGCCCGCGCGATCGGCCTCAGCTTCCCCCAGATCCTGCGGATCATCGTGCTCCCACAGGCGTTCCGGTCGGTCGTCGGCCCGCTCACCAACGTCCTCATCGCCCTCACCAAGAACACCACCGTCGCCGCCGCCATCGGCGTCGCCGAAGCCGCCCTGCTCATGCGGGAGATGATCGAGAACGAGGCCCAGCTCATCCTCATCTCCGCCATCTTCGCCTTCGGCTTCATCTGCCTCACCCTGCCCACCGGCCTCCTCCTCGGCCGGCTCGCCAAAAAGGTGGCGGTCAAGCGGTGAGGCGCCCCGGCCAGGCGCGCACGACAAAGCGCCACACCGCCAGGGACGAGGCCGCCACCGTCCTCTACGACGTCCCCGGCCCCCGCGCCCGCCGCCGCAACCTGCTCTGGACCGTGCTCTTCCTCGCCGCCCTCGCCGCCGTCGTCTGGTGGGTGATCGCCGGACTCGACGCCAAGAACCAGCTGGAGGCGGCCAAATGGGAGCCCTTCTTCACCGACGGACGCGTCTGGGAGACCTACCTCCTGCCCGCCCTGAAGAACACCGTCATCGCCGCCGCGCTCGCCATGGTCCTCGCCCTGCCGCTCGGCGCGCTCCTCGGCATCGCCCGGCTCTCCGACCACCGCACCCTCCGCGCCGGCGCCGGCACCGTCGTCGAGTTCTTCCGCGCGATCCCCGTCCTCATCCTCATGCTCTTCGCCAACGCCGCCTACGCCGAGTTCACCGACATCAGCCCCGAGACCCGCCCCCTGTACGCGGTCGTCACCGGCCTCGTCCTCTACAACGCCTCCGTCCTCGCCGAGGTCGTCCGCGCCGGCATCCTCGCCCTCCCCGCCGGACAGACCGACGCCGCCAAGGCCATCGGCATGCGCAAGGGCCAGACCATGGCGTACGTCCTCCTGCCCCAGTCCGTCACCGCCATGCTGCCCGCCCTCGTCAGCCAGCTCGTCGTCATCGTCAAGGACACCGCCCTCGGCGGCGCCATGCTCGGCTTCGCCGAACTCCTCGCCTCCGTCCGCCCCATGAGCGCCAACTACGGCGCCAACACCATCGCCTGCTTCACCGTCGTCGCCGTCCTCTTCGTCCTCCTCAACGCCGCCCTCACCACCTTCGCCTCCTGGCTCGAACGCCGGCTGCGCCGCGGCAAGCGCTCCACCGGCGCCGTCGTCGCCGCCGAGGCCGTCGACGACCTCGCCGCCCCCGGCCCCGGCGAACCCCCCGCGCCACCGGGCCCCGGAACCCGCGAACCGTAACGAACCGATTCCACATCGGCCTTCCGGCGCCGACCTGTAGGACACTGCTCCCGTGCGTGGACATCTACCGGACGACAACCCGGGTTTCGCAGGCCGCCGCACGGAACTGAAGCGCCTCACCGCCGCGCTGGCGGAGCACCGCCTCGTCACCGTGACCGGCGTCGGCGGGGTCGGCAAGACCCGGCTCGCGCTGCGCGCCGCCCACCGCGTCCGCCACCACCACCCCGACGGCGCCTGGTGGGCCGACCTCGGACAGCTCGACGGCGAACGGCTCCTCGTCGCCCTCGTCGCCGACTCCGTCGACCTCGCCGACCACACCCCCGGCACCGACTCCGGCGCCCTGCGCCGACGGCTCGCCGGGACCCGGCTCCTCCTCGTCCTCGACTGCTGCGACCACCTCGCCGACGCCTGCGGCCGACTCGTCGCCGAACTCCTCGACGCCGCCCCCGGCCTCACCGTCCTCGCCACCTCCCGCCGCCCCCTCGGCGTCCCCGGCGAACACACCGTCGCCCTCGACCCGCTCCCGCCCGCCGGCGACGACGCCCTCGCCCTCCTCCGCACCGCCGCCGGCGAGGACCTCCCCGCCACCGGGCCCGCCGGCGAGATCTGCGTCCGCCTCGAAGGCATACCCCTCGCCCTCGAACTCGCCGCCGCCCAGATCCGGCTCCAGGGCGCCGAAGCCGTCCGCGACCAGCTCGGCAGCCGCCTCACCGCACCCCCCGACGCCCGCTTCGACCTCCTCGCCCACCCCGACCGCGTCTGGCCCGCCCGCCACCAGACCCTCCGCGCCGCCATCGGCTGGAGCCACGAGCTCGCCGACCCCCTCGAACGGCTCCTCTGGGCCCGCCTCTCCGTCTTCCGCGGCCCCTTCGACCTCGCCACCGCCGCCGCCGTCTGCACCGGCGGCCCCCTCACCCCCGACACCCTGCCCGCCGCCCTCGAAGGACTCGTCCGCGCCTCCGTCGTCCGCCCCGCCGACACCGCCGGACGCCACCGGCTCCTCGACACCATCCGCGAGTACGGCGCCGGCTGGCTGGACCGGCTCGGCGAGACCGGCACCGTCGCCGACCGCCACGCCGCCCACTTCCGCGCCCTCGCCGGAGAGGGCCCCGCCGCCTGGCACGGCAGCCGCCAGCTCCGCTGGTACCGCGCCGTCGACACCCACCACACCGACCTGCGCACCGCCCTCGACCACCTGCTGCGCACCGACCCCGACGCCGCCCTCGACCTCGTCGGCTCCGTCGCCTTCGCCTGGTCCTGCCGCGGCCGGCTCCGCGAGGCCCGCGACGGCCTCGAACAGGCCCTCCTGCTCAGCGACGCCCGCGGCCGCGCCCGCACCCGCGCCCTCTGGGCCCTCGGCGTCACCCTCGTCCTCCAGGGCGACCTCGGCCCGGCCCAGGCCATCAGCGAACGCTGCGCCCGCGAGGCCCGCCACACCGAGCACCCGCCCGAGCGGCCCTGGACGGCCCCGGAGCCGTACGGCCCCGGCGAACTCACCCTCGACGCCGCCGCCCTCGCCGGCCTGCTCGCCCTCAGCACCGGCCGCGCCCAGGCCGCCCTCGTCGTCGTCGACCACGTCCTCGCCTCGGCCCGCGGCCGCCCGGCCGACTCGGCCGCCACCCTCCGCTGCCACCTCGTCCGCGTCTTCGCCCTCACCGGCCTCGGCCGGCTCGCCGAGGCCCGCCCCGAGGCGCTCGCCCTGCGCGCCCTCTGCGACACCCTCGACGAACACTGGACCCGCACCGCCCTGGAGTACCAGCTCGCCCTCACCGGTCTGCTCGAAGGCGACCCGGCCGCCGCGGCGGCCCACGCCCGGGCCATGCTCGCCGGCACCCGCGCCCTCGGCGCCGGCCTCGGCGTCGCCCTCGGCCTCGACGTCCTCGCCACCGCCCACGCCGCGGCCGGCGACGGCGAACGCGCCGCCGACGTCTCCGGCACCGGCGAGGCGTACTGGCGCGCCACCGGCCAGCCCCGCCGCGGCCTGCCCGGCCTGCGCGCCCTCCACGCCCACTACACCGCCGGCGTCCGCGCCACCCTGGGCGAACCCGTCTACGAGGAGATCTTCCTCCGCGCCCTCACCGACCTCCCCCAGTCCGGCCTCGACCGCGCCCTCGCGGACGGCACCTGACCCGCAGCGCCGTCGGGCGGCCGCGGCGGCTCAGCCCTCCGCGACCGGCGTCCGCGGCGTCCACGGCCAGGCGGCCTCCGCACCCGCCTCGACCAGGCCGACCATCCGGAAGGCGGCGTCCGTCAGCCCCCCGAAGGTGTACCGGTGCCGGCCGGTCTCACCCCCGGCCGGCCGGTAACCCGCCAGGTTCCACGTGTACACCGGGACCGACTTCGGCACCGGCGGCGGCACGGCGGGCCCGAACTGCGGCGCCGCCTGCTCGTCGGTGACGACCAGCACCCGGTCGTGCCCGTCGTAGTGCTCCCGCAGCGCCTTCGCGGTGTGCGTGCCGCCCAGCCGCCGGAACCGGCCGGCGACGTCGAGCAGCGGCTCGTCCGGGCCGAACTCCACCGCCCGGCTGGTCCAGCCGAACTCCACCAGGTCGGCCCGCTCCGCGCGGCGCGCCACCGCCGCCCCGAACACCGCCGCCGCGTCCGCCCGGGTCAGCCGGGAGCGCTCGGAGAGCGTGTCCCAGAACATCGAGTCGGACCGGTCCACCAGGACCAGCGTCCGGCCGGGCAGCACCGGCACCCGGCCCAGCGAGTGCCCCAGCGCCGCCTCCAGCGCCGCCGTCCAGCGCGACGACGGCACCTCCCGGTGGGCGGCCAGATAGCGGAACGGGAACTGCCGCGACCGGGCCACCTCCTCCGGGTCCGCGATCCGCGCCGCCACCCCCGCCGCGACCTCGTCCGAGACGCCCGCCTCGTCGAAGTTCCGCAGGTTCCGCAGCAGCGCCATCGGGCCCATCGACGGGATCACCGCCTCCCACGCCGCCGCGTCCAGCGGCCCGTGCAGCCAGCCCGCCAGCGCCTCCCAGGTCATCCCCGCCCCGGCCAGCCGCGCCGCGCCGTCCGGCGCCGTCACCACCGCCCGCCGCTCCGCCACCGGAAACTCCGCCAGCACGCGGCGCGCGACCAGCAGCCGGTCGCCGGCCGGCGGCAAAGCCGCGGCGGGCCGGTACCGGCGGTCGAGCGCGTACCGGAACAGCTCCCCCTGCCAGGGCTTCGCCGGATCGGGCGCGGCGTGCACCACGTTCAGCACGTCCCCGAACCGGAACGCCCGCTGCGGCGTGTCGTACTTCAGCAGCGACCGGGAGGTGTACAGGCGCCGCACGGCGTCGGCCACGCCCCGCTTCACCGGCTTCGGCACGGTCCGCCCGTACGTCCGCGTCCAGTGCGCCAGCAGCTCGCCCGGCTCGTCCGCGCGCCGCAGGACCGAGTCGATCACCCCGCGGTTCGACGGACCGCCCGTCGCCCCGGCGGTGAGCCGGGCCCGGACGAACGCGGCGGCACCGACCAGCGCCGCGGTGCGCACCGCCCCCTCGTCGCGGAGCCAGCGCAGCAGACCGGCGGTCCACCCGGGATCCTCGACGGCGAGCCGGCCGACCAGCTCCGCGTACCGGCCGTCGCGCTCCGCGCCGCTCTCGTAGAAGGTCGACTGCCCGACGAAGTTCCCGACCGCGAGGAGGAACAGCTCCTCGCGCGGCGGCCGTACGACCGCGGGGGCGCCCTCGTAGGTGTGCGGGGAGGGAAGCCCGGGCGCGCCCGTCGGCGGCCGGACGGGCATCGAGCGCGCGGTCGCCGCGATGTGCGGCGCCACCAGCATCTCGGGCCAGAGTTTGGAGACACGCGGGCTGTGTCGAGGCAGTGAATCCCCCCGGATCCGACGGCGGTGAGCACCCCGGACCGACCGGTACGACGGGGCGGAGCGAACGCGCCCTCCGAGATCGAAGGTGGCGGCGGCGTCACAGGTGTTCGTCAGAGGAAGGAGCCGCAGCCGGGCACACCGGAAGGCGCGAACGCGACGCGAACCTACAACGACGCCGACACGCCACGCGACCGAATAAAAGACGCCCCTCCGCGCCGCGACCGAACGCCGCTGCGCTCCGCGCCAGAACGCCGCTGCGCGCCGCGACCGAACGCCCCTGGGCGCCGCGCCAGAACGCCGCTGCGCTCCGCGACCGAACGCTCCTCCGCGCCGCGCCAGAACACCGCTGCGCGCCGCGACCGAACGCCCCTGGGCGCCGCGCCAGAACGCCGCTGCGCGCCGCGACCGAACGCTCCTCCGCGCCGCACGCCTCCCGCCCCCGTCCCCGGGCGCCGGTCGCGTGTGCGGCGCACCATGGAGGCATGGACCGGAGCAGCGGCGACCTCGGCGCCGTCAGCGGTCCGGCGCGGGTCGCCGGGCCGGACGAGGGGATCGGCGCCGACGAGCTCGCGCTCGCCACGCGCAACCACGGCCTCCCGCTGGAGGCCCTGCGGTACGACGTCACCCCGCCCGGACTCCACTACGTGCTCGTCCACTACGACATCCCCGACACCGACGCCGAGGACTGGCGGCTCACGGTCGGCGGGCGCGTGCTGCGCCCGCTCGACCTGGACCTCGACGCGCTCCGCGACCTGCCCGCCGTCACGCGTCGCGTCACGCTGGAGTGCGCGGGGAACGGCCGGGCCCGGCTCACGCCCCGGCCCGTCAGCCAGCCGTGGCTCGACGGGGCCGTCTCCACCGCCGAGTGGACCGGCGTCCCGCTCGCCGCCCTGCTCGACGCGGCCGGCGCCGCCGAGGACGCCGTCGAGGCCGTGTTCACCGGCGCCGACCACGGCGTCGAGCGCGGCGTCGAGCAGGACTACCGCCGCTCCCTGCCGCTCGCCACCGCCGCCGACCCCGGCCGGGACGTGCTCGTCGCGTACGCCATGAACGGCGCCCCGCTGCCGCCCCAGCACGGCAGCCCGCTGCGGCTCGTCGTCCCGGGCTGGTACGGCATGGCGCACGTGAAGTGGCTGCGCGAGATCACCCTCACCGCCACGCCCTACACCGGCTTCCAGCAGACCAGCGCCTACCGCCTCCGGCAGGAGCCCGGCGAACCCGGCGACCCCGTCACCCTCATCGCGCCCCGCGCCCTGATGAGCCCGCCCGGCTTCCCCGACTTCATGACCCGGGCCCGCGTCGTCCGCCCCGGCCCCGTACCGCTCACCGGCCGCGCCTGGTCCGGCCACGGACCCGTCGTCCGCGTCGAGGTCAGCGAGGACGGCGGCGCCGCCTGGACCGACGCCGAGGTCGTCCCCGACCCCGCCCACCCCTGGGCCTGGGCCGCCTGGCACACCACCTGGACCGCCACCCCCGGCCTGCGGCACCTCACCGTCCGCGCCACCGACGCCACCGGCCGCGTCCAGCCCCTCGCCGCGCCCTGGAACCGCGGCGGCTTCGCCAACAACCTCGTCCAGCGCGTCGAGGTGCTCTGCGCCCCGGAGCCGGAGGGACAGGGACGGCCGGCCACCCCGTAAAGTCGGAGGTGACGCCCGTACCCGTCCTGACGAGGAGCCTTCCGTGACCGACCCGGCGCCCACCGCCCGCCAGCAGCAGATCGCCCGGGAGCTCCAGGTCTCCGAGACCTTCGACCCGGCCGCCGAGATCGAGCGCCGGGTGGCCTTCCTCGCCGAGCGCCTCACCGGCACCGGACTGCGCTCGCTCGTCCTCGGCATCAGCGGCGGCGTCGACTCCACCACCGCCGGCCGGCTCTGCCAGCTCGCCGTCGAGCGCGCCCGCGCCGAAGGCCACGAGGCCACCTTCTACGCCATGCGGCTGCCGTGCGGCGTCCAGGCCGACGAGCAGGACGCGCAGACCGCCCTCGACTTCATCCGCGCCGACCAGGTCCTCACCGTCGACGTCAAGGCCGCCAGTGACGCCGCCCTCGACGCGGCCCTCGCCGCCGGCCTCACCTTCCGCGACGCCCACCACCAGGACTTCGTGCACGGCAACATCAAGGCCCGCCAGCGCATGATCGCCCAGTACGCGGTCGCCGGCGCCCAGGACGGCCTCGTCGTCGGCACCGACCACGCCGCCGAGGCCGTCTCCGGCTTCTTCACCAAGTTCGGCGACGGCGCCGCCGACCTCGTCCCGCTCACCGGCCTCACCAAGCGGCGGGTCCGCGCCGTCGCCGCCGAGCTGGGCGCCCCGGCCGGGCTGGTCTGGAAGGTTCCGACCGCCGACCTGGAGACCCTGGACCCCGGCAAGCCCGACGAGGACGCGCTCGGCGTCACGTACGACGACATCGACGACTTCCTGGAGGGCAAGCCCGTCGGCGAGGCCGCCTACGCGTCGATCGTCCGCCGCTACGACCTCACCGAGCACAAGCGGCAGCTGCCGATCGCGCCCTGAGCCCGCCGTCCGCGGCCACGCGTGCCTGAGCGCCCCGCGCCGAACGGGCGGATCCTGGAAGGGTGGGCGCCGCCCGGGGCCCCGGAAGGGAGCACACCATGTTCGGCGAGACGACGGCGTACAGCAGCTTCTCGGTGGACGACCTGGACGCCGCCCGGCACTTCTACGGGGACCAGCTCGGTCTGACCGTGGAGGACTCCGGGACCGGGGACATGCGGATGCTGTTCCTGACCCTGCCGGGCGGGGCCCGGGTCTTCGTCTACCCCAAGGAGAACCACACCCCGGCCTCCTTCACGATCCTCAACTTCGAGGTCGACGACATCGACCGGGCCGTCGACGACCTGGTCGCCCGGGGCGCGACCTTCGAGCGCTACCCCGGGTTCGAGGCCGACGACAAGGGTGTCGTCCGGCCCGGGGACGGCGAGGGCGGCCCGGCGGGCATCGCCTGGTTCACCGACCCCGCGGGCAACGTCATCGCGGTGATGCAGGAGCGCTGACGGGGGCGCTGACGCAGGCGCCGACGCGGGCACGGTGACGCGGGCACGGTGACGCGGCCGCGGTCTGATCCGGGCGTGCGGGCGGCCGCCGGTGGGCCGATGGGGCGGCCGGCGGCGGACTGTGATCCACTGTGCGAGCGGGGGAGCACGGAGAGCAGGACCAGCAGCAGGAGCACCGTTGACCACCTATGGCCAGCCCGGCGTCGTCGTCACCGACCACCACTTCCCCGTCCCCCTCGACCACGCCCGCCCCGACGGCGAGCAGATCGAGGTCTACGGACGCGAGATCACCGCCGCCGGCCTCGGCGCCGCCGAGCGCGACCGCCGCCCCTGGCTCCTCTACCTGGAGGGCGGCCCCGGCTTCGGCGCCCGCCGCTTCATCGGCCGCCAGGCGTGGATCGGCCGCGCCGTCCGCGAGTTCCGCGTGCTCCTGCTCGACCAGCGCGGCACCGGCCGCTCCACCCCCGCCAACCGCCAGACCCTGCCGCTGCGCGGCGACGCCGCGGCCCAGGCCGCGTACCTCACGCACTTCCGCGCCGACTCCATCGTCAAGGACGCCGAGCTGATCCGCCGCCGGCTCACCGGCGGCGACCCCTGGACCGTCCTCGGCCAGAGCTTCGGCGGCTTCTGCGCCGTCCACTACCTCTCCACCGCCCCCGAGGGCCTGGAGCGCGTCCTGATCACCGGCGGCCTGCCGTCCCTCGACGCCACCGCGGACGACGTCTACACCGCCGCCTATCCGCGCGTCCGGCGCAAGAACGACGCCCACTTCGCCCGCTACCCGCGCGACGCCGAACGCGTCCGCGCGATCGCCGCCCACCTCCTCGACCACGAGGTCACCCTCCCCGGCGGCGGCCTCCTCACCGTCGAGGCGTTCCAGTCCCTCGGCATCCTCCTCGGCTCCGGCGACGGCACCCACCAGCTCCACCACCTCCTGGAGGGCGCCTTCGTGCCGACCCCCACCGGGCCCGCCCTCGCCGACGCGTTCCTGGAGCAGGTCCAGGCCCACCTCTCGTACGCCGGGCACCCGCTCTACGCCGTCCTCCACGAGGCCATCTACGCCCAGGGCCAGGGCCCCACCGCCTGGGCCGCCGAGCGGGTCCGCGCCGACTTCCCCGAGTTCGACGCCGCCGCGGCGCTCGCCGACGGCCGGCCCGTGCTGCTCACCGGCGAGACCGTCCACCCCTGGCACTTCACCACCGACCCCGCCCTCCGCCCGCTGCGCGAGACCGCCGAACTCCTCGCTAGGCGGGACGACTGGACCCCGCTGTACGACCCCGAGGCGCTCGCCGCCAACCGGGTGCCGGTGGCCGCCGCCGTCTACCACGACGACATGTACGTCGACACCGCCCACTCCCTGGAGACCGCCGCCGCCATCCGCGGCCTGCGGACCTGGGTCACCGACGAGTTCGAGCACGACGGGGTACGGGCCGGCGGCCCCCGCGTCCTCGACCGGCTGCTCGCGCTCTCCCGCGACGAGCTCTGACGGCGACGCCCGTACGCACCCGGCGGGGTCCGGCGCCGCGTCTCCGAAAGTCCAAGCGCCGGACCCCGATCGCCCATGGCCCGGCCCGGCCCGGGCCGCTACAAATCGCTCCATGAGAGCGTCACACGTCACCGCCGAGATCGCCGGCCAGCCCGACTGCTGGCGCCGCGCCGCCGCCCTCGCCGGGCCGCTCGCCGACCTGCTGCCCCGGCCCGGCGAGCGGATCGCCGTCGTCGGCTGCGGCACCTCCTACCTGATCGCCCGCGCCTACGCCGCCCTGCGGGAGTCCCTCGGCGCGGGCGAGACCGACGCCTTCCCCGCCTCCGACCGCACCCCGCTCGGCCGCGGCTACGACCGCCTCGTGGCCCTCACCCGCTCCGGTACGACCACCGAGGTCGTCGACCTCCTCTCCGGCGCCGCCGGACGGCTCCCCACCCTGGTCCTCACCGGCGTCCCCGACAGCCCCGCCGGCCGGCTCGCCGACCGGGCCGTGGACCTCTCCTTCGCCGACGAACGCTCCGTCGTCCAGACCCGGTTCGCCACCACCGCCCTCCAACTGCTGCGCGCCGGACTGGGAGTGGACCTCGCGCCCTCCGTCACCGACGCCGAACTCGCCCTCTACGAACCCCTCCCGCAACACTGGGAGAAACACGGTCAGTTCACCTTCCTCGGCACCGGCTGGACCGTCGGACTCGCCGACGAGGCGGCCCTCAAACTCCGCGAAGTGGCCCGCGTCTGGACGGAGTCGTACCCGGCGATGGAGTACCGGCACGGCCCGATCAGCGTCAGCGACCGCGCCAGCCTCGTCTGGTGCATCGGTCCCGTCCCGGCCGGGCTCCGCGAGGAAGTCGAGTCCACCGGCGCCGTGTTCACCGCCGACGCCGTCGACCCGGTCGCCGCCCTGGTCCGCGCCCAGCGGCTCGCCGTGGCCCTCGCCGCACGGCGCGGCCTCAACCCCGACCGCCCCCGCCACGTCTCACGCTCCGTCATCCTCGCCGGAGCGTTCCGCCCCACCGCGGCCGACGCCGCCCGTATCCTGCGGGCATGATCGACACCGAAGCCACCGAGCTGCCCGAGCTGCCGGACGACTGGCAGCGCGCCCTCGCCGTCGTCGCCCACCCCGACGACCTGGAGTACGGCTGCGCGGCCGCCGTCGCGAGCTGGACCGACGCCGGCAAGGAGGTCGTGTACCTGCTGGTCAGCCGGGGCGAGGCCGGGATCGACACGCTCGCCCCCGACGTCTGCGCCCCGCTGCGCGAGCGCGAGCAGCGGGCCAGCGCCGCCGTCGTCGGCGTCGACACCGTCGAGTTCCTCGACCACCGCGACGGCGTCATCGAGTACGGCACCGCGCTGCGCCGCGACATCGCGGCGGCGATCCGCCGCCACCGCCCCGACCTCGTCATCACCCTCAACCACCGCGACACCTGGGGCGACGGACCGGGCGCGCCCCGGAACACCCCCGACCACGTGGCCGTCGGCCGCGCCACCCTCGACGCGGCGGCGGACGCGGGCAACCGCTGGATCTTCCCCGAACTCGGCGAGCAGGGCCTGGCCCCCTGGGACGGCGTCCGCCGGGTCGCCGTCGCCGCCTCCAGCACCCCCACCCACGCCGTCGACGCCGGCCCCGGCCTGGACCGCGCGATCGCCTCCCTCCTCTGCCACCGCGCCTACATCGAGGCCCTGACCGACCAGGACCCGGAGGAGTACGTCCGCGAGTTCGTCACCGCCACCACCGGCCGCGCCTCCGCCCGCTTCGGCGGCCGCCCGGCGGTCACCTTCGAGGTCTTCCCCCGCTAGGCTCCGCCGTGGAACGGGAGTGGGGGGCCATGGTGAGCGATGGGGCGGGGGCGGCGGTGGACCCGGGGGACCCCCGGGTGCGGCGGGCGACGGTCTGGGGCGGGGCCGGTGGGGCCGTCATGGGCCTCGCCGTCGTCCCCTACGGCGTCCTCCAGACCGTACCGGACCTTCTCCACCTCGGCATCGGCCCCGTGCTCGCCGGGGCCGCGGCGGTCGCGAGCGGGGCGTTCTTCGGCTGGATCGGTGCCCGCTGGGGGAGGGCGACGGGGCTCAAGGACTCGACGCTGGAAGGGACGGAGACCGTCCTCGCCGGATACGCCGTCGTGCCCCTGGTGGTGGACGGGCGGCCCGGGAAGCCCTCGGACGGTGAGCGGTTCGAGCTGCGGACGACCACGCGGCGACTCCAGCTCTGGGACCGGACGGACTGCCTCTGGAGCCACCCGTGGTCCGCCGTCCACCTGGCGACGGTCAAGCGGGAGCTGCTGGTCGTGGGGCACGGCGACGAGGTGATCGCCGAGCTGACGCTCCGCCACGACCTTCCGCACGGCTGGGACGAGCTGATGATCGGGGCCCGGCGCCGCGGCCGGGCGCGCAGCTCCTGACCGCGGGTCAACCCATCGGCGACGGCTTCAGGACCGCGAACTCGGCGCCGGCCGGGTCGGCGAACCAGGCGAGGCGGCCCACGTCGGGGATGTCCGCGGGCGGGAGCAGGACCGTGCCGCCCGAGACGGTCACCGCGTCGGCCGTGGCGTCCGCGTCCTGGACCTCGAAGTACGGGATCCAGCGGGACCGTTCGCCGGAGTCCTGGAGCTCGGCGGCGCCGCCGAAGGAGGCGGCCTCCTGGTCGCCCTCGGCGGTCGAGATCACCCGGTACGTCATGCCGGGGGCCTCCATCTCGGCCCAGCGCCACTCGAAGAGGGACTCGTAGAAGGCGAGCGCGGCCTCGGGGTCGGGCGTGTGGAGCTCCACCCAGACGAGCGTGTTCCGCGAGGAGGTGCGGTCGAGGCCGCGCACCGACCCGGGCTGCCAGACGGCGAACTCGGCCCCGGCCGGGTCGGTGAGCGCGGCCATCCGGCCCGCGTCCATCACGTCCATGGCGCGCACCCGGACCCGGCCGCCCTCGGCGGCCGTCACCATCTGGGTGGTGTCCGCGTCCGAGGACTGGAAGTAGACGGTCCAGGCACTGCGCGCGCCCTCCTCGGTGAGCGGGCCGAGCGCGGCGACGGTCGCGCCGTCCTGCTGGAAGAAGCCGTACCCGCCGGCCTCCGGACCGGCCGAGCGGTACTCCCAGCCGAGGACGGCGGTGTAGAAGTCCGCCGCCGTCGCGGTGTCCGGACTGCCGAGGTCGATCCAGCAGGGGGAGCCGTGGGTGTACTGGGTGCCGAGCATGTGTCGGTGCCGTCCTTCCGTCGTCCTGCCTCCGGGCCGGATTCCGGCCACCATGGCCGATCCTCGACCCTCCACCCAGGCAGCGCGACCGCTGCCGCCCCGGTTCATCCGACCGGCGCACCCACCGCCACGACCGGCCGACGGCCGCCCGGGCCAGGTCCCGGGCGGCAGGGAGGCCGACCGCCCCGGCCGCTCAGTCGACGGCCAGGCTGTCCGCGCGGGCCGTCAGGTCGCTCATCAGCAGTTCGCCGTTGATCGTCACGGCGGCGCGGTAGCCGGTGGCGGCCGCGTTGACGACCTGCTCGTTCGGGCCGGTCACGTTGCCCGCGGCCCAGACGCCCGGGACGCTCGTCCGCCCGGTCTCGTCGACCTTCACGAAGGAGCCGAACGGGGTCTCGTACCGCTCCGCGCCGAGCCGCCGCAGCAACCCGTCGCGGGGGAGGAGCCGCGTCCCGGCGGCGAAGAGCACCTCGCAGCCGACGGTACGGCCACCGGCCAGCCGGACCCCGGTCAGCCGGTCGTCCTCGACGGCGATCCCCTCCACCGCTCCCTCCACGGTCCGGACGCCCGCCGCGGCGAGCAGCCGCGCGTCCTGATCGGCGAGCTCGGCGCCGTTCAGGAAGAGGGTCACGTCCGGGGACCAGTGCGACACCATCAACGCCTGATGGGCCGGCATCGCCGGGTGCGCCACGACGCCGAAGGCCCGGTCGCGGACCTCCCAGCCGTGGCAGTACGGGCAGTGCAGCACGTCCCGGCCCCAGCGTC
The DNA here is from genome assembly GCF_000719555.1 of Streptomyces sp. NRRL F-5727. Lineage (GTDB taxonomy): Bacteria > Actinomycetota > Actinomycetes > Streptomycetales > Streptomycetaceae > Streptomyces. The sequence continues at coordinate 94,830 of NZ_JOGX01000016.1, forward strand.
CGGGCAGCCCGTCGATCTCCGGCAGCTCGTCCACCAGACCCGTGGCCACGACCAGCCGCCGGGCGGTCGGCGCGGTGCCGTCGGCGAGCGTCAGGGCGAAGCCGTCGCCGTCCGGGACCGCCCCCGTCACCTCGCCCGTGCGGACCTCGACCCCGTACGCGAGGAGTTCCCGGCGGCCGGCCGCCAGGAACTCCGCCGGGCTCATCCCGTCCCGCGAGAGGTAGCCCTGCATGTGCGCGCTGGGCGCGTTGCGCGGCTCGCCCGCGTCGACGACCAGGGTGCGGCGCCGGGACCGGCCGAGGACCAGCGCGGCGCTGAGCCCGGCCGCCCCGCCGCCGACCACCACGACGTCGTACGTGTTCTCGTCCATGAGTGCGTTCATGCCGCGAGCGTGACCCGGAAGCGCCGATCACGGCAAGAAGACTTGCCGTTTCTGCAACACTGGACGCATGACCGAAGACGACCGCATCGACGCCGTGCTGACCGAGGTCGGCCCCCGCCTGCGCCGGGTCCGCCGTGACCGCGGGGTGACCCTGGCCGAGCTCTCCGCCGCCACCGGCATCTCCGTCTCCACCCTGTCCCGGCTGGAGTCCGGGCAGCGCAAGCCGAGCCTCGAACTGCTCCTCCCGCTCGCCCGTGCCCACCAGGTCCCCCTGGACGAGCTGGTCGGCGCCCCGCCGGTCGGAGACCCCCGGGTGCGGGCCCGGCCGATCGTCCGGCACGGCCGCACCATGTACCCGCTCACCCGCCAGCCCGGCGGCCTCCAGGCGTACAAGGTGATCCAGGAGAAGGCGTCCGAGCAGCCGGACCCGCGGGTCCACGAGGGGTACGAGTGGCTGTACGTCCTCTCCGGGCGGCTGCGGCTCGTCCTGGGCGAGCACGACGTGGTCCTCGCGGCCGGCGAGGCCGCCGAGTTCGACACCCGGGTGCCGCACTGGTTCGGGCCCACCGCCGACGGGCCGGTGGAGTTCCTCAGCCTGTTCGGCCCGCAGGGCGAGCGGATGCACGTACGGGCCCGGCCCAAGAAGTCCGGCTGACCCAAGAAGTCCCGCCGTCCTGTTCCATCCGGCACAAGCGACCGCTTAGTATGCGGCAGACCGCTCGGTACGGACGGAGGCTCGACGGATGCAGGCATGGCGAGTGCACGAGAACGGCGAACCCGGCGCGGTGATGCGCCGCGAGGAGGTGGACGTCCCCGAACCCGGGCCCGGCCAGGTCCTCCTCAAGGTCCGCGCCGCCAACGTCAACTTCCCCGACGCGCTGCTCTGCCGCGGCCACTACCAGATCCGCCCGCCGCTGCCCTTCACCCCCGGCGTCGAGATCTGCGGCGAGACCCAGGACGGGCGCCGGGTCATCGCCACCGCCGCCCTCCCGCACGGCGGCTTCGCCGACCACGCCCTCGCCGACGCCGCGGCCCTGCTCCCGGCCCCCGACGCCCTCGACGACGCCGAGGCCGCCGCCCTCCACATCGGCTACCAGACCGGCTGGTTCGGCCTGCACCGGCGCGCCGCCCTCCAGGCCGGCGAGACCCTGCTCGTGCACGCCGCGGCCGGTGGCGTCGGCAGCGCCGCCGTCCAGCTCGGCAAGGCCGCCGGCGCCACCGTCATCGGCGTGGTCGGCGGCCCCGCCAAGGCCGCCGTCGCCCGCGCCCTCGGCTGCGACGTGGTGATCGACCGCCGCTCCGAGGACGTCGTCGCCGCCGTCAAGGCCGCCACCGGCGGCCGCGGCGCCGACGTGATCTACGACCCCGTCGGCGGCGACGCCTACCAGCAGTCCGCCAAATGCGTCGCCTTCGAGGGCCGGATCATCGTCGTCGGCTTCGCGAGCGGCACCATCCCCGCCCCCGCCCTCAACCACGCCCTGGTGAAGAACTACGCGATCCTCGGCCTCCACTGGGGCCTCTACGTCCAACGGGACCCGGCCGCCGTCCTCCAGTGCCACGAGACCCTCACGGCGCTCGCCGCCAAGGGGATCGTGAAGCCGCTCGTCGCCGAACGCGTCCCCTTCGCCGGCGCGGCCGACGCCGTCCAGCGCGTCGCCGACGGCACCACCACCGGCCGCCTCGTCGTCCTCCCGGAAGGAACCCGCGCATGACCGACGCCGCCGAACTCCAGGAGCGCACGCGGGCGTTGCTCGCCGCGCACCCGCCCGCCACCACCGACAGGCTCGACTTCCTCCGGGCCCGCTTCGACGCCGGACTCGCCTGGGTGCACTACCCGGCCGGCCTCGGCGGGCTCGACGCCCCCCGCTCCCTGCAGGCCGTCGTCGACGCCGAACTCGCCGCCGCCGGTGCCCCCGACAACGACCCGCGCCGGATCGGCATCGGCCTCGGCATGGCCGCCCCCACTCTCCTCGCCTACGGCTCCGACGAGGTCAAGTCCCGCTTCCTCAGGCCGCTGTGGACCGGCGAGGAGGTCTGGTGCCAGCTCTTCAGCGAGCCCGGCGCCGGCTCCGACCTCGCCGCCCTCGGCACCCGCGCGGTCCGCGACGAGGCCGGCGGCGACTGGATCGTCGACGGCCAGAAGGTGTGGACCTCCAGCGCCCACACCGCCCGCTGGGCCATCCTCATCGCCCGCACCGACCCCGGGCAGCCCAAGCACCGCGGCATCACCTACTTCGTCTGCGACATGACCGACCCCGGCGTCGAGGTCCGGCCGCTCCGCCAGATCACCGGCGAGGCCGAGTTCAACGAGGTCTTCCTCACCGGCGTCCGCATCCCCGACGCCCACCGCCTCGGCGAGGTCGGCGACGGCTGGCGGGTCGCCCAGACCACCCTCATGAACGAGCGGGTCTCCATCGGCGGCGCCCGCATCCCCCGCGAGGGCGGCATGATCGGCAAGGCCGCCGCCGTCTGGCGCGACCGCCCCGACCTGCGCACCCACGCCCTGCACCGCCGGCTCCTCGGCCTCTGGGTGGAGGCCGAGGTGGCCCGGCTCACCGGCGAGCGGCTGCGCCAGCAGCTCGTCGCCGGCCAGCCCGGCCCCGAGGGCAGCGCCATGAAGCTCGGCTTCGCACGGCTCAACCAGGCCATCAGCGGCCTCGAGGTCGAACTCCTCGCCGACGAGGGACTGTTGTACGGGGACTGGACGATGGTCCGGCCCGACCTGGTCGACTTCACCGGCCGCGACGCGGGCTACCGCTACCTGCGTTCCAAGGGCAACTCGATCGAGGGCGGGACGAGCGAGGTGCTGCTCAACATCGTCGCCGAACGCGTCCTCGGCCTGCCGCCCGAGCCCCGCAACGACAAGGACGTCCCCTGGAAGGACCTCGCCCGATGACCCGACAGCCGGACCTGCTCTACTCCGAGACCGAGGACGACCTGCGGGCCGCCGTCCGCTCCCTGCTCGCCGACCGGGCGGACACCCGGACCGTCCTCGACCGCGTCGAGGAGCCGAGCCCGTACCTCCCCGGCCTGTGGGAGGCCCTCGCGGGCGGCATCGGCGCCGCCGGACTGCTCGTCCCGGAGAAACTCGGCGGCCAGGGCGCGAGCCACCGCGAGGCCGCCGTGGTCCTGGAGGAGCTCGGCCGGGCCGTCACCCCGGCCCCGTACCTCACCAGCTCCGTGGTGGCGACCGAGACGCTGCTCGCGCTGGCCGCCGACAGCGGCCCGGCGGCCGAGCTGCTCGCCGCGCTGGCGAGCGGCGAACGCGTCGCCGTCCTCGCCCTGCCGTTCACCACCGCGCCGCGGAAGCCGATCGACCCCGAGCACCGCGTGCCCGCCGTCGCGGACGCCGTCGCCGCCGACGTCCTCCTCGTCCCGCGCCCCGACGGGCTGTACGCCGTCGACGCCGCGGACGCCGTCGTCACCCGCCAGTCCTCGCTCGACCTGACCCGGCCCCTGGCCGTCGTCGACACCCGCGACGCCGGCGGGGTCCGCCTCGCCGGCACCGAGGCCGGGCGCGCCGCGGTCCACCGCGGGCTGCTCGCCGGCGCCGGGCTCCTCGCCTCCGAGCAGCTGGGGCTCGCCGAGTGGTGCCTGGAGGAGACCGTCCGGCACACCAGGGAGCGGTACCAGTTCAACCGGCCGGTCGGCTCCTTCCAGGCGCTCAAGCACCGGATGGCCCACCTCTGGCTGGACGTCGTCGGCGCCCGCGCGGCGGCCCGCGCCGCCGCCGACGCGCTCGCCGCCGGAGCGGCCGACGCCGAACTGACGGTGGCCGTCGCCCAGGCGTACTGCTCCGGGGTCGCCGTCCGCGCGGCCGAGGAGTGCGTCCAGCTGCACGGCGGCATCGGCATGACCTGGGAGCACCCGGCCCACCTGGCCCTCAAGCGGGCCAAGGCCGACCAGCTCGCCCTCGGCTCCGCCGGCCACCACCAGGACGCGGTCGCCACCCTGGCGGACCTCCCCGCCCCGGCCTGACCCGCCCGCGCGCGGCCGGGGACCCCCCCGGGCCCCCGGCCGCCACGCCTCACCCGCCCGCGGCCGCCCCGCGGCGCGCGTAACAGAACAGGTGCTCCTCGGGCTCGCCGCCCGGCACCTCGGGCGTGAACACCGACAGGTCGTGGTGGAGCACCTCCAGCCCGCACTCCTCCCGCAGCAGCCCCAGGTACGCCTCGGCCGAGAAGCTGGAGACCCGCGCCCGCCGACCCATCCAGGTGATCTCCAGGCCCTCGACGTCCGCCGGGACCGTCGCCGACACCAGCAGCCCGCCCGGCACCAGCCACGAGGCCATCCGGCGCACGGCGGCGATCTGCTCCTTCCGCTCCATCATCAGCAGCGGGAAGAACGCGCACACGGCGTCGTACCCGCCCTCCGGCGGGGTGTGGTCCCGGACGTCGACCTGCTCGAACCGCGCACCGGGCACCTGCTCCCGCGCCAGCTCGACCATCGTCCGCGAGACGTCGATCCCGGTCACCTCGTGCCCCGCGGCGGCGAGCAGCGCGGCGACCGGCCGTCCCGTCCCGCTGCCGACGTCCAGCACCCGCGCGCCGGCCGGAAGCCGCGCGGTCAGCCACGCGACCGCCGCGAGCTGCGCGGGCAGCCGCCCGAACGCCCGCTCGTAGGCGAGCCCCACCCCGTCGAACAGCTCGGCGGCACCCAGCACACCCTCCGGCCTGTCCCCGTACCCGTCGCCCATCGTCCCTCCCGGTGTCGTGGATGTGACCAGGCGGCCTACCCCACCCGGGGCCCCGTCGCACCCGTGAGGTTTAATTGCGAGTTGTTCGCAATAACAGTTGATCTTCAAAAGGGGTGTGGGCACGATGGCCGCCCGAACCGTCCGCCGCGCGACCGCCGCGACCGTCACCGGGGCCCTCGCCCTGGCCACCGCGGCCTGTACCAACCCCGGCGCCGACACCGCCGGCCCCGCCGGACCCAAGGACTCCGCCGTCGTCGGCATCGCCTACGAGCCCGACACCCTCAGCCCCCTCCTCGGCTACGGCAAGGACGGCAACTCCAAGATCTTCGACGGGCTCCTCGCCTTCGACGCCGACATGAAGCTCAAGCCGGCCCTCGCCCGCACGCTCCCGCACATCAGCGACGGCGGACTCACCTACACCTACACCCTCCGCGACGACGTCACCTTCAGCGACGGCGCCCCCTTCACCGCCAAGGACGTCGTCTTCACCTACAGGTCGATCCTCGACCCGAAGACCAACAACCCCTCCCGCACCGAACTCGACGCCCTCAAGAGCGTCGAGTCCGTCGGCGACGACACCGTGGTCTTCCGCCTCAAGTACCCCTACGCGCCCTTCGCCGAGCGCACCGTCCACGCCATCGCCCCCGAACACGTCGCCGGCCGGCAGGACGTCAACACCGGCGCCTTCACCACCCACCCCATAGGCACCGGCCCCTACGTCCTCACCGGCTGGTCCAAGGGCGAGAAGCTCACCTTCAAGGCCAACCCGAAGTACTGGAACGGCGCCCCCGCGGTGAAGAAGTTCACCATGGCGATCATCAAGGACGACGACGTCCGCGCCACCCGCCTGCGCGCCGGCGACCTCGACGGCGCCATCCTCCCGCCCAACCTCGCCGCCGGCTTCCAGAACGACAAGGCCAAGCGCACCTACGCCGCCAGGACCTACGACTACCGCACGGTCACCCTCCCCACCCACAACCCCGTCACCGGCGACACCGCCGTCCGCCGCGCCCTCGACATCGCCGTCGACCGCCAGACCATGGTCGACAAGATCCTCGAAGGCGCCGGCAAGCCCGCCTACGGCCCCGTCCCCACCGACAGCCCCTGGTTCGCGAAGGGCACCGAACGCCGCCACGACCTCGCCGGCGCCCAGAAGATCCTCGACGAGGCCGGCTGGAAGCCCGGCCCCGACGGCGTCCGCGCCAAGAACGGCGTCCGCGCCTCCTTCCCCCTCTGGTACCTCTCCGGCGACAAGCTCCGCCAGGACCACGCCCTCGCCTACGCCTCCGACGCCCGCAAGGCCGGCATCGAGATCAAGACCCAGGCCGGCACCTGGGAGGTCATCGAACCCCGCATGAAGACCGACGCCGTCCTCGCCGGCGGCGGCGCCCCCGGCGACCCCGACTTCGACCAGTACCTCCTCCTGAAGTCCACCCTCGCCGGCGACGGCTTCAACAACATGGCCTGGTACGCGAACGACACCGTCGACCGCGCCCTGGAGGACGGCCGCCGCACGAACGACGAGACCAGGCGCAAGGCCGCGTACGACACCGTCCAGCGCGAACTCGTCAAGAACCCCGGCTACACCTTCCTCACCCACATCGACCACCTCTACGTCGTCGACGACGCCTGGACCTCCGACGCCAAGGGCGCCCCCCTCACCACCCAGGTCGAACCCCACGACCACGGCCTCGCCGCCGGTCCCTGGTGGAACGTCGAAGCCTGGCAGCCCAAGAAGAACACCGGAGACACGAAGAAGTGAGCCGCCGCCTCCCCTGGGGGGCCATGGCCCGGATGACGGGACGGCGCGCCCTCGCCGCCGTCCCCGTCCTCCTCGGCGTCACCCTCGCCGTCTTCGCGGTCGCCGAAGCCTCCCCCTTCGACCCCGTCAAGGCGTACGCCGGCACCGCCGGCCTCACCGCCTCGCAGGAGAACCTCGACCAGCTCCGCCACAACCTCGGCGTCGACCAGCCCTTCCTCACCCGCTGGTGGGAGTGGCTCACCTCGGCCGCCACCGGCGACCTCGGCGACTCCGCCGTCATGCGCCGCCCCGTCGCCGACGTCATCACCGAACGCCTCGGCTGGTCCGTCCTCCTCGCCGTCACCGCCTTCCTCGTCGCGATCACCCTCGGCACCCTCCTCGGCGTCCTCGCCGGCCGCCGCCGCGGCGGCCTCCTCGACCGCGCCGTCAGCGCCCTCGCGTACACCCTGGAAGCCGCCCCCGCCTTCTGGCTCGGCCTCCTCGCCATCTGGTTCTTCGCCCTCGAACTCGGCGCCCTCCCCGCCGGCGGCCTCACCGACACCGCCAGCGACACCGTCACCCCCGACCAGGTCGCCCGCCACCTCGTGCTGCCCGCCCTCGTCCTCGGCGTCTCCCAGCTGCCGTGGTTCTTCCTCTACGTCCGCCAGGGCGTCGGCGACGCCCTCGACGAGGACCCGGTACGCGGCGCCCGCGCCCGCGGCCTCGCCGAACGGACCGTCCTCACCGGCCACGCCCTGCGCTCCGGCATGCTCCCGATGCTCACCCTCATCGGCTCCCGCGTGCCCGAACTCATCACCGGAGCCCTCCTCGTGGAGACCGTCTTCAGCTGGCCCGGCATCGCCGCCGCCACCGTCCAGGCCGCCACCGCCGTCGACTTCCCGCTGCTCGCCGCACTCACCGTGCTCGCCACCGCGGCCGTCCTCCTCGGCAACCTCCTCTCCGACCTCCTCTACGGCCTCGCCGACCCGAGGGTGGGCTTCGATGGCTGACCCCCGCACCCACCGCCTCCGCCTGTGGACCTCCGCGACCGTCGTCGGCGCCGTCGCCCTCGCCGTCCTCCTCGTCCCCCCGCTCGTCCACCTCGACGAACAGGCCGTCGACCTCTCCCAGAAGCTCCTCCCGCCCTCCTGGGACCACCCCTTCGGCACCGACGACGTCGGCCGCGACCTCCTCCTCCGCTGCGTTTACGGCCTGCGGATCTCCCTGCTCGTCGGCCTCGTCGCCGCCCTCGTCGCCACCGTCCTCGGCACCGCCGTCGGCGCCGCCGCGGGCGCCCTCGGCGGCTGGACCGACCGCACCCTCATGCGCCTCGTCGACGCCTTCTCCTCCGTCCCCCACCTCCTCCTCGGCATCTTCGTCGTCGCCCTCTTCCGCCCCGGCGTCTGGCCCGTCATCGCCTCCGTCGCGGTCACGCACTGGCTCTCCACCGCCCGCATCGTCCGCTCGGAGGTCCTCTCCCTCCGGACCCGCCCCCACATCGAGGCCGCCATCTCCGGCGGCGCCTCCCGCCGCCGCGTCGCCACCCGCCACCTGCTCCCCGCGGTCCTGCCCCAGGCCGGCCTCGCCGCCGTCCTGATGGTCCCGCACGCCATGTGGCACGAGTCCGCCCTCTCCTTCCTCGGCCTCGGCCTCCCCAGCCACCAGGCCAGCCTCGGCAACCTCGTCCAGTCCGCCCGCTCCTCCCTCCTCGCCGGCGACTGGTGGCCCACCCTCTTCCCCGGCCTCTTCCTGATCGTCCCCACCCTCGCCATCGCCGGCCTCGCCGGCGTCTGGCGCGACCGCCTCAACCCCCGCCGCCGATCGGAGCTGATGCTGTGAACGCCCGCCTCGCGCGCGCCCTCGACGCCGTCACCGCCGAACGGGCCGAGGACGCCCTCCTCAGCGTCCGCGGGCTCACCGTCCGCTTCCGCCTGCGCGGCGGCCGCACCGTCGCCGCCGTCACCGACGCCGACTTCGACCTGGCACCGGGGGAGTGCCTCGCCCTCGTCGGCGAGTCCGGCTGCGGCAAGTCCGTCCTCGCCTCCGCCCTCCTCGGCCTGCTCCCCGCGAACGCCGAGACCAGCGGTACCGCCCTGCTCGACGGCACCGACCTGCTCACCGCCGACGAGAAGACCCTCGCCCGATCCGTACGCGGCCGGCGCGTCGGCCTCGTACCCCAGAGCCCCGCCGCCCACCTCACCCCCGTCCGCACCGTCCGCGCCCACCTGGACGAGACCGTCCGGGCCCTCACCGCCACCCCGCGCTCCGGCCGCCGCAAGGCCGCAGAGGACGCCGCCGAACGTGCCGCCTTCCCCGCCACCCACCTCGACGCCTACCCGCACGAACTCTCCGGCGGCCTCGCCCAGCGCGCCGCCACCGCCCTCGCCCTCATCGGCGACGCCCCCCTCCTCCTCGCCGACGAACCCACCACCGGCCTCGACCGCGACCTCGTCGAACGCACCGCCGACGAACTGCGCCGCCACGCCGACGACGGCCGCGGACTGCTCCTCATCACCCACGACCTGACCGCCGCCGCCCGCATCGCCGACCGCGTCGCCGTCATGTACGCCGGCCGGATCGTCGAGATCGCCCCCGCCCACCGCTTCTTCGGCCCCACCGGACCCGACCACCCCTACGCCCGCGGCCTCCTCGACGCCCTCCCCGACCGGGCCTTCACCCCCATCCCCGGCATGCCCCCCGAACTCTCCGACCTCCCCGAAGGCTGCGCCTTCGCCCCCCGCTGCGCCCGCGCCACCGACCGCTGCGCCACCGCCCCGGCCCTCCGCGCCGGCGTGGCCTGCCACCACCCGGAGCGACCCCGTGCTTGAACTCGACTCCGTCACCGCCGGCTACGACCCCCGCAGGCCCGTCTTCCGCGGCGCCTCCCTCACGGTCGCCCCCGGCGAGGCCGTCGGCCTCCTCGGCCCCAGCGGCTGCGGCAAGTCCACCCTCGCCCGCGTCGCCGCCCTCCTCCACCGCCCCGACGCCGGCCGCCTCGTCCTGGACGGCACCGAGGTCACCGCCTGGCGCCACCGCGCCCCCCGCGCGCAGCGCACCGCCGTCGGCGTCGTCTTCCAGCAGCCCCGCACCGCCGCCGACCCCCGGCTCACCCTCGCCGACCTGATCGCCGAACCCCTCCGCGCCACCGGTCGCAAGGCGGAGGCCGCCGACCGCGTCGCCGAGCTGGCCCCCGCCGTCGGACTCACCCCCGAGCTCCTCACCCGCCGCCCCCACGCGGTCAGCGACGGCCAGCTCCAGCGCGCCTGCCTCGCCCGGGCGCTCAGCCTGGAGCCCCGCTGGCTGGTCTGCGACGAGATGACCGCCATGCTCGACGCCTCCACCACGGCCGCCCTGGTCGCCGCCGTCGAGACCTACCGCGCGCGGACCGGCGCCGGCCTCCTCGCCGTCGGCCACGACCGCGTCCTCCTCAACCGCTGGTGCGACCGCACGGTGGAGTGGCAGGACTGCCTGCCGCCCCACATCCGTGCATGATCCTTTCTCCTTTCACCCGGATGGCCGCCCTGCCGTTCCCCCGGACGGATCGCCCATTCCGCCACACTGTCCGCCGAACGCCGCAATTCCGGTGCGGCAGAAGAAGGACGTGAGAGCGATGGCCGTTTCCGTTTCCGTCGTGGTGCTGCTCCTCGTACTGGCCGTGATCTTCCTGCGCAGCGGCGGCCTCAAGGTCACCCACGCCGTCGTCTGCGCCCTGCTCGGCTTCTTCCTGGCCGGCACGAGCATGGCCCCCACCATCCAGAACGGCGTGGCCGCCACCGCCGAGGTCGTGTCCAGCCTCCGGCCATGATCACCCGCAGGGGTCGTCCGACCTGCGGGGTTGACACGGTCCCGTCCGATCCGTAATGTTTCGTGGGCTGTCCGACGTGAGCACCGACTCCGGTCGGCCCCGGACGGCCATTCCGCAAGAACCACCGAACCTGATGATCGCGATTCCTCGCGTGTCGTTCTCGTTCTGCATTCCGTGCGTTTCTGCGAAATGAAGGAGCCGGATCCCCGATTCGCGTCGGGGGCGAGGAATCCGCTAAAGTCTCACTCGTCGGAACGGCCCAGCGGCCGGAAAGACAACCCCCTCTGACTGGGAATCAGACGCCGAAAGGATCTGATAGAGTCGGAAATGAAGGAAGCGCCCGGAGGGCCTGGAAACAGGAACGAAGGAAGCGTTCGCACCTTGAGAACTCAACAGCGTGCCAAAAATCAACGCCAGATTAGTTGATACCCCGTCCAGCCGGTTTCGGTTGGTCGAGGTTCCTTTGAAACAAAACCTTCGGGGTGGATTAGTGGCGAACGGGTGAGTAACACGTGGGCAATCTGCCCTTCACTCTGGGACAAGCCCTGGAAACGGGGTCTAATACCGGATACGAGTTCGGGAGGCATCTCCTGGACTGGAAAGCTCCGGCGGTGAAGGATGAGCCCGCGGCCTATCAGCTTGTTGGTGGGGTAATGGCCTACCAAGGCGACGACGGGTAGCCGGCCTGAGAGGGCGACCGGCCACACTGGGACTGAGACACGGCCCAGACTCCTACGGGAGGCAGCAGTGGGGAATATTGCACAATGGGCGAAAGCCTGATGCAGCGACGCCGCGTGAGGGATGACGGCCTTCGGGTTGTAAACCTCTTTCAGCAGGGAAGAAGCGAAAGTGACGGTACCTGCAGAAGAAGCGCCGGCTAACTACGTGCCAGCAGCCGCGGTAATACGTAGGGCGCAAGCGTTGTCCGGAATTATTGGGCGTAAAGAGCTCGTAGGCGGCTTGTCACGTCGGGTGTGAAAGCCCGGGGCTTAACCCCGGGTCTGCATCCGATACGGGCAGGCTAGAGTGTGGTAGGGGAGATCGGAATTCCTGGTGTAGCGGTGAAATGCGCAGATATCAGGAGGAACACCGGTGGCGAAGGCGGATCTCTGGGCCATTACTGACGCTGAGGAGCGAAAGCGTGGGGAGCGAACAGGATTAGATACCCTGGTAGTCCACGCCGTAAACGTTGGGAACTAGGTGTTGGCGACATTCCACGTCGTCGGTGCCGCAGCTAACGCATTAAGTTCCCCGCCTGGGGAGTACGGCCGCAAGGCTAAAACTCAAAGGAATTGACGGGGGCCCGCACAAGCAGCGGAGCATGTGGCTTAATTCGACGCAACGCGAAGAACCTTACCAAGGCTTGACATATACCGGAAACATCCAGAGATGGGTGCCCCCTTGTGGTCGGTATACAGGTGGTGCATGGCTGTCGTCAGCTCGTGTCGTGAGATGTTGGGTTAAGTCCCGCAACGAGCGCAACCCTTGTCCTGTGTTGCCAGCATGCCCTTCGGGGTGATGGGGACTCACAGGAGACCGCCGGGGTCAACTCGGAGGAAGGTGGGGACGACGTCAAGTCATCATGCCCCTTATGTCTTGGGCTGCACACGTGCTACAATGGCCGGTACAAAGAGCTGCGATGCCGCGAGGCGGAGCGAATCTCAAAAAGCCGGTCTCAGTTCGGATTGGGGTCTGCAACTCGACCCCATGAAGTCGGAGTTGCTAGTAATCGCAGATCAGCATTGCTGCGGTGAATACGTTCCCGGGCCTTGTACACACCGCCCGTCACGTCACGAAAGTCGGTAACACCCGAAGCCGGTGGCCCAACCCCTTGTGGGAGGGAGCTGTCGAAGGTGGGACCAGCGATTGGGACGAAGTCGTAACAAGGTAGCCGTACCGGAAGGTGCGGCTGGATCACCTCCTTTCTAAGGAGCACAGTACCGATTGCAGGCAAACGTAGCTCATGGGTGGAACGTTGATTAGTTGGCACGATCACGAGAGTCCTTCACCAGTACTGCTTCGGCGTGGAACGTGACGAGGTCTCAAGGGATCGTGCCTGGCACGTTGTTGGGTATCTGAGGGTACGGCCGTTAGGACGTATCTTCGCGATGCCGGCCCCAGTGAACCTGGTCTTTGTGATCAGGGTGATGGGTGGCCAGGGTGATGGGTGGCCTACACAGTGGACGCGAGCATCTGTGGCCAAGTTTTTAAGGGCGCACGGTGGATGCCTTGGCACCAGGAACCGGGGAGTCGTCAACCAGGCTTTGATCCGGGGGTTTCCGAATGGGGAAACCCGGCAGTCGTCATGGGCTGTCACCCACTGCTGAACACATAGGCAGTGTGGAGGGAACGAGGGGAAGTGAAACATCTCAGTACCCTCAGGAAGAGAAAACAACCGTGATTCCGGGAGTAGTGGCGAGCGAAACCGGATGAGGCCAAACCGTATGCGTGTGATACCCGGCAGGGGTTGCGCATGCGGGGTTGTGGGATCTCTCTTCTGTCGTCTGCCGGCGACAGGACGAGTCAGAAACCGTTGATGTAGTCGAAGGACATGCGAAAGGTCCGGCGTAGAGGGTAAGACCCCCGTAGACGAAACATTAGCGGCTCGTTTGAGAGACACCCAAGTAGCACGGGGCCCGAGAAATCCCGTGTGAATCTGGCGGGACCACCCGCTAAGCCTAAATATTCCCTGGTGACCGATAGCGGATAGTACCGTGAGGGAATGGTGAAAAGTACCGCGGGAGCGGAGTGAAATAGTACCTGAAACCGTGTGCCTACAAGCCGTGGGAGCGTCGGACACAAGCTTGCTTGTGTCTCGTGACTGCGTGCCTTTTGAAGAATGAGCCTGCGAGTTTGCGGTGTGTTGCGAGGTTAACCCGTGTGGGGAAGCCGTAGCGAAAGCGAGTCCGAATAGGGCGTTTCAGTAGCACGCTCAAGACCCGAAGCGGAGTGATCTAGCCATGGGCAGGTTGAAGCGGAGGTAAGACTTCGTGGAGGACCGAACCCACCAGGGTTGAAAACCTGGGGGATGACCTGTGGTTAGGGGTGAAAGGCCAATCAAACTCCGTGATAGCTGGTTCTCCCCGAAATGCATTTAGGTGCAGCGTCGTGTGTTTCTTGCCGGAGGTAGAGCACTGGATAGGCGATGGGCCCTACCGGGTTACTGACCTTAGCCAAACTCCGAATGCCGGTAAGTGAGAGCACGGCAGTGAGACTGTGGGGGATAAGCTCCATGGTCGAGAGGGAAACAGCCCAGAGCATCGACTAAGGCCCCTAAGCGTACGCTAAGTGGGAAAGGATGTGGAGTCGCAGAGACAACCAGGAGGTTGGCTTAGAAGCAGCCACCCTTGAAAGAGTGCGTAATAGCTCACTGGTCAAGTGATTCCGCGCCGACAATGTAGCGGGGCTCAAGCGTACCGCCGAAGTCGTGTCATTGCAGCAATAAGCCCCAACGGGTGCTGTGATGGGTAGGGGAGCGTCGTGTGCCGGGTGAAGCAGCCGCGGAAGCGAGTTGTGGACGGTTCACGAGTGAGAATGCAGGCATGAGTAGCGATACACACGTGAGAAACGTGTGCGCCGATTGACTAAGGGTTCCTGGGTCAAGCTGATCTGCCCAGGGTAAGTCGGGACCTAAGGCGAGGCCGACAGGCGTAGTCGATGGACAACCGGTTGATATTCCGGTACCCGCTTTGAAACGCCCAATATCGAGCCCATTAATGCTAAGCCCGTGAAGCCGTTCCGGACCCTTCGGGGAATGGAAAGTGGTGGAGCCGGCGAACCAAGGTGGTAGTAGGTAAGCGATGGGGTGACGCAGGAAGGTAGTCCAGCCCGGGCGGTGGTTGTCCCGGGGTAAGGGTGTAGGGCGTGTGATAGGCAAATCCGTCACACATATAGCCTGAGACCTGATGCCGAGCCGATTGTGGTGAAGTGGATGATCCTATGCTGTCGAGAAAAGCCTCTAGCGAGTTTCATGGCGGCCCGTACCCTAAACCGACTCAGGTGGTCAGGTAGAGAATACCGAGGCGTTCGGGTGAACTATGGTTAAGGAACTCGGCAAAATGCCCCCGTAACTTCGGGAGAAGGGGGGCCACGCCTGGTGATCGGATTTACTCCGTGAGCTGGGGGTGGCCGCAGAGACCAGCGAGAAGCGACTGTTTACTAAAAACACAGGTCCGTGCGAAGCCGTAAGGCGATGTATACGGACTGACGCCTGCCCGGTGCTGGAACGTTAAGGGGACCGGTTAGTGACCTTTCGGGGTTGCGAAGCTGAGAACTTAAGCGCCAGTAAACGGCGGTGGTAACTATAACCATCCTAAGGTAGCGAAATTCCTTGTCGGGTAAGTTCCGACCTGCACGAATGGCGTAACGACTTCTCGACTGTCTCAACCATAGGCCCGGTGAAATTGCACTACGAGTAAAGATGCTCGTTTCGCGCAGCAGGACGGAAAGACCCCGGGACCTTTACTACAGTTTGATATTGGTGTTCGGTTCGGCTTGTGTAGGATAGGTGGGAGACTTTGAAGCAGCCACGCCAGTGGTTGTGGAGTCGCCGTTGAAATACCACTCTGGTCGTGCTGGATGTCTAACCTGGGTCCGTGATCCGGATCAGGGACAGTGTCTGATGGGTAGTTTAACTGGGGCGGTTGCCTCCCAAAGGGTAACGGAGGCGCCCAAAGGTTCCCTCAGCCTGGTTGGCAATCAGGTGTTGAGTGTAAGTGCACAAGGGAGCTTGACTGTGAGACCGACGGGTCGAGCAGGGACGAAAGTCGGGACTAGTGATCCGGCGGTGGCTTGTGGAAGCGCCGTCGCTCAACGGATAAAAGGTACCCCGGGGATAACAGGCTGATCTTCCCCAAGAGTCCATATCGACGGGATGGTTTGGCACCTCGATGTCGGCTCGTCGCATCCTGGGGCTGGAGTCGGTCCCAAGGGTTGGGCTGTTCGCCCATTAAAGCGGTACGCGAGCTGGGTTTAGAACGTCGTGAGACAGTTCGGTCCCTATCCGCTGTGCGCGTAGGAATATTGAGAAGGGCTGTCCCTAGTACGAGAGGACCGGGACGGACGAACCTCTGGTGTGCCAGTTGTCCTGCCAAGGGCATGGCTGGTTGGCTACGTTCGGGAGGGATAACCGCTGAAAGCATCTAAGCGGGAAGCCTGCTTCGAGATGAGTATTCCCACCTCCTTGAGAGGGTAAGGCTCCCAGTAGACGACTGGGTTGATAGGCCGGATGTGGAAGCCCAGTAATGGGTGGAGCTGACCGGTACTAATAGGCCGAGGGCTTGTCCTCAGTTGCTCGCGTCCACTGTGTTAGTTCTGAAGTAACGAACTCCCAATCCGGTTGGTTGAGTTCAACTTCATAGTGTTTCGGTGGTCATAGCGTTAGGGAAACGCCCGGTTACATTCCGAACCCGGAAGCTAAGCCTTTCAGCGCCGATGGTACTGCAGGGGGGACCCTGTGGGAGAGTAGGAC
>NZ_JOGX01000017.1 GCF_000719555.1 Streptomyces sp. NRRL F-5727
GGGTGGAGGTGAGGGGGAGGGTGGTCTGGACGGGCTTGCCGGAGACGGCCCAGACGGTGTGGTCGTCGGCGTGGAGGCGGACGGTGAGGGTGCGGGCGCCGGGCGGGAGGTGGAACCAGGGGCCGTAGGCGCGGGCGGTCTCGCGGCCATCGACGAGGACGCGGGCGTGGCCGCGGCCGGCGAGGGCCGCGCCGCCGGTGGACTCGGGGGTGAAGCGGAACCTCTCCACGGCGAGGTGGACGTTCCAGCCGCCCTCGGTGTCCGGGAGGAGCTCGGCGCGGACGGAGGGCGCGTCGGCGGCGGGGAGTTCGCGGAGGCGGTGGCCGGACTCGTCGCGCGCCGCGAGCAGGGTGCCGCCGGTGCCGGTGGCCTGCTCGTGGCCGGTGCCGGGCTTGTGGTGGGTGGTGGGGCGGCCGCCGCAGCCGGCGGCCAGGAGCACGGCGGCGGCGACCGCGGCCGCCGTGAGCAGCCGGGCCTGGGTAGGACGGGGCGCGGGGCGGGACGCGGGCCGGGGGTCGGGGCCGGTCATGCGGTGGCCTCTTCCGCGGGCTCGGCGGGGTCGGTGGAGTCGGCCGGGGGTTCGGGGGTGGGGCGGGTGCCGGCGGCGATGACGGCCCACAGGACCCAGACGACGCCGAGGAGGAGGCGGAGCCAGGCGGGGCTGAGGGGGATGCCGGGGATCATCAGGACGGCCTTGTCGAAGGCGTCGAGGAGGGTGAGGAGGCCGAGGGCGACCGTCGTCCAGGCGAAGACGGGGCGGGTGGGGCGCAGGAGGAGGCCGGTGATCGTCCACCAGGCGCCGGTGAGGAGGAGGGCGAGGGCGGGGACGTAGGTCGGGGCGAGGGCGAGGGTGGAGCCGGCGACGTCCAGGGCGAGTCCGGCGAGGCCGGTGAGAAGGGCCGCGGCGGCGAGGCGGCGGCCGCGCAGGCGGCGCCACCAGAGGGCGGTGCCGACGAGGGCGAGGAGGAGGGAGGCGGCGAGGGCGATCTGGACCTCGACGCGCCGCAGACCGCGGGCGCCGTACCAGTCGCAGCCGGCGGGGAGGCGGCGGGCCTGGACGCTGTAGTCGGCGCAGACGAGGAGTTGGGCGAGTTTGACGGGTTCGCCGATCAGGCGGGCGGTGGCGCCGGACACCTCGCCGCGGGCGGCGCCGCAGGTGGGCAGGGCGCGAGGGCTGGAGGCGCCGGTGTCGGACTGCCAGCAGTTCGCGCTGCCCTGGCCGTCCCACCAGACGTCGGTGCGGTTGGGGCGGGAGTTGCCGGCCTTGTCGGTGCCGAGGCGGTTGTTCGCGTAGCGGTTGTGGTGGGAGGTGTCGGTCTGCTTGGACCAGGCGGATTCGCCGCGGATGAAGGCGGGGACGGCGTTGAGGTAGAAGCCGGTGCGTTCGTGGCCGTAGATCCAGTTGTTCTCGTAGAGGTTCCAGTTGCCGCCGGCGGTGATGATGCCGGAGCCGGGCGGCATGGAGATCTGGGGGCAGACGACGCCGTTCTCGTAGCCGCGGTCGGCGGGCGGCTTCGCGCAGGTGCCGTCGGCGACGTGCCGGTAGTAGTCCTCGTTGTTGTCGTGGATCACGTTCCGTTCGAACCGGGCGTGGTTCTGCGGGAGTCCGGGGTGGCCGGGGAAGGCGGAGTCCATGGAGGCGCCGCCCATGTTGTGGTCGAACTCGTTGTCGTGGACCCAGACGGAGTCCCCGGCGGTGCCGGAGTAGCCGACCATGTTGTGGTGGCTGCGGCAGCCGGTGATCTCGATGGAGTAGCGGGGGACGTCGTAGCCGCGCCCGTCGTTGATGTTCGAGGCCGAGCCGGGGTAGATGCCGGAGTCGCCGTTGCCGTAGGACTCGCAGTTCTTGTAGAGGCCGTGGTCGGAGGCGAAGGTGAGGAAGCCGTACTCGTCGTTCCAGCGGGTCAGGACGTCGTCGATGACGAAGCCGTCGGCGGCGAGGACGTACAGCGAGTTGAAGGTGGTGCGCTGGGCGGTGAAGTTGCGGAAGTAGACGCCGTCGGACCGGTCGGCGCGGATCGCGTTGAGCTTGGTGTACTTCGCGTCGATGACGACGTCGAGGCGGGACGCGCCGGTGCCCTCGATCTGGAGGTCCTTCTTGCCGAGGATCGCGACGAGGTTCTGGTTGTGCGGGCACCGGGCCTGCTGCTCGTACGACAGGATCTGGTAACCGAAGGAGGACTTCGGGGCGTCCAGGGAGGCGCAGGCGCCGGTGGGGGCGGGGAGCGAGGGCTCCTCCTCGTACAGGCCGGGCAGGATCGCGATGGTCATGCCGGGCCTGTCGACGGCGTCGACGGCCTGCTGGAGGTGGCGGAAGCCGGAGCGGCCGCAGCGGGCGAAGAGCTCCAGGTTGCGGGCCTTGAGGGCGGCCGGGAAGGCGGCGATCCGGCGGTCGAAGTCGGCCCGGTCCGTCTTGCAGACGAGGAGGTCCGGCTCGCCCGTGCGGAGTTCCGGCACGCTGCCGGAGCCGTCGGGGAAGGTGACGGGCCGCTCCTCGTGCGCCTGGGCGCCGGGGGCGGTGAGCAGGGCCGCGGCGAGCACCGCGAGCACGACCGAGAGCACGGAGAAGAGCCTTCTGGTCCACGACATGGCCGCGAGAGTAGAGCATTGTTCATCTTTTTGACCCCGCCGTGCACGCAGGGATCGAGGACCGGCCGCACGGGCCCGCCGGTCCGCCCCGTTGACGGGAGCGGCGCGGAATCCTACGGTCATCCATAGGAATCCTTTCAGGACCAGCGCAGGACAGGAGCGGGCGATGACGACCGAGCAGGCCAGGAAGACGGCCGAGGCGCTCACCTACAGCACCGGATTCGGCAACGAGCACGGCTCGGAGGCGCTCCCCGGCGCCCTGCCGGAGGGCCGCAACTCGCCGCAGCGCGCCCCGCTCGGGCTCTACGCCGAGCAGCTCAGCGGCAGCGCGTTCACCGAGCCGCGGGCGCACAACCGCCGCTCGTGGCTGTACCGGATCCGCCCGTCGGCGGCCCACCCGCCGTTCGTCCGGACGGACAACGGCGCCGTCCGCACCGCGCCCTTCGCGGAGACCGTCGCCGACCCCAACCGGCTGCGCTGGAACCCGCTGCCGGAACCGGCGCCGGGCACCGACTGGCTGGCCGGCCTGTGGACCCTCGGCGGCAACGGCGACGCGACCCAGCGCACCGGCATGGCCGTGCACCTGTACCACGCCAACGCCTCCATGGAGCGGGTCTTCGGCGACTCCGACGGCGAGCTGCTGATCGTCCCCGAGCGCGGCGGCCTCCTGCTCCGCACCGAGCTGGGCCTGCTCGCCGCCCGCCCCGGCGAGGTGGCGCTGATCCCGCGCGGGGTCCGCTTCCGCGTCGAGCTCCTGGACGACACCGCGCGCGGCTACGTCTGCGAGAACTACGGCGCCCCGTTCCAGCTCCCCGACCTCGGCCCGATCGGCGCCAACGGCCTGGCGAACGCGCGGGACTTCCGGGCCCCCGTCGCCGCCTACGAGGACGTCGAGGGCCCGGTCGAGGTGGTCAACAAGTTCTGCGGCAACCTCTGGACGGCGACGTACGGCCACTCGCCGCTCGACGTCGTCGCCTGGCACGGCAACCACACCCCGTACGTCTACGACCTGCGCCGCTTCAACGTCATCGGGACGATCTCCTACGACCACCCCGACCCGTCCATCTTCACCGTCCTCACCTCGCCGTCCGACACCCCCGGCCTGGCCGGCGTCGACTTCGTCGTCTTCGCCCCGCGCTGGCTGGTCGGCGAGGACACCTTCCGGCCGCCGTACTTCCACCGGAACGTGATGAGCGAGTACATGGGCCTGATCGAGGGCGCGTACGACGCCAAGGCGGAGGGCTTCGTGCCCGGCGGCGGCTCGCTGCACAACATGATGTCCGCGCACGGCCCCGACCGGGAGACCTTCGACAGGGCGAGCGCGGCCGAGCTGAAGCCGCAGAAGATCGACGACGGCCTGGCCTTCATGTTCGAGACCCGCTGGCCGGTGACGGCGACCGCGCAGGCGGCCGGGGCCGACCACCTGCAGCGGGGTTACGACGACGTGTGGCAGGGTCTGGAGCGTCATTTCCGGCCGTAGAGTCCTGCCTCAGCCGCCCCACCCCGTCGTCGTACGGAGAACGCCGTGACCGCCTTCGCTCCCGACTCGCTGGTCCTGAACCGCAAGCTCCCGCTGTGGTACCAGGTCTCGCAGTCCCTGCGCGCCTCCATACTGGGGCGCACGCCCGACGCCTCGCTGCGGCTGCCCACCGAGGAGCAGCTCGCCGCGCACTACGGCGTCAGCGTGCTGACCATGCGGCAGGCGCTGAAGGAGCTGGAGGAGGAGGGGCTGATCAGCCGGCACCGGCGGCGCGGCACCTTCATCGAGCCGGGCGCCCGGCGCTCCACCCCGCGCCGGCTGCTCGGCTCGATCGACGCGATCGTGGCCCAGCAGTCCGGCGAGCGGACCACGGTCCTCGGCCACGGCCCGGAGCCGGTGCCCGGTGAGCTAGCCGAGCACTTCCCGGACCTGGCCGAGGTCGCCACCTACCGCCGGCTGCGCCGCGACGGCGAGAGCGGCGAGCCGACGAACTGGGCGGAGAACGCGGTCCGGCCGGAGTTCGCCGCCGCCATCGACCCGGCGGACCTGGAGCGCTGGCCGATGACGAAGGTGCTCCGGGACGTCGTCGGGGTACGGATCAGCCGGATCACCGACACCGTCGAGGCGCGCCTCGCCGACCCGGAGACGGCGGAGCTCCTCGAAGTCCCGCTGCTCTCCCCGATCCTGCACTACACCGGCGTCACCTACGACGAGGACGGGCGCGTCGTCGACGTGGCCCGCATCCGCTACCGGGGCGACCGCTTCTCCTTCACGGTGACGGTCGAGGCGCACTGACGCGTCCGTTCCGCGCTCGTTAGCATGCGGGGCGTGACAGAGGCTTCGCGGCGGCAGGCATCCCCACCGGAGGACGACACGCCCCTGCTCGACGAGCTGATGCCGTGGTCGGTGGCCCCGCTGCGGTTCGGGCGGGCGTGGATCGTGGCGCCCGACGTCCGCACGCTGCGCGGGCGGTGGGACCGGCTGGTGGCGGCGGAGGGCGGCGAGCGGGAGGCGCTGTTCCGGCCGAGCCGGGCGCGCACGACGGGCACGGCGGTGGCGGCGCTGCCGGGGCAGCGGACCGGGACCGGGCGGTTCGCCCGCGAGACCGGGCCCTGTCCCGAGCCGGTCCGGGTGCTGTCCGGGCCGTTCGACGAGGAGTGGCTGCTCCCCGACCACCGGCTGATCGACACCGCCCGTCCCGAGCTGTGGCGGGTGGCGGGCGGCCCGCAGCTCTTCGCGGTGGAGCAGGGGTACGTGCCGGGGGCGGCCGGGCCTCCGCTGGTGGTGACCGGCGCGCTGCCGGAGGGGCGGTCCCCCGCGGGCCGCCCGGGCCGGATCCGGCCGCTCTTCCGGCGCCCCGGCGGCGCGGAGCCGAACCTGGTGCCGGGGCTGCCCGGCTTCCTGCGGGAGCGGTACGGGGCGGTGGAGCCGGTCCAGTGGCTGGCCTGGGTCGTCGCGGCGGCGGTCCCCTCCCCCGCCGGGTGCCGGGTGCCGCTGCCGGCGGACCCGGAGGTGTGGGCGGCGGGGGTGGCGCTCGGGCGGGAGCTGCTCGACGTCCAGCTGCGGGGCGCGCTGAGCGGGACGCGGCCACGGCTGCCGGGCGGGCGCCGGCCCTATGTGCGGGCGGCGGTCCCGGCGCGCCCGGAGGCGCTGGCGTACGACCCCGTCGACGAGGTGCTGAGCGTCGGCGAGGGCCGGATCTCCCCAGTGCCGGAGGCGGCCTGGGAGTACCGGGCCGGCGGGGTGCGGGTCCTGGAACGGTGGTTCGCCCGCCGGACCGCTCCGGCCGAGCCGGGCTCGCTGGAGGCGATCGGCCCGGCGGCCTGGCCGCAGGAGTGGACCTCCGAACTGCTCGACCTGGTCACGGTGCTCGCGCTGCTCGGCGGACGGGAGGCGGAGCGCGCCCCGTTCACGGCGGCCGGCGGACCGGGCCGGTCGGCGCTGCGCGCGGCGGGCGTGCTGCCGGTCCCGGACCGGGCGCGCCGCCCGGCCTCGGTCCTGGACCATCAGGAGGAGGGCCCGGAGGGCCAGTTCATGCTGGTGTGACGGCCCTTCGGCGATCACCCCACGACGGGTCACCGGGCCTCCCCACGGCGGGTCACCCTCGGCGGGTCCTCCCACGGCGGTCACCCTCGGCGGGCCCTCCCACGGCGGTCACCCACAGCGGGCCCTCCCACGGCGGTCACCCACAGCGGGTCACCCTCGGCGAGTCCTCCCACGGCGGGTCACCCCTCGGCCGGTCCCGCCGTCGCGAAGGAGTCGAGCAGCCGCGCGATCGTCATCGCGAAGATCTCGTCCGGGTCGACGGGCGCGGCCGATTCCGCGAGCAGCGCGGCGAGGTGCGGGTACCGTCCCGTCGCCACCTGGCTCCTGAGGTAGGCGCCGCGCACGGCCTGTTCCTCCTCCTCGGACCAGGGCAGGCCGCGGGCGCGTTCGGCGATGGCCTGCTCGTTGCGGACGGTCGCCATGACGGTGCCGTTGACCATCGCGATGAGCTGCATCTTGAGGCCGGCGGGCACGTCGAGCGGGGCGAGGCAGCCGAGGCACCACTCCAGATAGCGCAGGGCGTTCGGGCTGAAGCCGTAGGCGGTGGTCATGACCCGGGTGAGCCAGGGGTGCCGGTACATGATCGCGCGGGTCTGGCCGGCCAGCTCGGTCATGTCGGCCCGCCAGTCGCCGCTGGGCCGCTCCGGGAACGTGTACTCGGCGCCGGCCGCGTCGACCATCAGCTCGTAGAGGTCCTCCTTGCGGGGGACGTAGTTGTAGAGCGACATGGTGCCGCAGCCGAGGTCGGCGGCGATCCGCCGCATGGAGACCGCGTCGATGCCGTCGGCGTCGGCGATGCGGACGGCGGCGTCGACCACGTCCTGCCTGCTGAAGGCGGGCTTGGGGCCGCGGCCCGCGCGCTCGGGGCGCGCCCAGATCACTTCGGGTTCGGCCGCTCGGCCCGCCATCACATCACCTCGCCCACCATCGTAGTTACGTACACCGTACGTAGTGCGGTACGGTCTCCGCATGACAACTACGTACGCTGTACTTAGTGAGGGCCTGGAGAAGCGGTACGGCGAGGTCCACGCGGTGCGCGGGCTCGATCTGGCGGTCCCCGAGGGCACGGTCTGCGGTCTCCTCGGCCCCAACGGCGCCGGCAAGACCACCGCGGTCCGGATGCTCACCACGCTCCTCGCCCCCGACGCCGGAAGCGCCCGCGTCGCCGGCCACGACCTGATCCGCGACCCGGCCGGGGTGCGCCGGCGGATCGCCGTCACCGGCCAGTACGCCTCCGTCGACGGCGACCTCACCGGCGCGGAGAACCTGCGCCTCTTCGCCCGGCTGCTGCGGCTCCCGCGCGCCCGCGCCGACGAGCTCCTGGAGGAGTTCGGGCTCGCCGCGGCCGGGGACCGGCTCGCCCGCACCTACTCCGGCGGCATGCGGCGCCGCCTCGACCTCGCGGCGAGCCTGCTGGCCCGCCCCTCGGTCCTCTTCCTCGACGAGCCGACCACCGGCCTCGACCCGCGCAGCCGGGGCGCCGTCTGGGACACCGTCCGGAGGCTCGCGGCGCAGGGCACCACCGTGCTGCTCACCACGCAGTACCTGGAGGAGGCCGACCGGCTCGCCGACGACATCGTGCTGATCGAGGAGGGCCGGGCCGCCCACCGCGGCACCCCCGCCGAGCTGAAGGCGCTCGTCGGCAGCCGGGCCGAGGTCGTGCTCGCCGGGCCCGGGCCGCTGGAGCCCGCCGCGGCGGTCCTGGACCGGCTGACCGGCTCGGCGCCGGTCCTGGACGCCGAGCGGCGCACGGTCGGCGCGGTCACCACCGACCCCACCCTCACCCTCCCCCGGCTGGTCCGCGAGATCGACGCCGCCGGGATCCACATCGTCGACGCCTCGCTGCGTCCGCCCACCCTCGACGAGGTGTTCCTGCGCCTCACCGGACGGAAGGAGACCGCCGCGTGAACGCCCTGGCCCTCGAAGGCGCCGCCCTGGTCGGCCGCAACCTCCGGCGGATCCGGCACGCCCCCGCCATCACCGTGATGACCCAGACGATGCCGATCGTCTTCCTGCTCTTCTTCGGGTACGTCCTCGGCGGCGCCCTCGCCATGCCCGGCGCCGAGTACCGCTCCTTCCTCGTGCCCGGGCTGCTGGTCGCGACCGCCGCCGGCGGACTGATGACCGGCATGTTCCAGGCCGCCCAGGACACCCACCGGGGCGTCACGGACCGCTTCCTGACCCTCCCGGTCGGACGCGCCGCCGTGCCGCTCGGGCAGGCCGTCGCCGACCTCCTCGTCTGCGCCGTCGGCACGGTCCCGATGGTCCTCGTCGGGCTCGCCATGGGCTGGCGGATCGAGGGGGGCGCGCCGGCGGCGCTGGGCGCCTTCGGCCTGCTGCTGCTCTTCCGCTTCGCGACGACCTGGGCGGGGATCCTGCTCGGCCTCGCCTCCGAGAGCGAGGAGGCGGCCGGGCAGCTCGGCAGCGCCACCTTCATGCTGCCGCTGCTCTCGAACGCGTACATCCCGACCGACGGCATGCCGGGCTGGCTGCGCACGGTCGCCGAGTGGAACCCGATCTCCGCCGTCACCACCGCCGTCCGCGCGCTCTTCGGCAACGCCCCCGTGCCGGACGGCGCCGCCTGGCCGGTGGCCCACCCGGTGGCGGGCTCGCTGCTGTGGTCCCTCGGCCTGATCGCGGTCCTCGCGCCGCTCGCCGTCCGCCGGTACGGACGCCGCTGAACCGGCGGTGTGAGCGGGCTCCTGATGACAGGGCCCGGCCGGGCGCGGTAGGCAGGCGGGCATGAGCACTCAGCCACTCCCCCTGGACGGGATCACCGTCGTCTCCGTCGAGCAGGCCGTCGCCGCGCCCTTCGCCACGAGACAGCTCGCCGACCTCGGCGCCCGGGTGATCAAGGTCGAGCGCCCCGACGGCGGCGACTTCGCCCGCGGTTACGACACCGCCGCCCGCGGCCTGGCCTCGCACTTCGTCTGGTGCAACCGCGGCAAGGAGTCGGTCGCCGTCGACCTGAAGGAGCCGCGCGGCCGGGAGCTGGTGGGGCGGCTGGTCGCGGACGCCGACGTCTTCGTGCAGAACCTCGCGCACGGGGCGGCGGCCCGGCTCGGCCTCGACGCGGCCACCCTCTGTGCCGCGCACCCGCGGCTGGTCGCCGTCGACGTCTCCGGGTACGGACCGGACGGCCCGTACGCCCACCGGAGGGCGTACGACATGCTCGTGCAGTGCGAGACCGGACTGGTCTCGGTCACCGGCACCCCCGGACAGCCCGTCAAGTCCGGCATCCCGGCCGCCGACATCGCGGCCGGGATGTACGCGTACTCCGGCGTCCTCGCCGCCCTCGTCCGGCGCGGCAGGACCGGCCTCGGCGGGCCCGTGGAGGTCTCGCTGTTCGACGCGCTGGCCGAGTGGATGGGGCATCCGCTGCACCACGGGGCGCACGGAGGTACGGCCCCGGCGCGCACGGGGCTCGCGCATGCGGTGATCGCGCCCTACGACGCCTATCCGACGGCGGACGGCGGGCTGGTGCTGCTCTCGGTGCAGAACGACCGCGAGTGGCGGCGGCTCGCCGAGCGGGTGCTGGAGCGGCCGGAACTCGCCGGCGATCCGGCCTTCGCCACCAACGCGGCCCGGGTCGCCGGTCGGGCGGCGACCGACGCCGCGGTCGGGGCGGCGCTCGCCGCGCTGCCGGCGGAGGAGGCGGTACGGCGCCTGGACGCGGCCGGGATCGCCTGCGCGCGGCTCAACACGGTGGCGGACCTGGTACGCCACCCCCAGCTGGCGGCCCGGGACCGCTGGCGCCCGGTGGACTCGCCGGTCGGCCCGCTGCCGTCGCTGCTGCCGCCGGTCGGCTTCCCCGGCGCCCCGGAGGCGCCGATGGGCCGCGTCCCGGCCCTCGGCGAGCACACGGACGCGGTCCTCGCGGGGCTGGGCGTTCCGGCGGCGGAGGTGGCGGAGCTCCGGGCGGCCGGGGTGGTCGCCTGACCGGGAGCGGACGCCGAGGGTACGACGAAGCGCCGGACGGGCGGGGACGCGTCCGGCGCTCTCGGCGTGCGGGTGGGCGGCGGAGGGCTAGTGGTGGGCGCCGAACAGGGTGCGGCGCAGGCGGCGGAGCGGGGCGAAGAGCGAGACCCGCGTCCGGCCGACGTGCGGGCTCTGGACCGGCGCCTCGTGGCGACGCGTCGTCAGTTCCCGCATCAGCAGGGTCGCCTCGGCCACGTCGCGCTGCGGCACGGCGGGACCGCCGAGCACCGCGAGATGGCGGTCGAGACGCGAACTGGTCGCGCTGCTCCCGCAGGTGATGGCAGGCACACGCGGCCTGCTGCGCATCGTTATCTGTTCCATGTCACTCCCCACCCGTACGAGGGCACCCGGCCCGGGCAGGTTAACCCTATCGCCCCACAGTGACACGCGTGTATCCCGCCGACGGGATTCACCACACCCGTACGGGGGTTGACGGTCACTCTCCGAATCCATCTGATTCCAGGGCGAGTTGGACAGGGTTCGAACACCTGCCGAACCGTCATGAACCATCCTGCACCCCGGCGGCCCGCCGCCGGCCCCGGCGTGTTGTGTGATCTACGACACCGGGGGCCGTTCGGGTGGGTCGCCACCCGGCGGGGGCGCGGCTACCGTGGGGCCATGACGCTGATCGCGGGCCGTTACCGGCTGCTCGACGCCCTCGCGGAGGGCGCGGCGGGGATCGTCTGGCGCGCCCGGGACGAGGCGCTCGGCCGCGAGGTGGCCGTCAAGGAGGTGCACGCCCCGCCGGGGACGCCGGAGGAGGCGGAGCGCCTGCTGTACGCGCGCGTGGAGCGGGAGGCGCGGGCCGCGCGGGCGATCTCCGGACCCGGCGTGGCCGAGGTGTACGACGTGGCCGTGGAGCACGGCCGGCCG
The DNA here is from genome assembly GCF_000719555.1 of Streptomyces sp. NRRL F-5727. Taxonomy (GTDB): domain Bacteria; phylum Actinomycetota; class Actinomycetes; order Streptomycetales; family Streptomycetaceae; genus Streptomyces. Next base: position 10,967 of record NZ_JOGX01000017.1, read on the forward strand.
TGGATCGTGATGGAGCTGGTCCGCGGGCTGACGCTGGCGGAGACCCTGGAGGCCGGCGGGCCGCTTCCGGACCGGGAGGCGGCGCGGGTCGCGCTCGGCGTGCTGGCGGCGCTGCGGGCCGCCCGGGAGGCCGGTGTCCCCTATCGCGAACTGGGGCCGGACCGGGTGCTGCTGGCCAACGACGGGCGGGTGGTGGTGACCGGGGTGGCCACCGGGACCTCGGCACGGGACGCCGCGCCCGACGCGCCGCCGCCCGGGCCCGAGGGGGACCTGCGGCCGCTGGGCGCGCTGCTCGGCGGGATGGTCGCCGATCCGCGGTCGGGGCCGCTGGCGCCGGTGGCGGCGGGGCTGGCGGACCGGGACGCGGGGGTGCGGGCCGGGGCCGTACGGGAGCTGGAGCGGGTGGCCGGGGCCGGGGAGGCGCCGCGCGGGGAGGTGCGGGCCGGCCGGGCGCCGGGGCGCGGCCCGGAGCGTCCGGAGGATCGGGAGCACGACGGTCCGGGTGGTGTGCGCGGGGCGCGCACGGAGGAGCGCGCGGGCGACGGTGCGCGGCGGCGCGGGCCCGGCAGGCGGGCGGTGATCGCCGCCGGGATCGCCGGGCTGCTGGTCATCGTGGCGGCGCTGGTCTGGCAGGCCGTCAGGGACGGGGATCGGGGCGCCGGTCCGGGCGGGGGCGGGGCGTCGAGCACCGCTCCTGCCGTTCCCGGCGCCGCGGGTACGGGTGCGGAGGACGGGGGACCCGCCGCTACGCCGCGTTCCTGAAGGTGGGCAGGTAGCCGCTCGACTGGCCGGTGGCCGTCGGGTGGTAGGAGTCGCCGATGCTGAGCCAGTTGAGGCTGTGCAGCCAGGACGAGCCGGAGCAGATCTCGTGGCCGGTGAAGGCCGGGACGACACTGGCGAAGGTGAAGCCGTGGTCGGCGGCGCGCTTGGCGACGGCGGCGTTGAGGTAGTCGGAGCCGCTGTTGATGGCGGCGCGCTCGGTCTCGCTGAGGCCGGCGACGCAGCTGCCGTTCAGCTGGTAGAAGCGCGGGTAGCCGAGGACGACGACCCGGGCGGCCGGGGCCTTGGCGCGGATGGCGTCGTACACGGCGTCGAGGCGGGCGGGCAGGGTGGAGTCCACGTACGCCTTCGCCTGGTTCACCCGGCTGACGCAGGTGCTCTCCGACTGGAGCACACAGGTCGTCATGACGTCGGCGAATCCGGCGTCGTTGCCGCCGACGGTGATCGAGACGAGGTCGGTCGCGGAGGAGAGCGGCGCGAGCTGCTTGGTGGTGACGTCGGTGGTGACGGCGCCGGAACAGGCGGTGAAGGCGAAGGAGGAGGGGGCGTTGGCGTTGGCCCAGAGGCGCGGGTACGCCTTGGTGGAGCGCTTGCAGTCGCCGCTGGCGCTGTCGTAGCTGCCGGCGCCGACGCCGGAGGAGTACGAGTCGCCGAGGGCCACGTAGTCGAGTCCGGCGCTCTCTGCGGCCTGCGCGGCCCCCGCCCCGGTCAGGGCGAGGACGGAACCGAGCAGGAGCGAGGACGCGAAGGCCGCGAATCGCGACAGTTTCATGGAACCTCCCTGGAGCAGGATCTCTGCGCTACCAGGAAGTAGCATCGGATCCGCCGCTCCGGAAGTGTTCATGTCAAAACTCGCTCCGGAAGCACAGGTGAGCACCTCTCAGGAGGCGGCGGTTTTCAGCCACCTGAGGAACCGGACGCTCCCGTCCCGTTTCTCGATCGAACGGGATCACGGCACAACCGCACGACGCCACCCAGGAGTGCGGCGGATCCCCACCCTCCCCACCAGGAAAACGGATTGATCAAATCCGATCGAGAAGACAGCGCTTCCGGCCACCGATCGTTCGCCAAAGTGCCAGAAACCGGGCCGTACAAGCGGGACTTGCCATACAGTCCCATTCATCAATACCGTCGTACATCTCACCCGCATCGGTTCATCGGCAAGGCGCTCAGGGGAGAGCGCGTAAGGCCCGGCGACACCGGAGCGGGGCGCGGTAGGGGGGTGCCGTGCTCGGTGCGCGTCCATGCGCCGAGTCGCGGGTACCGCGCGGCCAGTCATGCCAACTCGCCGATCCCGCAAGGAGATCGCTTCCGTGCGGGGAGGGCGAGAACCCCCCTTTCGAACCGGACACACGACCGGGCCGCCCAGGGGTGGGCGGCCCACCGGACGAGAGGGAAACCGACCATGAGCTCGTTCCTGCGCCCGGCCGTCACGGGCCAAGAATTCACCGAGCCGAGTCGAATAGCGGCCCAGTACCGGGCCATCACGTCCCATCTGGCGATCACTCCACCGGTGAGCGTCGTCATTCCCGCGATGAATGAGGCGGAAAATCTTCCGTACGTGTTCAAGTCGCTGCCGGAATGGATTCACGAAGTCGTCCTCGTCGACGGAAATTCGACGGACAACACCGTCGAGGTCGCCCGTGAACTGCGCCCCGACGTGAAGGTCGTCAAACAGGTCGGCAAGGGCAAGGGCGACGCCCTGATCAGTGGCTTCGCCGCCTGCACCGGCGACATCATCGTCATGGTCGACGCCGACGGCTCGGCCGACGGCCAGGAGATCGTCTCCTACGTCTCCGCCCTGGTCGGCGGCGCCGACTTCGCCAAGGGCTCGCGCTTCGCCAACGGCGGCGGCACCGACGACATGACCGGGATCCGCCGGCTGGGCAACTGGGCCCTCTGCGCCCTCGTCAACCGGAAGTTCGGCGCCCGCTACACCGACCTCTGCTACGGCTACAACGCCTTCTGGCGACATTGCCTCGACAAGATCGTCCTCGACTGCACCGGCTTCGAGATCGAGACCCTCATCAACATCCGGGTCGTCAAGGCCGGCCTGAAGGTGCAGGAGGTCCCGAGCCACGAGTACCTGCGGATCCACGGCGTCAGCAACCTCAACGCGGTCCGCGACGGCATCCGGGTCCTCAAGGTGATCCTCCGCGAGAAGCGCGTCCCCAGGGCCGCCCGGGCGCTCCGCCGGCCCGCCGCGTTCTCGGTCAACGTCCCCCGGGGAGAGGTGTCTTGAGCGACCGCCCGGCCCCGCCCCGCTTCTCGGTGGTGATCTGCGTCTACACGGAGGAGCGGTGGGGGGACATCCTCGCCGCCGTCGACTCCGTCCGGAAACAGTCGCTGGCCCCGCTGGAGACCCTGCTCGTCGTCGACCACAACGAGCGGCTCCTGGACCGGCTCACCGAGGAGTTCGCGGACGCGCGGCGGACCGGGGAGGTACGGGTGCTCGCCAACGCGGGCCCCCGCGGCCTCTCCGCCGGCCGCAACACCGGCATCGCCGCCGCCCGCGGCGACGTCGTCGCCTTCCTCGACGACGACGCCGTGGCCGAGCACGACTGGCTCCACCACCTCGCCGCCGGCTACACGGACCCGGCGGTCGTCGCCGTCGGCGGTCGCACCCTGCCCGCCTGGGCCTCCGGCCGCCGCCCCGTCTGGTTCCCCGAGGAGTTCGACTGGGTCGTCGGCTGTACGTACCGGGGGCTGCCCCCCGGCCGGGTACGGGTCCGCAACGTGCTCGGCGGCAACGCCTCCTTCCGGCGCTCCGCCTTCGACGCGGCGGGCGGCTTCGCCACCGGCATCGGACGCGACGGCGACCGGCGGCCGCTCGGCTGCGAGGAGACCGAGCTGTGCATCCGGCTCGCGAACGCGGTGCCGGGCGCGGTCCTGCTCATCGACGACCGCGCGGTCATCCACCACAAGGTGCCCGCCGTCCGCGAGCGCTTCGCCTACTTCCGCACCCGCGTCTACGCCGAGGGCCTCTCCAAGGCGCTCGTCGCCCAGAGCGTCGGCGCGGGCAAGGGCCTGGAGTCCGAGCGGCGCTACACCAGCCGGGTCCTGCCCGCCGGGGTGCTGCGCGGGGTGCGGGACACCCTGCTCGGCCGGCCGGGCGGCGCCGGCCGGGCCGGGGCCATCGTCACGGGCGTGGCGCTCGCCGCCGGCGGCTACGCCCTCGGCACCCTCCGCGCCCGCCGCGGCGGCTCCCCCGCCTTCTCCTGGGGCCCGATCACCCCGGAGGGCGTACCCCAGGAGACCGCCGCCCCGGAGCAGCCGGAGAAGAAGGGGGCGGCGGCGTGAGCGCCCACCCCGCGCACCCCGCGGCCCTGGGACGGCAGGGGACGCCCGCCCCCGTGCCGATCCTCATGTACCACGCCGTCGCGCCCGACCCGGCGCCCGCGACGCTCGGGCTGTCCGTGACGCCCGACGCCTTCGCCGCGCAGATGGACCTGGTGGCGCAGCGGGGCTTCACGCCGGTCACCACCGCCGCGCTCGCCGCCGCGTGGCGGACCGGCGCGGAGCTGCCCGCGCGGCCCGTGCTCGTCACCTTCGACGACGGCTACGAGGGCGTGCACCGGTACGCCCTGCCGGTGCTCGCCCGGCACTCCTTCACCTCCACCGTCTTCGTCACCAGCGGCTGGCTGCCCGGCCGGCACGCCACCGGCGGCGCCCTCGACACCATGCTCTCCTGGGGACAGGTGCACGAACTGGCCGCCGCCGGAACCGAGATCGGCGGGCACAGCCACAGCCACCCGCAGCTGGACCAGCTCGACGCGCGGCGGCTGCGCTTCGAGGCGCTGCGCTGCCGGGAGCTGATCGGCGAGGAGCTCGGCACCGCGCCGGACTCCTTCGCCTACCCGTACGGCTACTCCAGCCGGCGGGTGCGCGCCGCCGTCCGGCAGGCCGGCTTCGGGCAGGCGCTCGCGGTCGGGAACGGGCTCGCGCGCCGCCGCCAGGGGCCGTACGCCCTGGAGCGGGTGACCGTGCGCCGCTCCACCACCGTCGAGCAGTTCGGCCGGCTCCTCGAAGGGACCGCCCTCGCCCGGGACTTCGCCGTCGACCGGGCCCTGACGAAGGGGTACGCGCTCGCCCGCCGGGCCCGCGGCGCGGTGCGCGGACACTGGATCTGACCCCGGCAAAACCCGGTGCGCGGCCCGGCCGGTTGGCGGATCATGGCGGCATGCCAGAGACCCCCGCCGTACCGTCCGGGCCGCACGAGGCGCTGCCGGTCGTGGTCAACCTCGACGACAGCGACTCGCCGAGCGACGTGATGGACGCGCTCTTCCTCGACCGGTTCGCCACCGGGGCGCAGCCGCACGCGCACGGCCTCACGCTGGACCGGGCCCGGCCCGACGCGACCCTGCTGCCGCCCGGCGCCCGGGTGCTGTGGGGGTCCAAGGAGGAGGACCGCAGCGCGGTGCTGGCCGAGGGCGAGGGGTGGACGATCCTCGCCTCCCGCTGGAAGCACCGCGCCGACGTCACCGTCACGGCGACCGACGCCGAGCTGGCCGCCCGGGTGCTCGCCGAGGCCACCGACGGCGCCAAGGACGAGCCCGAGCCGGAGCCCGAGGACGTCACCATGGGCTTCTGGTACCTGGCGCCGCAGCGCGGCCCGCGCCGGACGACCCGCCGGATCAGCGCCGACACCTGGGACGAGGCCCGCCCCAACTACACGGCGTCGGTGGCCGACGCGATGGACCGGCTGATGAAGCTGACGCCGGAGGACGTCACCGGACGGCTCCTGCTGCTGCACGGCCCGCCCGGCACCGGGAAGACCTCCGCGCTGCGCACCCTCGCCCGGTCCTGGCAGGAGTGGTGCCAGGTGGACTGCGTGCTCGACCCCGAGCGGCTCTTCAACGACATCGGGTATCTGATGGACATCGCCATCGGGGAGGACGACGGCACCGAGAAGGAGCGGTGGCGGCTGCTGCTCCTGGAGGACTGCGACGAGCTGATCCGCGGCGGCGCGAAGGAGGCCACCGGCCAGGCGCTGTCGCGGCTGCTCAACCTGACGGACGGTCTGCTCGGGCAGGGCCGCAAGGTGCTGGTGGGGCTCACCACCAACGAGGACCTGGAGCGGCTGCACCCGGCCATCGTGCGCCCCGGCCGCTGCCTGGCGCGGATCGAGGTCGGGCCGCTCAGCCGGGCCGAGTCGGTGGCGTGGCTGGGCCGCGAGGACGGGGTGCCGGCGGACGGCGCCACGCTGGCCGAGCTGTACGCGCTGCGGCGCGGCGCCTCCCCCGCCGAGCTCCCGGACCAGCGCACGCCGGCCGCCGGGCTGTATCTGTGAGGGCACGGTCCGCCGGGGCAGCCGCCGCCGGCGGACCGTCCGCCGTCACTCGGAGTCGTACGCGGCCCTCAGCGCGTCGCGTACGGCGGCCTCGGCCTCGTCCCGGGTGAGTCCCAGGCGGTACGCCTCCTCGGCGTACTGTGCGGCCGCGGAGGCGGCCCTGCGGCTGGCGGCGTCACCGGCCGCCGCGACGAAGGTGCCGTGCCGGCCCCGGGTCTCGATGACCCCGTCGGACTCCAGCGCCTTGTACGCCTTGGCGACCGTGTTCGCGGCGAGCCCCAGCTGCTCCGCGAGTCCCCGGACCGTGGGCAGCTTGTAGCCGACCGGCAGTCGGCCCGACCGGGCGCGCTCCGAGATCTGGGCACGCAGCTGTTCGTAGGGGGCGGTGGTGGACTGGTGGTCCACGGCGAGTGTCAGTGTCACCCGCCCGATTCTGCCCCCACCCCGCCGGAAAATGGGAGGCGGCGGCGCGGCCCCGGCCGTAGCGTGCGGCCCCATGACTGTCATCGTCCGTGACGTACGGCCCGAGGACGCCGAGGGCTTCGCCCGCGTCCGGCGCGCGGCCGTCCCCTTCATGCTGGCCACCGCGGAGCAGGTGGCCTTCGACTGGGCGCACGCCCATCCCGAGGCCCACTCCCGGCCGCTCGTCGCCGTGACGGAGGACGGGGAGGTGATCGGGACGGCCCAGGTGGGCATCGCCCACGACGCCCCGCGACCGGGGGTCGGCTACCTCAACGTGTACGTGCACCCGGACCGCCAGGGGCTCGGCGCGGGGACGCTCCTGGTGCGCACGGCCGAGGAGTACCTGGCCGAGCGGGGCGCGACGGTGCTGTACGGCTGGGCCATGGACGAGCCGTCGAACCGTGCCTACGCCGAGCGGCGGGGGGACACGGCGAGCCGTACCGCGCACTTCCTGCGACTCGACCTGACGGCGGGGCTGCCGCCGCTCCAGGCGCCGCCGGCCGGTGTCCGGCTGCTGACGGCCGAGGAGTTCGCGGCCGACCCGCGGCCGCTCTTCGAGCTGGACGCGGTGACCACCGCCGACGAGCCGGGGGACGTGGGGACGGAGCTGGACGACTACGACCACTGGCTGGAGACCACCTGGAACCACCCGCTGTTCGACCGGGCGCTGACGATGGTGGCGGTGGTGGACGGGGTGCCGGCCGCGTTCAGCGCGGCGCGGACCGACGGCCTCGGCCGGTACGCGACGGGGATGACGGGGACGGCCCCGGACTTCCGCGGCCGCGGGCTCGCCAAGCTCGCCAAGAACGCGTCGCTGCACCGGGCGCGGGCGGCCGGCTGTGTGGAGGCGTTCACCGGGAACGACGCGGGGAACGGGCCGATGCTGGCGATCAACGAGTGGTTCGGGTACGCGATCGGGGCGACGGAGGTGCGCTATGTCCGGGCGCTCGGTTGAGGTGGCGCTGTGGAAGGCGGGGCGGCTGAAGATCCGCTATCCCGCCGAGGTGCTGGCGGAGACGGCGACGCGGCGCTCGGTGCGGGCGCCGTGGGCGGCGGAGGGGGTGCGGGACTTCGGCTTCGTGCGCTTCGAGCCGGGTGACGTCTTCGTCGAGCACTACTGGTCCGACCGCTGGTTCTCCGTGAAGGAGGTGTGGTCGGCGGAGGGCGGGCTCAAGGGCTGGTACTGCGACATCACCCGGCCGGCCGAGTTCGGGGCGGCCGGGGTGACGGTCGAGGACCTGGACCTGGACCTGTGGGTGTCGGCGGACGGCAGCGAGGTGCTCCGGCTCGACGAGGACGAGTTCGCGGCGAGCGGTCTGGCCGTCTCCGATCCGGAGGCGGCCGAGCGGGCCGTGGCCGCCCTCGACGAGCTGGAACGACTGGGCCGCAGGGGTCTGGTGGCCCTCCTGGACGGCTAGTTCAGGGTGACGCGGGCGTCCTCCATGGCGAGGAAGCCGGGGGTGGGGAGGCCGAGGTCGCCCTGGGGGGTGAGCTGCATGAGGGTGGCCTCGACGCCGGCCTCGCCCGGCTGGTAGGCGGGTTCCTTCACGACCGCGGTGTTGGTCCAGGTGCGGAGCAGGCCGTCGCAGACGGCGCGGGTGCCGCCGATGCCGACGGAACGGTCCTGCTGGCGGAGGGTGGAGCTGACGAAGACGGGGCCGGCGCTGTCGTCGAGGCAGCGGTAGGTGCCGGAGAGGGTGACCGAGCCGTCGGCGCCGAGGAGTCCGGCCGAGTCGACCGTGAGGAGGTTCGCGTGACGTGCGGCCGGGTCGGCCGTACGGCCGTCCGCCCCGCCCGCGTGGGCGAGGGGGGCGGCGGCCGCGGCGAGGAGCGCGGTGGCGGCGAGGGCGAGTCGGACGCGCATGGGTGTCCCTTCGGGGGTGGGGGGAGACTTCGCCCGCCAGGGATACCGGATCCGGTCGCCCGTTGTCCGAAACTCACTCCTTCATCGGCGCGTTGGGCCCGACGTCACCCCGATCGTCGTACCGTCGTACGCCCCGGAACGGGTCAGGCGGCGGTACGGCGGCGGGTCACCGCCTTCCGCAGCAGCGGCCACCCGAGCAGGAGCAGCACGACCGCGTAGACGGTCACCGAGAACGGGGTGTTCACCAGGCCGGTGACGGAGCCGTCGCTGATCTGCAGGGCGCGGCGGAGCTGCTGCTCGGCGGCCGGGCCGAGGATGACGCCGATGACCGCCGGCAGCACCGGCAGGCCGTAGCGGCGCATGCCGAGGCCGAGGAGGCCGACCACCAGGAGGACGACCAGGTCGAGGGCCTCGCCGCCGACCGCGTACGCGCCGACGGCGGCGAAGAACAGGATGCCGGCGTAGAGGTACGGACGCGGGATGCGCAGCAGCTTCGCCCAGACGGGCGCGAGCGGCAGGTTGAGCGCGAGCAGCAGGACCATGCCGACGAAGAGCGAGGCGATCAGGCCCCACACCAGCTCGGGCTCCCGCTCGAAGAGCAGCGGTCCCGGCTGGATGCCGTACTGCTGGAAGGCGGCGAGCATCACCGCGGCGACCGCGGTCGTCGGCAGCCCGAGCGTCAGCATGGAGACGAGGGTGCCGGCGGCGGAGGCGGAGGCGGCCGACTCGGGTCCGGCGACGCCCTCGATGGCGCCCTTCCCGAACTGCTCAGGGTGCTTCGAGAGCCGCTTCTCCGTGACGTACGACAGGAAGGTCGGGATCTCGGCGCCGCCGGCCGGGACGGCGCCGAACGGGAAGCCGATGAACGGGCCGCGCAGCCACGGCTTCCAGGTCCGCCGCACGTCCTCGCGGCCCAGCCAGGGGCGGCCCACCGGGACCGGCCGGCCGGCCGTGCGGCGCAGATGGGCGGCGACCCACAGGGCCTCGCCGATGGCGAAGAGGCCGACGGCGACGATGACGACGTCGATGCCGTCGGCGAGCTGGAGCGAGCCGAAGGTGAGCCGCTGCTGGCCGGTGAGCTGGTCGAGGCCGACCAGGCCGAGGGTGAGGCCGATGAGCAGGGAGGCGATCCCGCGGACCCGGGAGGAGCCGAGGACCGAGGTCACCGCGATGAAGGCGAGGACCATCAGGGCGAAGTAGTCGGGCGCGCCGATGCCGACGGCGAGGGCGGCGACCGCCGGGGCGAGGGCGACCAGCAGGATCGTGCCGATCATGCCGCCGGTGAAGTGGCCGATCGCGGCGGCGGCGAGCGCCTGCGCGCCGCGCCCCGCCCGGGCCATCGGATGGCCCTCCAGGGCGGCGACGACGGCCGCGCTCTCGCCCGGGGTGTTCAGCAGGATCGAGGTGGTGGAGCCGCCGAACATGGCGCCGTAGTAGATGCCGGCGAACATGATGAACGCGCCGGTCGGTTCGAGGCCGTAGGTCACCGGGAGCAGCAGGGCGACGGCCATGGCGGGGCCGATGCCGGGCAGCACGCCGATCGCGGTGCCGAGGAGCACGCCGACGGCGGCCCACAGCAGGTTGACCGGGGTGAGGGCGGTCCCGAAGCCGTCCATCAGGGAGGTCAGGGATTCCATGGGTCAGAGCACTCCCATCAGCGGCCCGCCGGGCAGCGGAACGCCCAGCAGGCGGTCGAAGACGCCGTAGGTGAGGAGGGAGAGGACGGCCGCGATCAGCGGGTCGCGGGCGGGGTGGCGGCTGCCGAGGGCGTAGGCCGCGCCCCAGAAGAGGAGGGCGCCGGAGACCGGGAAGCCCAGCGGGCCGATGAGGACGGCGAAGCCGAGGAAGACGCCGACGAGCAGCAGGACGGTGCGCCAGTCGGCCGGGGCGTCGAGGTCGATGTCCTCGCCGCCCTCGGCCTCGCCGCGGCCGCCGCGGAGCACGTCGAGGGCGAGCAGGACGGCGACGACGAGGAGGCCGCAGCCGACCACGAGGGGGACGGTGGCGGGGCCGACGGGGCCGCGGGCGGTGACGTCGACGTCGAGGGTGAGGGCGTCGGTGAGGACGAGGACGCCGAGGAGGAGCAGCAGGGCGCTGACGCCGAGTTCGGAGCGGTCGCGCAGCCGGGAGGAGGTGGGGGTGGTCACAGTCCGAGCTCCTTCAGCACCGTGTCGACGCGGGTGTTCTGCGCGGTCAGGAAGGCGCCGAACTCCTCGCCGGGCAGGAAGGCGTCGGTCCAGCCGTGGGTCTTCAGGGACTCGCGCCACTGGGGCGAGTCGTGCAGCTTCGTGACGAGGGTGACCAGCCGGTCCCGCTCGGCGTCGGTGAGCCCGGGCGGGGCGACGATGCCGCGCCAGTTGGTGAACTCGGTGTCGAGGCCGGCCTCGCGCAGGGTGGGGGCGTCGAGGCCGGGGACCCGCTCGGCGCCGGTGACGGCGAGCAGCCGCAGCTCGCCGGCCTTGATCTGGTCGAGGTACTCGCCGACGCCGGAGACGCCGAAGGCGACCTTGGAGCCGAGGATGGAGGCGAGGAGTTCGCCGCCGCCGTCGAAGGGGATGTAGTTGACGTCCTTCGGCGGGATGCCGGCGGCCTGGGCCATCAGCATCGGCGCGAGGTGGTCGGGGCCGCCGGGCGAGGAGCCGCCGCCGACGGGCAGTTTGCCGGGGTCCTTCTTCCAGGCCGCGAGCAGCTCCTGGAGGGTGGTGTACGGGGAGTCCTTGGAGACCACGACGATGTCCTGCTCCTCGGTGAGCCGGGCGATCGGGGTGGTGTCGGCGAGGGTGCGGGGGGTCTTGTTGGTGTGGACGGCGCCGACGACGCCGAGCCCCATCGACATGGCGACGCGGCCGTCGCCGCGTTCGCCGACGAGCCGGGTGAGGCCGACGGTGCCGCCCGCGCCGGGCAGGTTGAAGACCTCGATGTCGCCGGTGAGACCGGCTTCCTCGGCGTTCTTCGCCGCCGTGCGGGCGGTGATGTCGTAGCCGCCGCCGGGCGTGTTGGGGACCATGAACCGCAGGCCGGGTATGTCGGTGCCGGTGCCGGAGCCGCTGCCCGGGGTGAGCAGCGGCGGCCCCACGAGCACCAGCAGCGCCGCCCCGAGCAGGGCGAAGGGGGTGCGAAGACGCACGAGGCCGCCTCTCGGTGGTTGGGGGTGGGTTCCCGGGCGGGCCCGGGACGGGTGAAGTGGGCCACATGTTGCCCGCGCGTGAGGAAGCTGTCGCGCTTCCGCAACCAACGGACGTTGTGGTCCTTGTGGTCGCGACCTACCGTGTCCGGCGTGACGAAGGTGCTGGTGGTCGACGACGACTTCATGGTGGCCAAGCTGCACAGCCGCTATGTGTCGGCCGTGCCGGGCTTCTCCGTCGTCGGTGTCGCGCACACCGGCGCGGAGGCGCTGCGCGCCGCCCACCGGCTCCGTCCCGACCTGCTGCTGCTCGACATCTTCCTGCCGGACATGGACGGCATCGGGGTGCTGCGCGAGCTGCGGGGGGCCGGTCTGGCGACGGACGCGCTCTTCATCACGGCGGCGCGGGACGCGGGCATGGTCCGGGCGGCGCTGCGGGCCGGGGCCCTGCACTATCTGATCAAGCCCTTCAACCAGGCGGCGCTCCACGAGCAGCTGCGGCACGTGGCCTCGCTGCGGAGCCGGCTGGACGGTCTGGACGAGGCGCGGCAGGAGGACGTGGACCAGATCTTCGGCACCCGTCCGCGCGGCTCCCGCGAGCTGCCGAAGGGGCTCGCGGCGCACACGGCGGAGCTGGTGGAGGGCATCCTGCGCGCCCATCCCGAGGGCCTGTCGGCGACGGAGTGCGCGGAGGCGGGCTCGCTCTCCCGGGTCAGCGCCCGGCGCTATCTGGAGCACTTCGCGGCCACGGGCCGCGCCGAGGTGACCCTCCGCTACGGGGGCACGGGCCGGCCGGAGCGGCGGTACCGGCCGGCGGGCTGAGGCGGGCCGGCTCCGCTTCCTGAGGCGGCTCTTTCGTGCGCCTTAAAGCGGCCCTAAGAATCGCCTTCTCCCCTTCTCCGGGGCCTTCCTGGGCGATTCCGGGGGCTAGCGTGCGGGTCACCCCCCACACCCCACCCTCGTCCCAGGAGTGTCCCCCCATGACGTCTCGTCGTACGGCCGCGGTCGCCGGCACCGCTCTGGTCCTCGCCGGGTTCGCCGGCGCGCCCGCCTTCGCGCACGGTTCGATGACGGACCCGGTGAGCCGGGTCGCGGCCTGTTACGCGGAGGGGCCCGAGTCGCCGTCGTCGGCGGCGTGCCGGGCGGCGGTGGCGGCGAGCGGGCCGCAGGCGTTCTACGACTGGAACGCGGTGAACATCGCGGACGCGGCCGGCCGGCACCGGGACCTGATCCCGGACGGGAAGCTGTGCAGCGCGGGCAACGACAAGTACCGCGGCCTGGACCTGCCCCGGGCGGACTGGCCGTCGTCGCCGCTGACGCCCGGGAAGCACATCTTCCGCTACCAGGGGACGGCGCCGCACAGGGGCACGTTCGCGCTGTACGTGACGAAGGACGGCTACGACCCGTCCGCGCCGCTGAGGTGGTCGGACCTGGAGGAGCGGCCGTTCCTGACGGTGACCGACCCGGGGATGCGGGGCGGCGACTACGTCTTCGAGGGGACGGTGCCGGAGAAGTCGGGCCGCCACCTGATCTACTCGATCTGGCAGCGGTCCGACTCCCCCGAGGCGTTCTACACCTGCTCCGACGTGGTCTTCGGCGGGGAGCGGGAGAACCAGGAGCAGACGGGCGGGGGCACGACGGCCCCGGCGCCCACGGCCGCGCCGGCGCCCACGGCCGCGTCGACGCCCACGGCCGCGCCTGCCCACACGCACGCGCACACGGCTACGGCCTCCGCGGCGCCGAGCACCGCGGCCCCCGTCCCGGCCGCCCCCGCGTCCGACGCCCCGGCTCCGGCCCCCGCCCCCGCCGGTGCGGCCGTCGAGCTGGCCGAGACCGGTGGGGGCGGGGCCACGCCGTACCTCGCGCTGGGCGGTGCCGGTGTGCTGGCGGCCGGCGCGGCGGTGCTGTTCCGGGCGACCCGGCGGCGTACCCGCTAGCGGGTGCCGGGCTAGCCGATCACCGACAGGCAGGTGGTCGGGGTGGCGTGGGCCGGGTCGAGGGCGTTGGCCACCTCGTGGAAGGCGATCCGGTCCACCGTGCCGATGGTCACGTGCTCGGAGAGGTCGAGGGCGCACTTGTCCTGGAGCAGGACGTTGGTGACGTTCGGCCCCGAGAGGAACTGCGAGCGGTACGGGGTGACGACCTGGTCGTACTGGGTCGCGATGACGTGGTAGCGGACGCCGGGCACGGTGTCGCCGCCCTCGTTGAGCCTGGTCAGGAAGGCGGAGCCGGCGATCTGGTCGGCGAGGCCCGGGGTGTTCGCCTTGATGAGGTCCTCGGCGCCGGGGAAGTACGGCAGCAGCTTCGTGAGGCCGAGCAGGGTGGTGCCGTGGTTGTCGGGGGCGATGCCGACGAGCGCGTTCACCTTCTCGGCCCCGCCGAGGAACTTGAGGTACCAGCGGGGCATCATGCCGCCCTGCGAGTGGCCGACGAGGTCGGCCTCGGGGGCGCCGGTGGCGGCGAGGACCCGGTCGACGAAGGCGTCGAGCTGGCCGGCGGACCGCTCGATGGGGCCGAGGCCGTGGAAGAAGGGCACGTTCGGCAGCTGCCCGTAGTCGAGCGAGTAGACGCAGTAGCCCCGGTTCACCAGGTAGGGGGCGAGGGCGAGCCAGTTGTCGATCGAGTTCCCGAGGGTTCCGTGGACGAGGACGACCGGGCGGGGGTGGGCGGCGGAGGGCTTGCAGCTCCAGTCGTTCCAGCCACGGTTCGGCTCGGCGGCCTGGGCGGCGGCGGTGGGGGCGAGCACGGCGGCGACCGTCAGGAGCAGGACGGACAGCGCTCTGGCGAGGTGTTTCCAGGGCAGCATCGGGCGATCTCCTTGCGGCTCAAGGGAGGTGGGGGTGGTGTGCCCTGCGGTCCGGACCACAAGTGGGGATGCTCTTCCGGCCACGTTACGCACGGGTGTTACCGGCTGGGAAGTTACGCGTCGGTAAAACCTGTCGCGCCGTCAGCGGTCGCCCGTACGGCGGAGGTTCAGGCCGCCAGGGAGCCCGGCAGGATCGCCCGCGGCCCGAACTTCGCGCGGGCCCGGTCGGCCACCGCCTCGATCCGCCGGGCCTTCTCGTCCGCCGGGTCGAAGGTGAGCTGGTGCGCGGCCCGTTCGGCGGGTCCCAGGCCCTCGGCGCGCAGCGCGACGCCCCGCACCCGGGCCCGCTGGAGGCCGAGGGAGTCGTGGAGCGCGTAGGCGAGGGCGGTGAGCGCCGCGCCGTGGGCGGTCGGTTCGGGCAGGGTGCGGCTCCGGCTGGTGGTGCTCCGGTCGGCGTACCGCACGGTGAGCGCGAGGGACCGGCAGACCTGGGAGTCGGCGCGCAGCCGGGTGCCCAGCTCGGTGGCGAGCGAGAGCAGGGCGCGGCGCTGTTCCGCGCGGTCGAGTTCGTCGTACGGGAAGGAGCGCTCGGCGGCCAGCGACCGGGCGGCGGCGTTCGGGACGACGGGGGTGCGGTCGATGCCCCGGGCCCGCTCCCACAGCTCGCGGCCGGCCTTGGCGCCGACGAGCCGCTGGAGCACGGCGAGCGGGGCGTCGGCGACCCGGCCCACGGAGTCGAGCCCGTAGCCGCAGAGGGTGCGGGCGGTGGTGCGGCCGACGCCGTCGAGCGCGACGACGGGGCGGTCGCGCAGGAAGGCCGCCGGGTCGTCGACGGTGAGGGTGAGGCCGGGGCGGGCCTCGCGGGCGGCCATCCGGGCCAGCATCGGGTTGGGCCCGGCGCCGATGACGCAGTCGGCGCCGTACAGGGCGAGGGCCCGGACGCGGATCACGGCGGCGAGTTCGGCGGGGGTGCGGTCGAAGTAGCGCAGCGCGCCGCGCACGTCGGCGAGCGCCTCGTGCGGCGGGGCGGCCTCCACGACGGGGGTGAACTCGCCGAGCAGGTCGACCAGTCGGGGGAAGAGCGGTTCCGGCGTCTCCTGGCGGAACCGTACGCAGAGGATCATCCGGCGCTCCCCGGGCTGCTGTGCCAGAGCTTCCGCGCCGGGGTGGCGGCGCCCTCCCCGGCGGGCTTGAGGTCGGCCCAGGGGTTCATCTCGTAGCCGGTCCCCATCCGGATGCGGCGGCCGCTGTCGGTGCTCTCCGCGGGGACGGCCGCCTCCTCCGCGAGCCGCTCCCCCACCGCGTCCAGGCCGCCGGAGGCCCGGAGTTCGGCGAGGTCGGCGAGGTTCCAGGCGGCGGAGCCGACGACGCTGACGCTGCGCGGGCCGCGCCGCTGCACCACGCCCCTGACCAGGAGCAGCCAGGAGTGGAAGACGGTGTGGGCGCAGCGCTCGTGGGCGTCGTCGAAGAAGGCGAGGTCGACCAGGCCGGTGCCGTCGTCGAGGGTGGTGAAGATGACGCGTTTCCCGGAGCGGATCGGCGGGGTCTGGGTGGCGGCCTTGGCGCCCGCGACCAGGACGGTCTGGCCGTGGACGGCGGAGCGCAGCCGCTCGGCGGAGACGGCGCCGAGTTCGCGGAGGAAGGCGTGGTGGTCGCCCATGAGGTGGCGGGAGGCGTCCATGCCGAGGACGCCGAGTTCGGCGCTGAGGCGCTCCGACTCGTCGAGGTCCGGCAGGCCGACGGGCGCGGTCTTGCGGCCCTGGGCGAGCGGGAGCTGTCCGCCGTAGGAGGCGGCGCCGCGCTGGGTGCGGTGGAGTTCGGTGAGGTGCAGGAGGAGGTCGCGGCGGTTGGCGCCGAAGGCGTCGAGGGCGCCGACCTGGGCGAGGCGTTCGGCGACGGGTTTGCCGGGGCGGGCCCGTTCCCAGAAGTCGAGGAGGGAGGCGTAGGGCTGTCCGGTGGCGATGCGGGCGGACTCGGCCGCGCTGATGCCGTGGACGTCGGTGAGGCCGAGCCGGAGCCCCCACACCGGAGGCTCGTCGGACACCAGTTCGATACGGTGGGCGACCGCCGACCGGTTCACGTCCAGCGGCAGCACCGGCACCCCGCGCCGCCGGGCGTCGGCGAGCAGCAGCCGCTTGGGGTACATGCCGGGGTCGTGGGTGAGCAGCCCGGCGTAGAAGGCGGCCGGGTGGTGGGCCTTGAGCCAGGCCGACTGGTAGGTGGGCACGGCGAAGGCCACCGCGTGCGCCTTGCAGAAGCCGTACGAGCCGAACGCCTCGACGATCTCCCAGGTGCGGGCGACGACCTCGTCCGCGTACCCCCGGCGCTTCGCCAGCTCGGCGAACCACGCCCTGATCCGGCCCTGCGACTCGGGGTGCGAGAGCCCGCGCCGCACCTGGTCGGCCTCGGCCCGGTCGCAGCCGGTCATGATCCGGACGATCTCGATGATCTGCTCGTGGAAGACGACCACGCCGTACGTCTCCTTCAGGGACTCCTCCAGGTCGGGGTGGGGGTAGCGGACGGGGGCGCGGCCGTGCCGGGCCTCGATGAAGGGGCGGACCATGTCGGCGGCGACCGGGCCCGGGCGGAAGAGCGAGATGTCCACGACGAGGTCGTGGAAGGTCGCGGGCTGGAGCCGGCCGACCAGGTCGCGCTGGCCCGGGGACTCGATCTGGAAGCAGCCGAGGGTCTCGGTGGAGCGGATCAGCGCGTACGTGTCGGGGTCGCCGGCCGGGACCGCGTCGAGGTCCGGGCGGGTGCCGGTGGCCCGTTCGACCTCGGCGACGGCGTGGGCCATCGCGGACTGCATGCGCACGCCGAGGACGTCGAGCTTGAGCAGCCCGAGCTCCTCCACGTCGTCCTTGTCGAACTGGGACATCGGGAAGCCCTCGCCGCTGGTGGGCATCACGGGGGTGCGGGTGAGCAGCGAGGCGTCCGAGAGGAGCACGCCGCAGGGGTGCATGGCGATGCCGCGCGGGAGCGCGTCGAGCGCTTCGACCAGTTCCCAGAGGCGGCCGAACTTCTCGCGTTCGCCCGCGAGTTCGCGCAGTTCGGGGAGTTCGTCGAGGGCGGCGAGGGCGTCCCGGGCGCGGATGTGCGGGAACGCCTTGGCGATCCGGTCGGTCTCGGCCGGGTCCAGGGAGAGGGCGGCGCCGACGTCCCGGACGGCGTGGCGGACCCGGTAGGTCTCGGGCATGGAGACGGTGGCGACCCGTTCGGCGCCGAAGCGGCCGATGATCGCCCGGTAGACCTCCAGGCGGCGGGCGGACTCGACGTCGATGTCGATGTCGGGCAGGGCGGTGCGGCGCTTGGAGAGGAAGCGCTCCATGAGCAGGCCGTGCTCGACGGGGTCGGCGTGGGCGATGCCGAGGAGGTGGTTGACGAGGGAGCCGGCGCCGGAGCCGCGGGCGGCCACCCGGATCCCCATCCCCTTCACGTCGTCGACGACCTGGGCGACCGTCAGGAAGTAGGTGGCGAAGCCGTGGTGGGCGATGATGTCGAGCTCGCGGTGCATCCGGTCCCAGTAGGCGCCCCGCCGCTCGTACCCCTTGAGGACCATGCCGGCGGCGGCCCGGGAGGCGAGGACGCGCTGGGCGGTGCGGTGCGCGGCGCCGACGAGGTGCGGCTCGGGGAAGTGGGCGGACCCGATGCCGAGGTCGTCCTCGGGGTCGACCAGGCAGGCGGCGGCGGTCTCGGCGGTCCGGTCGAGCAGTCGGCGGGCGGCGTCGGGGCGGAAGCCGGCGGCCTCGACGATCCGCTCGGCGGCGGCGGTCATCGCGGCGGCGTCCTTGAGCCACGCCTCACCGCTGTCGAGGCCCTTGCGGGGGTCGACGGGGACGAGCCGGCGGGCGGCGTCGAGGACGTCGGCGACCGGGCCCTGGCCGGGGTCGGCGTAGCGGACGGCGTTGGTGAGGACGGGCGGGACTCCCTGCTCGGCGGCGAAGCCGACGGTCCGGGCGGCGAGCCGCAGGGAGCCGGGGCCGGTGCCGGGGCGCCCGTGGTCGACGGCGGCGAGGCGGAGCGCGTCGCCGTACCGCTCGCGCCAGGGGGCGAGCAGCCGGGCGGCCCGGTCGGGGCGGCCGGCGGCGAGGGCGCGGCCGACGTCGGAGTCGGGGCCGAGCAGGACGAAGAGGCCGGTGCCGGGGTCGGCGGAGGCGGGCAGCACGGGCCGGCCCTCCCCGGCGCGGGCGTGGGCGGCGGTGACGAGGGCGCAGAGGGAGGCCCAGCCGGCCCGGGAGCGGGCGAGGAAGACGGCCCGGGGCGCGGACTCGTCGACGAAGGCGCCGCCGCGCACGGGCACCCGGCGGGCGGAGGAGGGTCCGTCCGCGGAGCCGGCCGGGGCGGTCAGGGGTTCGTGGGCGAGGTCCACGCCGAAGAGCGGGCGGACGCCCTGCTTCTCGCACGCCCTGGCGAAGCGGACGGCGCCGCCGAGGCTGTCGCGGTCGGTCAGCGCGAGGGCGTCCATGCCCCGCTCGGCGGCGCGGGCGGCGAGGTCGCCGGGGTGGGAGGCGCCGTACCGCAGGGAGTGGCCCGAGGCGGTGTGCAGATGGGTGAAGCCCGTCATGGCGCACCTCCCGCGTTCCTGCTCCGGCGGTGCTTCCGCGCACCGGTATTCGTACAGACGTTCCCACCCCCGCACACCACCCTAGCTCATTTCGAACGCGCGTACGATAAGCGGCGCACGCCTGACCTCCGTCAGCCGTTCGGCCCCTTCCCACCTGCGGAAACACCCCCTCCCCCGGAGCCTGGGGGGCATGAGTCTCGTCGACGAACTGAAAAGCGCCGTCACCCCCCGAGCCGCCCTGCTCGTCCTGGGGGTCTTCGCCCTCCAGCTCCTCTTCATCACCTCGTACGTCGGGGCCCTGCACAACCCGAAGCCCTCGGACGTGCCGTTCGGCGTGGTCGCGCCCTCCCAGGTGTCCGCCACCCTCATGGGCGAGCTGGAGAAGCTGCCCGGCGACCCGCTCGACCCGCGGACGGTCGCCGACGCGGACGAGGCCCGGGACCAGATCCTGAACCGGGAGATCGACGGGGCCCTGATCGTGAACCCCGCGGGCCGCACCGACACCCTGCTCGTCGCCTCCGGCGGCGGCACCGTGCTCTCCTCCGCCCTGGAGAAGATCTTCACCCAGGTCGAGGCGGCGCAGCGGCGGGAGGTGCGGACGGTCGACGTGGCCCCCGCCTCGCCGCAGGACTTCGACGGGCTCTCCGCCTTCTACCTGGTGGTCGGCTGGTGCGTCGGCGGCTACATCTGCGCCGCGATCCTCGCCATCAGCGCCGGCTCCCGGCCGGCCAACCCCGAGCGGGCGATCATCCGGCTCGGCGTCCTCGCCCTCTACTCCGTCCTCGGCGGGCTCGGCGGCGCGGTCATCGTCGGCCCCGTCCTGGGCGCCCTGCCGGGCTCCGTCGCCGCCCTGTGGGGGCTCGGCACCCTGGTCGTCTTCGCCGTCGGCGCCGCCACCCTCGCGCTCCAGTCGGTCTTCGGGATCGTCGGCATCGGCCTGGCGATCCTGCTGGTGGTGGTGCTGGGCAACCCGAGCGCCGGCGGCGCCTTCCCCGCGCCGATGCTGCCGCCGTTCTGGAAGGCGATCGGCCCGGCCCTGCCGCCGGGCGCCGGCACCTGGGCGGCGCGCTCGATCGCGTACTTCAAGGGCAACGACATGACCGCCTCCATGCTGGTGCTCTCCGCCTGGGCGGTGGTCGGCTCGGCGGTCACGCTGGTGCTGGCCTCGCTGAAGCGGAAGCCGGAGGGCGAGCCGGTCGCCGCGGGGCCGGCCGAGGTCAGGAGCTGACGCCCCGGAGACGCGAGGAGGCCCCCGCCGCGGCGGGGGCCTCCTGCGTACCGTCCGGGTCTACGCGCCGTAGTACGCCCGGGTCATCAGCTCCTTCATCTCGTCGATCATCGGCATCCGCGGGTTGGCCGGGGCGCACTGGTCGGCGTAGGCGTTCATCGCCTGCTGCGGCAGGGCCGCCAGGAAGGCCGCCTCGTCGACGCCCTCCTCCCGGAAGGAGGCCGGGATGCCGCAGCGGTCGCGCAGCTCCTCCACGGCCCGGGCGTAGGACTCCACGCCCTCCTCCGGGGTCGCGGCCGGCAGGCCGAGCATCCGCGCGATCTCCTGGTAGCGCTCGGGAGCCCGGTAGGTCTCGGCCTTGGGCCACGGCACGGCCTTGTGGGTCACGGTGCCGTTGTGCCGGATGACGTGCGGCAGGAGCAGCGCGTTGGTGCGGCCGTGGGCGACGTGGAAGGTGTTGCCGAGGGTGTGGGCCATGGCGTGGACCAGGCCGAGGAAGGCGTTGGCGAAGGCCATGCCGGCGATGGTGGACGCGTTGTGCATCCGCTCGCGGGCCTCGGGCGCCTTCGCGCCCCGCGTCACACAGGTCTCCAGGTTCTCGAAGACCAGCCGGATGGCCTGGAGGCACTGGCCGTCGGTGAAGTCGTTGGCGTAGGCCGAGACGTACGCCTCGGTGGCGTGGGTCAGGGCGTCGAAGCCGGAGTCGGCGGTGACGGTCGGCGGGAGGTGCAGCGGGAGCACCGGGTCGACGATGGCCACGTCCGGGGTGAGGGCGTAGTCGGCGAGCGGGTACTTCTGCGCGGCCTCCGGGTCGGAGATGACGGCGAAGGGGGTGACCTCGCTGCCGGTGCCGGAGGTGGTCGGGATCGCGACCAGCTTCGCCTTCTCGCCGAGCTTCGGGAACCGGTAGGCCCGCTTGCGGATGTCGAAGAACTTCTCCCTGGTGTCCGCGAACTCGACCTCGGGCCGCTCGTACATCAGCCACATGATCTTCGCCGCGTCCATCGGGGAGCCGCCGCCGAGCGCGACGATGGTGTCCGGCCGGAAGTCGCGCATGGCGGCGGCGCCGGCCCGGACGGTGGCGAGCGCGGGGTTGGGCTCGACGTCGTCGACGACCTGGATCGCGACCGGCTCGGGGCGGCCGTTCAGGATGTCGGTGACCTTCTGGACGAGGCCGATCTCGCCCATGGTCCGGTCGGTGACGATCGTGACCCGCTTCAGGCCCTCCATCTCGCCGAGGTAGCGGATGGCGCCCCGCTCGAAGTAGATCTTCGGCGGGATCTTGTACCACTGCATGTTGGTGGTGCGCCGTCCGATCCGCTTGACGTTGATCAGGTCGACCGCGGTGACGTTGTTCGAGACGGAGTTGTGCCCGTAGGAGCCGCAGCCGAGGGTGAGGGAGGGGAGGAAGGCGTTGTAGACGTCGCCGATGCCGCCGAAGGTGGAGGGGGCGTTGACGATGACCCGGATCGCCTTGACCCGCCGGCCGAACTCCTCGGCGAGCGCCTCGTCCTCGGTGTGGACGGCGGCGCTGTGTCCGAGGCCGTGGAACTCGACCATGGCGGCGGCCAGTTCGATGCCCTGCTCGGTGGAGCCGGCCTTGAGGGCGGCGAGGACCGGGGAGAGCTTCTCGCGGGTGAGCGGTTCGTTCTCGCCGACCTCGGCGCACTCGGCGAGGAGGATCGAGGTGCCCTCGGGGACCTCGAAGCCGGCCTGTTCGGCGATCCAGACCGGGGACCTGCCGACGACGGCCGCGTTGAGCTTCGCGCCGCCGCAGTTCGTGCCGTGGGCGGTGACGCCGAAGAGGAACTCCTCCAGCTTGGCCTTCTCGGCGGCGGTGACGACGTGGGCGCCGAGCCGCCGGAACTCGGCGACGCCCTCCTCGTAGATCTCCTCGTCGAGGATGACGGCCTGTTCGGAGGCGCAGATCATGCCGTGGTCGAACGCCTTGGAGAGGACGATGTCGTGGATCGCCCGCCGGAGCTTCGCGTCCTTGGCGACATAGGCGGGGACGTTGCCGGCGCCGACGCCGAGGGCGGGCTTGCCGCAGGAGTAGGCGGCCTCGACCATCGCGTTGCCGCCGGTGGCGAGGATGGTGGAGACGCCCTCGTGGCGCATGAGGAGGCCGGTGGCCTCCATGGAGGGCTCCTCGATCCACTGGACGCAGTCGGCGGGCGCGCCGGCGGCGACGGCCGCGTCGCGGACGATCCGGGCGGCCTCGGCCGAGCAGTTCTGGGCGGAGGGGTGGAAGGCGAAGACGATCGGGTTGCGGGTCTTGAGGGCGATCAGCGCCTTGAAGACGGTCGTCGAGGTGGGGTTGGTGACCGGGGTCATCGCGCAGACGACGCCGACGGGTTCGGCGATCTCGGTGATGCCGCTCAGCTCGTCGCGGCGGATCACTCCGGCGGTCTTCAGTCCGGCCATCGAGTTCGTGACGTGCTCGCAGGCGAAGAGGTTCTTGACGGCCTTGTCCTCGAACAGGCCGCGGCCGGTCTCCTCGACGGCGAGGCGGGCCAGTTCGCCGTGGGCGGCCAGCGCGGCGAGCGACGCCTTCTTCACGATGTGGTCGACCTGGTCCTGGTCGAGGGTCTCGAACTCCGCGAGCGCGCCGAGCGCTCGGCCCACGAGTCCTTCCACCGTCTCCTTGGCCTCCATGACGGGCCTCCTTCACCGGTCCCTGATGTCTTCGTCTCCTCCATTCGACACCCGCCGGCCCGGGAGAAGGGGCGCGGAAAGGCCCTCGTGAGGGGGCCGGAAGTCCCTTTGTGAAGTGATTCACAAGATCTTGGGAGGGGATGCCCCCGGCCGCACCGGCCGGGGGCGATCCGGGCGGGTCAGTAGAGGCTGACCCCGTACTTGGCCAGCGCCTCCGGCACCGGCTGGTAGAACGTGGTGCCGCCGGTCGAGCAGTTGCCGCTGCCGCCGGAGGTGAGGCCGAGCGCCTTGGTGCCGTCGTACAGCGCGCCGCCGGAGTCGCCGGGCTCGGCGCAGACGTTGGTCTGGATCATGCCCTTCACCGTGCCGCCGCCCGAGTAGCGGACGGTGACGTTGAGGCCGGTGACGGTGCCGCTGCGGGTGCCGGTGGTGGAGCCGGACCGCTTGACGGACTCGCCGACGTAGGCGTCGGCGGCGGTGAAGCCGCCGGTGTGGGCGAGCGAGGTGTTGTCGTAGCGCACCAGGGCGTAGTCGTTGCCCGGGAAGCTGGAGCCGACGGTGGCGCCGATCAGGGTGGTCTGGGCGGACGAGGTGTACCAGGTCTTCACCACGTTGCCGCAGTGGCCGGCGGTCAGGAAGTAGTACGTGCTGCCGCTGCGGACGTTGAAGCCGAGCGAACAGCGGTAGCCGCTGCCGTAGATGGCGTCGCCCGCGCCGAGGAGGGGCTTGAAGACGCCGGGGTCGCGCTCGACGCGCAGGGCTCCGGCGTCGCTTCCGGCCGCCGCCCGGAGCTTCGCGAGACCCGCGTCGCCGACGGTCGAGTCGGCGGTGACGACGACCCGACCGGCGGCCCGGTCGACGTACCAGGCCGTGCCGCCGACCCCGGCGGCGTCGACGGCGCGCTCGGCGCGGGCCAGCTGGGCGGCGGAGGCCGGGCCGGGGGCGGGCGCGGCCTGGGCTCCGGGGAGCCCGAGGGCGGTGACGGCCGCGAGTCCGGCGGCGACGGCGAGCAGACGGGTGCGCTTGATCCTCACTGTGCTCCTCACATCCTTCTGGGAAAAGCGGAGGGGGCCCGGGGGGTGAGAGGCCCGTGAGGCGCCGTCAGATGATGTGTCCCTGACATGCACCGCCAGCGATGGTGCCGCCTCCCGGCCCGGCGCACAAGACCGCCGCACCCACCGGTGCCCCGGACACACCGGTCCGGGGCACCCGTCGTCCGGATTGCGGAAGACGGAAGGTCAGGCGGTCAGCACCCGCCGCTCCCCCGCCTCCACGGCGATGTCCAGCGTGTTCCCGGGCGGCGGGAACGGGCAGATGAAGTGGTCCACGAAGGCGCACGGCGGCAGCAGCGCGCGGTTGAGGTCCACCGTCACCGAGCCGTCCTCCGCCGGCGCCGGCGGGCGCAGGAAGCGGAAGCGGAAGGTGGACCGCCCACTGGTGGCGTCCGCGAAGACCGCCCACAGCGTGCCGTCGTCCTCCACCGCCACCTGGAGCGCGTGCACCCGCCCGTCGAGCTCGAAGACCAGCTCGCCGGAGAGCCCGAGCCCGCGCTCCCTGCCGTCCGCGTTCCGCACCCGGACGCTGCGCGCCTCCTCGTACGGCCGGTAGATCCCCGCCACCACCCAGCGCGGGTCGTACGGTGTCGCCTCGATGCCCCGGAAGGCCCGCCGCGCCGCCGAACCGGGGTCGAAGTCCCGTACCGCCCACAGCCCTTCGCGGTGCAGCACCATGATCCGGCGGCCCGCCGCCTCGACCCGGGACTCGTGGATCGGCGCGTGGTCGGCGCCGAGCCGGACGGTGCCCGCGAAGGGCTTGCCGTCGACGGTGAGCCCGTCCTCGGCCACCGCCGTCAGGACCACCGCGTCGCCGTCCTCGCGCCACTCCCCCGGCAGGTCCGGCAGCCGGCCGTCGGGGAAGTCCGCGAGCCAGTGGGTGCCGGTGAGGGAGAGCGGGCCGTACGAGGAGGCCACCGCCGCCTCGCGCTGCTCGTGCCAGTGCCGCCACTCCCCGGCGGCGTCGGTGGTGTCGGTGCTGCTCGTGGGGTCGCTCATGGTGTTCCACCCTTCCACACCGGCGCCGGAAGCCCGAGGTGCGACCGGAGCGTCGTGCCCGTGTACTCCGTACGGAAGACCCCGCGCTCCTGGAGCAGCGGCACCACCCGGTCGACGAAGTCGTCCAGGCCGCCCGGGGTGAGGTGCGGGATCAGGATGAAGCCGTCGGCGGCGTCCGTCGCCACGTGCTCCGCCAGGGCGGCGGCGACCGACTCCGGGGTGCCGACGAAGGAGTGCCGGGCGGTGGCCTCGATGACCGTCTCCCGGAGCGAGAGCCCCTTGGCCTCGGACAGCGCCCGCCAGCGGGCCGCCACCGCGAACGGGTCGGCGATCCGCACCCGGCCCTGGACCAGCGTCGACTCCGGGTCCGGGTCGACGTCCGGGAGCGGCCCGTCCGGGTCGTGGGAGGACAGGTCCCGGCCCCAGACCTGCTCCGCGGCGAGCAGGGCGTTCTGCGGGGAGATCTGCTGCCGGCTGACCAGCGCGGCCTTCTCCCGCGCCTCGGCCTCGGTGTCGCCGAGGACGTAGGTGACCCCCGGCATGATCTTCAGGTCCTCCGGCCGCCGCCCGTACCGGGCGAGCCGCCGCTTGACGTCGGCGTGGAAGGCCCGCCCGGCCTCCGGGGTGGAGTGCCGGGAGAAGACCACGTCGGCGGCGGAGGCGGCGAACTCCCGCCCCTCGTCCGAGTCGCCGGCCTGGATGACGACCGGATGCCCCTGCGGGGGCCGCTCCACCGTGACCTCGCCCTCGATCCGGAAGTGCGTGCCCGCGTGCGCGAAGCGGCGCCGCTCGCCGCCCCCGGGCCAGGAGTCCCACAGCTCGCGGACGGTGGCGACCGCCTCGGCGGCCCGGGTGTACCGGTCGGCCCGGTCCAGGAAGCCGCCGCGCCGGAAGTTCTCGCCGGTGAAGGCGTCCGAGGAGGTGACCACGTTCCAGGCGGCCCGGCCGCCGCTGAGGTGGTCCAGGGAGGCGAGCCGGCGGGCCAGCTCGTAGGGCTCGTTGAAGGTGGCGCTGACCGTGGCGGCCAGGCCGAGCCGGTCGGTGACGGCGGCGAGCGCGTTGAGGACGGTGATCGACTCGGGGCGGCCGACCACGTCGAGGTCGTGGATGCGGCCGCCGTACTCGCGCAGCCGCAGCCCCTCGGCGAGGAAGAAGAAGTCGAAGAGCCCCCGCTCGGCGGTCCGCGCGAGGTGCTCGAAGGAGGAGAAGTCGATCTGCGAGCCGGAGCGCGGATCGGACCACACGGTGGTGGAGTTGACGCCGGGGAAGTGCGCGGCGAGGTGGATCTGCTTCCTGGCCGGCCGGGACTCGGTCACGCGTCGGCTCCCTTCGGTGCGTACTGGCTGGCGGGCCGCGGCAGCCCGAGGCGGTCGCGGAGGGTGGTGCCCTCGTAGGCGGTACGGAACAGGCCCCGGTCCCGCAGCGCGCCGGCCGTCTCCGCGGCGAACCGGGGCAGGTCGCGCCCGGGGACGGCGGGCACGAGGTGGAGGCCGTCGACGGCGCCGCCGCCGTGCCAGTCGGCGGCCTGCCGGGCCAGCGCGGCCGGCCCGCCCGGGTGGGCGTCGAGGTCGGCGGTGACGGTCAGCAGCACCCGCAGCAGCCCCGGGTCGCGGCCGTGCGCCCGGGCGGACCGGTGGAGTTCGGCCCGGAGCGCGGCCGCCTCCTCGGGCGAGGAGGCCCGGATCAGCGCCACGTCGGCGTGGCGGGCGGCGGTCTCCCGGGCGGCGGGGCGGGTGGCGTCGACCACCACGACCGGGTTGCCCTGCGGCGGGCGGGGCACGATCGAGGGGCCCTTGACGGAGAAGGTGGCGCCCTCGAAGCCGACGTGGTGCAGCTTGCGGCGGTCGATGAAGCGGCCGGTGGCCACGTCCCGTATCTCCGCGTCGTCCTCCCAGCTGTCCCACAGCAGCCGGGACACCTCGGCGGTCTCGCTCGCCTCCTGCCAGAGCGCGGCGGTCGGCGGGGCCGGCCGGCGGCCGAAGAGCCGGGCCTCGGCCTCGCCGGGCGAGACGGCGATCCGCCAGCCGGCCCGGCCCCGGCTCACCCAGTCGAGGGTGGCGACCGCGGCCTGGACGTGGAAGGGCTCGGTGTGGGTGGTGGTGACGGTCGGCACCAGGCCGACGGAGCGGGTCTCGGGCGCGATCCGGGCGAGCACGGCGAGCGCGTCGAGCCCCGGCCGGGCGAAGGAGTCGTCGTGGGTGAGGAAGTCGAGCCCGGCGTCCTCGGCGAGCCGGGCGAGCGCCACGGTGTCGGCGAGGGTCCGTGACCCCCCGTCGGGGGGCGCGGGGGCGAGCTCGGCGGCCAGATGGAGCGGTCGTACTCCGGTCATGCGGGGTCCTCGATGCGGTGGTGGCGGTGGTGGTGGCGTCGGTGACGGGCGGTCAGCCGGCGGTCCGGGGCAGGCCCGGCGGGTTGATCTCGGACTTCTGCACGGCCTCGGAGGACAGCCCCCAGCGGTCCAGGACCTTCGCGTAGCTGCCGTTCGCGATGACGTGGTCGAGCGCGGCGGCGTACGCCTCGACGAGGCCGCTGCCCTTCTTCGTGGTGGCGGCGATCTTGCCCTGGAGCCCGGCGCCCGCCCCGGAGAACGTCCCGGCCACCTCGGTCTGCCCGGCGGCGGCCACATGGTGGGCGACGGACGGGTTGGGGCCCAGATAGCCGTCGATGCGGCCGGACTGGAGGGCGAGGTAGTAGTCGGTGGGGTTCTGGAAGTACACGATGTCGACGCCCGCCCGGCCGGCCTGCTCGTTCTCCTTCGACCAGTCGACGAGGATCTTCTCCTGGTTGGTGCCGGAGCCGACCGCGATCTTCTTCCCCGCCACGTCCGCCGGGCCCTTCACGGTCCAGCCGGAGCCCTTCTTCGCCTCGAAGGCGAGGTCGTCACGGCGGTAGGTGGCGAAGTCGTACTTGTCCTTGCGCTCCTCGGTCACCGTGACGTTGGAGAAGACGGCGTCGAACTTGCCGCTGTCGAGGCCGACGAAGAGGTTCTCCCAGGAGACCGCCTGGAAGTCCGGCTTCAGCCCGAGGGTGTCGGCGACCAGGGTGGCGAGGTCGGTCTCGACACCGATGAGGGTCTTGTCGTCGGTGGCGTAGAAGTTGAGCGGCGGCTGCCCGCCGGCGCTCACCCCGATGACGAGGGTGCCTCTCGCCCGGACGGCCTCGGGCACCTTGGCGGCGGCGGCGTCGGCCTTGCCGGTGCGGATCCGGTTCTGGTCCGGGCCGAGGTTCACGCCCCGGCCCTGCTTCCCCTCCGGCTTGATCTCGGTGGCGGGGTCGCCGGTGCCGCAGGCGGTGAGGGCCCCGAGGGCGGTGAGCGCGACGACGGCGGCGAGCAGGTGACGGCGGGTACGCATGACGGACTCCTTGGGTGCTGGGGGGAAAGGGTCAGAGGACCTTGGAGAGGAAGGCGCGGGTGCGCTCGTGCGCGGGGTTGTCGAGGACCTCGGCGGGGGTGCCCCGCTCGACGATCCGGCCCTCGTCCATGAAGACGACGGTGTCGGCGACCTCGCGGGCGAAGCCGATCTCATGGGTGACGACGATCATGGTGGTGCCGGCGGCGGCGAGGTCCCGGATGACGTCGAGGACCTCCCCGACCAGCTCGGGGTCGAGCGCCGAGGTCGGCTCGTCGAAGAGGAGCAGGCCCGGTTCGAGGGCGAGCGCGCGGGCGATGGCGACCCGCTGCTGCTGCCCGCCGGAGAGCTGCCGGGGGTACGCCTCCGCCTTGTCGGCGAGCCCGACCCGGGCGAGCAGCTTCCGGGCCGCCTCCTCGGCCGCCCGGCGGGGGCGGCCGAGCGCGGAGACCGGCGCCTCGGTGATGTTCTCCAGCACGGTGAGGTGCGGGAAGAGGTGGAAGTTCTGGAAGACGAAGCCGATGGCGGTGCGCTGCCGCAGGATCTCCCGCTCGCGCAGCTCGTACAGCCTGTTCCCGGAGCGGCGGTAGCCGACGAGGACGCCGTCGACGCTGACCGAGCCGCCGTCCACCTTCTCCAGGTGGTTGATGGTGCGCAGCAGCGTGGACTTGCCCGAGCCGGACGGACCGAGGACGACGGCGACCTCGCCGTGGGCGACGTCGAGGTCGACGCCGCGCAGGACCTCGGTGGTGCCGAAGCTCTTGCGGACGCCGCGGAGTTCGACCTTGGGGGCGGCGGCGGGCGGGGCGGTGCGGGTGCTCATCGGGTGCTCCCCTTGGCGTAGTGGCGTTCGACGTAGTGCTGGACGACGGAGAGCGCGGTGGTCAGCAGCACGTACCAGACGGTGGCGACCATCAGCAGGGGCACCACCCGGCCGGTGCGGCCATAGACGACCTGGACCTGGTAGAAGAGCTCGCCGATGGCCATGACGGAGACGATCGAGGTGCCCTTGAAGAGCGAGACGATCTCGTTGGCGGCGTTGGGCAGGATGGACCGCATGGCCTGCGGCAGCACGATCCGGCGCAGCCGGCGCAGCCGCGGGATGCCCAGGGAGGCGGCGGCCTCCAGCTGTCCCGGGTCGACGGCGAGGATCCCGCCGCGGACGATCTCGGCGGCGTAGGCGGCCTGGTGGAGGGCGAGGCCGAGGACGGCCGCGCTCATGGCGCCGACCAGGCCCACGGTGTCGAAGGAGTAGAAGCCGGGCCCGAACGGGATGCCGATGCTCAGCTCCTCGTACAGGTAGGCGAGGTTGAACCAGAAGAGGAGCTGGACGATGAGCGGGATGGAGCGGAAGGCCCAGACGTAGCCGAAGGCGACGGCCCGCAGGAAGGGGCTGTCCGAGAGGCGCATGAAGGCGAGCACCACGCCGAGGGCGAAGCCGAGCACGGTGCCGTGGAAGGTCAGCTGGAGGGTGACCCAGACGGCGCGGAGGATCGCGTCGGTGGCGAAGTACCGGGCGAAGACGTCCCATTCCCAGCCGGGGTTGGTGACGAGGCCGTGGCCGAACTGGACGAGCACGACGGCGGTGGCGGCGACGGCGGCCCAGCGCCAGGGGCGGCGGACGGGGACGACGGTCAGGGCGGTGCCGTCGTCGCCGGGCGGAGGGGGCGCGGTCTTCTCGACCGGTGGGTCACTGGTGAGGGCCATGGTGTTCCTCGGTCCTTCGCTGGGGGGCGGGTACGGGCACGAGCGTGCGGGCGGGGGCGGCCGGGCGGCGGGCGTGGTCCCGCAGGAAAGCGAGCGCGGCGCGGGCGGCGGCGTCGTTCTGCGCGAAGGCGAGCCCGCCGGTCCTGGGCCGGGTGAAGCCGCCGCCGGCGCGGGCGGTGGTGTGCGGGCCGAGGGCGATCCGGCGCGGGTGCGGGCGGCCGTCCCGCTGGAGGATCCGCCCGTCGGCGGGGTCGACGGCGAGCAGCCCGCCGGGGGTGGCGCGGGCGCCGTCCTCGTACAGGCCGCGCAGCAGCGGGCTGGCGGTGCCGGTGACGGTGGGGGCGGGCAGCCGGGCCTCGACGAGGGCGCGGGCCTCGGTGACCGCGCCGGGCACGGCGGGCGAGGAGGCCCGGAAGACGCCGTGCCGTTCGTCGGCCTCGACGGTGAGGCGCGGGCCGAGGAAGCGGACGGTGCCGGCCTCGGAGAGGGCGAGCAGCCGGCGCAGCCGGGGGCCGGGCGGGCCGGAGGCGAGGTAGCTGAAGAAGCCGTGCCACCAGCCGTCGGTGTCGATCCGGTCGCCGAGCCGCACGAGCTGCCCGTAGACGGAGAGGACGGCGGCGAAGACGGCGGCGTCGGGGCTGTGGGCGGGGTCGTGGCGGCGCCGCAGGTCGGCGGTGACGTAGTCGCGCAGCACGTCCTGGAGGGCGTCGGCGTCGGGGACGCGGAGGCCGTCGAGGGGGTGGTCGAGGGCGTCGGGGTCGAAGCGGTCGGCCGGGTCGGGGACGGCGGCGGCGACGAGTCCGGCGAGGTCGTGGGCGCCCGGTCCGCCGGGCGCGGCGGCGGCCCAGGCGGCGGCGAAGCCGGCCCAGTCACCGGTGGTGCGTTCGGGGTGGGCGGTGAAGAGGCGGTGGTAGTGGGCCCAGCCGAGCTCGTGGGAGACGTGCGGCCACACGTCGCGCCGGAAGTCGAGCGGCCCGTCCCGGCCGAGCAGGGCGGCGACCCGGTCGGGGCCGAAGAAGCGGGGCAGCGGGGGCCGTTCGCCGTCGAGGGCGTAGCCGAGCTTGGAGTGGTACGGGACGCCCCGGCGGGAGCCGACGTACAGCACCGGCTCCTTCCCGGAGGGCACGTAGACGGGCGCGTCCGCGGTCCCCTCGTAGCGGCCGCCGCGGCCCTCGGTGAGCAGCACCATCAGGTCGACGAAGGCGAGGCCGAAGCCCCGGACGAGGACGGGCTCGCCGGCCGGGAGGGCGGACAGGTCGAGGTCGGCGGTGTGGCCGGGCGGCACGTGGACGAGGCCGTGGCGCTCGGCGAAGCCGGCCAGTTCCCGCTGTTCGGCGTCGGGTTCGGCGTCGAGGTGGCCGAGGGTGAGGACGACGAGGTCGGCGGGGAGCGGGGCGGCGCGGTCGGCGAGCCACACCCGCTGCCGGCCCTCCCGGGGGCCGTCCACCCGCAGGGCGGTGGTGCGGTGTTCGTGGAGGGTGACGGTGGCGGGCAGCGCGTCCCTGGCCCGTTCGTACGCCCAGCGCAGATAGGCGCCCTGCTCGGGGCGGGGGGCGAAGCGGCGGCCGTCCGTGCCGGACCACGCGGCGAGGGTGGGCCCGGGGCGGACCGGTCCTTCGAGGCGCACGGTGTCGTCGGTGAAGACGGTGACGTCCTCGGCCATCGAGTTCATCCAGAGCAGCGGGGACTGGGCGGTGCGCCAGATCCGGCCGGGGCCGGGCGGGTACGGGTCGACCAGGTGGAGGTCGAGCGGCCGGTCGCCGTACAGCTCGGGCAGGGCGGCGGCGAGCCGCTCCAGGAAGCCGGTGCCGCGCGGTCCGGCGCCGACGATCACCAGCGAGGCGGTGCCGCTCATCGGCCGGTCCCGGTGCCGCGCGCGTACCGCTTCTCCACGTAGTGCTGGCCGACGCCGAGGACGGAGGTGACGGCGACGTACCAGAGGGTGGCGACCAGGAGGAGCGGGATGACCTCGTAGGTGCGGTGGTAGACGAGCTGGGTGGAGTAGAGCAGGTCCTGCACGGCGATGACGGAGACGATCGAGGTGCCCTTGAGGGTGCCGATGAGCATGTTCCCGGCGGGCGGGACGATGGCGCGCATGGCCTGCGGGAGCACGATCCGGGTGAAGCGCCGGCGGCGGCCGAGGCCGAGCGCCTGGGCGGCCTCGATCTGGCCGCGGTCGACGGAGAGGATGCCGCCGCGCACCACTTCGGCGGCGTAGGCGGCCTCGTGGAGGGTGAGGCCGAGGACGGCGACGGCGACCGGGCCGAGGAGGTCGACGGTGGAGACGCCGAGGATCCTCGGGTAGAGCATCCCGATGTTGAACCAGAAGAGCAGCTGGACCAGGATCGGGGTGGAGCGGAAGAACCAGACGTAGCCCCAGGCGACCGCGCGCAGCACCGGGTTGGCGGAGAGCCGCAGGGCGGCCAGCAGGGTGCCGAGGGCGAAGCCGAGGACCATGACGGCGGCGGTCAGCCACAGGGTGAGGCCGAGGCCGCGCAGCACGGACGCCGAGGTGAAGTAGCGGGCGACGACGTCCCATTGGAAGGCGTCGTTGCGGACGACCGAGACGAGGCCGAGGCCGAGCAGGACGAGGACGACGGCGGCGGCGGTCCACTGGCCGGTCCTGCGGGCGGGGACGACGACCGGGGCGGCCGGATCGGTCTTCGCCGGGGCGGCGGCCGGTTTCGGGCCGGGGGCTTCGAGGGTGTCGAGGGGTACGGAAGACATGCGAAGGCTCCGTGACTGCCAGAGGCGGCGGGTCGTTCGGGAGTGCGCCTTCACACGCACGGCGATGGAGAACGCGGGCCGGGCCCCTCAGCCCGGTGTCCGCCCTGTGAGGCTACGGGGCGATGGCGCGCGGCTGTCAAGTCCGTCCGCGATGCGGGCGGTTGAGTGAGGCGTACGTCTCCTACCGGTTGACTGGGGAACGGATGCCTGTTCCACTGAGGCCATGCATCCGCAGCAGCTCGTCACGCGCTCCCACATCGACCTCGGTCGTGTGTGGTCCTCTTCCTGTTGAGCCGTCCCGCTGCGTTTCCCCAGGTCGTCGTACCTGTCCTCCGGCGCTTTCGCTGACGCCGTCCCCCGCGCCTTCACGCACCCCTCCCCTCGCCCCGCCCTGTCTCTCCTCCCGCCCGAGGCCGACGCATGTCCTTTCCGCCCGGTCGGGTGTCCGCGCTCTCGCTGCGCGCGACGACGCCCGACGATCCGCTGGCGCGCCCGCTCCTCGACGAGCTGGCGCACGAGTACCTGACCCGCTACGGCGACTCCTCCGACCTGACCCGTTTCCCGGCCGGGGAGTTCGCCCCGCCGCACGGCACGTTCCTGCTCCTCCTCGACGGGGACGCGGCCGTCGCCGGCGGCGCGTACCGCCGCCACGGCCCCGGCACCGCCGAACTGAAACGGATCTGGACCCACTCGGCGCACCGCCGGCGCGGGCTGGCCCGCCGGGTGCTCGCCGCGCTCGAAGCCGACGCCGCCGCCCGCGGCTACACCCGCGTGTACCTCACCACCGGTCCGCGCCAGCCGGAGGCCAGGGGCCTCTACCTGGCGACCGGCTACCGTCCGCTCTTCGACGTCACCGCCGATCCCGAGTCGATCGGTCCGCTGCCGTTCGAGAAACACCTGGAGACCCCGGAGTCATGAGCACCCACAGGCGTACCCGTACCACCGCCCTCGTCCTGACCGCCGCCACGGCGCTGGCACTCACCGCCTGCTCCGGCGGCGATCCCGCGGCGACCGACCCGGCCGGAGCGGCGCGGGACGCGCTGCCCACGCAGGACGTGGTGGCGGCGGTCGGCCGGAACGAGGCGGCGGTGCGGCTGCTGCCCGCGGAGGTCCGCGAGCGGGGCACGCTGACGCTCGCCGCCTCGGTCGGCACCCCGCCCAGCTCGGCGTACCTCCCCGACGGGAAGACCGTCGTCGGCCTGGACGCCGACTTCGCGGCCGCCGTCGCGCGGGCGCTCGGTCTGGAACTGAAGCGCGAGGCGGCCGGGTTCGAGGTGATCCTGCCGGCGCTGGGCAGCGGGAAGTACGACGTCGGCACCGGCAACTTCGGGGTCACCGAGGAGCGCCGGAAGACGATCGACTTCGTGACCTACATCAACGACGGGCAGGGCTTCGCGGTCCGCGCGGACAGTCCGCTGAAGTCGGTCACCGATCTGACGCAGCTGTGCGGGCTGAAGGTGGCGACCGGCGCCGGCACCACCTTCGAGCAGACCCTGGAGAAGAACCGGGGGCGCTGCGCGGCGGCGGGGAAGGAGCCGTACGAGGTGAACGTCTTCAACGAGGGCGGGGCGCCCTGGCTGGCGCTCCGGCAGGGCCGCAGCGACGTGGTGATGAGCACCATCAACGGCATCCGGTACGCGGTGGACCGGCAGCCCGGCACGCGCTTCCTCAACGAGTACCGGCGGCTCGACGTCGGCTTCGCCTTCAGGAAGGGGTCCGCGCTGACGCCCGCCTTCCGGGCGGCGGTGAACGGGCTGAAGGCGGACGGCACCTACGACCGGATCCTGCGGAAGTGGGGGGTGACCGCCTCGGGCATCGCCGAGTCGCGGATCTCCCCGCCGGAGCTGCCCGCCCCGGCGAGGTGACCCGCGCGACGGCCCGTCAGCAGCTGCAGTCGCAGCCGCAGCCGTCGCAGCAGCCGCAGCCGTCCTCTCCGCAGCAGTTGGAGCAGCACTCGCAGCCGTCGCAGCAGCTGCCGCAGTCGCACTGCTGGCACAGGCCGTCCTTGCGCTCCCGGCTCCACGGGTCCTCGTAGCTGCCGCAGCACATCTGGCACGTGCAGGCGAGGCCGGCCCAGACCGCGCAACCGGCGATCAGGCCGCGCCGGTTGCGGTGCGGCGGGCCGGGCGGGAAGCCGCCGCCGCCCCCGCCGCCGCCCGGTCCGGGGTTCCAGGGCCCGCCCGGTCCGGCGGGACCGCCGGGGCCGGGGGCGTACGGGGTGCCGGGGCCGTAAGGGCTGCCGGTCCCGGGGCCGTTCGGCGCGTAGGGGTTGCCGGGCACCGGGCCGTGGGCGCCCGCCGGGGCGCCGCCGCCGACGTGGGAGCAGGTCGTGGTGCCGAAGGCGCGGTCGACCGAGACCCGCAGTTCGTGCGCGAGGAGCTGGTGGACGAGCTTGTGGTCGGTGAACTCGGCGTCGCGCAGCGCCAGCCGGATGCCGTGCAGGGCGTCGTCGGCGAGCCGGCGGGCCTCCTCGCGGGAGGTGCCGGTGGCGGTGAGCGGGTTCCAGGCGCCGGCCTCGGCGTCGGCGGCCTGGTCCTCGACGGCGTCGAGGAGGTGGGCGAGGCGGCCGAAGAGCCGGCCCGCCTCGGCGAGCGGTTCGGCGTTCCCGGGCCGGCCGGCGAGGAGCGCGGTGTGGGCGAAGGCGGCGGCGGTGGCGGTCTCGGTGGGTTCGGTGACGACGAGGAGCGGGGTGCCGGGGCCGGCGAGGGACTCGATGCCGGTCTGGCGGTCCACGGCGTCGACGAGCACGGCGGTGTCGAAGCCGACCGCGTGGCCCGCCCGGGCGCCGGCCCTGTCCCAGGAGCGGGCGACCCGGCGGGCCGCGGCGGCGACCGGCCGGCGGGCCAGCAGGCCGTCCCGGTCGGCGACGTGGTCGCGCACCTTGGCCGAGGCGAGGACGAGCGAGACGGCGGCGGCGAGCCGGGCGCCCTCGCCGCGGGCGACGGGCGCGGTGCGCATCGCGCGCAGCGGGCAGGGGCCCGCGGTGCGCCGGCCGGTCTCCGTGACGCCGGTCTGAGCCTCCGTCAGGACCGAGACGATGAGCCCGTCGTAGTTGGTCACGACCCGGGCGAACTGGCCGTGGTCGGCACGCAGGGCCAGACACAGTCCGCACAGGTGCGCCATCCACTGGGTCTTCAGGTGGTCGGTGAGCCGATGGGTGCAGGGCCTGACTATTCCGAACAATTCCATCCCCCGTGGTGCGGTGCGCGAGCGTGCCGGGCGCGGAGCGCGGACGGCCTCGCGGCATCGTAGCGAGGGGCGGCGTTCACCCGTACGCGCCCGACGTCACCCTTCTGGACCGACTTTCATATTTTCAGCAGCATGGCCCTCCGTCAGACCCCGCATACCCCAAGTTTCCTGACGAATCGCCAGGAAACGGGCCTCACGTTCTGCACCAGTACCGTCACGAATCCCCTGCGCGGCGCCTATCCACTTGGCGCGCGATCCGCATCATGGACGACGATAGGGATTGCGGAACCACAAGTGACCGCAGTGACCGCGTGAAAGGAGGCGTCCATGGGATCGGTGCGCAAGGCGAGCGCCTGGCTGGGACTCGTCGAGGACAACGACGAGCGTTACTACGACGACGAGTACGCCGACGGTGCCGAGAGCGGCGACGCCTGGGTGACGGACCCCCGGGTCCGGGTCGCCTCGGACACCGCCGAGGACCGGGGCCGCCGGATCGCCACCGTCTCGCCCGACAGCTTCCGGGACGCCCGGGCCATCGGCGAGCTCTTCCGGGACGGTGTCCCGGTGATCGTGAACCTGACCGCCATGGAGCCGAACGACGCCAAGCGGGTCGTCGACTTCGCCGCGGGCCTCGCCTTCGGCCTGCGCGGCTCGATCGAGCGCGTGGCGACCCGGGTCTTCCTGCTCACCCCCGCCGACACCGAGATCGTCAGCGGCGAGTCCGGCCGCCGTCAGCAGGACGGTTTCTTCAATCAGAGCTGACGCGCCCCGACCGCCCGGCGCCGCACCGCGCCGCCCCCGGATCGCCCCGCGATCCCGACCGACGCCACCCCGGCCCGGACCCGCCCCGCGGGACCGGGCCGGTCGCGTCAGCGGGCCCGGCCGGCCGCGCCGCTCATCGTCTCCGCGGGGCCGGAGCCCGGCAGCGGCCGGGGCTCGGCCGCCGCCCCGGTGTCGCCCGGGGAGGCCACCGGCTGACCGGGCACCATCGTCGGACCGGCGCACCCGTCGCGCTCCCCCGCCGCCGGCGCGCCCGCGGCCCGCGCGGCCTCGGCCGCCGCCTCCTCCAGCGCCGCCTCGACGTCCACCGGGCACTCCATCACCCGGGGCAGCCGGACGGCCATCACGGCACCGGCGAGGAGCAGGCCCGCGCTCACCAGGAGGGTGAGGTGCAGTCCGTCGACGAAGGCGTGGCGCGCGGCGGCGTGCAGGGCCGCGCCGGCCGCTCCGCCGAGCCGGTCGGCGACCTGGTACGCCTCGCCGAGCGAGTTCGCCGCGGCGTCGCTCGCCTCCGCCGGCACCCCGGGGACGCCGGTCAGGCCGGGGGCGTACGCCGCGTTCATGACGCTGCCGAGCAGGGCGATGCCCATGCCCGCGCCGAGCTGGTACGAGGTCTCGCCGATCGCGGCGGCCCCGCCGGCGCTCCGCGGCGGCGCCTCGCTGAGCATCGACTCGTACGCCGAGAAGAGGGTGGTCTGGAGGCCGAAGCCGAGCAGGACGAAACCGGCGGTGAGCAGCAGCGGCCGGTCGTGCTGGCCCATGAGCGTGAGCAGCAGCACCGCTCCGGCGGTGAGCAGGAAGCCCCAGCCGACCATCCGGCGGGGTCCGAGCCGGCGCAGGGTGTACGAACCGGTGGCGCCGGCCGCCATGGCGGCGAAGGTGAGCGGGAGGAGCCGCAGCCCGGTCTCCAGGGGGCTGAGTCCGAGGACCAGCTGGAGGTACTGGACGGCGATGAGCTCCAGGCCGACCAGGGCCAGCATGGCGAGGACGATGCAGCCGACGGAGGTGGTGAAGGCGGGCCGGGAGAAGAGCCGCATGTCGATCAGCGGGTGCGGCCTGCGCCGCTGGCGCCGGACGAAGAGGACCAGGAGCAGCACGCCGGCGAGCAGGGGTCCGGCGGTGAGCGGGGAGAACAGCGGCTCTCCGGCGCCGGCCCGCTTCACGCCGAGGACGCAGCCGAGGACGCCGGCCGCGGCCATCAGCGCGCCGAGGACGTCCCAGGGGCCCTCCGCGCTCCCCCGCGACTCGGGCAGGAGCCGGCGGGCGAGCGGCAGGATCAGCGCCATCAGCGGGATGTTGATGAGGAAGACGGAGCCCCACCAGTAGTGCTCGACGAGGAAGCCGCCGAGCACCGGACCGGCGGCCGCGCCGATCGCGGCGACCGCCGTCCAGATGCCGATGGCGGTGGCGCGCTCGCGGCGGTCGGGGAAGACCGTCCGGATGATGGAGAGGGTCGCCGGCATGATCATGGCGCCGCCGACGCCGAGCAGGGCGCGGGCCGCGATGAGGACCCAGGGCTCGGTGGCGAGGGCGGCGACGGCCGAGGCGACGCCGAAGAGTCCGTAGCCGAGGAGGAGGACCCGCCGCCGGCCGATCCGGTCACCGAGGGTGCCGAAGAGGATCAGCAGCGAGGCGCAGACCAGCGGGTAGGCGTCGACGATCCAGAGCAGCTCGGTGGAGCCGGGGCGCAGGTTCTCGGTCAGCGAGGGGACGGCGACGTGGAGGATGGTCGCGTCGAGGGCGACCAGGAGCAGGCTGACGCAGAGGACGACGAGGACGGCCCAGCGGTTCGCGTCGCCGACGGCCGCACGCCGTCCTGCTCGGGCCGTGATCGTCCGCGACATGTACGTACCTCCAAGTGACGCTCTCGCGCTCGGCATGGCGCCGCCGACCAGGGCTGATGTGCGTGCGGCGGCGCGGCGATGAGGGGCGAGTGAGCCGTCAGCGTACGCGAGGACGGGCCCGGGGAGGGTGGCGCACCTCTCACCCCGGCGAGGCTCCCGGTGTGGCGTACGCCACAGGGTGCGCCCCGCGCGTCGCATGGAATTCCGCACGGACGGGTGTTTGAAGTAATTCCGTGCCGTACAAACAGGCTTCCGGAATCAGCACCGGCGGCAATAGGGCGGAAGGTCATCGGATTTTCCGACGGGAGTCCGGAATTGCCGGGCCACTGAGACCTACTCCACATCACATCGTCATCACGAAGGGAGCGGATCGCCCGGGTCGTCTGCTCACCCCCTGTAACGTCGATTGGGTGCGTACCGACATCTTTGCCCGGCTGGACCGGGAGCCGGTCCCGCCGAAGATAGAGGTCCCGCGGATGACCCGGACGCGTCTCGCCCTCTTCGGCGGGACGTCGGCGTTCTACCTCGCGGTCGTGGTGGCGGTGCTGTTGTCCACCTGGCTGGTGACCCTCGACTGGAAGATCATGCTCTTCCGTCCCTACCAGCAGTGGCCGGAGCTGCACGCCTTCCTGGACTACTACGTCGTCCTCGGACAGCGCGGCCCGACGGCGGTGATGGTGGCGGCCTGGCTGGGCTGGCGCTCCTGGCGCCAGCACACCCTGCGGCCGCTCCTCTCGCTCGGCGCGGCGCTGCTGCTCCTCAACGTCACCGTCGGCGCGGTGAAGCTCGGACTCGGCCGGCTCGGCCCCCACTACGCGACACAGATCGGCTCGGCCGAGCTGTTCGCGGGCGGCGACATATTCCCCTCCGGTCACACCGCGAACGCGGTGGTGACCTGGGGCATCCTGGCCTACCTCGCCACCACCCCGCGGGCCCGGCGCTATCTGTCGGCGCTCTCCGCCGTGGTCGCGCTCGGCGTCGGCCTCACGACCGTCTACCTCGGCACGCACTGGCTGAGCGACGTGCTGCTGGGCTGGGCCGCCGGCCTGCTGATCCTGCTGGCGCTGCCCTGGTGCGAGCCGGTCATCGCCGTGGTGGAGGCGTGGCTCCTGGACCGGCGCGACCGGATCAGGGCGCGGCTGCGGGCCCGTCGCCGGCTGGTGCCCTCGCTGCCGGTGGCGTCCGGCGGGCCGCGGCTCTTCCCGGCACCGGTGGCCGCCGAGGAGCCGTCCCGGGAGACCGTGGGGGCGGCGGCGAGCCACGCCAGGGCGGCCCGGAGCCGGCCGTCGTCGGACCGCCTCACCGCCTGACCCACCGCCCCGTCCGTACGCGAGAGGGCCCCGGCCACCCGGCCGGGGCCCTCTCGCGTGTCCGGCCTCAGCCGATCCAGCAGCGGGTGACGGTGTCGTCCGCGACCTCGAGGTTGAGGCGTCCGGCGACGTACTCCATGGTGACGATCGCGCCGGGCGGGAGGGTCCGGACGGTGCGCCAGCCACGGGTCCTGGCGAGCCGGGCGGCGCCGTCCGCGTCGAGGCCCACATAGGACTCGGGCGCGTCTCGGGGCGGTTCGGGGATGCGCGGTATGGGTGCCATGGGGTTCACGTTAGTCCCCTCGCGGTCACGCTTGCGTCACAACTTCCCGACAGCCGCGGCGGCGGCCGGGCCGCTGCCGGAGACGGTGTTCCCGGCCGTTTCTCCGGTAATTCGAATAGGCGGCCGGAGGTTCGCACGAGCTGTTCGGGGTGTTTTCCCGCCCCGCCGGACCCGGCCTGGCCGAATTCCCGCCCCGGGGCCAACCGGCGAAATATGCGGAGGCCCGCGCGCGGCTCCCTCACCGTTCCCTTACAAGATGCCTACTCTGGCCGGACGCCGGAGAACCGGAACACGGGGCGGAGGCACCGATGAGCACCGAGGCGGCGACCACCACGGCCGAATCGGCACGGCAGCGGCACGGCCGGATCCTGGTCGACTGGCTGACCACCACCGACCACAAGAAGATCGGTCACCTCTATCTGGTGACCTCGTTCGTCTTCTTCCTCTTCGGCGGTCTGCTGGCGATGGCGATGCGGGCGGAGCTGGCCCGCCCCGGCCTCCAGTACCTCTCCAACGAGCAGTTCAACCAGGCGTTCACCCAGCACGGCACGATCATGCTGCTGCTCTTCGCCACCCCGACCTTCGCCGGCTTCGCCAACGAGCTGGTGCCGCTCCAGATCGGCGCGCCCGACGTCGCCTTCCCGCGCCTCAACATGTTCTCGTACTGGCTGTTCCTGCTCGGCGGGCTGATGGTGGTCGGCTCCTTCCTCACCCCGAGCGGGCCGCCCGACTTCGGCTGGACCGCCTACGCGCCGCTGAACAGCGCCGAACGCTCCCCCGGGATCGGCGCCGACCTGTGGATCATGGGGCTGGCGCTCTCCGGCTTCGGCACGATCCTCGCCTCGGTCAACTTCCTCGCCACCATCGTGGTGATGCGGGCCCCCGGCATGACCATGTTCCGGATGCCGATCTTCACCTGGAACGTCCTCTTCACCGCGATCCTGGTGCTCGTCGCCTTCCCCGTCCTCGCGGCGGCGCTGCTCTGCCTGGAGGCCGACCGGCGCTTCGGCGCGCTGGTCTTCGCCCCCGGCAACGGCGGGGCGCTGCTCTGGCAGCACCTCTTCTGGTTCTTCGGCCACCCCGAGGTCTACATCATCGCCCTGCCGTTCTTCGGCATCGTCAGCGAGATCATCCCGGTCTTCGCCCGCAAGCCGATCTTCGGCTACCTGAGCCTGGTCGCCGCCACCATGACGATCACCGGACTGTCGGTGGTGGTCTGGGCGCACCACATGTTCGCGACCGGGGCGGTGCTGCTGCCGTTCTTCTCCTTCCTCTCCTTCCTGATCGCGGTGCCGACCGGGGTGAAGTTCTTCAACTGGACGGGGACCATGCTGCGGGGCTCGCTCTCCTTCGAGACCCCGATGCTGTGGGCGACCGGCTTCCTGGTGTCCTTCCTCTTCGGCGGGCTGACCGGGGTGATCCTGGCCTCGCCGCCGATGGACTTCCACGTCACCGACTCGTACTTCGTCGTCGCCCACTTCCACTACACGGTCTTCGGCACGGTCGTCTTCGCGACCTTCGCCGGCTTCCACTTCTGGTGGCCGAAGTTCACCGGCAAGCTGCTCGACGAACGGCTCGGCAAGATCCACTTCTGGACCCTCTTCACCGGCTTCCACCTGACGTTCCTCGTCCAGCACTGGCTCGGCGCGGAGGGCATGCCGCGGCGGTACGCCGACTACCTGGCCGCGGACGGCTTCACCGCGCTCAACACCCTCTCGTCGATCGGCGCCTTCCTGCTGGGCGTCTCCACCCTGCCGTTCCTGTACAACGTGTGGCGGACCTGGCGGTACGCGCCGCGGGTGGACGTGGACGACCCGTGGGGCCACGGGCGTTCCCTGGAGTGGGCCACCTCCTGCCCGCCGCCCCGGCACAACTTCGTGGAGGTGCCCCGGATCCGCTCCGAGTCCCCCGCCTTCGACCTGCACCACCCGGAGTTCGCCGACTACGAGCGGATCCGGGTGACGAGCCCGCGGCCGGCCCGGCGGGACCGGCGGGAACTCCCCTAGACCCCGTCGTCAGCGCAGGCCGAGGCGGCGCAGGGTGCGGCCCGCCGCCGCCTTGGCGGTGTACGCGGCGTCGATCGCACGGCCCGCCCAGACGTGCCGGGCGACGGCCGCCGGGGAGTGGGCGCGGCGGGGGGCGCGGCCCGCCAGGAGCCCGGTCCACAGCTCCTCGTGGCGGGCGGCGATCCGCGCCGGGTCGAAGCGTTCCGCCGCCGCGAGGGCCGCCCGGCCGGCCTTGGCCCGCAGCTCCTCGTCGTCCATCAGCTCGCGCAGCGCCCGGGCGACCGCGCCGGGGTCGCCGACGGGGACGAGCCGCCCGTCCACGCCGTCCTCGACGATCTCGCGCGGCCCGTGGGGGCAGTCCGCGGCGACCACCGGAAGCCCGCACCGCATGGCCTCCACGATCGTCATGCCGAACGCCTCCCGCTCGGAGGTCACGGCCGCGATGGAGCCCTTCGCCCACTCCGGCTCCATGGGGTGGACCTGGCCCATCAGCCGGACCTGCCCGCCGAGCCCGCGGGCCTCGATCTGCCGGGCCAGCGGGCCCCGCAGGTCCTGCGCGGCGTCCCCGCTGCCGTAGATCCGCAGGCTCCAGTCGGGGTGGTCGGCGGCGACCTCGGCGAAGGCGTCGACGAGGATGTCGTACCGCTTCACCCGGGTGAGCCGGCCGGCCGCGACGACCACCCGGGCGGACGGGTCGGCGGGCGGGACGGCGGGCGCGGGCACGCTGTTGGGCACGGAC
The DNA here is from genome assembly GCF_000719555.1 of Streptomyces sp. NRRL F-5727. GTDB lineage: Bacteria > Actinomycetota > Actinomycetes > Streptomycetales > Streptomycetaceae > Streptomyces. Next base: position 53,726 of record NZ_JOGX01000017.1, read on the forward strand.
TCGACCCGGACGGAGTCCGGCAGCCGGAGCCGCCGGTAGGCGCGGGCGTCGGCCTCGGTGACGGTGGTGACGAGGTCGAGCAGCGCGTACTCGTGGGCGATGTCCCGGCGCAGCCGGCGGCTGTGCCCGTCGAGGATCAGGTGCTCCTGGGCGACGAGCACGGGCCCGGGCCCGGCCTGCCGGGCCAGGTGGACGTTGAGTCCCGGCCGGGTGCCGACGAGGACGTCGGCCTCCACCCCGCGCAGATGCTCCCCGATCCGCGCGTCGGTCAGCGCGCTGTACTGCTTCCAGCGTCCGTCGCCGCGCGGGAAGACCCGGGCGGGGCGGTGGAAGTCGGGGTGGTCGCCGTCGTAGTCCGGCCCGTCCGCCCGCAGGTCGACGAGGTGACGGAGGGTCACCCCGGCCGGGAGGCCGAGGCGGGGGCGGTCGCGGTGGCGGAAGACCGAGACGATCTCCACCTCGTGACGTTCCGCCAGTTGTTCGGCGAGGGTGAAGGTGGTCCGGATGGTGCCGCCGTAGTGGTAGCCGTTGTGGAGCAGGAAGGAGATGCGCATCTGCCGGTTCCCCCCGGTCAGTTGGTCGGTCGGGGCGACTGTACTGCTCCGGCGGCGCCCGCCCTCACGGCCGGTAACCGAGCTGGGGGACGGTGGCGCAGTTCCGGGTCATCTCGCCCTGGCTCCGCCAGCCCTGCCCGTCCCGCCAGCGGGCCACCGAGAGGCAGGTCTCACGGGTGGCGGGCGGCCGCTCCAGGTGCTCGAAGCGGACGGGCAGCAGCAGCCCCCGGGCGGTGTACGGCTCGGGGCGCTCCAGGTACGCCTCGACGCACGTCCGGGTGAGTCCGCCCCGGTCGGGGCGGGCGAGGCAGGAGCGGGCCGCGTCGGTGAACCACATGGCGGCCGCCCAGCCCTCCAGCTGCCACTGGGAGAGCTCCCGGTCCCCCATGGCGGCGCGGAAGGCCCGGACCTCCGGGTGTCCGGTGTCGTCGAAGTTGCGGCTGGACCCGGTCACCCAGAGGGAGTCGCGGCAGCCCGGCGCGCGGGCGTAGGCGCGGGGCACGTCGGAGGACCAGTTCTGCACGTTCGTCACCTTGGCGTCGACCCGGACGCCGAGCGCCTCCATCGCCTCGCACAGCCGGGTGTTGCCGTGCGCGTCCAGCGCATCGAACACCAGGTCCACCCGGCGTTCGCGCAGATCGGCGGCGACGGCCCGGAAGTCGGGCAGGACGAAGTCGACGCGTTCGGTCACCACCCGGTACCCCTCGGCGCGCAGCCCCCGCTCGACGAGCCGGGCGTAGGCGGCGGAGGCGGGCTGGTCGTACGCGACGACGGCGGCGGTCCGCGCCCCGCGTTCGCGCGCGAACCACCGGTAGACCTCGGTCCCGCCGTACAGGGTGCCGTCCCAGCCGGGCGAGGCGCCGGTGCGCGGGGCGGAGCTGCCGTACAGGGAGTAGAGGTGGGGATGGGTCTCGTAGGCGGGGGTGAGGGGCTGGCCGCCGATGTCGGGCACCCCGGCGCGGGAGACGAGCGGGGCGCCCGCGTAGTCGAGGGCGGTGGTGGCGACGAGGGCGAAGACCTTCCGCTCGTCGAGGAGTTCGTGGACGCAGGCGGTGTTGCCGACGCCGCTGCCGCCGTCGTCGCAGGTCTCGACCTCGATCCGGCGCCCGTCGAGGCCGCCGGCGGCGTTCAGGGCGTCGAAGAAGGCGAGGGCGCCGTCGCGCGGGCCGGTGAGGGCCGCGCCGCCGACGGGGCTGGTGGCGCTGGTGATGATGCCGACGCGGAGCGGCTCACCGCCGGAGGGGTGGGCGGTGGGCCGCGTCTCGAAGGCGCGTTCCGGGAGCCGGCTGCCGCAGCCCGCGAGGAGGGCGAGGAGGAGGGCGAGCAGCAGGGCCGGGAGCCGCGCCGCGACCGCCTCAGCAGCCTTCGACGGTGACACCGCTGAGCTTCACCAGGCCGCACAGGGTCTTCACGGAGACCTTCCAGGTGTCGTCCTGGAGCACCGAGGTGCCCCGGGAGTCGGGCAGCAGCGGGTTGCCGCCGACCAGCAGGTCGTAGGTGACGTCGGCGCCGCTCGCGGAGGTGAACGCGACGCCGGTGACCTTCGCGGTGGTCGCGGCGGCCTGCGGGTTGCCGGCGAAGGCGGCGAGGACGTCCTTCATCTGCTCGCCGTTCTCCAGCAGCTTCACCCGCTCGGCGGCCGGGGTGTCGGCGTCGAAGAAGGCCGTCCAGTTCCGGGTGATCTCCGCCCGGGCGGCGGCCGGGTCGTCCGGTTCGCCGGCGCCGGGCGGCCGGGCCGTCATGCCGGGCGGCGTGGTGGAGGTGACCTGGTTGCCGGTCGCGGGCTCGTCGTCGGAGCAGGCCGCGACGGCGGGGGTGAGGAGGAGCACCGCCGTGGCCGCGAGGGCGGCCGCTCGTCGCCTGAGGACCATCTGGCTCACCACCGGATGTGCGTGCGGGCCGTACGTCCTGACCGTTCCAGGGTCGGACGATACGGGGCGGAGCGCAAGAATACGGGGCATAGTCGAGGAAAGGACCGAAGGAGCGTGGCGAGGGAGGTCCCTCGTGCCGACGGCGCGGTTCCTGCTGTGGGGCGGCCTGGCGGCCGCCGCCGGGGGCGCGCTGCTGTGCGTCCTCGGCTGGTACGGGATCTCCGGCGAGCGCTTCGCCGAACGCCAGCTGCCCTATCTGGCCTCCTGCACGGTGCCGGGCGCGGCGCTCGTGGTGGCGGGCGCGGTGCTGGTAGCGGCGGCGGTCCGGGCCGGCCCGGCCCCCGCCGACCCCGGACCGGAACCGGCCCCGGACACGGCGCTCCCTCCCCCGCCCTCCTCCGACGGCCCGCCGCTGCGGGTCCCCGGCGGCACCCTGGCGCACCGCCCGGACTGCCCGCTGGTGGCGGACCGGCCGGACGCGGTGCCGGCCGCCGGGGACCCCGGCCTCGCGCCCTGCCCGGTGTGTGAGCCGTGGCCTCCCTGACGTACGAGCTGACGCTGGCCGGCCTCGCGGTCGGCAGCGCGGCGGCGCTCACCGGCATCGGCCTGGTCGTCACCCACCGGGCGACCGGGGTGCTGAACCTGGCGCACGGCGCGGAGGCCATGGTCTGCGCGTACGTCCTCCGGCAGCTGGTGGTCGTGTGGGGGTGGCCGCTGTGGCCGGCCGCCCTGGTCACCCTGCTGGCCGTCGCCCCCGCCCTCGGCCTCCTCCTCGACCGGGCCGTCTTCCGCCCGCTCGCCCGCTCCGGCACCGACCCGGCCCGCGCGCTGGTCGCCTCGACCGGCGCCTTCGTCCTCCTCGTCGGCGCGGCGGTCCTGCTCTGGGGGCCGGGGGCCCGCGACGACGCGCCGGTGCTGCTCGGCGACGACCCGTGGCTCCAGCTCGCCGCGGTGGCGGCGGTGGCCTGCCTGGTGACGGCGGTGACCCGGTGGACCCGCTTCGGGCGGGAGCTGCGGGCCGTGGTCGACAACCGGCGGCTGGCGGTCCTCTCCGGGGTGGACGCGGACCGGATCGCGGCGGCCGGCTGGGCGTTCGGCGCGTGCACCGCCGGTCTGACGGGCGTGCTCCTCGCCCCGTACGTCCGGCTCGACCCGTACGGGCTGCCGCTGCTCGTGGTGGAGGTGATGGCGGTCGCGGTCATCGCCCGGATGCGGTCGCTGCCGGTCGCGATCGGCGCGGCGCTGCTCATCGGGGTGACCCAGGCGCAGCTGACCCGCTTCCACCCGGAGGGCTGGGCGGAGCCGCTGGTCCGGGCGGTGGGCGCGAACCTGTTCGTGATCGCGCTGCTGGTCGCCGCGCTGGTCCTGCCGGGCATCGGCGGCAAGGGGCACGACGCGCTGCCGCCGGCGCCGCGCGCGGGCCGCACCCCGCCCGCCGTGTGGGCGGTCGCCGCCGGCTGCCTGCTGCTCCCCCTGGCCGTCGCCGGTCCCGACCTGCGCACGGCGGTACAGGTCCCGGCCCTGGCGATCGTCCTCCTCTCGCTGGTCGTGGTCACCGGCCGCGCGGGCCAGATCGCCCTGGGCCAGGCCGCGTACGCGGGCCTCGGCGCCCTGTTCACCGCCCTCCTGTCGGCGGCCGGGCTCCCGGCCCTGGCGGCGCTGGCCCTCGCGGTGCCGCTGACCGGCGCGGCGGGGCTGCTGACCGCCGGCCCGGCGATCCGCCGCCACGGGCTGGCGCTGGCGCTGGCGACCCTCGCGGTCGGCGTGGCGGTGAGCCGCTTCGTCCTCACCCAGCCGTACGCCACGGCGGGCCTCCCGGCCCCGTCCCGCCCGGCGCCCTTCACCACGGACCGCGCCTACTACGTCCTGGAACTCCTGCTCCTCACGGCCGCCCTGCTCCTGGTCGCGGGCCTCCGCCGGGGCCGCACCGGCCGGGCGCTGGCGGCCCTCCGCGACCACGAGCGGGCAGCGGAGGCGGCCGGGGTCGCGTCGACGCGCCTGAAGCTCCTCGCCTTCGCCCTGGCCGCGGCCCTGGCGGCGCTGGGCGGCGGCCTCCTGGCACTGGGCGCGCAAGCCTTCGACCCCACGGCCTACGACCCCCTCCGCGGCCTCCTCTGGTTCGCCGCGGTCGTGACCCTCGGCGCGGACCACCTCCTCACCCCCCTCCTGGCGGCCCCCCTCCTCCTCACCCTCGACACGGCGGGCCCCGCAGGCGCCGCGGCCCTCCTGATCGGCCTCCTGGCCACCCGCACCACCCGCCTCCCACCCCTGACGGCCTTCCTCACGTCCCCAGGCGGACCGCGCCCCCGGACCCACCCGCCGGCCGCCGACGGCGCGGCGCCGCCCACGGGAGGACCCGCACCGGTCGTCCCGCCCACCCGCACGGGGACCCGGCTCCGTGCCGAGGGGCTGTGGTTCGCGCACCGCGGCGGGGTGACCGCCCTCCGTGGCGCCGGGATCGTGCTGCCGGCCGCCCAGGTCACCGCCGTGGTCGGGCCGAACGGGGCCGGGAAGAGCACGCTCTTCGACTGTCTGTCCGGCGCGCTGCGCCCCCGCCGCGGCCGGGTCCTGCTGGACGGCGAGGACATCACGGGCCGGCCCGCGCACGCCCGGGCCCGGCGCGGCATCGCCCGGACGTTCCAGCAGCCGGCCGTCTTCCCGTCCCTGTCCGTGGAGGAGAACGTCCGCGTCGGCGCCGACCACACCCGCCGGCCCGCCGCCGCGACCGAGCGCGCCCTGCTCCTGACCGGTCTGGCCGGCCCGGTGCGCGCGCTGCCCGCCGCGGACCTGCCGACCGGCGTGCTGCGCCGGGTCGAGCTGGCCCGGGCGCTGGCGGGCCGCCCGCACACGCTGCTCCTGGACGAGCCGGCCGCGGGCCTGGACGCGGCCGAGACGGAGGCCCTGTCCCGGCTGCTGGCCGCGCTCGCCGCCGACGGCCTGACCGTCCTGGTGGTGGAGCACGACCGGGACGTCGTCGCGGCCGTGGCCCGTACCGTCCACACGATGGAGGGCGGGAGGCTCGACCCGTGAGCGTCGAGATGGAGCTGCGCGGCGCCCGGGTGCGCTACGGCCCCCTGGAGGCCCTGCACGGCCTGGACCTGCCGGTCCCGGCCGCCACGGTGACGGTCCTGACCGGCCGGAACGGCGCCGGCCGCAGCACGGCGCTGCGCGCGCTCGCCGGGACGGTACGGCTCGCCGCGGGCCGGGTCGTGTGGCGCGGCGAGGACGTGACCGCGCTGCCGCCGCACGACCGCTCCCGCCGCGGCCTCTGCTTCGTACCGGACCGGGAGGCGGTGTTCGAGGGCCTGACGGTCGCCGAGAACCTGGCCCTGGCGGCGCCGGGCGACGCCCCGGACGGCGCCCCGCCCCCGTATCCCGCGCTCGTCCCGCTGCTGTCCCGGACGGCGGGGACGCTGTCCGGCGGGGAGCGGCGGATGCTGGCGGTCTCCCGGGCGCTGCTGCGGCCGGCCCGGGTGGTGCTGGTGGACGAGCCGTCCCTGGGCATGGCGCCGCCGGTCGCGGCCGCCACGTACGCGCTGCTCGCGGCGCTCGCCGTGCGGGACGGCGCCGCGGTGGTGCTGGCCGAACAGCGGGTGCCGGACGGGCTGCCGCCCGGCACCCTGGTGCACGAGCTCCGCCGCGGCGCCCGCGTGTTCAGCGGCGAGGCGGCGGAGCGGCGGGCCCGCTGACGGCTCAGAGCGGCGCGATCCGCAGCATCGTGCCGACGTACAGCCGGTTCGGGTCCGGGCCGATGACGTCCTTGTTGGCCTCGTACAGGCGCTGCCAGCCGCCCTTGACCGAGAAGCGGCGGGCGATGCCGCCGAGGGTGTCGCCGGCCTGCACGGTGTGGACGCGGCCGCTGAGCCCGTACCGCTTGGAGCAGACGGGCCAGGCGCCCCAGCCCTGCACACGCAGGACGTCCTCGGCGACGGTGATCTGCTGCCGGCGGGTGGCCAGGTCGGCGCGGCGGGCGAACTTGAGGCCGCCGAACTCGATCCAGGTGGGCTGCCAGAACTGGAGCCCGCCGTAGTAGCCGTTGCCGGTGTTGACGTCCCAGCGACCGCTGCTCTCGCACTCGGCGACGCAGCCCCACGGCCACTGGTCCTCGGCGCAGGCGTACGCGGGCACGCCCGCCGGTCCCGCGGACGGCGGCGGGGGCACGGCCCCGGTGCCTTCCGCGGGGCCCGCGCCGGGCGTGCCGCCCGTCGCCGCCTCGACGGCCGCCGCGGCGGCGGCGAGCGCGTCGGCGGCGGCCGTGAGACCGGACTCGGCGGCGGTCCCGGCGACGTCCGGCAGGGCCGGTACGGCGGGGGCCCCGGGCGCTCCGGCGCTGCCGGGCCCGTCGTCGCCGGGCGCGGCCGTGGCGGCGGGCGCCTGGTGGAGCGCGAGCAGCGCCGCGGCGGAGGCCGCCGCGAGCGAGCCGGCTGTCCAAAATCGGATCATCGACATCGCCGCAGGCTAGGGCGGGCTCCCGCGCTCCGGCGCCGTGCCGCGCGGAACACTGTTCACTTCCCACCCGGTCGGAGTCACGGGGCGCCGGTCGCGCCCCGGCCGCCCCTCCGCACGCGCCAGGGGCAAGTTGCCCGGCTTCCGCGCGTGACCCCGCCCGCGCCTGGCCCGTTGAACTCGGCATGAGACGCCCGGGAAAGGCCCGGGGTCCGTCCGTACCGACTCCAGGGAGCCCCCCGTGCCGCGCATGCTCGACGTCAGCGAGGACGTACGCGCCGAGATCGGCGACGAAGAAGCCGACCGGCTGCTCGCCGGCGACAACGCCCCGGGCAGCTACGACTGCACCTCCTGCCGCACGCCGGGCGACTCCGAGCAGGAGCGCACCAGCACGGTGCTGTTCGTCGGCGAGGAGACCGCCGTCCTCGCGTTCGCCCACGCCAGCTGCATCCCGTCGCAGGTCGTCCGGGTCGCCGAGGACCAGCTCCAGGGCGCCGTCGCCTCCATCACGGCCGCCGACGCCGCCGACGCGCTCACGGCCGCCCACCCCGAGCAGGCCGTGCTCGGCGTCACCAGCGGTCTGGTCCTGATCGACGGCGAGCTGCACCCGGCGCTGGTCGTGGAGCCGACCGCGCCGGTCGCCCGGCCCGGTTCCGACCGGCTCACCGACGAGTTCCTGCCGCTCCTCGTCGAGCAGGGCTTCCACCCGGTCGCCGACCTGAACACCAAGCCGGCCGCGCTGCCCGGCTGGTCGGTCCTGGTCGCCATGGGCCAGCTGCACTCGGTGCTCCAGCCCGGCACCGGCGGCGCGGGCCAGACGGCCTGGTGGCAGGCGCACCAGCCGCTCCAGGTCACCGAGGGCTGGCGCGCGGCGGCCAACAAGTCGCACACGGTGCTGGTCTTCGCGGCGCCGGTCGGCTCCATCGGCCAGCAGCCGCGCGAGGACCTGCTGCGGGACGCCCTGGAGAAGGCCGCGGTGAACGGGCGCCTGGTCGCCGCCGCGATGCCGCTGGCCGGTACCTGATGGACGACGGGCGTCCGGGGATAGGGCCGGTGCGTCCGCGGGGCGTCCCGACCGTGCCGCGTCCCCGGCGGGCCCCTCTTTCGGAGAGCCGCCCGCATCCGACGGTCGGCGGGGTCGTTGGCACCTACGTGCACGCATACGACCCCTTCCCCCAGCCGTATCCGAGTCCGATCCCCGGCATGCGCCCGGCGCAGGACGTCCCGGCCGGATACTCGGCGACGCCGATCTTCGATGCCCTGTACTCGGAGTACCGCCGGTCGTTCCGCACGCTTCCGGGTGACCGCAGCGGCGAGGAGGAGCTGGCGTTCCGGGCCTTCGGCACGGCGCTGAGCACGGGCCTGTCGGGCTTCTCGGGCCTGTCGGGCCTCCCGGGCTTCTCGGGGCTCCACGGCCAGCAGCAGGCGGCGCATCCGCCGGCCTGGTCGGCACAGCAGCATCCCCCGCAGGCGGCGCTGCCGCCGGGGCCGCGCAGAGGCTTCTGAGCGGATCCGGGAAACGGCCGAGGGCCGGAGTCGTACGGTACGACTCCGGCCCTCGGCCGTTGTGCGTGGCGCGGGTGCTTCTTCCCGCCGCGGGTTACTTCTTCTTGCCGCGGGTTACTTCTTCTTGCCGCGCTTCTCGCGGACGCGCACCGAGATGTGGATCGGGGTGCCCTCGAAGCCGAACTCCTCGCGCAGCCGGCGCTCGATGAAGCGGCGGTAGCCGGCCTCCAGGAAGCCCGAGGCGAAGAGCACGAAGCGCGGCGGCTTGGTGCCGGCCTGGGTGCCGAAGAGGATGCGGGGCTGCTTGCCGCCGCGGATCGGGTGCGGGTGGGCGGCGACGAGCTCGCCGAGGAAGGCGTTGAGCCGGCCGGTGGGGACGCGGGTCTCCCAGCCGGCGAGGGCGGTCTCGATCGCCGGGACCAGCTTCTCCATGTGGCGGCCGGTCTTCGCGGAGACGTTGACCCGGGGCGCCCAGGAGACCTGCTGCATCTCGGTCTCGATCTCGCGCTCCAGGTAGTAGCGGCGCTCCTCGTCGAGCTCGTCCCACTTGTTGTAGGCGATGACGATGGCGCGGCCGGACTCGACGGCCATCGTGATGATCCGCTGGTCCTGGACCGAGATCTGGTCGGTGGTGTCGATGAGGATGACCGCGACCTCGGCCTTCTCGACGGCGGCGGCCGTGCGGAGGGAGGCGTAGTAGTCGGCGCCGGCCTGGAGGTGGACCTTCTTGCGGATGCCGGCGGTGTCGACGAACTTCCACGTGGTGCCGCCGAGCTCGATCAGCTCGTCGACCGGGTCGCGGGTGGTGCCGGCCAGCTCGTTGACGACCACGCGGTCCTCGCCGGCGACCTTGTTGAGCAGGGAGGACTTGCCGACGTTGGGGCGGCCGATGAGGGCGATGCGGCGGGGGCCGCCGACGGCCTTGCCGAAGGTCTGCTCGGGGGCCTCGGGCAGCTTCCGCAGCACCTCGTCGAGGAGGTCGCCGGTGCCCCGGCCGTGCAGCGAGGAGACCGGGAACGGCTCGCCGAGGCCCAGCGACCAGAGCATGGCCGCGTCGGCCTCGCCGGACTGGCCGTCGACCTTGTTGGCGGCCAGCACGACCGGCTTGCCGGCGCGGCGGAGCAGCTTGACGACGGCCTCGTCGGTGTCGGTGGCGCCGACGGTGGCGTCCACGACGAAGAGGCAGGCGTCGGCGGCCTCGATGGCGTACTCGGCCTGGGTGGCGACGGAGGCGTCGATGCCGAGGACGTCCTGCTCCCAGCCGCCGGTGTCGACGACCTTGAAGCGGCGGCCGGCCCACTCGGCCTCGTAGGTGACGCGGTCGCGGGTGACGCCCGGCTTGTCCTCGACGACGGCCTCGCGGCGGCCGATGATGCGGTTCACCAGGGTCGACTTGCCGACGTTCGGACGGCCGACGACGGCGAGGACGGGGAGCGGGCCGTGGCCGGCCTCCTCGATCGCCTCCTCGACGTCCTCGATGTCGAAGCCTTCTTCCGCGGCGAGCTCCATGAACTCCGCGTACTCGGCGTCGCCAAGTGCCCCGTGGTCGTGCTGGTCGTTCATGAAGTCCGTTCCTTGATCATTCGTGGTCGGTGGGATCCGACGGCGGAGCCGTGGGGCCCACTACTGAGAGTGTCGCTCAGCGCCCGGTGAGGCGCCTGGCGTTTTTCAGGTGGTCGGTGAGGTGCTCCTGGATCCGGAGCGTGGCCTCGTCCAGCGCCTTGCGGGTACGCCGCCCGCTGCCGTCGCCGGCCTCGAAGGGCTCCCCGAAGACGACGTCCACCCGGCTGCGCAGGGCGGGCAGCCCCTTCACCAGCCGGCCGGGCCGCTCGGTGCTTCCCAGCACCGCGACCGGCACGATCGGGGCGCCGGAGCGGACGGCGAAGTAGGCGAGGCCGGCGCGGAGCGAGGCGAAGTCGCCCTCGCCGCGGGTGCCCTCCGGGAAGATCCCGAGGACGCCGCCCTGCTCCAGCACGCCGAGCGCGTCGCCGATCGCCTTCCGGTCGGTGGAGTCGCGGTCGACCTTGAGCTGCCCGATGCCCTCCAGGAAGCCGCCCAGCGGCCCGACGAACGCTTCCTTCTTGATGAGGAAGTGCACGGGGCGCGGGGCGGTGCCCATGAGCATGGGGCCGTCGATGTTGTGCGCGTGGTTGACGGCGAGGATGACGGGACCGGAGGCCGGGACCCGCCAGGCGCCGAGCACGCGCGGCTTCCAGAAGCCGTACATCAGCCCGATGCCGATGCGACGGCCGACGGCGGCCCCCTTCGCGGAGGGCTGGGTCACTTGGCGCCCGCCCGCTTCTCCTCCACCAGGGTGACGACGCACTCGATGACCTGGTCGAGGGTGAGCTCGGTGGTGTCGACCTCGACGGCGTCGCCGGCCTTGGCGAGCGGGGAGGTCTTGCGGCTGGAGTCCGCCGCGTCCCGCTTGACCAGGGCCTCCTGGGTGGCCCGCACGTCGGCGCCCTTCAGCTCGCCGGAGCGGCGGGCGGCGCGGGCCTCGGGCGAGGCGGTGAGGAAGATCTTGAGGTCGGCGTCGGGGAGGACGGTGGTGCCGATGTCCCGGCCCTCGACGACGATGCCGTGCTCGGCGCCGCGGGCGATGGTCCGCTGGAGCTCGGTGATGAGCGCGCGGACCTCGGGGACGGCGCTGACGGCGCTGACCCTGGAGGTGACCTCCTCGGTCCGGATCGGGCCGGAGGCGTCGGCGCCGTCGACCGTGATGGTCGGGCGGGACGGGTCGGTGCCGGAGACGATGACGGGCTTGCCGGCGGCGGAGGCCACGGCGTCGGCGTCGGTCACGTCCACACCGTTGCTGATCATCCACCAGGTGATCGCCCGGTACTGGGCGCCGGTGTCCAGGTAGCTCAGCCCCAGCTTGGCGGCGACCGCCTTCGAGGTGCTCGACTTGCCCGTGCCGGAGGGGCCGTCGATGGCGACGATCACGGATTCCACGGTGAGGGGGACCTTCCTGGGTGTGCGGCGGCCCCGGCGGCAGTCCGGGACTCCTCTAAGGTTACCGAGTCCCCCACACCCGTCCGGCCCAACGTCCCCCCGACCCCTCCCGTACCGGTGGCGACGATCGGCGGCGGCGTCAGGTGGTGCGGAGGGACCAGCCCTGGGTCTGGAGGGACTGGGAGAGGGCGGGGGCCGCCGCGGGGTCGACCATCAGCTGGACCAGGCCCGCCTGCTGCCCGGTCGCGTGCTCGATGCGCACGTCCTCGATGTTGACCCCGGCCCGCCCCGCGTCCGCGAAGATGCGGGCCAGCTCGCCGGGCCGGTCGCTGATGAGCACCGCGACCGTCTCGTACGCCGTGGGCGCGGCACCGTGCTTGCCGGGGACCCGGGCCCGTCCCGCGTTGCCGCGCCGCAGCACGTCCTCGACGCCGGTCGCGCCGTCGCGCCGCTTCTCCTCGTCCGCGGACTGGAGGGCGCGCAGGGCGCGGACGGTCTCGTCGAGGTCGGCGGCGACACCGGAGAGGACGTCGGCGACCGGCCCGGGGTTGGCGGAGAGGATCTCGATCCACATGCGCGGATCGGACGCGGCGATCCGCGTGACGTCCCGGATCCCCTGGCCGCAGAGCCGTACGGCCGACTCCTCCGCCTCCTCCAGGCGGGCGGCGACCATCGAGGAGACCAGCTGCGGGGTGTGGGAGACGAGCGCGACCGCGCGGTCGTGGGCGTCGGCGTCCATGACGACGGGCACGGCGCGGCAGAGCGCCACGAGTTCGAGGGCCAGGTTGAGGACCTCGGTGTCGGTGTCGCGGGTGGGGGTGAGCACCCAGGGCCGGCCCTCGAAGAGGTCGGCGGTGGCGGCGAGCGGGCCCGAGCGCTCCTTGCCGGACATCGGGTGGCTGCCGATGTACGGGGTGAGGTCGAGGCCCATCGCCTCCAGCTCGCGCTGCGGGCCGCCCTTGACGCTGGCGACGTCGAGGTAGCCGCGGGCGGCCCCGGCGCGCATCGCCTCGGCGAGGGTGGCGGCGACGTGCGCCGGCGGCACGGCGACGATCGCGAGGTCCACCCGGCCCCCGGGTTCCGCGTCGGTGCCCGCGCCGAGCGAGGCGGCGGTCCGGGCGCTCGCCGGGTCGTGGTCGCGCAGGTGGACCGTGACGCCCCGGCCGGCGAGGGCGAGCGCGGCGGAGGTGCCGATCAGTCCGGTTCCGATGACGAGCGCAGTTCTCACGGGGGATGTCCTTGGGGCGCGGGGCGGTAAGGGCCCAGCCTAGTCAGCCGCCGGGGGCACCCGCGCGTGCGCCCGCCCTGCGAGACATGACACGGGTCATGCCGCGGGACGGGCGCACGCGCGCGTACGACGGCTCAGAGTTTCTGGGCCCGGATGATGTCCTCCAGCGAACCGCCCTGGGGCAGCGATCCGCCCGGGGTCAGCTTGTCGACGGCCTGCGGCAGCGACTGCGCGATCTCGTCGGCGGCCTGCTGCGGGGTGACCCCGGCTTCCTGGGCGACCTTCCGCAGCGTCTCGTCGGGGAGCGCCTCGGCGATCTGGGTGCCGTCGACGGGCTTGTTCTCGCCGGTGCCGATCCACGACTGCGCCTGTTCGGCGAGGCCGGACCTGGTCAGCATGTCGAGGAGTCCGCCGAGCGGGTTCTGGCCGCCGGCCCCGCCCGCGCCGCCCTGGCCGCCCTGGCCGCCCGCGAGCGCGCCGAGGAGGGAGCCCAGGATGCCGCCGGCGCCTCCGCCGCCCTGACCGCCGCCCCCGCCGAGCAGGGAGCCGAGGAGACCGCCGAGATCGTTGCCCGCCATGGTGCCGCCTTTCGTCGGGGTGAGGACCTCCTCAATCTCACCCATGGGTGGGCATTCCGCCACCGGGAGTAGGCGCGGCCCGGCGAGCGGGTAGAAAGGGCGGATGCTGCTCCATGTGGTGCCCCTGGACGAGTGGTCCGCGGACCCCGGTCTCCCCTACGCCCCGCCGTCCCTCGCCGCCGAGGGCTTCGTGCACTGCTCGCCGGACGGGCAGGCGGCGCTGGCGATCGCCGACGCCCACTACCGGGACGTGCCGGGCCCGCTGCTCGTGCTGGTGATCGACGAGTCCCTGCTCTCCGGGGAGGTCCGCTGGGAGGGCTCGGAGGACCGGCTCTTCCCTCATGTGTACGGACCGGTCGAGCGCGCCGCGGTGACCTCGGTCCTGGAGGTGCTGCGGGACGCGGACGGCCGAGCGAGGGAGTTGGCGCCCTGGGTGTAGGCGGGGCACGGCGTGTTGCGGGGACGGTGCCGCGTACGGGGCGAAGCTGGACCGTATGACTTCACGGACGACACCCCGCCGCACGGTCCTGCTGGCCGCCGCCCTGACGACGGCGACCGCGGCGACGACCACCGCCTGCGGCTCGGACGGCGGTGAGGGCGGCGACGGCGGCACGGAGTCCGGCGCGCCCGCCACCACCCCGGCCGGGACGGGCAGCGCCCCGGCCGGCACCCCGCTGGCGAACACCTCGGAGATCCCAGTCGGCGGCGGCACCGTCTTCGCGGACCGCAAGGTGGTGGTGACGCAGCCCACGGAGGGCGAGTTCAAGGCGTTCTCGGCCGTCTGCACCCACCAGGGCTGTCTGGTGAACAAGGTGGCGGACGGCACGATCGACTGCCCCTGCCACGGCTCGAAGTACGCCATCGCCGACGGGGCGGTGACCGCCGGGCCGGCCCCGCGGCCGCTGCCCGCCGAGGAGATCACCGTCTCCGGGGAGACGATCACCCTCGCGTAGCCTGGCCGCCATGACCGCCATGGACATGACTCCCGAGGCGCTGGTGCGCGAGCACACCGTCTACGCCTGTGTGATGGGCTCACGCGCCTTCGGTCTGGCGACCGAGGACAGCGACACCGACCTGCGGGGCGTCTACCTCGCCCCGACGCCGCTCTTCTGGCGCTTCGACAAGCCCCCGGCGCACGTGGAGGGCCCGGCCCCGGAGCAGTTCAGCTGGGAGCTGGAACGCTTCTGCGAGCTGGCCCTGCGCAACAACCCGAACGTCCTGGAGTGCCTCCACTCCCCGCTCGTCACGCACATTACCGAGGTGGGCGCCGAGCTCGTCGGGCTGCGCGGCGCCTTCCTCTCCCGCCAGGCCCACGGCACCTTCGTGCGGTACGCGGGCGGCCAGCGCCGCAAGCTGGAGGCGGACGTCCGCCAGTACGGGCATCCGCGCTGGAAGCACGCGATGCACCTGCTGCGGCTGCTGGCCGGCTGCCGTGACCTGCTCCGCACCGGCGAGCTGCGGATCGACGTGGGCGGGGACCGGGAGCGGCTGCTCGCGGTCAAGCGCGGCGAGCTCGGCTGGCCGGAGGTCGAGTCCTGGATGAACCGCCTCCAGGACGAGGCCGACGACGCGCTCACCGCCTCCCCGCTGCCGCCGGCCCCGGACCACGCGCGCGTGCAGGACTTCCTGGTCCGCGCCCGCCGCGCCTCGGCCCTCCAGGAGCTCCAGGAGCTCTAGAGGGCGGCCAGCCGGGCCCGCACGACGAGGTCGTGGAGGGCGTCCGCGGCGCGGACCGCGTCCGGGAGGGCCGAGGCCGCCTGGGCCGCGTCGAGCGTGCCGTGCAGGGCCTCCACCTCGGCCCGCACCTCCTCCGCCACCACCTCGGCGGCGCCGTGCTCGGCGGCCGACTTCGCGGCGACCAGGTCGGGGATCCGCGCCGGGGCCTCCGGCACCTCCCCCACCAGGGTCGGCAGATGGGCCTGCACCTCGCCGGAGCGCATCAGGTGGATGCCGGTGAGCAGCGCCCGGTAGGTGTAGAGCAGCGGCTTCAGCTCCCCGCTCCTCTCGAAGAGCCGCCACTGGGTCGCGGCGAAGCCCCGGTAGTGGTGGGCGTGGTGGGCGGTGAGCACGCCGGGCACGAGCGCGGTCAGCTCGGCGTGCACCGGGGTGGTGTGCACGACCAGCGGCGAGGTGAGCTGCTCCAGGACGTAGCCGTTGCGGCGCAGCATCAGCCGGGCGAACTTCCGCAGGTCGTGCGTGACGAGGTCCATCTCGACGCCGTCCCGGTCCCAGGTCCGGTCCCGGGTCTCCTCGGGCTCGCGGAGCCCGACCAGCGCCGCCGCCGGGAGCAGGTGGACGCCCCGCAGGTCCACGTCGGAGTCGTGGGAGGGGAAGCCGTACAGATGGGCGCCGGAGACGGTGGCGAAGAGCAGCGGGTCGGGCTCCTCGGCCACGACGGCGGTCAGGTCGGCCTCGTGGGCCTCAAGCGTCAGCGTCATGGGACCGAAGCCTCCCAGAATTCGATCACGCGTCCCAGAGGGCACCGAGTTCCAGCAGCTCGTCCCGGTGCTCGATCCGCGCGGTCCACTCCGCCGGCCAGGCGTCCGCGCCGAGGTGGGCCCCGGCGAAGGCGCCGGCGAGGGCGGCGATCGAGTCGGAGTCGCCGCGGGTGCAGGCGGCCCGGCGCAGGGCGGTCAGCGGCTCGCCGGGGAAGAGCAGGAAGCAGAGCAGCCCGGTGGCGAGCGCCTCCTCCGCGATCCACCCGTCGCCCGTGTACGTACAGGGGTCGAGCTCCGGGTCGGCGGTGCGCTGCACGGCGTCCAGGCGCTCCAGGACGGCGAGGCACTCGTCCCAGCCGCGCCGGACGAAGTGCAGGGCGTCGGGGTCCTGGGAGCGGGTCCACAGGTCGCCGAGCCAGCGCTCGTGGTACCGGTCGCGGTTCTCGTAGGCGTACGACCGCAGCTGCCCGACGAGCCCGGCCGGGTCGACCCCCTGGGCGAGCAGCCACACGGCCCGCGCGGTGAGATCGGAGGCGGCGAGCCCGGTCGGATGCCCGTGGGTGAGCGCGGCCTGGAGCTGGGCGGCGCCGGCGGCGGCTTCGCCGTACTCGCGCAGCAGTCCGAGGGGTGCGACCCGCATGTTGGCCCCGCAGCCCTTGGAGCCGATCTGGCTGGCGTCCTGCCAGGGAACCGGGGTCATGAGGAGGGCGCACGCCGTCAGGCAGGTGCGGCCGGGCGCCCGGTTGTTCTCGGGAGAGCGGTACCAGTCGACGAACTCCTCGCGGAGCAGGTCGGCGAATCGTTCCGGCCCGGCGACGCCGCGCTCCTGGCAGGCGCGGAGGGCCCGCGCCACGGAGAGGGTCATCTGGGTGTCGTCGGTGACCTTCCCGTCGTCGGGGAGCGTCAGCCCGCGCCAGGGCCCGTAGTACGTGGTGATCATCGGTACCTCGAGGAACTCCGTGCGGCGGCCCAGCGCGTCACCGAGCGCCAGCCCCATCAGCGTCCCCGTCGCGGCCTGCTTGTTCATGCGGATCGTCCTTCCGGTCGGAGCAGTGGCGGGTGGAGGGCCGTGGCCTCTCCCGCCCGGTAGAGCGCGGCCGGTTTCCCCCGTCCGCCGGTGCGGCGCGGCGGTCCCTCCACGGCCTCGACGAAGCCGGGGGTGGTGAGGACCTTGCGCCGGAAGTTGGGGCGGTCCAGCGGGACGCCCCAGACCGTCTCGTACACCTGCCGCAGCTCGCCGAGGGTGAACTCGGGCGGGCAGAAGGCGGTGGCGAGGCAGGTGTACTCCAGCTTGGCGCCGACGCGTTCGCGGGCGTCGGCGAGGATGCGGTCGTGGTCGAAGGCGAGCGCCGGGACCTCGTCGTAGGGCAGCCAGCGGGCCTCGGCCGCGTCGCCGCCGCCGCGCGGTTCGGGCAGGTCGGGGACGAGCGCCGTGTAGGCGACCGAGACGACCCGCATCCGCGGGTCGCGGTCGGGTTCGGTGTAGGTGCGGAGCTGTTCGAGGTGGAGGCCGGCGACGGTGGCCCCGGAGAGTCCGGTCTCCTCGGCGAGTTCGCGGCGGGCGGCGGCGCCGGCGGACTCGCGGGGCAGCACGAAGCCGCCGGGGAGCGCCCAGCGGCCGGCGTACGGATCCTGGCCGCGCTGGACGAGGAGGACGTGCAGCCGGCCGGCGCGGACGGTGAGGACGGCGAGGTCGACGGTGACGGCGAAGGGCTCGAAGGCCCGGGGGTCGTACCCCTCGGGGATGTTCATCGGCGCTCCAGGAGGGGTTCGGCGAGGAGTGCGTCGACGGCGGCGACGGCGGTGGCGAGGCGTTCCTCGTGGGGGCCGGTGACGACGACGGTGCGGCGCCCGCTGTGGGTGAGCTGCGTGAGGAGCCGGGCGGTGGTCCAGGCCCTCAGGACGTCGTCGCCGCCGTCGCCGGGGCCGACGCCCCGGTGGTCGGTGAGCAGCCAGAGGTGGTGCCGGCCGCGGGCGGCGACGGCGCCGGTGTCGGGGCTGGCGGTGCCGAGGAGCCGCTCGTGGCGGATCGTGGCGGCGAAGGCGTCGGTGTCGCAGACGAGCAGGGGCGAGCCGGCGCGGGCGGCCTCCTCCTCCCGCTCGGCCTGGTCCTGGGCGAGGACGGGGAAGTCGGCGGAGCGGAGCAGGACGTCGGCCGGGCCGGCGCCGGGCCGGTCGGCCCGCAGCTCGGCGAGCCTGCGCGCTGCGTACGCGCTCCCCTGGTCGGGGACGCATCGGGTCCGCGCCCAGACGCCGCCGCGCCGCCGGTAGTGGTCGGCGAGGGCGTGGGCCAGGGTGGTGGCGCCGCTGGACTCGGCGCCGAGGACGACGACCCGGCGGGTGAGCGCGGCCCGGACGGGCGCGGCCAGCAGCTCCCAGTGGCCGGCCGGGTCGGCGCGGACGGCGGCGCTGGTGACGGGGTGGGTACGGCGCTCGGGGTCGACGAGCACGGAGGCGGCGCCGAGGCGGCGGGCGAGCCCGGCCCCGTGCGGCGCCGAGGTGAAGACGGCGTCGACGGGTTCGCGGACGGCGGTCTCGACGGCGGCCTGGAGGCCGTCGGGGCCGTCCTCCGCGGCGGCGCCGACGACGAGGGCCTCGGGGTGGATCTCGCGCAGCCAGGCGACCCGTTCCGCGAGGGGCAGCGGGTCGGCGGCGGCGCCGGTGACGAGGACGGTGACGCGCGCGCAGCGGCCGAGGGCGGTGCGGACGAGGTGGTGGTGGCCGGCGTGCGGCGGACAGAACCTGCCGGGGACGAGGCCGTGGCCGTGGGGCGTGCTCATGCGGTCGCCTCCCGAGGACGCCGGAGGGTCCCCACCGTCCCCGCCGTCGGCGGCGTCCCTGGTCCACCCCCGTGGGTCCAGGTCCGAGCGCCGTGCGCGGCGGGGACGGTGAAGAGGCTGTGCATGCCCGGGCTCCTTAAGAGTCACTATGACTATAAAAGATGCGGGCTCCCCCCACAAGGCCGGACGGGTCGGGCAGGAAGCCGGGCACGCGAAGAGGCCCGTGCCCCGCGCGGATCGCGCGGGGCACGGGCCTCCGGATGCCGGAAGGGACCCTTACAGGCCGACTTCCTTCATCAGCATGCCGACCTCGGTGTTGGACAGCCGGCGCAGCCAGCCCGACTTCTGGTCGCCCAGGGTGATCGGGCCGAAGGCGGTGCGGACCAGCTTCTCCACCGGGAAGCCCGCCTCGGCGAGCATCCGGCGCACGATGTGCTTGCGGCCCTCGTGCAGCACGACCTCGACCAGGTAGTTCTTGCCGGTCTGCTCGACCACGCGGAAGTGGTCGGCGCGGGCGTAGCCGTCCTCCAGCTGGATGCCGTCCTTGAGCCGCTTGCCGACCTCGCGGGGCAGCGGGCCGGTGATGGCGGCCAGGTAGGTCTTCTTCACGCCGTACTTGGGGTGGGTGAGGCGGTGGGCCAGCTCGCCGTGGTTGGTGAGCAGGATGATGCCCTCGGTCTCGGTGTCGAGCCGGCCGACGTGGAAGAGCCGGGTCTCGCGGTTGGTGACGTAGTCGCCCAGGCACTGGCGGCCGTCCGGGTCCTCCATGGTGGAGACGACGCCGGCCGGCTTGTTCAGCGCGAAGAACTGGTACGACTGGGTGGCGACGGTCAGGCCGTCGACCCGGATCTCGTCGCTGTCCTTCACCCGGAGGCCCTGCTCCAGGACGATCTCGCCGTTGACCTCGACGCGGGCCTGCTCGATCAGCTCCTCGCAGGCGCGGCGCGAGCCGTAGCCGGCCCGGGCCAGCACCTTCTGCAGCCGCTCGCCCTCCTGCTCGGCGCCCGGGAAGGTCTTGGGGGTCTTGATCTCGGGCTTGTTCGCGTACCGCTCGCGGTTGCGCTCCTCGGCCCTGGCCTCGTACTCGCGCGAGCGCGCCGGGGCCGTGCGGCCCCCGCCCCACCGCTGCCCGGAGGACTGCTTCGGGGACTGCTTGGGTCCGCCCTTGGCACCGCCGCGGGCGGCGTCGCCGCGGCCCTTGCGCGGGCTGCCCTTGGCGCTGTCGGAGGGCATGCTCACGTCGTACGAGCGCTCCTCGGGGCGGGCCTTCCGGGGGCGGCCGGCGCTCTGGCCGCGCTCGTCGCGGTTGTTGCCCGCGCCCCGGTAGTTGTTGCCGCGGCCGCCGCTCTTGGCACCACGGCTCCCGCCGTTGTTTCCGCTGTTCCTGCCGCTGCTGCTTCGCATCAAACTTCCGTCGTCTCTTCGTCCGCTGGTCCGTCCCTGTCGGGATCGAACGACGGAACGCCTTCCAGGGAGTCCGGCTCGACCGCGTCCGCCTCGGGGAGGAAGGGCGCGAGCTCCGGGAGCTCGTCCAGGCCGCGCAGGCCCATCCGCTCCAGGAAGTAGTTCGTCGTCCTGTACAGGATCGCACCTGTTTCGGGTTCCGCGCCCGCCTCCTCCACCAGACCCCGCTGGAGGAGCGTCCGCATCACGCCGTCGCAGTTGACCCCGCGGACGGCGGAGACCCGGGAGCGGCTGACCGGCTGGCGGTACGCGACCACCGCCAGGGTCTCCAGGGCGGCCTGGGTCAGCCGGGCCTGCTGGCCGTCCAGGACGAACGCCTCGACGGCGGCGGCGTGGGCGGGGCGGGTGTAGTAGCGCCAGCCGCCGGCGACCCGGCGCAGCTCGAAGCCGCGGCCGTCGGCGGTGTACTCGTCGGCCAGCTCGTGGAGGGCGTCGGCGACCTCGCGCGGGGTGCGGTCGAGGACCTTGGCGAGGTGGGCCTCGGTGGCGGGCTCGTCGACCACCATGAGGACGGCTTCGAGGGCGGGCTTGAGGTCGCTCATGCGGGCTCCGGTGCTTCCTGGTCGAACTCTGCCGTGACACGGGTCTCGCCGTCCCCGCCGGTCCAGGAGACGGTGAGGTCGCCGAGCGGGTCCTGCTGGTCGAGGGCGACGGCCTTCTCCCGGTACAGCTCCAGGAGGGCGAGGAAGCGGGCGACGACGGTGAGGGTGTCCGCGGCGTCCTCGACCAGCTCCCGGAAGTGCGCGGTGCCGCGCTCGCGCAGCAGGGCGGCGACGAGGCGGGCCTGTTCCTGGACGCTGACCAGCGGGGCGTGGATGTGGTCCACGTACACCTGCGGCGCGGCCTTCGGCTGCAGGGCCTTCACGGCGAGCTTCGCGAAGCCCTCGGCGCCGATCGAGATGACGACCTCGGGCAGCAGCTCGGCGTGGTGCGGCTCCAGGCCGACGGTCCGGGGGTGGCGCCGGCCCTCCGACTCCCAGCGCTCGGCGAAGATCTCGGCGATCCGCTTGTACGCGCGGTACTGGAGGAGGCGGGCGAAGAGCAGGTCGCGCGCCTCCAGGAGGGCGAGGTCGGCCTCGTCCTCCACCTCGGCGGCGGGCAGCAGCCGGGCGGCCTTGAGGTCGAGCAGGGTGGCGGCGACGACCAGGAACTCGGTCGTCTGGTCGAGGTCCCCGTCCGGCCCGAGGTTCCGGAGGTGGGCCATGAACTCGTCGGTGACCTGCGAGAGCGCGACCTCGGTGACGTCCAGCTTGTGCTTGGTGATCAGCTGCAGCAGCAGGTCGAACGGCCCCTCGAAATTGGCCAGCCGCACGGTGAAGCGCCCGTCCCCGTCCCCGGGACCCGCCCCGGGCCCGCCCTCGGCCTCGGCGTCCGGGGCGGGTGCGGCCTCGGGAGCGGGGACCGGGTCGGGCGGGAGGGCGGGGGCCTCCGGCGTGGGCACGGGGCCGGTGGCGGGTCCCGTGGGCGGTGCGGTCCCGTCGCCGTCGGTCGGCAGCCCGCCGCCCCGTCCCAGCGCGCGGCGGCGCGGCGGGCGGGACGTTTCGTCAGCGTGCGGGTGCATCGGGGGCGGTTCCAGGGGTGCGGGGGCGGGGCCGCCCGCAGGCTACCGTCAGCGGCCGCGCAGGCGGCGGACGAGGATGCTCGCGTCGCCGCGGGACTCCAGGTCGGCCAGGACCACGGCGACCGCCTCGCGGACGATCCGGCCGCGGTCGACGGCGAGGCCGTGCTCGCCGCGCAGCACGAGCCGCGCGTGCTCCAGGTCCATCAGCTCCTCGGCGGAGACGTAGACCGTGATCTTCTCGTCGTGGCGCTCCCGCCCGCTGGGACGCCGGTTGGTGGTCCGGCCCCGGCGCCGCGCGGGGGCGGCCGCCTGCGCGGCCGGCTTCGCCCCGGCGGGCTGCTGCTGCGCGGAGACCGCCTCGGTCTCCCGGGTGCGCGGCTCGGCCGCCTCCGCACCGGCCGCCGCGTGCTCGGCGGAGCCGGCGGCGGCACCGCTGTCCGCTCCGGCGGCCGTGTCGCTCTCACCCGCCGGAGCGGGAACGGTTCGGCGGGGCGAGGACGACTGCAGCGCCATCCCCCCGGTCGTACGGAAGAGTTCGTCGGCTCCGGGCAGACTCACTCGGCGTGACACCGGGCGAGCACCTCCCTGGCGAGCTGGCGGTAGGCGGCGGCACCCACGGAGTTGGAGGCGTACGTGGTGATGGGCTCGCCGGCGACCGTGGTCTCCGGGAAGCGCACCGTCCGGCCGATCACCGTGTGGTAGACGTGGTCGTCGAACGCCTCGACGACGCGCGCGAGCACCTCACGGGAGTGCACGGTCCGGGAGTCGTACATGGTGGCGAGGATGCCGTCGAGCTCCAGCTCGGGGTTGAGCCGCTCCTGGACCTTCTCGATGGTCTCGGTCAGCAGGGCGACACCGCGCAGCGCGAAGAACTCGCACTCCAGCGGCACGATGACCTTGTGAGCCGCCGTCAGGGCGTTCACGGTCAGCAGGCCGAGCGAGGGCTGACAGTCGATCACGATGTAGTCGTAGTCGTTCATCAGCGGCTTGAGGGCGCGCTGGAGCGTCGACTCGCGCGCGACCTCGGAGACCAGCTGGACCTCGGCGGCGGAGAGGTCGATGTTGCTCGGCAGCAGGTCCATGTTGGGGACCGCCGTCTTGAGCAGCACCTCGTCCGCCGACATGCCCCGCTCCATGAGCAGGTTGTAGACGGTGAGGTCGAGCTCCATCGGGTTCACGCCGAGGCCGACCGACAGGGCGCCCTGCGGGTCGAAGTCGACGAGCAGCACCCGCCGTCCGTACTCGGCGAGCGCGGCACCCAGGTTGATGGTCGACGTGGTCTTGCCGACGCCGCCCTTCTGGTTGCACATCGCGATGATCTTGGCGGGTCCGTGGTCGGTCAGCGGGCCCGGGATCGGGAAGTACGGCAGCGGCCGTCCGGTCGGGCCGATCCGCTCGCGGCGCTGGCGGGCAGCGTCGGGGGCGAGGGTGGCCGCGTACTCGGGGTCGGGCTCGTACTCGGCGTCGGGGTCGTAGAAGTGCCCCTCGGGCAGCTCGTCGTAGGCGGCGAAGTGGGTGGACTCTCGGCCCATCTCGTTGCCGGCCGTGGCGTTCACGTGTAGGCCGTCCATCGTCTTCAGCGTGTGGGTTGTCGTCATGGGCTGGTGCGTCGCGAAGGTCCGCACCGCGACGGAGCCGACCGGGGCACCTGGCGCACCGCTCCCGGGAGTAAATGTCGACTCATTCACAAGTCGTCTTACCTCCTTGGATGTGACCAGGAACATTTATCGATAGGTCAGCGTGGCACCATGCCGACGGTTGGCGACTCTATGGCGTGTCACCGGTCCGCAGCAACACAATCGCCCGGACCCGGCCCGTTGTGTCGGCAACCGAACACGCCGCTGTCAAGGGTGCGCAGCCACGCATCCACACGTTTCAGGGGTGTGCGAAACGGTTAAAGGGTTACGTTCGAGGCGAGTTGACCGAACGTTTTGGCGTGGCCGGAGACACAGCCGGCCGGACCTTGTCGAACAAGGTCCGGCCGGGTGCGTGACATTGACGGCGGGCGTTGACGGGGGCCGCCGCCGAGGCCGTCGCCGGGTGGCTGCGGATCAGCCGATGAGGGTGCTCAGCTCGACGTGCTCGTAGCCGTGCGCCTCGGCGACCTCCTTGTAAACCACCTTGCCGTCATGGGTGTTGAGGCCCAGGCCGAGCGCGGCGTCGCGGCGGAGCGCCTCGACCCAGCCGTTGTTCGCCAGCGACACGATGTAGGGCAGCGTGGCGTTGGTGAGGGCGTAGGTGGAGGTGTTCGGGACCGCGCCGGGCATGTTGGCGACGCAGTAGAAGACCGAGTCGTGGACCTGGAAGGTCGGCTCGGCGTGGGTGGTCGGGTGCGAGTCCTCGAAGCAGCCGCCCTGGTCGATGGCGATGTCGACAAGGACACTTCCGGGCTTCATCTTGGCGACGAGCTCGTTGGTGACCAGCTTCGGGGCCTTGGCGCCCGGGATGAGGACGGCGCCGATGACGAGGTCGGCCTCGACGACGGCCTTCTCCAGCTCGAAGGCGTTGGAGACGACGGTCTGCACCTTGGTGCCGAAGATCTTGTCGGCCTCGCGGAGCTTGTTGATGTCACGGTCGAGCAGGGTCACGTGGAAGCCCATGCCGACGGCGATCTGCACGGCGTTCCAGCCGGAGACGCCACCGCCGATGACGACGGCCTTGCCGGCGTGGGTGCCGGGGACGCCGCCGGGGAGGACGCCGCGGCCGCCGGCCGAGCGCATCAGGTGGTAGGCGCCGACCTGCGGGGCCAGCCGGCCCGCGACCTCGGACATCGGGGCGAGCAGCGGGAGCGCGCGGTTCGCGGTCTCGACCGTCTCGTACGCGATGGCGGTGGTGCCGGACTCCAGGAGGGCGTCCGTGCACTCCTTCGAGGCGGCGAGGTGCAGGTAGGTGAAGAGCGTCTGGTCCTTGCGGAGGCGGTGGTACTCCTCCGCGATCGGCTCCTTGACCTTGAGGAGCAGGTCGGCGGTGGCCCAGACCTCGTCGGCGGTGGCGAGGATCTCGGCGCCCGCGGCGACGTACTCCTCGTCCGTGATCGAGGAGCCGACGCCGGCGTTCTGCTCGATGAAGACCTGGTGGCCGTTGCGGACGAGCTCGTGGACACCCGCGGGGGTGATGGCCACGCGGAACTCGTTGTTCTTGACCTCGCGGGGGATGCCGACCTTCATCGTCGATCACGGTCCTTGAATCAGGGGGATAACTGGTGCACTGCGATACATACCCGGATGCACTGCGGCGCACCGGGGCAGACCACGTTCGAACGCGGCGGAACCAGTCTAATGAAGGAGTTCCCGCTGTCTAGCCTTTCAAAGTACTAATCTTCAGCAGACCCACTGCGGATTTCGTAGGCAGAGCCTTCCGTTTCCAGCAGACGGTCCGCCGCCGCCCGGTGCAGCCGCGCGGCGGCGGGGTCGCCGAGCCGGTCGAGGGTGTCGGCGAGCCGCAGCTGGAGCGCCGCCTGGAGCCGGGTGTCCCGGGCGCGGCGGGCCCACTCGACCGCCTCCTCGCAGGTCCGCAGGCTCTCCTCGGGGCGCCCGGCGTACTCCTGCACCCGGGCCGCCTCGCTCAACGCCCGCGCGTGGCCCGGGAGATCGCCGAGCCTGCGGTATCCGGCCGCGGCCGCCCGCCAGTGCCGCAGCGCCTCCCCGTACCGCCCGGCATAGGTCTGCACGGCCCCGAGGCGGGCGTACAGCCGCGCCTGGTCGGCCCGCTCGTCGTGGGCGAGGCGCTGGGCGAGGGCGCGGCCGTACCAGTCGCCGGCCCGCTGCCAGTCGCCGAGCTCCTGGTAGCTGCCACCTACGGATTCCATTGCGCGACCGGTGGCGTACGGATCATTTGCCTGCCTTCCCGCCTCCCATGCCGACCGATATCGCAGCAGAGCGTCCTTCGTACGGCCGGTCCTGGCATCGAGGTCGCCGAGGTTCAGCAGGGCCGCGGCGCGCTCGCGGTGCAGCCCGCGCCGCTCGGCGACGTCGAGGACGAGCCGGTGCAGCCCGTAGAGGTCGGGCGCCGCGGCCTCGGCGCCGCCGTGCGCGGTGAGCGCCCGGACCAGGGAGGCGATGAGCCGGCGGGCGAGGGTGTCCAGCTCCCCGTCGGCGACGGCCATCCGGGCGCAGGCGAGCAGCGCCGGGCGGCGGGAGGCGAGCCACCGGGCGGCGTCCTCGGCGGTGGGGAAGCGCAGGGCGCGCGGCAGTCCGGCGAGCTTGCGCCGGGCCGGGGAGCCCTCGGGTTCGGTGACCGCACGGCAGGACTGGAGGAGCCGTACGGTCCGCTCCAGCATCCGGGCCCGGGCGAGCTGCACCTCGGCGGGCCGGTCGCGCTCCTCCAGCTGGGCGCGGAGCAGGGGGACGAGATGCCCGGGGGCCTCGTACTCCCCGTCGGCGGCCTCGGCGACCAGGCCCAGGCGGGCGAAGTCGGCGAGGGTGGTCGCCGCCGCCTGGACCGAGCAGCCGGCCAGGGCGGAGGCGGTGTGGGCGTCGGCCCGGCCGAGCGGGGCGAGCGCCAGGTAGCGCAGTATCCGGGCGGCCGGCTGCGGCAGCGCCTGATGGGCGAGGAGGAAGGTGCGGGTGAGGGGGTCGCCGCTCAGGCCGCGGAGCCGCTTGGCGAGGTCGGCGACGGAGGTCTCGGGCCGGCCGGCCAGCCAGCCGCCGGCGAGCACCACCGCGCCGGGCAGTCCGCCGCACTCCTCGACCAGCGCCTCGGCGGCCTGCGGGTCGACGGTGATGCGGACCGAGCCGGTGGCGGCGGTCAGCAGCTCGATGGCCGACTTCGGGTCGAGCCCGCCGAGGGTGCAGGGCCGCACGTCCGGGATGCCGGTGAGCGGCCCCCGCGCCACGGCGACGACGAGGGCGTCGGGGTTGTCCGGGAGCAGCGGGTCGGCCTGTTCGGCGTCGACGGCGTCGTCGAGCAGCAGCACCGCCCGGCGGGTGCCGAGCGCGCCGCGGACCAGCTCGGTGAGCTCGTCCTCGGCGGCGCCGGGCGGTTCCTCGACGCCGAGGTCCCGGAGGAGTTCGCGGGCGGCCCGGGCGGTGGGGACGGGCTCCCCGCCGGGCTCGCTGAGCCGGGCCCGGTAGACCCCGTCGGGGTAGCGGTCGGCGACGGAGGCGATCAGCTCCTCGGCGAGGGCGGTCCGGCCGGAGCCGGGCCGGCCGGCGACGAGGAGGACGCGTGCGCGGGGCTCCTTGCGGCCGGTGAGGGTGTCCAGACCGGTCCGCTCGATGTCGGCGCGGAGGGCCTTCAACTCCCGCTGCCGGCCGTAGAACTGCCGGCTGCCGGCCGCTGCCACCGCCTGATCCGTCACGGGCCACGCTCCCGTCCACCTGCGCACGAGCCGATCCCCGCGGGGGACTCCGCACGGGCGTGTACGAGCGTAGTTCAGCCCCCCGCACGTCCCCGGCGGAGCGCGGCGGGCACGTCCCCCGATCGGATCAGCAGACAGTCACACCGCCTCTGCTGCGGGCGGCTGCGCGCCGGGACCCGGCTTCCGGGACGGCGCCCGTTCGCCGCCCCCAACGAAACGGCGCGGCGGGGGCACCGTCCGCGGCGGCCGGCGGCGCGGTGCTCGGGCGTTACCGCTCGAAGGGCCGGGCCGGCCAGGGGGCCTCGGCGGGGCGGAGGGCGTCCAGACCGTCACCGGCCCGCGCCGCGACCAGCGACAGCACGCCCACCACCAGGCAGTTGTTGTGCAGCTCGCCCGCGAGGACACCGCGCACCAGCTCGTCGAGCGGGACCCGCGCCACCTCCATGTCGGCCTCCTCCTCGGAGACCGCGTACCGCTCCCCCTCCGCCTCGGCGAGGTCGCGCGCCAGGAAGATCCGTACGGCCTCGTCGCAGCCGCCCGGGGTGGTGTACACGTCCGTCAGGACCCGCCACTCCCCCGCCTTGGCGTGCGCCTCCTCGTACAGCTCGCGCTGCGCGGCGTGCAGCGGGTTCTCGCCGGGCACGTCGAGGAGTCCGGCCGGGATCTCCCACAGCTTCTGCCGCACCGGGTGGCGGTACTGCCGCAGCACCAGCACCCGGTCCCGGTCGTCCACGGCCAGCACGGCCACGGAGCCCGGGTGGACCTGGTAGTCGCGGCGGACGACCGAGCCGTCCGGCATGACCACGTCGTCCGTGCGGACACTCGTCTTGTTGCCCTTGAAGGGGGTGGTGGAGGCGACGACCCGCCACTCCTCCGGGGTGTCCTGCACCTGCATCGGTAGTCCTCCCACATACGAAAGCCGGGGTACGCGTCCTCGTGCGAGAACCCGTACCCCGGCTACGTTAACGCGCCGTACTACTGGGCCGTCTTGCGCTCGACGGCCGCCTTGACCAGGCCCGCGAAGAGCGGGTGCGGGCGGGTCGGGCGGGACTTCAGCTCCGGGTGCGCCTGGGTGGCGACCAGGTAGGGGTGGATCTCCTTCGGGTACTCGACGAACTCGACGAGCTTGTTGTCCGGGGAGGTGCCGGAGAAGACCAGGCCGGCCTTCTTCTCCAGCTCGCCGCGGTAGGCGTTGTTCACCTCGTAGCGGTGACGGTGGCGCTCCTCGACGTACGGCTCGTCGCCGTAGGTCTCGCGGACGACCGAGCCCTCGGCGAGCTTCGCCGGGTAGAGGCCCAGGCGCATCGTTCCGCCCAGGTCGCCGGCGCCCTCGACGTAGGCCAGCTGCTCCTCCATCGTGGAGACGACGGGGTGCGCGGTGGCCGGGTCGAACTCGGTGGAGTTGGCCTCGGGGATGCCGGCCAGGTTGCGGGCCGCCTCGATGACGATGCACTGCAGGCCGAGGCAGATGCCGAGCAGCGGCACCTTCTTCTCGCGGGCGTACTGGATCGCGCCGACCTTGCCGGACACGCCGCGGTCGCCGAAGCCGCCGGGGATGAGGATCGCGTCACAGTCGCCGAGCTGCTTCTCCGCGCCGGCCGGGGTCTTGCAGTCGTCGGAGGTGACCCACTTGACCTTGACCCGCGCCTTGTTGGCGAAGCCGCCGGCGCGCATGGCCTCGGTGACCGAGAGGTAGGCGTCGGGCAGGTCGATGTACTTGCCGACGAGCGCGACGGTGACCTCGTGCTCCGGGTTGTGGACCCGGTCCAGGAGGTCCTCCCAGACGGTCCAGTCCACGTCGCGGAAGGGCAGGTCGAGCTTGCGCACGACGTAGGCGTCGAGGCCCTCGGAGTGCACGACCTTGGGGATGTCGTAGATCGAGGGGGCGTCCGGGCAGGCCACCACGGCGGCCTCGTCCACGTCGCACATCAGGCTGATCTTGCGCTTGATGGCAGTGGGGACCTCGCGGTCGCAGCGGAGCACGATCGCGTCCGGCTGGATGCCGATGTTCCGCAGGGCGGCGACGGAGTGCTGGGTCGGCTTGGTCTTCAGCTCGCCGGAGGGACCGATGTAGGGCAGCAGCGAGATGTGCACGACGAAGACGTTGTCGCGGCCGACCTCGTGGCGGACCTGTCGGACGGTCTCCAGGAACGGCAGCGACTCGATGTCGCCGACCGTGCCGCCGACCTCGGTGATGACGACGTCGACCTCGTCGGTCGCCATGCGACGGATCCGGGACTTGATCTCGTTGGTGATGTGCGGGATGACCTGCACGGTGTCGCCGAGGTACTCGCCGCGCCGCTCCTTGGCGATGACCTGCGAGTAGACCTGGCCGGTGGTGACGTTGGCCGAGCCGTCGAGGTCGCGGTCGAGGAAGCGCTCGTAGTGGCCGATGTCCAGGTCGGTCTCGGCGCCGTCGTTGGTGACGAACACCTCACCGTGCTGGAACGGGTTCATCGTGCCCGGGTCGACGTTGAGGTACGGGTCCAGCTTCTGCATGACCACCCGCAGACCCCGCGCCTTGAGCAGCATGCCCAGGCTGGAGGCGGTGAGGCCCTTGCCGAGGGACGAGGCGACACCCCCGGTGACGAAGATGTGCTTGGTCGTCGTGGTGTTGGGCGGCATCGCCAAGAGGGGGCTCCCGTGGTCGCGTTCTGGAGGTGCGAAGCGGCTGGTCCTCCGGAAGAATCGGGGGTGCCGTCGCTGCGGTTTCGGGGGTTTCGGCTGGCGCCGTTTCCCACCGGTCCACGGGGTACCAGGGTATCAGTGACAGCAGGAGACCGCTTCCGGCCACACGGTCGGCACACCGGCCGACCGGGTGGGAGGGGGCGCGGCACGGCCTTCCGGGCCCGTTTCCACGGGGCGGCGGGGGCATATCGAAAAGACCTGTTCACCCGTGTGGAGCAGCGCGTTACGCGGGTGATCACCACGGTGATTAGGGTGCGGACCATCCCGCCCGGCCTCGTCCCCGGGCGGCCGGCAAACGGCACCACCCCCGCCCGTGGAACCGGACCGGGAGCCCGTGTCGCCTCCCCTCGACCCGCTGCCGGAGCCGGCCATCCCGCACACTGGCACCGCGGGCACCTCTCGCGACAAGCAACATCTGCTGCACGCGCCCCGAGGGGCGGACAGGCCGTTCGACTGGAGTGAACCACGTGGCCGGGCGTATCGAGGATTACGCACTCATCGGAGACATGCAGACCGCGGCGCTGGTCTGCCGGGACGGCAGCGTCGACTGGCTCTGTCTGCCCCGCTTCGACTCGCACGCGATCTTCGCGGGGCTGCTCGGCACCGAGGAGCACGGCTTCTGGAGGGTGGGCCCGGCCGGCCCGGCCGACGCCGAACCGGCCCCCGCCGACCGCCGCCGCTACCGGGGCGACTCGCTGATCCTGGAGTCCGAGTGGGACACCCCGCGCGGCACGGTCCGGGTGACCGACTTCATGCCGCCGCGTGACGGCGCCCCCCAGCTGATCCGGATCGTGGAGGGGATCAGCGGCCGGGTGCCGATGCGCTCGGCGCTGCGGATGCGGTTCAGCTACGGCCGGATCGTGCCCTGGGTGCACAAGGTCGGCGACCGCACGGTCGCGGTGGCCGGGCCCGACTCCGTCTGGCTCGACACCGACGCCGAGACCCACGGCGAGCACCTGACCACCTACTCCGAGTTCACCGTCACCCCCGGCGACCGGGTCGCCTTCACGCTGTCCTGGCAGCCCTCGCACAAGGAGCCGCCGGCGCTGCCGGACCCCGAGGGCTCCCTGGAGGCGACGGCCGGCTTCTGGCGCGAGTGGGTGGGGCACTGCACGTACCACGGCCCCTACCGGGAGGCCGTGGTCCGCTCCCTGATCACCCTGAAGGCACTGACGTACGCGCCGACCGGCGGGATCGTCGCCGCGCCGACGACCTCCCTGCCGGAGGAGATCGGCGGCGTGCGGAACTGGGACTACCGCTACACCTGGCTGCGGGACGCGGCCATCACCCTCTCCTCGATGCTGCGCACCGGCTACCGCGAGGAGGCCCGCGCCTGGCGGGACTGGCTGCTCCGCGCCGTCGCGGGCGACCCGGAGAACCTGCAGATCATGTACGGCATCGCGGGCGAGCGGGAGCTCGGCGAGGCGGAGCTGGACTGGCTGCCGGGGTACGAGAACTCGGGCCCGGTCCGGGTCGGCAACGGCGCCGCGAGCCAGCTCCAGCTCGACGTGTACGGCGAGGTCACCGAGGCCCTGCACCTGGCCCACATGACCGGCCTGTCCCGCAACGACTACGCCTCCCTGCTCCAGATCAAGCTGATCCAGTACCTGGAGAAGAACTGGAACCAGCCCGACGAGGGCATCTGGGAGGTCCGCGGCCCGCGCCGGCACTTCACCCACTCCAAGGTGATGGCCTGGGTGGCGGTGGACCGCACCATCAAGCTGATCGAGTCCGGGGACGCGGACGGGCCGCTGGAGCGCTGGCGCGAGCTGCGCGACGAGATCCACCGGGACGTCTGCGAGCGGGGCTACGACAAGGAGCGGAACACCTTCACCCAGTCGTACGGCTCCAAGGAGCTGGACGCCTCGCTGCTGCTGATCCCGCAGATGGGCTTCCTGCCGCCGGACGACAAGCGGGTGATCGGCACGATCGAGGCGATCCAGCGGGAGCTGTCCACCGAGGACGGCTTCGTGCTGCGCTATCCGACGGCCGGCGAGGAGGCCGGCGTCGACGGCCTGGAGGGCGACGAGGGCGCGTTCCTCGCCTGCTCCTTCTGGCTCGCCGACGACCTGGCGATGATCGGCCGGGTCGACGAGGCCCGCACCCTCTTCGAGAAGCTGCTCTCGCTCCGCAACGACCTGGGGCTGCTCGCCGAGGAGTGGGACCCGCGGCTGCAGCGGCAGGTGGGCAACTTCCCGCAGGCGTTCAGCCACGTGCCGCTGATCGACACCGCGCTGCGGCTGACCGCGAGCGGCGCCTACGGCGGCTGAGGGGCGCCCTCCGGGGGCCGGACCTACGATGAAGGTGTCCTGGCCCCCGCACGAAAGGGGGGCACCCGATGGCTCCCCAGTTCACCGTTCCGGACACCGCCCTGGCCGGGCTCCGCGAGGATCTGGCCGGTGAGGTCCTCGTGCCCGGGGATCCGGGCTACGACGCGGCGAGGGCCGTGCACAACGGCATGATCGACCGCCGGCCGGCCGTGATCGCGCAGTGCGCGACCCCGGCGGACGTCTCCAACGCGATCCTCTTCGGGCGCGGGACGGGGCTGCCGATCGCCGTGCGCGGCGGCGGCCACAGCGTCGCCGGGAGCTCCGT
Organism: Streptomyces sp. NRRL F-5727; assembly: GCF_000719555.1. GTDB lineage: Bacteria > Actinomycetota > Actinomycetes > Streptomycetales > Streptomycetaceae > Streptomyces. The sequence goes on from NZ_JOGX01000017.1 coordinate 85,689, forward strand.
CGTCGACGGCGGTCTGGTGGTCGACCTGCGCCGGATGCACGCCGTGGTCGCGGACCCCGAGCACATGACGGTACGGGTCGAGGGCGGCGCCACGATGGGGCACCTCGACCGTGCCACCCAGCCCTTCCGCATGGCGACCACCGGCGGCCGGGTCTCCACGACCGGCGTCGGCGGCCTCACCCTGGGCGGCGGTTCCGGCTGGCTGGAGCGGAAGTTCGGGCTCGCCTGCGACAACCTGCTCGCCGCCGAGCTGATCACGGCCGAGGGCAAGCACGTCGTCGCGAGCGCCGAGGAGAACCCGGAGCTGTTCTGGGCGCTGCACGGCGGCGGCGGCAACTTCGGCGTGGTGACCTCGCTGACGCTGCGGCTCCACGAGCTGCCGGTGATGAGCTTCGCGATGCTGCTCTTCCCGCCGCGGTCGGGACCCGACGTGGTGACGGCGTTCCGGCGGCTGGCGGAGACCATGCCGGACGAGGCGAGCGGCGGGGTGCTGTACTTCCCCGCCCCGCCCGAGCCGTTCGTGCCGGCGCACCTGGTGGGCGAGCTGGTGGCGGCGGCGCTGGTCACCTTCGCCGGGCCGGTGGCGGGCGTCCGGGAGCTGGCCGGTCCGCTGTCCGCGCTGCGGCCGGTGGTGGAGCTCGTCCAGGAGATCCCGTACGCCGATCTCCAGTGCATGATCGACGACCCGCCGGGGCTGCGGAACTACTGGTCGGCGGAGTATCTGAGCGGGCTGCCGGACGAGGCGGTGGAGGTGTACTGCGCCCGCGGTGAGCGGATCCCGGCCGGCACGGCCACCCAGCACGTGCTGTTCCCGCTGGGCGGCGCGGTGGCCCGCGGACCCGCGGAGTACCCGCTGCCGTGGCGCACCGCGCCCTGGGCCGTCCACCCGTTCGCGACCTGGGAGGATCCGGACCAGGACGGTGCGGCGGTCCAGTGGGTGCACGACGTGCGGACGGACATGCGGCCGTGGTCGACGGACGCGGTGTACCTGAACTTCATCGGTACGGAGGGCGAGCGGCGGGTGGTCGCCGGTTTCGGCGCGGACAACTACCCGCGGCTCGCCGCCGTGAAGGCCGCGTACGACCCCGACAACGTGTTCCGCCTCAACCACAACATCGCGCCGGCGGAGGCGGCCTGACCGCTACCGGAGGGCGTCGATCACCTCCCTCGCGGCCCGCTCGCCCTCGGTGGCGCCGCCCTCCATGAAGCCCTGGTAGTCGTAGGAGCAGTGCTCGCCGCCGATGTGGACGTTGCCCTGGGGGGTGCCCTCGTACCCGGCGTACCGGTGGAGGTAGCCCACCGGCCAACAGGAGTACGCGCCGAGCGCGTTGGGGTTCCTGTGCCAGGCGGAGAGCTGGGCGCGTCCGTTCCAGGCGCGTGCGGTGCCGGGGAAGAAGGTGTCGATCCCGGCGAGGTAGCGGCTCACCAGGTTCCGCACGTACGGGTCGGACTCGGTGGAGAAGGGTCCGGCGGGGGCGAGGTTCCGGGCGAGGCTGCCGCCGTTGTACTGGATGAGGATGCCGCCGGTGCCGCCCTGGACCTTGGTGGTGTCCCAGGTCTGCTGCACGTCCAGGTCGGTGAAGCAGTCGCCGGCGGAGACCCCGGGCCAGGCGCCGGTGCCGCGCCAGGGGCGGGTGCCGAACTGCATGTTGAGCTTGGTGCAGTAGCCCATGCGGGCGTCGCGCAGCAGGCTGGTCATGAGCGGGTCGAAGCCGGCGCGGGTCAGGTCCAGTTGCTTGAGGATCGGCAGCGGGACGCAGAGGACCGTGTGGTCGGCGGTGACGGTGCGGGTGGTGCCGCCCTCGGCGAAGGTGAGGGTCTGGGTGCCGTCGGCGTTGGCCCGGACCGCCTGGAGGGTCCAGCCCATGCGGAGGGTGCCGGGGTTCAGGGCGCCGGCGATGGCGTTCGGGAGCCGGTCGTTGCCTCCGGTGATGTGGTAGCGCTCGTTGGACAGGCCCCAGATGTTGAAGTTGCCGGGATTGGTCTGGTAGCCCATGAGCAGGACGAGGGCGAGCGAGGACTGTTCGGTGGTGTCGGCGCCGTACTCGACGTTGTAGGCGACGTCGATGAACTGCCCGAGCGGCGAGGCGTGTCCGCCGGGGACGCGGCTCTCGATCCACTCGTGGACCGACATGTTGTCGAGGGCGGTGCCGGTGGGGGTCGTCTGGTTCCAGAAGACCTCGCCCGCCTCGGAGAGGTCGCGGCGCAGCGCCTGGTAGACGCCGTTGAAGTCCTCGTCGGCCTGGTGGCGCGGGTAGTAGCCGCCGTCGAACCAGAGGACCTCCTCGGCGCCGTTGGGTCCGCCGCCGAGGAAGTCCTCGGTGGGGAGGCCGAAGCGGCGGCAGAGTTCCAGCATCTTCTTGTGGCTGGTGTCGATGAGCTCGCCGCCGATCTCGGAGGTCTGCCCGTAGGCCCAGTGGTTCCGCTGGGTCCACATCCGGCCGCCGACGCGGGCCGGGTCGGCCTCGTAGAGGACGGGGGCGAGGCCGGCGTCCTGGAGGGTGAGGGCGGCGGTGAGTCCGGCGATGCCGGCGCCGACGACCGCGATCCGGGCGTCGGACCGCACCGGCGGGTCGGGGACGGCGGCGACGGCGGGCGCGGCCGCGGCGGAGACCGCGATGCCGGCCGCGGCGGCCGCCTTGAGGAGGGTGCGGCGGCCGAGCGGATCGTTCCGCAGGCCGCGGAGCTCGTCGACCGGGAGGCCGAGCCGGCGGGCGTCGGCGTGGTCGGCGGCGAGGCGGTTCAGGAGGTGCATCGGGTTGGTGCGTGCCATGGGGCGCTCCTGGAGTGGTGGGGGTTCGGCCGGTGGCGGTGCCGGCCGTACGGCCGCGGGGTCAGCCGTGGGCGGCGGTGACGGGTTCCGTCTGCTCGTCGTCGCGTTCGGCGGCGTCCTCCAGGACGATCCGGCCGATGATCTCGTACCGCGCGGGCTGCTTGGCCTTGAGATAGAGGCCGAGGCCGAGGCCGCCGAAGAAGACGGCGCCGACGATCCACGGGATGGCCTTGAAGAAGAGGGAGTCGGCGGCGAGTCCGGCGGCGGTCTCCATGTTGACGACGAGGAGGACGACGACGGCGGTCATGCCGATGCCGCCGAGGAGCGGCGCCGTGAGGGTCCTGAACCAGTGCCGGTCCTCGGGGTGGTTCTTGCGGAAGTAGCCGATGACGGCGAAGGAGCAGAGGGTCTGCACGATGAGGATGGCCATCGTGCCGAGGATCGCGAGCAGCGTGTAGAGGTGGATGTAGGGGTCCTGGCCGGTGAGCCAGAAGGCGCCGACGAGGAGGACGGCGATGGCGCTCTGCACGAAGGAGGCGAGGTACGGGGAGCCGTGCCGGGGGTGGGTGCGGCCCAGCGCCGGGTGGAGGAAGCCCTCGCGGCCGATGGCGTAGAGGTAGCGGGAGGCGCACTGGTGGAAGGCCATGCCGCAGGCGAAGGAGCCGGTGAGCAGCAGCCACTGGAAGGCGTCGACGGCCCAGGCGCCGATGAAGGTCTGGGTGGGGGCGAAGAAGAGGTCGAGCGGGCTGGTCGAGGAGGACAGCTTCACGGAGCCGGTCAGGCCGTTGCCGGCGATCGTCATCCAGGAGACGTAGATGTAGAAGAGGCCGACGCCGATGACGGAGATGAGGGTGGCGCGGGGGATGACGCGCTTGGGGTCGCGGGACTCCTCGCCGTACATGGCGGTGGACTCGAAGCCGACCCAGGACCAGAAGGCGAAGAAGAGGCCGAGGCCCGCGGAGGCGCCGGTGAAGGCGTTCTTCGGGTTGATCGGCTCGACGGGGATGCCGTCCGGGCCTCCGCCGTGGATCAGGACGGCGGTGGCGACCGCGAAGAGGACGGCGATCTCCGCGATGAGCATGACGCCGAGCGCCTTGGCGGTGAGGTTGATGTCGAAGTACGACAGCACGGCGGTGACGGCCAGCATGACGGCCGCGTACAGGATCCAGGGCAGGTCGACGCCGAGCTGGTCGGCGACGGTGGTCTTCGCGAAGTAGGCGAAGACGCCGACGATGGACGCCTCGAAGACGATGTAGGCGAGGACGGCGAGCATGCCGGAGGCCATGCCGGCGATCCGGCCGAGGCCGTGCGAGATGTAGCCGTAGAAGGCGCCGGCGGCGGTGATCCGCTTGGCCATAGCCACGTAGCCGACGGAGAAGACGGTCAGGACGAGGGTGGCGAAGAGGTAGCCGGCGGGGGCGCCCGTGCCGTTGCCGAAGCCGACGGCGATGGGGAGGTTGCCGGTCATGGCCGTGATCGGCGCGGCGGTGGCCACGGCCATGAAGACGACGCCGACGAGCCCGACGGAGTTCGCCTTGAGCCGGTCCACGCGCGGGGCCGGCTGCGGGGTGGAGGTATCTGCCATGGCGGGAGAGCATCCACCGGAGTGACGTAGGCCACAAGCGACATTCGGTCGTACAAATCCCGCCGCGCCACGACGAGTTGTCGCCCCTGTGTGCGATCGGACCCGCCCCGTGACCGTGGTGAGATGTCCAGGAAACACCATCGGCGATAGCGTCCGCCCATGGACACGCAGGGCGGCATCACCGTACAACGGGCACTCGAACTGCCGGGGCTCCGCAGCGGCCTCCCGGAGGTCGTCGCCTGCGCCGACCGGCTCCAGCGCACCGTGCGGTGGGTGCACGCGGGCGAGGTGCCCAACATCGCGTCCCTGCTGAAGGGCGGCGAGCTGCTGCTGACCACCGGTCTCGGCCTGGGCACCCGTCCGGCCGAGCAGCGGGCCTTCGTGCGGCGCCTCGCCGACCGGGGCATCGCGGCCCTCGTCGTGGAGCTCGGCCCGCGCTTCGCCCGGCTGCCGGCGACGATAGTGGAGACCGCCCGGGCCGCCGGGCTGCCGCTGGTCCAGCTCCACCGCGAGGTGCCGTTCGTCACGGTGACGGAGGAGATCCACACCGAGATCGTCAACGGCCACTACGCGCTCCAGCGGCAGGCCGAGGAGATCCACCGGCAGTGCACGGAGGCGCTGCTCGGCGGCGGCGGGGTGCCCCAGGTCCTGCGGATCCTCTCCGACTTCGCCGCGAACCCGGTCTTCCTGGAGACCGCCGACGGGCAGCTGCTGTACGCGGCGGGCACCGAGTCCGGTCCGGCCGACCCGCTGCAGGTGTGGGACGGGCTCCGCGGCCAGCGCGCGGCCCGCGAGTCGGGCCCGCCGACCGGCACGGTCCTCGTCGACGTCCCCGGCGGAGGCCCCGGCACGGGCTCGGTGCGGGCCCGGCTGGTGCTGCTCGCGGTCTCCGGCGCCCTCTCCCCCGTCCACCGGATGGCCGCCGAGCGGGCCGCGGGCCTCCTCGCGGTCGTCCTGATGCAGGCCCGGCAGGAGGAGGAGCTGGCGGCGCGCGGCCGCGGCGACTTCCTGACGGATCTGGCGGAGGGCCGGATCTCGGCGGAGGACGCGCCGGCGCAGGCCCGTGTCCTCGGCTTCCGGCCGGGCGAGGGGCCGCTGCTGCCGGTCGTGATGCGGCTGGCCCCCGAGCTCTCCCCGTCCGGTAGCTGGGCGCTGCTCGCCCGCGCCGTCCACGAGGAGCTGTCCTCGGTCGGCGTGCCCGCGCTCCTCGGCGTCCGCCCGGTCGAGGGCCGCGTCCCGGTCCTGCTCGGCCTGCGCTCCGAGTCGGAGCGGACGGCGGTCGCCGACCGGGTCGCGGCGGCGCTGCGGGCCGGGGTGGAGCGGGCCGGTCTGGAGGGCGCCGGGGCGCATCCGCCGGTCGTGGTGGTCGGGATGGCCGGCGGCTGGGCGGCCGCGTCGGCGGGGCTGCGGCACGCGGCGGAGACGGCCACGGCGGCGCAGGGCCTGACGGACCGCCCCTGGTACGACGCCCGGCGGCTCGACATCGACCTGCTGCTGTGGCGGCTGCGCGACCACCCGGACCTGGCGGCCTTCGTCGACCGCGCGATCGGCCCGCTCCGGGACCACGACCGCGCCTCCCGGCCGCCGCTGCTGCCCACGCTGGAGACGTATCTGGCGCACGCGGGCCGCAAGGCGGAGACGGCGCGCGAGCTGCACCTCAACCGCCAGACGCTCTACAACCGGCTGGCCCGCATCTCCGAGCTCCTCGGCACGGACCTGGACGACCCGCAGACCGTCCTGGCCCTCTCCCTGGCCCTACGAGCCCGCCGCCACACGCCGTGACCCGCACCGGGGGCTAGCGGGCCGCCAGTTCGTCGTAGACGCTCAGGACGTGCGCGATGGTGTCGTCCTCCGTCGGCCACGTCCCGGCCTGGACGCGTCCCGCCGCCGCGAGGTCCATCCGCCGCTCCTCGTCCTCCAGGAGGCCCCGGACGGCCGCGGCGAGGGCGTCGGCGTCGCCGTACGGCACGAGTTCCGCGGCGTCGCCGACGAGTTCGGGGATTCCGCCGACGGCGGTGGCGACCAGCGGGACGCCGAGCCGGAGCGCCTCCTGGGCGAGCAGGGAGCGCGACTCCCAGCGGGACGGCAGCACCGCGACGTCCGCGGCGGCCAGCAGTTCGGCGACGTCGTCGCGGCGCCCGACGATCCGGACGGCGAGCCCTTCGGCGACGATCCGCCGCTGGAGCGCGGCCCGTTCGCGGCCCTCGCCGGCGATGACGAGCAGCGGCTGCGGGTCGAGCTCCCGCCACGCGCGGGCCGCGTCGAGCAGCGTCCCGTACCCGCGTCCGGGTTCGAGCGCGCCGACGGCCATCAGCAGCGGCCGGTCGACGGCGCCGAGTTCGGCCCTGGCCTTGCCGTCGTGGAGGCAGACGGGCCCGCGCGCGGCGGGCACGGTGACCGGGGCGAGCCGCGCGTCGCGGGCGCCGCGCCGCCGGGCCCGGTCGACGAGTTCCGAGGAGGTGCCGAGGACGACGGCGGCCGCCCGCGCGGTCCGGCGTTCCAGGAGCCGTACGAGCCCGCCCAGGGGCCCGTCGGTGTGCGGGCGGCCGTGCCAGGTGGTGACGAGCGGGGTGCGGGCGAGCCCGACGCCGCCGGAGACGGCGAGCGCGGCCCGGACGGAGGCGTGCAGGCCGTGCGCGTGGACGACGTCGGCGCCGATGCAGGCGTTGCGGAGCACGGCGACGGTCGCGGGGTCGTTGCGGCGGGGCAGCGGCACGACGTGCGCGCCGGCCCCCGAGTAGTCGTAGAGACGGTCGAGTTCGGCCGGAGCGCACACGGTCACCCGGACGCCCCTCGCCACCAGCCCCGCGGCAAGTGATCGGACGTGCGCGCTGCTGCCCGCGCTGCCGCCGCCCAGCACCTGGACCGTACGGAGCTGTGTCACGCGCCCAAGGATGCCAGCCCGGGCAGCCGACCGTACGCACGTTCCGGCACCGACACCGCGTCGTTCCCGTGTCCGAGCACCGCCCCGTCCTCCGGTTTCACCCGTCCGAGCGAGCGCGCGCCCTCACGGCGCGCGCCCCCACTCGCATCGAGGCCCCGGGCCCCGGCCACGCGCGTCGAGGCACCGGACCCCGGCCACGCGCGTCGAGGCCCCGGGCCCCGGCCACGCGCGTCGAGCCGCCGGGGCCCCGGATCACCCGTCGGCCCTGGCCGTGGCCAGGAGCTCCTCCGCGTGGGCCCGGGCGGTCTCGGAGTCCTCCTGGCCGGCGAGCATCCGGGAGAGCTCGCGGACCCGCTCCTCGCCCTCCAGGACGGTGACGCCGGACCGGGTGACGGAGCCGTCGTTGGTCTTCTCGACGAGCAGCTGCCGGTCGGCGAAGGCCGCGACCTGCGGGAGGTGGGTGACGACCACGACCTGCGCGGACTTGGCGAGCTTGGCGAGCCGCCGGCCGATCTCCACCGCCGCCTTGCCGCCGACGCCCGCGTCGACCTCGTCGAAGAGGTACGTCGGCACCGGGTCGACCCCGGCGAAGACGACCTCGACGGCGAGCATCACCCGGGACAGCTCACCACCGGACGCGCCCTTGGCGATGGGCCGCGGCGGGGCACCGGGGTGCGGGGCGAGCAGCAGCTCGACCTCGTCGGCGCCGGCCGGCCCGTACACCACCCGCCGCCCGCCGACCTCGACACCCGCGGCCTCGTCGAGCGCCTCGGTCTGCCGGATGTCGAAGGACACGCGCGCGTGCGGCATGGCCAGCGAGGCCAGCTCGGCGGTGACCGCCTGCGCGAACCGGTCCGCGGCCTCCACCCGGGCGTCGGTGAGCCGCTGCGCGAGGACGGACAGCTCGTCGCGGAGCCGGTCCCGCTCGGCGGACAGCTCCCCGATCCGGTCGTCGTCGCCGTCCAGCTCCAGCAGCCGTGCGGCGCTCTCCTCCGCCCAGAGCAGGACGGCCCCGACGGAGTCGCCGTACTTCCGGGTGAGCTGGGTGAGCGCGGCCCGCCGCTCCTCGACCGCGGCGAGCCGCAGCGGATCGGCGTCCAGGTCGTCGGCGTACCCCGCCAGCTCCTGCGCCACGTCGGCCAGCAGGATGGAGATCTCCCCCATCCGGTCGGCCAGCGCGGCGAGCGCCGGGTCGTGCGACCGTACGGCCTCCAGGGCCCGGCCCGCGCCCGCGACCAGCGTGGTCGCGTCCACGGACTCGGGGTCCTCCGGGTTCCCGGCGAGCGCGGCGTGCGCGAGCGCGGCGGCGGAGGCCAGCGCCTCCGCGTGCCCGAGCCGCTCGGCCTCGGCGGCCAGCTCCGCGTCCTCGCCGGCCAGCGGCGCGACGGCCTCGATCTCGCCGAGCCCGAAGCGCAGCAGATCGGCCTCCTGGGCTCGCTCACGTGCCCGGGTGGTGATCTCGTCCAGCTCGGCGGTGACGGCGCGCAGCCGCCGGTACACCTCGCCGTAGGCGGCGAGCGGCCCGGCGACCGCCTCGCCCGCGTACCGGTCGAGCGCGCCGCGCTGCCGGGCGGGCTTCAGCAGGCCCTGCTGGTCGGTCTGGCCGTGGACGGCGACGAGCTCGTCGGCGAGCTCGGCGAGCAGCCCGACGGGCACCGACCGCCCGCCGAGGTGCGCCCGCGAGCGCCCCTCCGCGGAGACGGTACGGGTCACCAGCAGGGCGCCCTCGTCGAGCTCCGCCCCGGCCTCCTCGGCCCGCAGCGCGGCGGGCGCGCCGGGCGGCAGGCTGATCCGCCCCTCGACGACCGCCGAGCCCGCCCCGATCCGCACCAGGGCCGGGTCGGCCCGTCCGCCGAGCAGCAGCCCGAGACTCGTGACGACCATGGTCTTGCCCGCGCCGGTCTCACCCGTCACCGCGGTGAAGCCGGGCGACAGCTCGACCACCGCGTCGTCGATGACTCCGAGCGACCGTATCCGCATCTCCTCCAGCACGCCCCAGACCATACGAGGTTTCCGCACCGGGACGCGACATCGCCCCCACTCCGGACGGTCAGTGCGGCGCGCCGCGCCACCCCGAGACCGGCAGCGCGAACTTCGCGACCAGCCGGTCGGTGAAGGACGCGTGGTGGAGCCGGGCGAGCCGGACGGGCACGGCGCCGCGCCGGACCTCGACGCGGGCGCCGGCGGGCAGCTCGACGGTCCGCCGCCCGTCGCACCACAGCACCCCGTGCGGGGTGTGCGGCTCGACCTCGACGGCGAGGACGGAGTCGGGGGTGGTGACGAGCGGCTTGGCGAACAGCGCGTGCGCCCCGATCGGCACCATGAGCAGCGCCTCCACCTCGGGCCAGACGACCGGGCCGCCGGCCGAGAAGGCGTACGCGGTGGACCCGGTCGGCGTCGCGCAGATCACGCCGTCGCAGCCGAAGCCGGTGACGGGCCGGCCGTCGATGGCGAGGACGACCTCCAGCATCCGCTCCGGGGACACCTTCTGCACGGCGGCCTCGTTGAGCGCCCAGTCGCGGTGCAGGGTGTCGCCGTTCTGGTAGACGGCGACGTCGAGGGTCATCCGCTCCTCGACCTCGTACGCCCGGGTGACGACCCGGTCGACGACCTTGTCGAGGTCGTCGCGCTCGGCCTCGGCGAGGAAGCCGACGCGGCCGAGGTTGACGCCGAGCATCGGCACGCCGGAGGCGCGGGAGAACTCGGCGCCGCGCAGCAGCGTGCCGTCACCGCCGAGGACGATGATCAGTTCGCAGCCGTCGAGCGCCTCCGGGCAGTTGTCCGGGATCTTCTCCACGGACGGCGGCAGCGGCAGGTCGGCCGCCTCCGCCTCCAGGACCCGGACGCCGATGCCGCTGCGCAGCAGCCCCAGGACGACGAGTTCGGCGCTGCGCACGGCGGCCGGCCGGCCGGTGTGCGCGAGCAGGAAGACGGTGCGTGGTGCCTGTGGTGCCGCTGTCTCTGTCAACGAGGTCCCTCCGCCACGGCGCGGTCGACGTCCGCAGGATCGAGTGCGGGCGCCCCGGCCCGCAGCCACAGAAAGTACTCGACGTTCCCGGACGGCCCCGGCAGCGGGCTGGCGGTGACGCCGGCCACCCCGAGTCCGAGCTCCGCCGCCTGCCGGGCGACGTTCTTCACCGCGTCGGCGCGCAGCTCGGCGCTGCGCACGACTCCGCCGGAGCCGAGCCGCTCCTTGCCCACCTCGAACTGCGGCTTGACCATCAGGACGAGGTCGGCGTCCGGCGCGGTGCAGGCGACCAGGGCGGGCAGCACGAGGCCGAGCGGGATGAAGGAGAGGTCGCCGACGACGAGGTCGGCGGGGACGCCGTCGATCGAGTCGAGGGTCATCTCGCGCACGTTGGTGCGGTCCTTGACGGTGACCCGCTCGTCGCTCTGGAGCGACCAGGCGAGCTGGCCGTAGCCGACGTCGACGGCGACGACGTGGCCGGCGCCGGCGCGCAGCAGCACGTCGGTGAAGCCGCCGGTGGAGGCGCCGGCGTCGAGGGCCCGCCGGCCCTCGACCTTCAGCCCCTTCGGTACGAAGGCGGCGAGGGCGCCGGCGAGCTTGTGGCCGCCGCGCGAGACGTAGTCGGGGTCGGAGTCGTCCTGGGTGACGACGATCGCCGCGGCGGTCTCGACCTGGGTGGCGGGCTTGGTGGCGACGGTCTTGCCGACGGTCACCCGGCCCGCGGCGATCAGCTGGCTGGCGTGCTCGCGCGAGCGGGCGAGTTTGCGCCGGACCAGCTCGGCGTCGAGGCGGCGGCGTGCCACTCCTGCCACGGTGGGTTCAGCTCCTGGGGTCGTGCGGACGGGGTGCGGAGGCGGGGTGCGCGTCGAGCGAGGTCAGCTCGGCGCGCAGTCCTCGGTGTACATCCTCGTACACCGCGAGGTGTCCGTCCGCCGGGAGGTGGTCGGCCTCGCCCAGCCGCTCGACGAGCGCGTCGACGGCCGGCAGCCCGGTGGGCTCCCGGTCCACCCCCAGCGGGGCGGCGGCCGCGGGCCCGTCCGCCGCCGGTTCCGTACCGGTGTCCGTCATCGCTTCGTCCATGCCCCGACGCTATCGCGAAGCCCTGGGGTACGGTCGACGGCGATGGCGACGATCACGGAGTGCCGCGACGCACTCGACAAGCTGGCGGAGAACCTCGCGGGGGCGGACGGCTCGGTCCGGGGCGCCGCGGCGCTCGACCGCACCCTGAGCTGCCACCTCACGGACCTCGACACGACCTTCACCGGCCGGCTGGCCGGCGGCCGGATGGTCGTGGAGTCCACGGTGGCCGGCCCACCGCCCCACAAGGCACAGATCCGGCTGGCGATGACCGGCGACGACCTGGTGGCGATGGTGGACGGCCGGCTGAACTTCGCGAAGGCGTGGGCCTCCGGCCGGGTCAGGCTGGAGGCCGGCTTCCGCGACCTGCTGCGGCTCCGCTCACTTCTGTAGGGCGGCCACCGGTACGGCCTCCCGCGCCGCCTCCGGCGCGGGCGCGCTCCGCCGGGCCCGGGCCTGCCGCCCGGCCGGGACGACCAGCGGGGTGCCCGTCTCCGGGTCGTCGATGACCTGGCAGCGCAGCCCGAAGACCAGCTCGACCAGCTCCGCGGTGACCACCTCGGACGGCGGCCCCTGGGCGACGACCTCGCCGCCGCGCACCGCGATGAGGTGGGTGGCGTACCGGGCCGCGTGGTTGAGGTCGTGCAGGACGGCGACGAGCGTCCGCCCCTGCGTCTCGTGCAGCTCGGCGCAGAGGTCGAGGACGTCGATCTGGTGCTGGATGTCGAGGTACGTGGTCGGCTCGTCGAGCAGCAGCAGCGGGGTCTGCTGGGCGAGCGCCATGGCGATCCACACCCGCTGGCGCTGGCCGCCGGAGAGCTCGTCGACGAACCGGTCGGCGAGCTCGGCGACGCCGGTCGACTCCATCGACTCCTGCACGATCCGCTCGTCCTCCGGCGACCACTGGCGCAGCAGGCCCTGGTGCGGGTAGCGGCCGCGGGCGACGAGGTCGGCGACGGTGATGCCGTCGGGCGCGATGGACGACTGCGGCAGCAGGCCGAGGGTGCGGGCCACCTTCTTCGCCGGCAGCGAGTGGATCGACTGCCCGTCGAGCAGCACCCGGCCCTGCGTCGGCTTCAGCATCCGGGAGAGGGCGCGCAGCAGGGTGGACTTGCCGCAGGCGTTGGGCCCGACGATGACGGTGAAGGAGTGGTCGGGGATCTCGACGGACAGGTCGCGGGCAATGACCCGCTGCTCGTACGCGAGGGTGACCGACTCGGCCCCGAGGCGCTGCTGCTGCCGACCGCTCATGGGCATGCTCCTGTTGTCCTGGTCCATGGTGCTCTTGTTCGTGGTCATATCCGGCCCGCCTTGCGCTCGCTGACGAGCAGCCAGAGCAGATAGCAGCCGCCGAGGATGCCGGTGACGACACCGACGGGCAGCTGGCGGTCGCCGAAGGCGTTGCTGGCGATCCAGTCGGCGCTCAGCAGCAGCGCGGAGCCCATGACGGCGGAGACCGCCAGGTTGGGGCCGGGCGCGCGGGTGAGCCGGCGGGCCAGCTGCGGGGCGCTGAGGGAGACGAAGACGATGGGCCCGGCCGCCGAGGTGGCGACGGCGACGAGCAGCACGGCGGAGGCCATCAGGACGATCCGGGTCCGCTCGACCTTCACGCCGAGGGCGTACGCGGCGTCGTCGCCCATCTCCAGCATCCGCAGCGCCCGGCCGTGGCCGAGGACCAGCGGCACGAGCACGCAGCAGACGGCGAGCAGCGGCCAGAACTGGGTCCAGTCCCGCCCGTCGAGGGAGCCGGTCATCCACACCGTGGCGCGGGTGGCGTCCACCAGGTCGGCCTTGGTGATGAGGTAGTGGATGACGGAGGTCAGCATGGCGGCCGCGCCGATGCCGACGAGCACCAGCCGGTAGCCGTGCACGCCCCGCTTCCAGGCGAGCAGGTAGATCACGGCGCCGGTGAGGACACCGCCGACGACGGCGCCGAGGGCGGTGGCGACGGCGCTGCCCTGGAAGAGCACGATGACGGTGAGCGCGCCGACGGTGGCGCCCTGGCCGAAGCCGATGACGTCGGGGCTGCCCAGCGGGTTCCGGGAGATCGACTGGAAGACCGCCCCGCCGAGGGCGAGCGCGGCGCCGACCAGGATCGCGACGAGGACCCGCGGCAGCCGCAGCTCCATGACGGCGAACTCCTGGACGACGGTCCCCCGGCCGAGGAGGGTGTCGAGGACCTCGGACGGCGTCATCGGGAAGTCGCCGGTGCAGACGAGGACGGTGCCGACGCCGAGGGTGAGCAGGATCAGCCCGAGGCCGGAGTACGCGGCCCGCGGCGCGTACCGCAGGGAGAGTCCGCCGCCGGTCCGCAGGGTCTTGGTGGTCACAGCTGGGCCATCCTCTTGCGGCGTACGAGTCGGATGAAGACGGGCCCGCCGACGAGGGCCGTCACGATGCCGACCTGGAGTTCGGCGGGCCGGACGACGACCCGGCCGAGGACGTCGGAGCCGAGCAGCAGCACCGGCGCGAGCACGGCCGCGTACGGCAGCATCCACCGCATGTCGGGCCCGGTGATCGCGCGGACCATGTACGGCACCATCAGGCCGAGGAAGACGATCGGTCCGCAGGCGGCGGTCGCGGCCCCGCACATCAGGGTGACGGCGACCATGGCGACGATCCGGGTCCGGTTGATGGAGACGCCGAGCGCGCGGGCGGAGTCGTCGCCCATCTCCATGGCGTTGAGCGGCCGGGCGATCGCCAGCGCCAGCACGGCGCCGGCCAGGATGAACGGCGCGACCCGGCCGACGGTCTCCATGTCGGCGGAGGCCAGCGAGCCGACCGTCCAGAAGCGGAGCCGGTCGAGGGCGGCCGAGTCGAGCAGCTGGACGGCGTTGACGTAGCCGTACAGGGCGGCGGTGGCGGCGGTCCCGGCGAGCGCGAGCCGCACCGGGGTGGCGCTGCGGCTGCCGCCGAGCACGTACACGACGACGGAGACGACGGCGGCGCCGACGAAGGCGAACCAGACGTAGTCGCGGACGTCGGTGACGCCGAGGAAGGCGATGGCGGACACCACGGCGGCGGCCGCGCCGGCGTTGACCCCGAGCAGTCCGGGCTCCGCCAGCGGGTTGCGGGTCAGCCCCTGCATCACCGCGCCGGCCAGGCCGAGCGCCAGGCCGACGAGCAGCCCGAGCAGGGTGCGTGGCACGCGCACGTCGTGGATGACGACGTCGTTGCCGACGCCGCTGTTCTGGAACAGCCCGTGCCACACGTCGCCGATCGGCACCGGCTTGGCGCCGATCATGACGCTGAGGACACAGACAAGCAGCAGGGCGCCGACCGCCGCGAGCAGCCCCAGGGCGCGCACGGAGTTCCGGCGCTTCGGGGACTGCCCGGGACCTGTCGGCTCCGCGCTCGTACGGGAGGGACTCTCGACCAACACGGAGTTAGGTTAGCCTATCCAATATTGGCCTAGGAGGGGTCGGTGGCCCCCAATCCCGGATCCCCCGGCCCTGCCCCCGCTCCTACAGCCCGAGCCGCGCCAGCGCCTTCCCCGCGTCGAGCCCGCATGCCCCGGCCCCGGCCCACGTCCACGCGGCCCCGCACAGGGCCCGCACCCCGTCGAGCACGTCGCTCCCCGCCGTCCCCTCCAGGACGAGCGCGTCCCCGCTCACCGAGGCCCGCCACCCGCCGCACCGGAACCCGCCGTCGCCGTCCGGCTCGACCTCCGGCTGGCCGACGAGCAGCCCCCGCAGATCGGCCGCCACATACGTCGGCCGGTGCTCGGGCACGGCCGCGAGCAGCGTCGCCACATCGGTGACCCCGGTCAGCACGAGCAGCGAGTCGACACCTCCGTTGAACGCGCCCTCGATGTCGGTGTCCAGCCGGTCGCCGACGACCAGCGGCCGCTCGGCCCCGGTCCGCAGCACGGTCTCCCGGTGCATCGGCGGCTGCGGCTTCCCCGCCACCCTCGGCACGACCCGCCCGCCGGTGGCGATCCGCACGACCTCGACGGCCGCCCCGTTCCCCGGCCCGATCCCCCGCGCGCCCGGGATCGTCAGATCGGTGTTGGACGCGTACCAGGGCACACCGCGCCCGACCGCGTACGCCGCCTCCGCGAACCGCCCCCAGGCCATCTCCGGGCCGCCGTACCCCTGGACGACGGCCACCGGCTCGTCGTCCGCCGACTCGACGGGGACGAGCCCCCGCTCGCGCAGCGCGACCCGCAGCCCCTCGCCGCCGACGACGAGCACCCGGGAGCCCTCCGGCACGTCCTCGGCGATGAGCCGGGCCACGGCCTGCGCCGACGTGACGACGTCCCCCGGCGCGGCCGGCACGCCCAGCTCGGTGAGGTGCGCGGCCACCGCGTCCGGCGTCCGCAGCGCGTTGTTCGTCACGTACGCGAGCCGCATCCCGCCGTCCCGGGCCGCTCCGAGCGCCTCCACGGCGTACGGGATCGCCGCCCCGCCCGCGAAGTACACGACCCCGTCGAGGTCGAGCAACGCCGTGTCGTACGCCGCGCTCAGCGCGACCGCGCTGCCGCCGGGCCGGCTCCGTTCCGTCCGCCGCTCCTGGCCGTCTCGCGCCATGACCACCCGCTCCTCACTTCACCGCTCCGACATCCCCCGCTCCCCCGATCATCGCTCATCGCCACCGCGCGCCTACGATGACGAGATGAACTCCTCAGGTCACGCGGCCAGCGACGTCCGCGACGACACCCCGGGGCTGCGCCTGCACCCGTTCCGGGGCATCCGGTACGTCCCCGATCGGGTCGGCAGCCTCGCGGCCGTCACGTCCCCGCCCTATGACGTCGTCGTACGACCTGACGGACTGCTGCACCTGGAGTCGGCGGACCCGCACAACATCGTCCGGCTGATCCTCCCGCAGGCGGTCACGGCCGGCACCCGCCACCGCAAGGCCGCGGTGACGATGGACCGCTGGCTGGCCGACGGCGTCCTCGCCCCCGACCCGACCCCCGCGCTGTACGTGTACGAGCAGCGCGGCGACGGCATCCTCCAGCGCGGCATCATCGGTGCCCTGGAACTCACCACGCCCGACGAGGGCGTCGTCCTCCCGCACGAGGACGTCATGCCGCACGTGGTCGAGGACCGCGCCGCCCTGATGCGCACGACGGCCGCCAATCTGGAGCCGCTGCTCCTGACGTATCCGGGCACCGGCGACGGCGCGGACGAGGTCGTGGAGCGCACGATCCTGCGCGAGCCGCTGCTCGCGACGACGACCGAGGACGGTTTCCACCACCGCCTGTGGGCGGTCACGGATCCGGCCGAGCAGGCGGCGGTCACCACCGAACTCGCCCGCCACCAGGCACTGATCGCCGACGGGCACCACCGCTGGGCGACCTATCTGCGGCTCCGCGACGAGCGTCCTTCGCCGGGCCCCTGGAACCAGGGCCTCGTCCTGCTCATCGACACGGTCCGCTATCCGCTGCGGGTCCGCGCGATCCACCGTCTGCTGAGCCGGCTGCCGGTGGCGGACGCCCTGGAGGCCGTCGGCGACTCCTTCCGGGTCCGCCGCGTCGAGCGCCCCCTGCCGGAGGCCCTGGAGGCCCTGGCCGAGGCCGCGGCGGAGGGCAACGCCTTCCTCCTGGCCGGCGACGGCGCCTTCCACCTCCTGGACCGCCCGGACCCGGCGCTGCTGGCCCGCACGGTCCGCTCCGACCGCCCGGAGGCGTGGCGGACGCTGGACGCGACGGTCCTGCACGCCACGCTCCTGGAGCACGTCTGGCGCGTCCCGGACGCCCCCGAGGACATCGCCTACATCCACGACACGGCGGCGGCCGTCGACCAGGCCGAGCGCCGGGGCGGCACGGCGGTCCTGATGCACCCGGTCCGTGAGGAGGTCGTCCGCGACCTGGCCCGCCAGGGCGTCACGATGCCCCGCAAGTCGACCTCGTTCGGCCCGAAGCCGGCGACGGGCCTGGTCCTCCGCAGCCTCGCCCTGGACTGACCGACGAGCACGTACGGACGCCGAAGGGGCGGCACCCACCGGGTGCCGCCCCTTCGTCACGTCAGAGGGTCTCAGCCCTCGTCGTTCTCGTCGTCCACGTCGTCGGCGTCGAGGTCCGCGTCCGTCTCGATGTCGTTGTCGTTGTCGTCGTCCTCGTCGCCGGCGTCGTCGGCCTCGGCCTCCGACTCGTCGTCGAAGGCGTCGACGAACTCGACCCCGTCCAGCTCGGCGAGCCGGTCGGAGGCGTCCGTGGCGCCGTCCTTGTCGGCCTCCAGGGCCTTGGCGAACCACTCACGCGCCTCCTGCTCCCGCCCGGCGGCGAGCAGGGCGTCGGCGTAGGCGTACCGCAGCCGCGCGGTCCACGGGTGGTTGGCGCTGGACGCCAGCTCGGGGCTCTGCAGGGTCACGATGGCGGCCTCCAGCTGCCCCATGTCCCGGCGGGCGCCGGCGGCGACGAGCCGCATCTCGACCTGCCCGGCCTTGTCGAGCTTCTGCACCTCGGGCTCGCCGGCCATGGCCAGCGCCCGCTCGGGCCGGCCGAGGCCGCGCTCGCAGTCGGCCATCACGGGCCACAGGTCCACGCCACCGCTCATCCGCCGCGCGGCCCGGAACTCGGCCAGCGCCTCGGAGTACTTCTGGTTGGCGTACGCGGCGAAGCCGGCGGCCTCGCGGACGGCGGCGACGCGCGAGGCGAGCCGCAGCGCGACCCGGGAGTAGCCGTACGCCTTCTCCGGGTCCTCGTCGATCAGCTGCGCGACCATGACGAGGTTGCGGGCGACGTCGTCGGCGAGCCCCTTGGGCAGGCTCATGAGCTCCTGGCGCACATCGGCGTCGATCTCCTCGCCGGTGACCTCCGGCGGGATCGGCAGGCGCTTGATCGGCGCGCGGTCGCTCCGCTCACCCCGGTCGTCCCGGCGCCCGTAACCACCCCGGTCGTCACGCCCCCGGTACCCACCACGGTCGCCACCCCGGTCGTCCCGACCCCGGTAGCCCCCACCACGGCTGTCGTCACGGCGGAACCCACCGCCGCGCTGGTCGCCGCCACGGTCGTCACGACCCCGGTAGCCACCGCCACCGCCACGGTTGTCGTCCCGGCGGAAGCCGCCACCGCGCTGGTCGTCACGACCCGCCACCGCGCTGGTCGCCGCCACGGTCGTCACGACCCCGGTAGCCACCGCCACCGCCACGGTTGTCGTCCCGGCGGAAGCCGCCACCGCGCTGGTCGTCACGACGGAAACCGCCGCCGCGCTGGTCGCCGCCACGGTCGTCACGACCCCGGTAGCCACCACCACCGCCACGGTTGTCGTCACGACGGAAGGTTGTCGTCGCGACGGAAGCCGCCCCCACCACGGTTGTCACCACGGCTGTCACCACGGCTGTCGTCACGGCGCGGCCCACGGAAGCCGCCCCGGTCGCCACCGGCACCGTCCCTGCGACGCGGCTCGCGCTCCGGACGGTCGTCGGGAGAGTTGGTGGACATCGGCGTGACTCCTGTCTTCGGGTACTGCAGTCATTCTCGCGCAGCCGGCACCCGGCCGCGCCTCGGAAAAGTCAAGCAAAAAACAAAAGGACCCCTGGTCCCAGCGTGAACGCTGGGACCAGGGGTCCTGAAGATTTGTTCGGCGGCGTCCTACTCTCCCACAGGGTCCCCCCTGCAGTACCATCGGCGCTGAAAGGCTTAGCTTCCGGGTTCGGAATGTAACCGGGCGTTTCC
>NZ_JOGX01000018.1 GCF_000719555.1 Streptomyces sp. NRRL F-5727
CCCCCCGCGCCCGCCGCCCCCGAGCGCCCCGCCCCTCCGGCCGGTTTCGGCACCGCAGTGCCGCCGGCGCCGCCCGCACCCCGCGCGGAGGCACCCGGCCGGCCCGACCTGCCCAAGCGGCGCGCCCAGGAGCACCTCGTCCCGCAGCTGCGCGACGAGCCGCAGGCCCGGCCCTCCGAGGACCACGCCCTGCACGACCCCGGCCTGATGGCCGCCTTCCAGCGTGGGATCGGCCTGGCCGAATCCCAGCCCACCCCCCAGGAGTCGCTGCGTCACGGCGACGCGCACAAGGAGTAGATACACGATGACGGGCAATGTGCCGAGCGGCCATTCCTCGGATCTCGACTGGCTGCTGAGCGGTCTGGTCCAGCGGGTCCCGTACACCCGCAGCGCGGTGCTGCTCTCCTCCGACGGCCTCGTGAAGTCCGTGCACGGGCTCGACCCCGACGCGGCCGACCACATGGCGGCCCTCGCCTCCGGGCTCTACTCGCTCGGCCGCAGCGCCGGCGTCCGGTTCGGCGACGGCGGAGAGGTCCGCCAGGTCGTCGTGGAGCTCGACTCCACCCTGCTCTTCGTCTCCACCGCCGGCTCCGGCACCTGTCTGGCCGTCCTCGCCGGCCGGGAGGCCGACGCCGCCGTCCTCGGCTACGAGATGGCGATGCTGGTCAAGAGCGTCCGCCCGTACCTGGTGACGCCCGCCCGCCAGGCGGCCGCAGCGGCGGGTGGCGCCGGTCAGTGAACGTGTCTCCTCCGCAGGAAGGGCCCTGGCTCGACGACGCGGCCGGCCGGCTGATCCGTCCGTACACCGTCAGCGGCGGCCGGACCCGGCCCACCGCCTCGCTCGACCTGCTCTCCCTGGTGATGGCGACCGGATCCGGCCTCCAGCCCCACATGGGCCCCGAGCACGGCCTGGCCCTCCGGCTGTGCGACGGGCCCACCTCGGTGGCCGAGATCGCGGCGCACTTAAGACTCCCGGCCGTCGTCACCAAGGTCCTCCTCTCCGACCTCGTGGACTGCGGGGCCCTCACCGCGCGGGCCCCGCGCTTCCACGCCAACCCATCCGACCGTTCCTTGCTGGAGGCAGTGCTCGATGGCCTACGACAGCGGCTCTGAACGCCATGACGGTTTCGCGGCCGACCCCTTCCCCACCGCGCTGAAGATCCTGGTGGCGGGCGGCTTCGGGGTGGGCAAGACCACCTTCGTCGGCGCGGTCAGCGAGATCGAACCGCTCAGCACGGAGGAGCTGCTGACCTCCGTCAGCGCCGCCACCGACAGCCTGGAGGGCGTGGAGAGCAAGACCACGACCACCGTGGCCATGGACTTCGGCCGGATCACCCTCGACGACCGGAACGTGCTCTACCTCTTCGGCACCCCCGGCCAGGAGCGGTTCTGGTTCATGTGGGACGAGCTGTCCGAGGGGGCGCTCGGCGCGGTCGTCCTCGCCGACACCCGCCGCCTCCAGGAGTGCTTCTCCGCCATCGACTTCTTCGAGCGGCGGGGCATCGCCTTCGTGGTCGCCGTCAACGAGTTCGACGGGGCCTTCCGCTACGAGCCGGAGGAGATCCGGCAGGCGCTCGACCTCCACCCCGAGGTGCCGATCGTGCTCTGCGACGCCCGGATCTCCAGCTCCGCCATCACCACCCTCCTGACCCTCGTCCAGCACCTCCTCAACTCGACCCCGGCCAGCGAGCCGAGCTTCGGAGTCACCCCATGACCTACGACCCGACGGGTCACCTCCTCCTGACCCCCATCGACAAGGACGCCCCGGACCGGGTGCGCAGGCTGCGTGAACTCGGCCTCGGAGACCGCCCCGACCCGGCCTTCGACGAGTTCGCCCACCGGCTCGCCGACGTGACCGGCGCCCCGTTCTCGATGGTCAACTTCATCGACGAGAACCGGCAGTTCTTCGCCGGCCTGCACACGCCGGGCGGCTCCCACTCGGGCAGCGACCTCGGCGCCGCCGGCGCGGGCGGCGTCGGCCGGTTCATGGCGCGCGACCACGGCTACTGCCCGCACGTCGTCGTCCGCCGCAAGGCGCTCGTCCTGGAGGACGTCTGCGACTACCCGCGCTTCGCCGGCAACCCGGTCGTCGACGAGATCGGCATCCGCTCCTACATGGGCGCGCCGCTGATCGACCGCACCGGCGTCGCCCTCGGCACCATCTGCGTGGTCGACACCGACGTCCGGCCGTGGGGCCGGTCCGGTCTGGAGACCATCAAGGCGATGGCGGCGGAGCTCGTCGAGCAGATCCACCGTCGCGAGGACGGGGCGTTCTGACCCTTTCTGCCCGGTTTCGGGGCAGGGCTGAGGGCCCGTACGGCACCTGCCGTACGGGCCCTCAGCCGTCGCGTCACACGGAGGCCGGCTCCGGCTGCGGGGTGCGGACCAGGTCGGAGAGCCGCTCCGACCAGCTGCCCTTGCCCTGGCCGAGGGCGACCTCGCCCAGCCGCAGCAGCTGGATGTCGGAGGTGCCGGCCGGCGCGAAGATGTGGTGCGCGTCGCGGAGGTAGCGCTCGATGGACCGGTCGGTGAAGAGACCGGCGGCGGCGTGGATCTCCATCGCGTTGCGGCCCGAGTCGATGGCCGACTCGACGTTGACCAGCTTGGCGTTCATCAGCTCGGTGTCGCAGGAGAGGCCCTGGTCGAGCAGGTGCACCGCGTGGTACGCGGCGAGCCGGGAGGTCATCAGCCGGGACTGCATCTGGCCCAGCTTGAGCTTCACCGTGGGCAGCTCGGAGAGCGGCTTGCCGTAGCGGATCCGCTCGGTGGCGAAGCGGGTGGTCTCCTCCAGGATGGCCTGGTGGATGCCGAGCGAGACGGCGGTGAGGTTGGCCCGCCCGTAGAGCACGCTGGAGGAGTACGCCACGGCCAGGCCGTCGCCCTCGTCGCCCAGCCGGTTGGCGGCCGGCACCCGGCAGTCCTCGAAGATCAGCTCGCCGAAGCTGAAGCCGTGCAGCCCCATGGCCTGCTGCTGCGGCCCGAGCCGGAAGCCCGGCCGGTCGGCCTCGACGAGGAAGGCGGTGAGCCCCTTGGAGCCGGGGCCGGTCCTGACCACGACGCCGTGCAGGTCGCCGACGTGGCTGTTGCCGACGTAGACCTTGCTGCCGTTCAGGACGTAGTCGTCGCCGTCCCGGACCGCGCTCGCCTCCATGCCCAGCACGTGCCCGCCGGACTCCGGCTCGGTCACGGCGATCGTCGGCAGGCACTCGCCCGAGGCGACCTTCGGCAGCCAGGTCTTGCGCTGGGCGTCGGAGCCGAAGTGGACGATCTTCGCGGTGCCGAGCTGCGACGCCTGGACCATGGCCCCCATCGCGCCGCTGACCCGGGAGAGCTCCTCGATGATGATCGTCTTCGCCAGGTGTCCGGCGCCCATGCCGCCGTACTCCGGACTGATCGTCGCCCCCAGCCAGCCCTGCGCCGCGATGAGCCGGGACAGCTCGTGGTGTACCGTCCTGGACTCCTCCATCTCGGCTATGCGCGGTCTCACCTCGCGTTCGGCGAAGTCTCGCACCGTCTCCCTCAGCCGATGATGGAGTCGGCTGCTGAAGTAGCTGTCCATTACGAGTCCCTCCCTGCGAATCGCCTGCTCGGCATGGTCCGAGCAGGTGGAGCATCGGCAGTGGTCCCGTCCCGAACAGGCCGACACTTCATGGTGTTGATCTTTCCGGGATGGATCAATATCGCCCCAGTATTTGTCCGAAACCGGTGCTGTTGACGATCACTTCGGACTGTGTTTGGTCCGATCTGGAGCCACCGAGTCCGCTGGGGCGCGTGCGTCAAGAGGTGTCTTTCTGCCACATGCCACCGGCAAAGATCATGTTCCGGCCACCGCCCGGCGTGACGCCCGCAAAGCGGTTCGTGACCACGCCGGGAAGTGCGGTATTGTTCTCTTGCACGCAGGGCCGGGGGAAACCCCAGGTCAGACGGGCACCGGGACGTGGCGCAGCTTGGTAGCGCACTTGACTGGGGGTCAAGGGGTCGCAGGTTCAAATCCTGTCGTCCCGACTCGCGAGAGTCGTGTTCGAGGGGCCGTCTCAGAGAGATCTGAGACGGCCCCTCGATCGTTTCCGGGGCCCGGTCGGGCGCCGTCGGCGCCAGGCTGATCGCCATGTTCATGATCCCCCGGCGGGCTACCGGGCTACCGGGCGAACTGGCGCGCGGCGGGCTGCCGGTGCCCGCGTCGGATTCCCTCTCCTGACCGTCCTCGACGGGGACGAGAAGCCGCTCGCCGCCGTGCCCGCGCGACGTGCCGCGTACGACCTCTGCCGGGTGCTGCCGACGTATCCGACGCCGATCCGCGGCGCGTTCGACCCGCAGACCGACCGACATCGGCGGGACGCCGCGGGTCACCCGGATCTCCGCGATCGTCACCGACGTCGGCGCCGACCCCTCCCACGCCTCCATCGCCGCCCGCGGGCTGGGCATTCCGGCGGTCGTCGGCTGCGGCAACGCGACCACGAGGATCCGCACCGGCCGGCGCATCCGCGTCGACGGCCGACGCCCGGCGGGGCCTTCGGGCGGGCGGGGCCCGCCCGAAGGCCCGGCGGGGTCACGCCTCGGGGGCTCCCGTGGTGCGGAGGGTGCCGTTCTCCAGGCGGAGCCAGCGGTTCACGCCGATGCCGGCGAGGAAGCGTTCGTCGTGGCTGACCACGAGGAACGCGCCCCGGTAGGAGTCGAGCGCGCTCTCCAGCTGGCCCACGCTGACGAGGTCGAGGTTGTTGGTCGGCTCGTCGAGCAGCAGCAGCTGCGGGGCCGGTTCGGCGCACAGGACGCAGGCGAGGGTGGCCCGCAGGCGTTCCCCGCCGGAGAGGACGCCGACGGGCAGATGGGCGCGGGCGCCCCGGAAGAGGAAGCGCGCCAGCAGGTTCATCCGCTCCGCGTCGGACCGTTCGGGCGCGAACGCGGCGAAGTTCTCCGCCACCGTGCGGTCCAGGTCCAGCAGGTCGAGGCGCTGGGACAGCGAGGCGACGCGGCCGTCGCCGCGCTTGATCCGCCCGCCGTCCGGGGCGAGTTCGCCCGTGATCAGGCGCATCAGGGTGGTCTTGCCCGAGCCGTTGGGACCGGTCAGCGCGATCCGCTCCGGGCCCCGCACGGACAGGTCGACCCCGCCCCCGGCGAAGACGTCCCGGCCGTCGTACCGGACCCGCATCCCCTCGCCGAGGAAGAGGTCGCGCCCGGCGGGGACCTGGGTGTCGGGCAGGTCGAGGACGAGCCGCTGCTCGTCGCGGAGGGCGCGCCCGGCCTCGTCGAGCCGCGCCTGGGCCTCGCCGACGCGGGAGGCGTGGGTCTGCCCGGCCCGGCCCGCGGACTCCTGGGCGCCCCGCTTCATGTTCCCGGCGAAGATGCGCGGCAGGCCGGCGCTCTTGAGGTTGCGGGCCGCGTTGCTCGCCCGCCGGTCGGCGCGCTCGCGGGCCTGCTGGAGCTCCCGCTTCTCGCGCTTGAGGTCCTGTTCCGCGTTGCGCACGTTCTTCTCGGCGACCTCCTGCTCGGCCCGTACCGCCTCCTCGTACGCGGTGAAGTTCCCGCCGTGGAAGCGCAGTCGGGAGGCGCCGAGCTCGGCGATCCCGTCCATCCGGTCGAGCAGCGCCCGGTCGTGGGCGACGACCAGGAGGAGGCCGTCGAAGTCGGACAGCGCGTCGTAGAGCGTGTGCCGGGCGTCGCCGTCGAGGTTGTTGGTCGGCTCGTCGAGCAGCAGCACCTCGGGCCGCCTGAGCAGCTGGGCGGCGAGGCCGAGGGAGACGACCTGGCCGCCGCTGAGGGTGCCGAGGGTGCGGTCGAGGGCGAGCCCGCCGAGTCCGAGCCGGTCGAGCTGGGCACGGGTGCGCTCCTCGATGTCCCAGTCGTCGCCGATGGTGGCGAAGTGCTCCTCGCTCACGTCGCCGGACTCGACGGCGTCCAGCGCGCGGATCACGGCGGCGACGCCGAGCACGTCGGCGACGGTGAGGTCCCCGGTCAGGGGGAGGCTCTGCGGCAGGTAGCCGAGGGTGCCGCCGACGGTGACCGAGCCGCCGGTGGGCCGCAGCTCGCCGGCGATCAGCTTGAGCAGGGTGCTCTTCCCGGCGCCGTTGGGCGCGACCAGGCCCGTACGGCCGCCGGTCAGGCTGAAGGACAGCTCGTGGAAGACGGGGGTGTCGTCGGGCCAGGAGAAGGACAGGTCCGAGCAGACGACGGTGGCGTGGGACAGGGAAGACATGGAGAGGACCTCGGAGGGAGGGGAGCGGACAGGGCTCCGCCCCGGGCAGACGAAGGGCAAAGGGGTACGACGGGACGGGCCACTCCGGTGGTGCGCTCCTCGGCGCGTCCGGTGGCCGTCAGCTCCGGATCTCACCCGGAGATGTCGTCGTCACCCGCCATGTCTGCCGCTCCTCGTCAGGGGTCAAGGTCCTGGCCAGCGTAACAGCCGGTCCCGGCGGGCCGCAGGGAATAGACCGCCCGTGCCGGACGAGGACGGGCTCGCGTCCGGCACGGGCGGGGCGGGGGGGCCCGGGGCGGAACCGGGGCAGCCCCGGGGTGGGCCAGGGGCAGCCCCGGGGCAGGCCAGGGACAGGGTCTGGGGCGGGGCCAGGTCAGTCCCGGGGTGTGTCGGCCGGGTGCGGGTGCGCCTTGGTGAGGGTGCAGACGCCGTCCACGCACCGGCGTTCCAGCCGGCCGCGGGAGATGGTCTGCGCGAGGCCGACGGCCCAGCAGGTGGGGCAGCCGCGGAAGGCGATCAGGGCGAGCGGGGCGGCCAGTAGGCTGACGGGTCCGGTCACCGGGATCAGGGCGATCGAGCCGGCGATCAGCCCGAAGCCGACGGCACCGCGCGCCAGATGGCGCGGGACGGACTTGCTGGCGTAGTCCGGCACCTGGGCGGGCTGCACGGGGCGGTCGAGGGTCGGTGTGGTGTTCACGGTCGCGGGTCTCCTTCGTCGGGACGACGATCGGGCGCGGGAGCGGGGTCGGTAACGAGGTCGGGGTCGAGGCTGAGACCGGGTACGGTGCCGGGCGCCGGCTCGGGCGCCGGCTCGGGCGTCGCCAGGGCGAGCCGCAGGGCGGCGCGCGCCCGGTGCAGGCGGGACTTCATCGCCGCGTTGCTCAGGCCGAGCGCGTGGGCGACGGTCCGGCCCGGCAGGCCCTGGACGTCCCGCATGATCAGGACCTGCCGCTGGTCGCGGGGGAGGGCGCCGACGGCGGCGGCGATCCGCCGTGCCTCCAGGCGATGCAGCACCGCCTCCTCGGCGGACGGCTCCGCGGCCGCCCCGGGCCCGGCCTCCGGCTCCTCGCCCCGCCGGACGAGCTGGCGGACCTGCCGGAGGCACTCGTTGCGCACGATGCGGAACATCCACGAGGCGAGCGCCCCCGTCGCCCGCAGGGTGCCGATCTTCCGGTACAGGATGATCAGCGCCTCCTGAGCCGCGTCCTCCGCGTCCTGCGGCGAGGCGCACAGGGACAGGGCGAACTTCCGCACGTGCGGCTGGGATTCCATGACGACGGTGGTCAGCGAGGCGACGTCGCCGTCCTGCGCCGCCTTGACCAGCCGCTCGTCGGGCCAGGAGAAGGGTCGGTTCATGGTTCTCATCCTCGTGGTGGTTCCGCGGACTCCGGGCGGGTCCCGGTCAGGCCCGGCTCCGGTACCGGCGCAGCAGGTGCCAGCTGCACGCTCCGACGAGGACGGCTCCGACGACGACGAGGGCGGTGACGAGCATGGTGTCTCCTTCCGTTGGCCGGCCCGTGCGGCCGGACGGGGATAGGAGACGGCGGACACCGAAAAGGATTCACCCCCCTCGCGGAAAGTCTCCGCGAGGGGGGTGAACCCCTTCGCCGGGCCCGCCGATCCCGTCAGACCGGCAGGCGCGTCAGCAGGCCCGCGAAGTCCGTCGACGGGGGCAGGGTGCCGAAGGCGAGGCCCTGGTCGCCGGAGAGGCGGGAGGCGCAGAACGCGTCGGCCACCGCCGTGGGCGCGTGCCGGACCAGGAGCGAGCCCTGGAGGACGAGTGCGGCCCGCTCGGCGACCCGGCGGGCGCGCAGCGGCGCGTCCTCGGTGAGCCGCAGCTCGCCCTGGAGGGCGGTCCAGGCCGCGTCGAGCCGCCGGTCGGCGCCGGACGCCGCCTCGATCTCCGTACGGAACGCCTCCAGGGCCTCCGGCTCGCGGGCCAGGGCGCGCAGCAGGTCGAGGGCGCTGACGTTGCCGGAGCCCTCCCAGATGCTGTTGAGCGGGGCCTCGCGGTAGAGCCGGGGCATGCCCGACGCCTCGTCGTAGCCGTTGCCGCCCAGGCACTCCAGGGCCTCCGCGACCGCGGCGGGCTGCCGCTTGCAGACCCAGTACTTGCCGACGGCGGTGGCCAGCCGCAGGAAGGCGCGCTCGCGCTCGTCGCCGAGCCGGGCGCGGTCGGCGGCGCCGGCCAGCCGCAGGCCGAGGGTGGTGGCGGCCTCCGACTCCAGGGCCAGGTCGGCGAGGACGTTCCGCATCAGCGGCTGGTCGATCAGCGTGGCGCCGAACACCGAGCGGTGGCGGGCGTGGTGGGCGGCCTGGGCGAGCGCGCCGCGGATGCCGGCGGCGGAGCCGAGCACACAGTCCAGGCGGGTCATCGTCACCATGTCGATGATGGTCCGCACGCCCTTGCCTTCGGCGCCCACCAGCCAGGCGACCGTGTCGTCGAACTCGGGCTCGCTGCTGGCGTTGGAGCGGTTGCCGAGCTTGTCCTTGAGCCGCTGGATGCGGAAGGTGTTGCGGCCGCCGTCGGGCAGGACGCGCGGCACGAGGAAGCAGGACAGGCCGCCGGGTGCCTGCGCGAGGACGAGGAAGAGGTCGTTCATCGGCGCGCTGGTGAACCACTTGTGGCCGCGCAACCGCCAGGTGCCGTCCGGGAGTTCGGTGGCGGTGGTGGTATTGGCACGGACGTCGCTGCCGCCCTGCTTCTCCGTCATGCCCATCCCCGCGAGCAGCCCGCGCTTGCCCGTCGGGGTGCGCAGCCCGGGGTCGTACGAGCGGCTGGTGAGCAGCGGTACGTACGTCTTGGCGAGGTCGGGGGAGTGGCGCAGCGCCGGGACCACCGCGTACGTCATCGAGACCGGGCACAGGTGCCCCGGCTCCAGCATGGTGGCGAGCATGAAGCTGCCGGCGCGGGCCACGTGGGCGCCGGGCCGCTCGTCGGCCCAGGCCGCGCCCGCGATGCCCTCGCTCACCGACAGGTCCATCAGCCGGTGGTAGGCGGGGTGGAACTCGACCTCGTCGATCCGGTTGCCGTACCGGTCGTGGGTGCGCAGTTCGGGCTCGTGGCGGTTGGCCTGGTCCGCCCAGTGCTGGGCCTCCTCGCCGGCCACGACCCGCCCGAGGCGATGCAGGTCCGCCAAGTGCCAGCCGGCGCCCTCCCGCTCGACGCCTTCGAGCAGCACCGGGTCGTCGGCGGCGTCGTGGCCGGTCAGCGGCGGGGTCTGGTTGGTGACGGCGTGGGTCACGGCGGTGGGATTGCTGCGGGGCGTGGCGGCGGCGGTGGTCACGGTGGCTGCTCCCAGGGACGGATCGGAACGGATCGGTACGGCGGACGGCGGCGGGCTACGGGGCCGCGGCGGGGACGCCCGCGCAGCGCAGGGCCATGGCGGTGAGCTCGGTGAGGAGGGCCTCGGTGGTGGTCGTTCCGGGGGTGCCGAGCGGGTCGACCAGGACCTCGCCGATCGCGCCGGTGAGCGCGGCGGCGGTGATCTCGCCGTCCTGCTCGGGCAGCACCCCGTCGGCGATGCCGTCGCGGACCACCGCGGCGAAGAGCGCGCGGTAGCGGCGCCGGAAGTCGAGCCGTTCGGCGCCGACGGCGGGCTCGGCCGGGGCGGCGAGCAGGGCGTAGGCGAGTCCGCGGTTCTCCAGGGCCCGGCGTGCGAAGACCTGGATGCCGCGGCTCAGCCGCTCGACCGGGTCGCCGGGGGCGGCGAGCACCTCGCCGAGCACCTCCACCTCGCGCCCGGCGGCGCGCCGGAAGACCTCGACGGCCAGCGCCGCCTTGGACGGGAAGTGCTGGTAGACGGAGCCGGCCGCGATCCCGGCCGCGTCGGCGACCGCGGTCACGGACGCCTGGGACCAGCCCACCTCGGCGACGACCGAGGTGGCACAGGCCACCAGGTGCTCCCGGGCGGCTTCGAGACGGCGGAGTTCGGCGGGGGTCTTGCGGTAGGCCACGAAAGAAGTGAACCACCATTCAGAGTTTCCCGCCATGGTCGGCGCCGGCCGGGCGCATCACGAGCCCGGTTGTCGGTGGTGTCTGGGCCTGGGCCGACACCGGCGAGCTCCGCTGCCGGGAGCCCGGCCACGCCGACGGGCACCTCTGCCTGACCCCGCCGGCCGGCGAGGCGGCGTTCGACGCGCTCCGGCGGTCCTCGTCGAGCGGTACGGGCGGGCGCGGAACCTGGCGCCCTCGGAGCTGCCCGGCAGCGGCAAAGCCCCCTGCTGCACGGCTGGTTCCCGGCCGGAGCATGCGCCGGTACGAGGCGTGGATCCCGCCCCGCTTCGTCCCCCGCTTCCGCTCTGTGCCCGGGAGGACCGCCTGCGGGCTCGCCGTCCGCCCGGACGGTCCCGCGTCGGCGGTCCTCCCGGGCGTCGGTCAGCGCAGCACCGAGGAGAAGTTGTCGACCTGGATCCAGGTGACCGGGTTGGACGCCTGCGGGCCGTAGACCTTGATCACGCCGGCCGTGTTGGCCTCCACGCGGACCGCGTTGATGCCCAGGCTGTTGTTGCGGGCGACGACGCCGCGGGTCAGCTTCGGCGGGACGATCGTGGCCGGCAGGGTGCCGAGGGTGCCGTCCGCGGTGAAGTTGCAGGTGACGGTGCCGCGGAACTGGAGGAACTCGGTGCCGGCGAGGCGGATCACCCGCGCCTGGAGCGGGGTGTCGGCGCCGGGGGTGACCCCGGCCGCGGGGGTGATCGCGGTCCAGTCGACGACGGTCTGGCACCCGTCGACCGGGTCCACGGCGGCGGCCGGGGTGGCCGTGGCGAGCGGGACGCCGACGGCGGCGACGGGGGCGGCGAGCGCGGCGGCGAGCAGGGAACGGCGGCTGGCCGACGGCGCGGACGACTGCTGGGTCATGAGAGGACTCTCCGGAGTGAGGTGTGGGGTGAGGTGGGGGAGGACGGGCGGTCAGCGCCAGGCGACCGAGACGCCGTCCAGGTCGATCCACGTGATCGCGTTGTCGGTGTAGGCGCCGTACGCCCACAGCTCGCCGCGGATGTTGGCCTCGACGCGGCAGACGCACCGCCCGGTGTTGTTGTTCCTCGGCACGTTCTGCCGGGCCAGCCGGGTCGGACGGATGCGGTGCGGCAGCGTCGCGATCTTGCTGTCCGCGGTGAGCGAGCAGGTCAGCGTGCCGCGCAGCTGGAGGTAGGTGGTGCCGGCGAGGGCGACGAGCCGGCCGCGCGGGCGCTCGGTGCCGGCGGTGACGCCGGAGGCGAGCGTGAGGTCCACCCAGTCCGAGAGCACCTTGACGCCGTCGACGGCGGGCTTCGTCGGGTACCAGCAGACGGTCACGTCACGCGAACCGGTCGTGCCGGGCACGGTGTTGCTGAACCCGAAGAGCAGCCGGGTCTCCTGCGTGGCCGGGTCGATCTCGACGGCGACGCCCTCCGGCTCCCGCCGCTCCAGGCCGTCCGCCGCGGTGACGACCTGACGGTCGAGCCGCTGCCCGCTCTCCCAGTCGTACGAGGTCATGAAGGTGACGCCGGGGAAGCCGCTCGGCGTGTCCGGGTAGTTCTTCGTGTCGTACGGCGCCCAGTGGTACGCGTACAGCACGCCGCCCAGCGTCTGGTAGCCCTGGGAGGTCAGGGTCTTCTCCAGCGGGTACGGCGACGGCACGGACGGCGTGACGTCCTCGCCGGCCGGCATGACGAAGGTCGTGCCGACCGGCGTCCAGGTCCCGGCGGCGGCGAGGTTCGCGTCGTACCGGGTGAAGTGCCGCTTGCCGTCCTTGTGGTACATGACGGTCAGCAGGCCGGTGGTGGGGTCGAACGACGGTCCGGTGCCGGCCGTCGAACCCGGCGCGGTGAACTTCTGCGCCTGCGGGATCGTGGTGGCGTCCAGCACCCCGCCGTCGGTGAACTTGAAGCGCGTGACGGACTTGCCGAACGCGACACCGGTGCTCGTGATGTGCAGCGGGCCGCACTCGGTCCACAGGTAGCTGTCGGCGCCGACCGGCTGGCAGCCCATCGACAGGCCGTGGCCGAAGCCCTTCAGCCGCATGGAACCGGTGACCGCGCCCGTCGTGCGGTTGATCCGGTTCAGGTACATGTTGCCGGAGTCGCCCGGCGCGGTCGCCGAGGACTCCAGCTGGAGCACGAAGACGTGCCCGTTGACCGTGTCGGTGGCTATCGCCTGCGGGGCGGGCCCCTGCACCAGGTCGACCGTCTGGATGAGCCTGCCGGTGACACCCGACAGGTCGACGCCGTTGGCGTCCGTGAATCCCATGTTCATTCTCCCCCGTGGATCGCGTCCGGATCCACGTCCCCGGGATCATCACACGGGGTCGCCGCAACGGAACAACGGGGTCCGGTTACCGTTCTGTTACGTTGGCGGCCCCGGTCCCGAGGAGAGGAAGCGATCCGCCCATGGCCACCGTCCACCACACCACGATGCGGCCGACCAAACTGGAACTCCTCGCGGACTGGCTGCCCACCCGCGCCTGGTACGCCGCCGGCCCGGAGGCGCCGCGGCCGGTGAGGGCCGGCGGGTTCCGGCTCGACGACCCCGAGGGCGAGGTGGGCATCGAGTTCATGGCCGTCACCGACGGCGAGGGCCCCGGCGCCGTCACCTACCTCGTGCCGATGACGTACCGGGGCACACCCCTCGACGGCGCCGAGCACGCCCTCATCGGCACCTCCGAGCACGGGGTGCTCGGCACCCGCTGGATCTACGACGGCGCCCACGACCCGGTCCTCGTCGCCGAGCTGTACGCCCTCCTCGCCGGGCGGGCCGTGCCGCAGCACCAGTCGATCAGCGACGCCGCCGACCCGACCGTCGCCGCCGTGCTCGACGCCGCCGCCGGGACCGCGGCGGCCGTCGAACCGGCCGGGTCCGTCGACGGCGCCGACCACACCGACGTACGGCTCCGCACGCCCGGCGACGACGCGCCCGTCACCCTGCGGTTCCACCGCGTCCTGCGGCCGACGGCGGACGACCGGACCGGACTCGGCCGGGTCACCGCCGAGTGGACCCCGGCCGGATCGCCCGGAACCCCCGCGCGCGGCACCTATGTGACCGTCCGCCAGGGCTGACGGCCCGGCGCGTGCGCTCCGTCCTCAGGGGCGGAGCGCCGTCGCCAGCTGGGCACGGGAGCGCACGTCCAGCTTCTGGTAGATGCGGGTCAGCCGCGCCTCCACCGTCTTCACGCTCAGGAACAGCTTCGCCGCCGCCTCCTGGTTCGAGGCGCCCTGGCCCACGAGGCGGGCCAGCCGCAGCTCCGCCTCCGTCAGCGACGCCAGCGCCGTCGGCCCCTCGTCGCCGCCCGGCGCGGCCCCGGGAAGCTCGCCCGCCGGCGCCTCGGTGGCCAGTGCCAGCCACGGCGCCGCCCCCGCCCGCTCGAAGACCGTGGCCGCTCCGTGCAGCGCCGCCTGCGCCGCCGACCGCCGCCGCCGCTTCCGCTCCACCCGGGCCAGCGCCATCAGCGCCCGGCCCTGCTCCAGCGGCAGCCCCGCCTCCGCGAACCGGCAGGCCGTCCGGGTCAGCAGCTCCGCCGCCTCGTCCGTCCGCCCCTCCGCCGCGAGGCACAGCGCCTGCGCCCGGTCGCAGCCCAGCAACACCGTGGTACGGCCCAGCCGTTCGGCCACCGGCCGCACCTCCGCGAGCAGCACCAGGGCCTCCTCGACCGCGTCGTGCGCCAGCAGCGCCTCCGCCAGCTCCTCGTGCCAGCGCAGCATCGACGGGTCCACCGTCGACTGCGCCCGCTCGTCGGCCTGCACCCGGCGCAGCGTCTCCAGGGCCGCCGCCACGTCGCCGTTGACCAGCTGGACGCGGCCCAGCGCGTACTGGCTGCGCGAGAGGAAGACCCGGTCGCCCTCCTCCTCCGACGCCTGGACGCTCCGCCGCGCGTAGCTCGCGGCCCGGCTCAGGCTGCCGCCCGCGGTCTCGGCGAGCGCCAGCGCGTACCAGGCGGGGCCGGGCGACAGGCCCGCCTCCAGGGTGAGCGCCAGCGACTGGCCCGCGTGCGCCAGCGCCGCCGCGCACGCGCCGATCCGCGACTCGATCTCGGCGAGCGTACGGAACAGCTCGATGGCGTCCTCGACCGAACCGCGCCGCTGCACCAGCGGCAGCAGCGCGTTCAGCTCGTCCCGCGCGTCCGTCAGCCGGTCGTCGAAGAGGGCGTGACGGATCGTCAGGATCTGGGCGGCGTTGCGGATGCCGAGCGGCCGTTCGGCGAGCTCCAGCTCCCGCGCGCGGGCGAGCACCGGTTCGGCGTCGGCCGATCCCAGGGCCCGCTCCATCCGGGCCTGCACGGTCAGCGCCTGCGCGGCGGTGCGGGGGTCGCCCACGGACGAGGCCAGCGCCGCCGACTCCATCGCCGCCGTCCGGGACCGCTCCGGATCGCCGTCCGCCAGCACGTACTTGACGGCCAGCCGCAGCTGTACGGCGGCCCGGAGCGCGGTCTCGCCCTCCGAGTCCTCCATGGCGTGCACGTACATGTCGTCGAGGTCGGTCAGGCCCTGGCCCGCGGTGTCCAGGACCGCGAGGCGGGCCCGTACCCGGTCGGCGGGGGACGCGTCCCGGGCGAGCAGGTCCGTCGCGGCCCGCATCGCCAGGTCGGCTCGGGCGGCCCGGGCCGCCTCCTCGGCGGCGTCCACCAGCCGGGCGATCCGCCGCGCGCCGTCCCGGCCGGGCGTCGACTCGGCGGCCAGCAGGGCCAGTTCGGCGGCGAGTGCGTTGTTGCCGCGCCGCCGGGCGGCCTCCGCCGCGGCCGCGACCTCGGCGGCCAGCTCCTCGTCCGGCCGGTCGGTGGCGAGCGCCCGGTGGCGCACCGCCTCGACGGGGTCGTCGACGACCTCCGCGAGCGCCGCGTGGCCGGCGCTGCGCTCGGTCCAGCTGGCGTCGTGCACCAGGGTGGACGGCAGCAGTCCGGCGGTGAAGACGAGCGAGCCGTCCTCGGCGAGCGAGACCAGCCCGGCGCGTTCGGCCGCGGCGAGGTCGGCCTCCGCGTCGGGCCGTCCGGCCCGCCGGACCAGCGTCGCCGAGGGGCGCAGCGCCAGCGCGGCGAGCAGCAGGGTGGCCCGGACCGGCGGGGGAGCGGCGCCCAGGAGCTGGCGGGCGAGGTCCCGGGCCCGGCCGGTGAGGGTCAGCGCCTCGGCGTGGTGCACGGGGGTGCGGGCGTCGGCGAGGGAGCGGCCGACGGCGAGCGCGAGCCGCGGGTTGCCGCCGCTGGCGCGGTGGATACGGCCGGCCATCCGGGACGGCAGCCGGTGGTGGATGAGGAGTTCGGCGATCTCGTCGGCGTGGAGCGGCGGGACGAGCAGCAGATCGGCCTCGGACGGCACCCACAGGTGCGCGGAGTGCCCGGCGTGCTGCCGGCCGGCGGCGCCGGTGCCGGGCTCCCGTCCGTCGGCGCGGGGGGTGTCCCCGTACGGCTCCGGGGTCTCGACCGCGATCACGCGCAGCGACGGCGGGGCGAGGTGGAGCGCGAAGCGGAGCAGGTCGGTGCTGTCGGAGTCGAGGAACTCGGCGCCGTCGACGACGAGCAGCACCGGTCCCCGGGAGGTCAGCGCGCGCAGGATGCGGGCGATGCCCAGGCGCAGGGCGATCGGGTCCCAGCCGCCCTCCTGGAGGGGCGCCTCGCGGCAGAGCATGGCGACGGCGGTGCGCTGCGGTCCGGGCAGGTCGTCGAAGACGCCGGAGGCGGAGACCCCGGCGGGCAGGGCGCCCGGGGCGCCGAGGACGGTGCCGGCGGGGCCGGGCGGGTGTTCCTCCCCGGCGGGGGCGTGTTCGGCGCGCGGGCCGGGCCAGGCGACGGTGGCGGCCACCGAGGCCACCAGCGCGGCCGCGGCGGCGCCGGGTATCGCCCGGTCGGCGGGGAGCGCGGCGAGCCACAGCACGGTCTCGCCCCGGGCCTCGGCCCGGGCGGCGGCGGCCAGCGCGACCTCGGTCTTGCCGACGCCGGCGGGTCCCGTGAGCAGGGCGCGGCCGCGGGCGTGCAGGACCGATTCGAGGCGGCCGAGCAGCTCCTCGCGGCCCACCGGGGCCGCCGCCCCGGCCGAGCCGGGGGAGCGTGCGGGCAGGGAGCCGTGCGGAACCGTCGTCACCTGGTCGTCACCTCCGCCCGTGGGCCCCGCCCATGAGCCCTGCGCAGAGGATACGGAGCCCACCGGCCCCGTCCAGGTCCCTTGTCCGGCATACGGACACCGGGTGCCGCGCGAGTCCGGCTTCCGAACCCGGCGACGCCCCCGTGGTGTAGACCACGAGGGCGGCGCTGACCAGCGGTGATGCTGGTGTGGGGGGTGGTGTTGGCTCGGTGGAGCGGTGGATCAGAAGGTGAGCGACCAGGAGTCGATGTAGCCGGTGTCACCCGAGGCCACATCGCGGACCTGGAGCTTCCAGGTGCCGTTGGCGACCTCGCTGGAGGCGTCGACCGTGTACGTCGTGAGGACGTTGTCGGCGCTGTCCGAGGAGGAGGACGTCTTCAGGTTGCGCACCGTGCCGTCGGGGGCGATCAGGTCGATGACCAGGTCCCCGCGCCAGGTGTGCTTGATGTCCACGCCGACCTTGAGGGCGGCGGGGGCGTTGCCGGTGCGGCCGGTGACGGCGATCGAGGACGACACGGTGGTGTTGTCGGAGATCGTCACGTTGTCGGCGTTGGTGAAGACGGTGCCGGGCTGGGTGGTGCCGCCGGTGACCGCGTCCACGGTCTTGGCCGCGTCGGCGATGCCGGTGCCGCAGCCGCCGGAGCAGGTGCCGGGCAGCGGGCGGGCGTTGGTCTTGATCGCCGACTCGATCTCGGCCGGGGTGAGGGTGCTCTTGGCCGACTTCAGGAGGGCGGCGAGGCCGGCGATGTGCGGCGCGGCCATGGAGGTGCCCTGGTAGGGCTTGTAGTTCTCCGTCGACTGGGTCGTCGTGCCCGAGTTCAGCGTGGAGTAGATCGCGTTCTCGGGGGTGGTGACGGTGCCGGGCGTGTCCGTGGCGTTGCGGGTCTCGCCGCCGGGGGCGGACACGTCCACGAGGGTGCCGTAGTTGGAGTAGTACGACCGGGAGCCGGCGCGGTTGGTCGACGCCACGGTGATGACGTTCGAGCAGTTCGCCGGCGTGAAGCCGGAGGTGTTGGCGTTGCTGTTGCCCGCGGCGACGACGACGGTGGTACCGCGCGAGACGGCGCCGTTGATCGCGGTCTGGTAGACGCTCGGGCAGGAGGAGCTGGCGCCGCCGAGGCTCAGGTTGATGACCTTGGCCGGCGTCGGGTTGGCCGGGACGCCCGGGACGGTGCCGCCGGAGGCCCAGGTGATGGCGTCGGCGATGTCGGAGGACGAGCCGCCGCACTTGCCGAGCACCCGCACGGGCTGGATCTTCGCGTTGTACGCGATGCCCGCGATGCCCTTGGTGTTGTTCGTGACGGCGCCGATGGTGCCGGCCACGTGGGTGCCGTGCCAGGAGGAGCTCGACGCCTTGGAGCCGGTGCCGCACTCGCCGTCGGTGGCGTTCCAGTCGCCCTCGTCCTTGGCGTCCGCGTCGCGGCCGTTGCCGTCGCGGGCGTCGGCGGAGGTGGAGATGAAGTCGTAGCCGGAGACCACGTTGGACGCGAGGTCCGTGTGGGCCGCGTAGCCGGTGTCGATGACGGCGACGGTGACGCCGGAGCCGGTCGTCTTGTCCCAGGCAGAGGGAACGTTCATGCCGCCGGTGGCCTCGAAGAGGTCCCACTGCTTGGCGTAGTCGGTGTCGTTCGGCGTGACGGCCATCGCGTAGGCGCGGATGTCCGGCTCGACGGTGGCGACGGACGGGTCGGCGCGGAAGGCGGCCATGACCTCGTTCACGTCCTGCGAGGTCGCCGAGTCACCCAGGTCGACCAGGGCGGCGCCGCCGGCGAGACGGCGCTCGAAGGCGAGCTCCTCGCCCGTCTTGGCGGCCTTCTCGGCGGCGTCGGTCTTCGCGGCCGCGTTGGAACCGGCCTCGGCGGCCTGGCTCTTGTAGGTGACGATGACCTTCTCGACCGGGGCGCTGGGGAGCGCCCGCATCGCCTGCGAAGCCGGGGCCGGCTTCGGGGTGGGTGCGGCCGGGGCGGCGGCGAACGCCCCGGTGGTGGTGGCTGCGGCACCGATGATCGCGGCGGTGGCGACCACGGATATGACTCTCCGCCTGGAACCGTTCAAAGTGGCTGGCCCTTTCAAGTACGACGTAGGTGCGGAGCAGTGGCGGCGGCGCGGGAGTCGCGGGGCGAAGTGGGGTCGCGTCCGTGGTCCCTGGGCTGGGGGGCCCGTGCGCCGCCACCGGCGCCGACGGCCCGGGTCAAGGCCGTCCCCGGCGGTGATCTCCCCGCATGCACCTGTCAGGTGCGATGTGGGGGATGTTATCCGCCGGTGCGGAGGACAGTAGGGAACGGGGAGGTGAACGCGATACGGGGAAAACCCTTGTCACCCCGCGGGGGTGGGGAGGGGGTCCCCCCGCAGGCCGGGGACGGGGGGCCCGGCGAAGTGCGCGCGGGGTACGCGGGAAGGCGCGCGCGACCGTTCCGGGAGGCGGAAGTGGCCGGATCCGACCCGCTCACGGGCACGCCGGCGCACCTGCGGACGCCCGAGGGGCGCCCGGGGTTTGGAGCGGGTCGGAAAGGGTCCGGGGTCGCGGGGTGTCCGGAAGAGGCGGCCCTCAGCCGAGTTCGAGGGTCGTGACGCCGAAGACGCGGTCCGCCGCGACCGGTCGCACCGGGCCGGTGTACATCCGGGCCGTCTCGAAGGTCGGCGTGAGTCCGCGCTCCTCCGCGAGCCGGGCCGCCGCCGGGTTGGTCTCGGGCATGTCGACGGCGATCGACCGCGCGCCGAACTCCCGGGCCGCCTCGGCGAGCGCGTCGAGCAGCGCCGCCGCGTCCGCCGGGCCGTCCGCGAACAGCGGCCCGACGCGCGCCTCGTCCTGCGAGGGCCGGACGACGCCGTACCCGGTCAGCCGGCCGTCGACCACCCGGGCCAGGGCGCGGTGCCCCGGGGTCGACAGCCAGGCGGAGAGGAAGCGGGGCCGTTCGGCGTGGTGGCAGGCGGAGTCGTACGCGGCGAGTTGTCCCGGATCGACCGTTTCGGCCGGTACGACTCCGGTCACCGGCCGCTCGGGGGACGGAACTTCTCCGACATAGCGGGCCGTGCGATGGGACAGGACGAATCCGGAGCGCCGGTAGTTGTCCTGCTGGGCCGGCACCCCGTCGAGCCCCACCGTGCGCGCGCCCGCGTGCGCGAGCCCGGCGCGCCAGGTGGCCAGCCCGAGGCCCTGTCCGCGCAGTTCGGGCCGGACGAGGTAGAAGCCGAGGAAGGCGTAGGCGTCGCCGTAGGTGACCACGGAGACGGCGGAGGCCGGCTCGCCGTCGATCCGCCCGAGGAAGAATCCGTCCGGATCCTGCGCGAAGAAGGCGTCGCCGTCGGCCCGTCCGGGGTTCCATCCCTCCTCGGCGGCCCAGGCCCGGACGAGTTCCCACTCGGCACGGGTGGCGCGGGCGACGACGAGCGAAGCGGGGGAGAGCGTGGTCACGGACGTCCCTTCGGGGAGGCGGGGTGGGGTGGCGGCCGTCGCGGCACCCGGGCCCGTCCGGACCGGCAGGCGGTGTCCGTACGCGCCGACGGGCCGTACGGCAGGTCCGCCACCGCACACGACAGGTCCGCCACCGCACGTCAAATCGGTCAAAGCGCCCCACCGTAGCGCTTTTCAGCCCGCCCTCCGGCGCCCGCCGAACGATTCCGGCCGCCCCCGGATCGTCCGCGCGCGGCCTCAGCCCACCAGCCGGAGGCGGGTGTCCGCGACGGCGAGGCGGACGGTCTGGCCCCAGGTCAGATCGAGGGCGTCGGTCTCGACGCCGTCGCCGAAGGCCACCAGACGGTCGGACTCGACGGTGAGGCGGAGGCCCTGCGCGGGACCGAGGACGCCCTCGACCCGGCTCGTCCCGGTGGTCGGTGACGGCCACGCCTCGCGGACGAACCAGGCGAGGCGCGGCTCCGCGGGACCCGGCAGGGCGAGCGCGCTGGAGCGCTGCTGCCAGAGCGACCGGAGCCAGCCGGTGGCCCCTGTGCCGGTGCCGGCCAGCACCCCGGAGGACGCCTGCGCTTCGGGCCCGGCGCCGTCCGGGGCGTCGCCGGTGTCCGTGCCGAGGGTGTAGCGGGCGGTCTGGTGGCCCGGCGGCCCCACGTAGATCTCGTTGAGCGCGAGCAGCCGCTGCCCGTCGTCGGTGGCCGCCGCGACCATGGTGAGCTCGTCGGTCGCGACGCCCGGCCCCGCCGCGTACGGCAGCAGCCGCCGCGCGTCCGAGGGCCGGTGCCGGACCAGCACGCCCGCGTTGCGCCCCGGGTCGGCGTCGATGCCGACGACGGGCTGGCCGGCCAGGTACTTGGCGGTGTTGGCGACCAGCCCGTCCTGACCGACGACCACCACCACGTCCTCGGGGCCGAACAGGAACCGGTCCAGGTCGGCGCGTTCCACCCGGGTCTGGCGCCAGGTCAGCGGCACCGCCCCGGCCACGTCCGCGAGCGCCCGCCGGGTGCGCTCGTGCCGCTCCCGCACCTCGTCGGCGGAGCGGCCGCGCGCCGCCAGGAAGAACGCGGCCTGGCCGTGCGTCCCGTGCCGGGCGAGCAGCTCCTCGTACTCCGTCCTGCGGTGCACGAGGACCGCCCGCGGGGCGAGGCTCACGCGCCCGCCCCGCCGCTGCCGCCGTCGCCCAGCTTCGCGAGGAGGCCGGTGAGGACGTCGGGGGTGAGGGTGAGGTGCTGGATCCTGGGCAGCTGCTCGGCGGCCCGGGTGAGGGCGAGGGCGTGCAGGACGGCCGGTTCGGCGGCGGCGTGCGCCTGGAGCCAGGCCGTCTGCGCGGCGGCCCGGGCCTCGCCGACCTCGCGCGCCGCCTCCGCCTCGGCCCGGGCGAGCCGCACCTTCCGCACGGCCTCGGCCTCCGCGCGTACCGCGTCGGCGGCGGCGGACTCCTCCGCCTCCCGGCGCGCGTTGGTGCCGCGCTGCTCGACCAGCCGCTCCTCCTGTCGGGCCAGCTCGATCTTGCTGGCCAGCTCGTTCTCCGCGATCGTCCGCTCGCGCTCGACGGCGACCGCGCGCCGCTCGTAGGTGGCCCGGTCGGCCTCCTGCTGGATCTGCTCGCGGGCGGGGGTCCGCAGGGCCCGCTCGACCTCGGGCTCGGGGCGGATCGCGACCACGCGGACGGCGACCACCTCGATGCCCGTCGCCGGCAGCCGCGGCTCGGCGGCGAGCCCGTCCGTGATCCGGTCCCGGACCGCCGCCACGCCGTCCACCAGCGCCTGCGCGAGCGAGGTCCGGGCGAGCACGTCGAGCGCGTGCTGCTGGGCGGTCTCGGTGAGCAGGGTCGCGATCTGCTCCAGCGGGGTCCCGCGCCAGGCGCCGGTGTCGGGGTCGATGGAGAAGTCGAGCCGGGCGGCGGCGGTCGCGGGGTCCCCGATCCGGTACGTGACGGTGGACTGCACGCTCACGTCCTGGAAGTCCGCGGTGCGGGCGTGGAAGGCCATCGCGAGCTCCCGGTCGTCGACCGGCACCTCGGAGAGCGCCGCGCTGAGCGGCCGGAACCAGAAGCTGAGCCCGGCGCCGTCGTGGGCGAGCCGGCCGCGCTTCTGGTGGCGGATGTGGGCGGTGGGCGCGGAGCGGAGATGGCGCCAGCCGGCCCGCCGGGTGATGTCGGCCATGAGAGAACCCCCTTGTCGTCATGGCGACGATAGAACCGGACTCCGGTTCTCGTCAAGGTGACGCAAAGGGGGTTCTCGCGGATCGGTTCAGCGGGCGGGCTCCGCCTCCGGTACGGGCCCGAGCGCCCCGCCCAGCGACTCGGCGAGCCCCGCCACCGCCGGCTCGGCCGGACCGGACGGAGCGGGCACCTGGACGGGCCGCGCGGCCTCCGCGACGCCCGTCGGCGCCCCCGGGCCGCCCGTGGTCAGCAGGACGACGCCCCGCGCCGCGACCAGCGCCGCCGTGGCGGCGACCAGCCAGCCCCAGGCGCCCGCGCGGAACGTCTCGCCGAGCAGCGCCACGCCGATCACCGCCGCGGCCGCCGGGTTCGACAGGTTCACCACCGCCAGCGGGGCGGCGAGCCCGCCCCGGTAGGCGGTCTGCGAGAGCAGCAGCCCGCCCATGGCGAAGGCCGAGATCAGCACGGCGAGCAGGGCGGTCTGCCACCAGGACGGCTGCCCGCCGGGCAGGCCCACCGCCAGCGCGGCGGTGAGGGTCTGGGTGAGCGCCGACGCGACGCCGGACGCCACCCCGGAGGCCGTGGCGTGCCCGAGCCCGCCCGCCCGTACGCCCGCTCCCCGCCGCCCGGCCCCCGCGAGCGCCGCGATCAGCAGCGCCGTCGCCGCCGCGACCACCAGGGACTCGCGCAGGCTCAGCGCCTCGCCGGGCTCGGCCGGCCCGGTGACCGCGACCAGTCCCACCAGACCCGCCAGCGTCCACAGCGCGCCCCGCCACTCGGTGCGGGTCACCCGCCGCCGGGCGGTGTACGCGCCCAGCGGCAGCGCCGCCACGAGGGTCAGCGCGCCGAGCGGCTGCACCAGCGTCAGGGGGCCGTAGTGGAGGGCGGCCACGTGGGCGAGGGCGCCGGCGGCGTTGAGCCCCACGGCCCACCACCACTGACCGCGCGCCAGCAGCGCCCGCAGCGCCCCGCGCCCCGAGGGCGCGGAGGGGGCGGCGGCGAGCCGGGCCTGGGCGACGGCGGCGAGCGCGTACCCGGCGGCCGAGACGAGGGAGAGGAGCACCGCGAGCACGGTGCCGGCGGCGGTGCTCATCGCGGCACCCCGGTCGGTACGACCCCGGCGGCGGACCGCGCGCGCGGAACGGTGACGGGCTCGGCGGGCTCGGCGGGGGCGTCGGTGGACGGCACTTCGGCGGGCGGCGCCTCGGCGGGCGGTGCCGGTCGGGCCGGTCGGGCCGGCTTCGGTACGGCGAGCAGTGCGAGCCCCAGCAGCGCCGCGGCGACGGCGGCGTCCAGCCAGTAGTGGTTGGCCGTCCCGACGATCACGAGCAGCGTCAGCGCCGGGTGCAGCAGCCACCACCAGCGCAGCGGGGTGCGGGTCGCGGCGATCAGACCGACCGCGACCATCAGCGCCCAGCCGAAGTGCAGCGACGGCATCGCGGCGAACTGGTTCGCCATCGAGTCCGCCTCGGGAGCGGCGCCGTACACGGACGGGCCGTAGACCCGCGCGGTGTCCACCAGGCCGGCGGCGGCGAGCATTCGCGGCGGGGCGAGCGGCAGCAGGACGTGCAGCGCCAGGGCGGCGCCGGTGACGAG
The DNA here is from genome assembly GCF_000719555.1 of Streptomyces sp. NRRL F-5727. Taxonomy (GTDB): domain Bacteria; phylum Actinomycetota; class Actinomycetes; order Streptomycetales; family Streptomycetaceae; genus Streptomyces. The sequence continues at coordinate 23,416 of NZ_JOGX01000018.1, forward strand.
CGCCAGGACCCGCCGCGCCCACAGGTAGTGCGCGGGCCGGCGCCAGTACAGCCAGCAGAGGAAGGCGATCGTGGCCGGGAAGTGCACGGCCGCGTAGTAGGTGTTCGCGACCCGGATCAGCGGCTCGCCGTGCAGCAGGAGGTGCTGGACCGCGCCCTCGCCGGGGAGGTGGAGGGCCCGCTCGGCGTCCCACACGCGGTCGGCGTTGTGGAAGGCGCGGGCCTCATGCCCGTTCGCGGCGAGCCGGCCCGCCTTGTAGGCGAGGAAGAGCCCGGTGACGAGCAGCAGCTCGCGCAGGAGCGGCGGCCGTCCGCCCTCCTCCCGGGAGCCGGGACGGAGCCCGAGTCCCCCGCGTATCCGGGTAGCCATGGCGCGGCACTTCCCCTCCGACAATCGGTCAAATAGTCAGCAAACGGAGGAACTCTAGATCCGAATTCATCGAGACGCAAGCGTCTCGATACGTTTGCGTCTCGATTGTGCGCCCCTTACTCTCGTATGTGCAGGGAAAGGCCCCCTACTCTCGTCAGTGCAGAGAAAGGCTGAGAACGGGCGCTCTCGCCCCATGCGCGCAGAGCCCCTCAGGGACCCGGGAGGGACGACCGATGTCCACGCAGGCCGCCACAGCCGCCGCCCGCCGCAGCAAGATCACGCCGGAGCGCGAGGCGGAGCTGTACGAGGCCGTGCTCCGCCTCCTGCGGGAAGGCGGCTACGACGCGGTGACCATGGAGGGGGTCGCGGCCCGCACCAAGTGCGGCAAGGCCACCCTCTACCGGCAGTGGGGCACCAAACCGCAGCTCGTCACCGCCGCCCTCGCCGCCCGCCGCTGCGCGCTCTTCACCGGCATCGACACCGGCAGCCTCGCCGGCGACCTCCACGAGGCGGCCCGCATCGCCTCCGCCCGCCACGAGCGCGACACCGAGCTGATGGAGGCCGTCGCCCAGGCGTACCTCCAGTACCCCGAACTGCGCAGCGCCCTGCGCGAGACCGTCATCGCCCCCGAGGTCGCCGCCATCGACGCCGTCGTGCAGCGCGCCGTCGAGCGCGGCGAGGTCGCCGCCGACAACCCGGCCATCGCCTTCGTGGCTCCCGGCTTCATGGGTCTGCTCCGCATCGAGCGGCTGCTGGAGGACCGCTTCCCCGACGAGTCCGCCGCCCGCGCGTTCGTCGACGCCGTCCTGCTGCCCGTCCTGCGCGTCGACGGGTGACGGACGCCGGTCTCCCGCACCCTGGGACCATGCCCGCCACCACCCCCGACGTCCGCGTCCGCCGCGTCTACGACGCCCCGTCCCCCGACGACGGGGTCAGGGTCCTCGTCGACCGCCTCTGGCCGCGCGGCCTCGCCAAGGCCGACGCCCGCATCGACGAATGGCCGAAGGACCTCACCCCCTCCACGGAACTCCGGCGCTGGTACCACGGCCCCGGCGAAGGCGACTACGACGAGTTCCGCCGCCGCTACGAGGCCGAACTAGCGGCCCCCGAGGCCGCCGCCTCCCTGGACCGCCTCCGCACCCTCGCGCGGACCCGGACGATCACCCTCCTGACGGCCGCCACACACCCGGAGACCAGCCACACCACGGTCCTGGAGGCCGAACTGGCCGGCTAGGGAGCCGGCTCGGAACCGCCGCTCAGCCGCGGCGCCTCGCCGGCGGCGTCCAGACCGGCGCCGCCGCCCGCCCGCTCCACCCGCCCGGCCAGCTCCCCGGCCCACGCCACGAGCCCGGCGACGTCCACCCCGTGCACCTCGCCGCCCCCGCCGGCGTCGTCCACATACCCGGCGATCCGCCCGGCCCCCCGCCGCAGCAGCCGCGCCCCGCCCGTCGCGTTCCCCCGGGCGGCGTGCGTCAGCCCCACGGCCAGCTGCGCGAGCCCCTGCCACAGCTCCCGCTCACCCTCCGGCCCCGACTTCCACGCGTCCTCGAACACCTCGTGCGCATGGAACGGCATCCCCGCGTCCAGCAGCCGCTGCGCCTCCCGCACGGTCTCCGCCGGCCCCCGCACCACCCCCTCGGGCTGCCGCTCCACCCCCGCGACCCCGTACGGCAACGGCCGCCCGAGCCCGTCCCGAGGCCGCGCGCTCCGCGCCCGCCCCTCCGCGTCCCGGTCCCGTCCCGCCCGTCCCGCCCGTCCCGCCCGTCCCGCTTCCCCGCTCATCCCGCCATTCTCCGCTTCCGCCCACCTGCGTGTGATCTCGCCCCGCGGAGTGAGGTAATGTTCTCCTGCACGCCGACGCGGGAATCCCCGCGGCGAACGGGCACCGGGACGTGGCGCAGCTTGGTAGCGCACTTGACTGGGGGTCAAGGGGTCGCAGGTTCAAATCCTGTCGTCCCGACCATGCTTTTAGCAGGTCGGAGGCCGTTCTCTCATCCGTGAGAGGGCGGCCTTCCGTGTGTCCGGGGAAGGATCGGGACGAGCTGGGGCGTGGTCGCCGGCCGGCGGTCGGTCGCCTGGGCGGTCCGCAAGGGCGCGACGGCGCGCCCGCGTTCCCGTGACGGTCAGGAGGCCGCCCGGGACGCGTAGGCGCGGATGTCGGCGTCGGGGTCGGTGGTGGCCGCGGCGAGGGCGGTGCGGGCTTCGGGGACGGCGCGGTGGGCGAGGAGGGAGAGGACCGCGGCCTTGCGGACGTCCGCGTTCGGATCGGCCGAGGCCTTGGCGAGGGCGGGGACCGCCTCGGCGGACAGGGCCGACCGCAGGGCGGTCGCGGCGCCGGCCCGGACCTGCCATGCGGGGTCGGCGAGCGCCGCTGCGGCCCGCGCGGCGTACGCGGGCGGGCATCCGGTCGCGGCCAGGGCGCCCAGGGCGGCGGCCCGGACCAGGGGGTCGGGGTCGTCCAGCAGGGGGGCGAGGGGGTCCGGCGCCGGAGCGTGCACGGCCGCGAGTCCGCGGGCCACCGCGACCCGGACCTCACGGGCCGGGTCGGTGGCGGCCACCGCCAGTTCCGGCACCGCGTCGACCGAGACCAGGGCGCGGACGGCGGTGGCGCGGACGTCCACGTCGACGTCGGAGAGCGCGGCCGCATACACCCCGGCGTCGCCCAGCCGCAGCGTCCGCAGCACGTCGAGAGCGGCGGCGCGCACGCCTGAGTCGTCGACGCCCAGGGCCGCCCGCAGTCCGTCCCCCAGCTCCGGTTCGGCGGGCAGTACCTCGACGAGCTCGCGCAGCGTGGCCGCGGCGGCGGCCCGGACCCGGGGTGCGGTGTCCCGCAGGCACGCGGCGAGCGCGGGCCCGGCGTCGGCCGGAAGCGTCTCGCCGAGGGCGGCGACGGCCGCTGCCCGCACCACGGGGTCCGCGTCCGCCAGGTAGGGACGGAGCGCGTCCAGGTCGGGGGACTCCTCGGCGAGGGAGAGGAGACGGAGCAGGGCAGGGCTGGGCGCGGACACCTCCGGAGCCGCGGCCGGCGTCGCGGGCGCCGCCGGGCGGGCGGCAGGCGCGGCGTCCCGCGGGCCGGCCGTGGCCACCGGCACCAGCGTGACCTCGCCCAGTCTGCGCTCCGGCCCCGCTTCCGGGGTGAACTCCGGCACCGGGACCGCGTACGGCTCGACGGGGCGCGCGGTGAACTCCATCGCGCCGGTGGGCGACTTGCGCAGGTCGAGGTGGTACAGCCAGCGGGCGTCGTCGCGCGCGGTGTGATCCAGCCGCTCGTGGTAGAGGCCCCAACGGGACTCGGTGCGGGCCAGCGAGGACCGGGCGGCCATCTCCGCGCAGTCCCGGATGAAGCTCACCTCGGCGCACCGCATCAGTTCGTGTGCCGTGCGCGCCCCCATCCCGGCGATCTCCTCGGACATCCGGGTGAACGCCTCCACCGCCAGGGACAGCTTCGCACCCGTCTTCGGCGGCGCCACGTAGTCGTTGACGAACCGGCGCAGCTTGTACTCCACCTGCGGCTGCGGCGGCCCGTCGGGATGGCGCAGCGGCCGGTAGACGAGCTCGTGGGCGGCGGCCAGCTGGGTCCGGGGCAGCTCCCCCTCGTACGTTCGGTACCGCGCGGCGTCCTCGCCGGCCAGGTCGCCGAAGACGAACGCGCCGATCATGTAGTTGTGCGGCACGCAGGCCAGGTCACCGGCCGCGTACAGGCGGGGCACCGTGGTGCGGGCGTGCGCGTCCACCCGCACGCCGGAGGCGGAGTGCCCGCCGCACAGCCCGATCTCCGAGATGTGCATCTCGATGTCGTGGGTGCGGTAGTCGTGGCCCCGGCCCTCGTGGAAGGTGCCGCGGGTGGGCCGCTCCGTCGTGTGCAGGATCGATTCGACGGAGGCGATGGTCTCCTCCGGCAGATGACTGAGCTTGAGGTAGACCGGGGCGCGGTCGGAGGCGAGCTCGGCGGCGAACTCGGCCATCATCTGCCCCGACCAGTAGTCCGACTCCACGAACCGCTCGCCGTGCCGGTTCACCTGGTACCCGCCGAACGGGTTGGCGACGTACGCGCAGGCGGGCCCGTTGTAGTCCTTGATCAGCGGGTTGATCTGGAAGCACTCGATGCCGGTGAGCGCGGCTCCGGCGTGGTAGGCCATGGCGTATCCGTCGCCCGCGTTGGTGGGGTTCTCGTACGTCCCGTACAGGTAGCCGGAGGCGGGCAGTCCGAGCCGGCCGCACGGCCCGGTGGCCAGAATCACCGCGCCCGCCCGGACGGTGACGAACTCGCCGGTGCGGGTGTGGAAGCCGGCCGCGCCGATGGCCCGGCCGTCGTCCGGGTGGGTGAGCACCCGGACCGGCATGACCCGGTTCTCGATGCGGATCCGCTCGCGCATCTCGCGTCGTCGCAGCTGCCGGTAGAGGACCTTCTTGACGTCCTTCCCCTCCGGCATCGGCAGCACGTACGAGCCCGACCGGTGGACCTGGCGGACCGCGTACTCGCCGTGCTCGTCCTTCTCGAACTTCACCCCGTACGACTCCAGCCGCTGGACCATCGCGAAGCCCCGGGTCGCGGTCTGCCGGACCGTGGACTGGTCCACGATGCCGTCGTTGGCGCGGGTGATCTCGGCGACGTAGTCGTCGGGCTCGGCGCGGCCCGGAACGACCGCGTTGTTGACCCCGTCCATGCCCATGGCCAGCGCGCCGGAGTGCCGTACGTGGGCCTTCTCCAGCAGCAGCACGCGCGCACCGCGCTCTGCCGCGGTCAGCGCGGCCATGGTGCCGGCGGTTCCGCCGCCGATGACGAGGACGTCGCAGGAGAGTTCGGTCGCGTCGGCGAGGGCGGGGATGGCCAGGGGGGCGTCCACCAGGGTGTCCACGGGGGTGCCTTTCAGAGGGATTCGAGAATGTGGCGGCGCAGTTCGGCGGTCTCGGCGTCGTGCCGCGCGTCGCGCCTGCGCGGATGCGGTACGTCCAGCACCTCGACGGTGCCCAGCAGCACGACCCGGTCGCCGAGGTGGAGGGCCTCGTCCACGTCGTGGGTGACGAAGACGACGGTCGCGCCCGTGCCGGCCAGGATGTCCACCAGCAGGTCCTGCATCTCGGCGCGGGTGTGCGCGTCGAGCGCGCCGAAGGGCTCGTCCATCAGGACGACGCGGGGCCGGCCGGCCAGGGCCCGGGCCAGCTGGACGCGCTGGCGCTGGCCGCCGGACAGCTGGTGCGGCAGCTTGTGGGCGTGGTCGGCCAGACCGACGCGGTCCAGCCAGTCGGCCGCGGACCGCCGCCGCTCGGCTCGGCGGACCCGGCGGATCGCCAGGGGCAGTTCCACGTTGGCGCGGACGGTGCGCCAGGGCAGCAGGGCGTCGTCCTGGAAGACCAGCGCCCGGTCGGCGTCGGGCCGGACGATCGTTTCACCGTCTTGTGTGACCTGCCCGTCCCGTGGGGACAGCAACCCGGCGAGGGTGCGCAGCAGGGTCGACTTCCCGCAGCCGGACGGACCGACGACGGCCAGCAGTTCCCCCGGTGCGATGTGCAGGGTGACGGTGCCCGGCAGGGCGGCGCCGTCCGTGTGGCCGAGCCGTACGTCCCGCAGGGCGAGTGCGGCCCCGGTCGTCGGGGGAGCGGCGGGCAGGGTCGCGGTGCTCATGGGACCGGCTCCTTCGGGGGGACGGTGGGGAGGGGCACGGAGCCCGTGGCGGCGGGTTCGGCGCCGGTGTGAGCAGAGGCGCGAGCGCTGCTGCGGAACGCCACCGGACGCCTTCCTCCGACGGCCCCCCGCCCGGCCGGGCGGGGCAGCCAGGCGGTGGCGCGGCGGCCCAGCAGTTCCACCGCGGTCGAGGTGAGCCATCCCAGGGCTCCGATGGTGGCCATGCCGACGAAGACCCCCGGGTAGTCGACGATCGTGTAGTCCTGCCAGGTCCGGTAGCCCACTCCGTACTCGCCGGAGATCATTTCGGCGGAGATCACGCAGATCCACGAGACGCCGATGCCCACCGAGAGGCCGCCGAAGATGCCCGGCAGGGCGCCGGGCAGCACCACGGAGAAGAGCACCCGCAGCCGGCCGCCTCCCATGGTGAGCACGGCCTCCTCCCAGATGGGGGTGAGCGCCCGGACCGCGTGCCGGGTCGACACCACCACCGGGAAGAAGGCGGCGGTGAAGGTGATGAACACGATGCCCTGCTCGTTGGTGGGCAGGAGCAGGATGGCGACGGGTACCAGGGCGATGGCCGGCACCGGCCGCACCACCTCCAGCAACGGGCCCAGCAGGTCGGCGGCCCACCGGGACCGGGCGATCGCCGTACCGGCCACCACGCCCAGCACCGCGGCGAGCAGGAAGCCCACCACGATCCGGCGCAGGCTGTGGCCCAGGTCCTGCCAGTACGGGCCGGTGCCGATGCGGTCGCTGAAGGCGGAGGCCACCTCGCCCACCGTCGGGAACTGCTCGAACCGCAGCCACAGGTTGACGTCCAGGGCGGTCAGCAGCTGCCACAGCCCGAGGGCCGCGACCAGCGAGGCGGCCCGCAGCAGCCGGCGGCCCGCGGTCACGAGGCCAGACCCACGGCATCCGCGTAGCGGATGATCCGTGCCCCGGGATGGGCGTCGACGTACCGCTGCGCACTGGCCGGCGTGACGTAGGCGCTCAGTTCGGCGCCGTCCGCCACCCACACCGCCTTGTCGGCGAACCAGAGGGTGCCGGTCAGCGCGTCCGGCACGTACGCGGCGCGTACGTCGGCGCCCTTGGCGGCCTTCAGCAGCTCCTTGGGGCTGTCGAAGGTGCGGGTGGTGGGCCGGCCCTTCAGCCACAGCTCGGGCTTGGCCGCGCCCGCCGGCGGGTAGGCCGGGGCCTGCACGGCCCGCTTCAGAGGTGCCGGGTCGACGAAGGCGTCCACGTCGACGTCGCCCACCAGTCCGGCCGACGTGAGCACCGGCACGTCCTCCTTCAGGGCGGCGATCAGTTCCGGACGGAGCGCCGGGTCGAAGGTGGCGATGCCGTTCGCGCCGTTGTAGAGGTAGACCACCTCGGCCGGCAGTCCGGTCTCCTCGGCCACCGACTCGGCGGCCGCGACCGGCTGCTCGCGCAGGTAGTCGGTGGCCCGCCGCTGCGCCTTGAGGAAGTCGTCGAGGACCCCGGCCCGTTCCTTGGCGAACCTCTCCCGGACCGTGACCCCGTGGAAGGTCGGCAGGTTCAGTTCCGCCCCGTCGTAGAGGGCCGTGGCGCGCCCCTCGAAGGCCAGCTGGCCGGGCCAGGCGACGAACTGGGAGAGCGCGTCGGCGCTGCCCGCGGCCAGGGCCGACGCGCCCACGCTGGGCTGCTGGTTGAGCTTCTGGATGTCCTTGTCGGCGTCGATTCCCGCGCGCTGGAGGGCCCGGACCAGGGTGCCGTCGGCGGCCGAGCCCACGCTGGTGGACACCCGCTTGCCGCGCAGGTCGGCCAGCGACCGGAGGGGCGAGCCGGGAGCGGTGACCACGGTGTTCAGCCCGCCACGCAGGTTGTAGCCGGTGACCGCGACCAGCCGGGTCGGCTGCTTGAGTTCCTTGCCGCGGGCCGCGTTGATCAGCAGGGGGAAGTCGCCCATCGAACCGATGTCGATCTTCCCGGCGGTCATCTGGGCGGTGATCGGGGCACCGGTCGCGTAGTCCTGCCACTCGACCTTGTAGGTGGTGCCGTCCTTCTTCCCCCGGGCCTTGAGCTCCTCCTCGAAGTAGCCGAGGGAACGCAGCAAGGTGCCGGCGGTCACGGTGTTGATGGTCTTCGACTGGTAGCCGACCGTCACCGTGACCGTCTTCGAGGCGGCCTCGCCGTCGGCGCCGTCCGAGGCGCCGCAGGCAGCGGTCAGCGGGAGCAGCACGGTGAGCGAGAGGAGGGGGTGAACACGGAGTCTCGCGCTGTTCATGGGAGTTCGGCCTTTCACCGGAGCAGGTAGGGCATGTTGACGGTGACCGCACCGGTGGGGCAGCGGGCCGCGCACGGGCCGCAGTACCAGCACTCGTCCACGTGCATGTACGCCTTGCCGTTGTCCTCGCGGATCGCGAGCGAGTCGAGCGGACACATGTCGACACAGAGCGTGCAGCCGTCGATGCACTTGGATTCGTCGACGGTCACGGGCACGTCGGCGCGCTGAGGAACAAGAGGCATGACTGGCTCCAGGGGCCCGAAGAGGCGGGGGACGGAGGAACGGAAGGAGGGAGGTGCTCAGGTGCTCAGAGGGAGCGGCGCAGCACACCGCTCATGGTGATGCGGTCGCCGCGGAACCGGATGAACTCCAGGTCCACCGGCCGCCCGTCGGACAGATGGGTCAGCCGTTCCAGCATCAGTACGGCGGCCCCGCGTGGGGCCTCGAGCACCGCGGCGGAGTGCGCGTCGGCGTTGACGGCCTCCAGGGTGATCTCGGCGTGGCCCAGCGGTCCGCCGGTCAGTGACTCCAGGAGCCGGAACAGGTCCGTGTTCTCCAGGTCGCAGGCGAGCAGTGCGCTGCCCACGTCCATGGGCAGGTAGGACAGGTCGAGGGACAGCGGCAGTCCGCCCAGGCGGCGCAGCCGCTCGATACAGAGCACCTCGGTGTGTTCGGGCAGGCCCAGCCGGTGGGCCACCGGTCCGGGGGCCGTCACCGGCCCTACGGTGCGGACCTCGTTGGTGACCCTGCCGTGCTCGTGCAGGGTCTCGGCCAGTCCCTGGAGGCGGTCCAGGCCGTGCGGGTACTTCTCGCACACCACGACGGTGCCGACGCCCGGCTGCCGGTCGATGAGCTGTTCGCCGCGCAGCAGGTCCAGTGCCTGCCGGACGGTGTTGCGGCTGGCCCGGTAGTCGGCCGCGATGGCGTCCTCGAGGGGCAGGAGACCGCCGGGAAAGCCGCCTGCCAGGATCTGGTGGCGCAGCAGGTCGGCGAGCTGCCGGGCCTGGTCCGCACGCAGCCGGCGGCGGCGCGCGGCGGCGACCGGTCGGGCGGCGGGGGCGGGTTCGGCTGGCATGGAAGGAACGTACTGGGCCCGCCGTGCGGATGGTGTTGCCGCAGTATTGCGCCACCTGATGGACCGTGTGTACCGCTCTGACCTGCGGTTTCATGGGACGGTCGGCGAGATCCGCCACCGGGCGACCATCACGTGGACCCAGCGGTGACCACGATGCGAACGGCATGCCGATCCCCGACGGCGCCGGTGTGCAGGTTCAGCAGAATCCGCGGCCGTCCCACCCCGCCGGCGGTGCCGCCCCGTGCGCGCGGCGGTCCGCCGCCGAAGATTCACGTGGTCTGCCGGGAGACGGCGGTCGGGCCCCGTCCACGCACAGGCGCCATGCCGCCGCGCGCGACGGGCCCGCACGGTGGCACCGGCCACCGCACGGTGGAGGCGTCGGCCGCCGCCCGGCCGTCACCCCCGGGCATGCCGTGCCCCCGGGTCGGCGTGGCGGCCGCATTGCGGGGCCATGAAATCCGGCCACCGTTTTCGGCCGCCTCGGCGGCGGGGCGCACTCGCGTCGAAGGCGGGGAACGCCCAGTTCGGAGGGGGTACGCAGAGGCAGCCGGGGGTCCCTGACACCGTTCCTCGGGGGGTCGGGGGCGGGGGTTGACCGGGGGAGGGGGCGCTGCCATGGTCCGAGCCATGACCGCGAACGCGCTCCTCGTTCCGCGGCTCGACATCCCCGGCCCGTGCACCGCGCCGGGCGGGTGTCCGGGCCGCTGTCCGGCCCCGCACCGCGCCTGAGCCCGGCTGCTCCAGGGCGCCACGGCCCGGCGGTGCCCCGCCTCGGCGGCCCCTCTGCCCCGTGCTCTCGCCCACCGCTGCCTCCTCGGCCCCCGGTTCCGAGGCCCGGTCCGCGTGTCTCCCCGTCACCGCATCGCCTCGTACCGCGATGCCTCCAGCCCGCCGGGCTGCCCGTACCTCCCCTTCCTCCGCTGCGGAAACGACTCGTCCGCCCTGAACAAGGAGTTCTCATGGCGACTGCCCATGCCAACGCCACCGCCACCGCCACTGCCACCGCCACGACCGCGACCACCTCCGTCACCGTCGCGAAGATCGGCGGCCGCATCGGAGCCGAGATCGGCGGTGTTCGGCTCGCCGGAGACCTGCCCGCCGCCACCGTCGCCGAGATCCGCGCCGCGCTCCTCGCCCACAAGGTCGTCTTCTTCCGCGGTCAGGACCACCTCGACGAAGCCGGCCACGAAGCCTTCGCCCGGCTGCTCGGTGCCCCGGTCGCGCACCCCACCGTCCCGTCCGCGGACGGCCGTTACGCCCTCGGCATCGACTCCCACCACGGCGCCCGCGCCAACCAGTGGCACACCGACGTCACCTTCGTCCCCGCCTACCCCGCCTTCTCCATCCTGCGGGCCGTGACCATCCCCCCGTACGGCGGCAACACCCTGTGGGCCAACACCGCCACCGCCTACGCGCACCTCCCGGAACCGCTGCGCGCCCTCGCCGACGGCCTGCGCGCGCTCCACTCCAACGAGTACGACTACGCCGCCCTCAGGCCCGACGCCCTGCCCGAGGCCCTGGCCCAGTACCGCGAGGTCTTCACCTCCACGAAGTTCCTCACCGAGCACCCGGTGGTCCGCGTCCACCCCGAGACCGGTGAACGCACCCTGCTGCTCGGCAACTTCGTCCAGCGCATCCAGGGCCTCACGGGCCGCGACTCCCGCGCTCTGCAGGACCTCTTCCAGGCCCACATCGAGAGCCCCGAGAACACCGTCCGCTGGCGGTGGCAGGCAGGCGACGTGGCGATCTGGGACAACCGGGCCACCCAGCACTACGGCGTGGACGACTCCGACGACCACGAGCGCACCCTGCGCCGGGTCACCGTCGACGGCGACGTTCCGGTCGGCCCCGACGGCGAGCCCTCCCGCCTGATCAGCCCTTCGAGCGTCCCGGCCCCGGCCTTCGGCATCGCGTCCGGAGCCTCGGCCGTGGCCTCGGGCACCGCCGCCTGACCGTCCGTCGCCCGTACGAGGACCAAGGAGCCCCCCGTGCCCCAGCTGCTCGCCCTCACCGGCAGTCCCTCCGCCCACTCCCGGACCGCCGTCGTCGCCGACCATGTGCTGCGCCGCCTGGCCCACTCCGGTTTCGAGACCGCGCACCTCGCCGTCCGCGAGCTCCCCGCCGCCGACCTGCTCTCCGCCCGCCGCGGTGAGCCGGAGATCCGCCGGGCCCTGGACGCCGTCGCCGAGGCCGACGGCATCGTCATCGCGACCCCGGTCTACAAGGCCGCGTACACCGGACTGCTGAAGGCGTTCCTCGATCTGCTCCCGCAGGACGGCCTCGCCGGCAAGACGGTGCTGCCGCTCGTCACCGGGGGCAGTCTCGCCCACGTCCTGACCATCGACTACGCCCTGCGCCCCGTCCTCGCCGCGCTCGGCGCCCGGCACGTCACCGCCGGCCGGTTCGTCCTGGACTCCGCCGTGGAGCACGGCTCCGGCCCGGGCCGGCTGCGGCCCGAACTGGAGCTGGACCTCTTCCAGGCCGTCGACGAGTTCGCGGACGCCCTGCGCGCCGCGGACGCCACGGCGCGCGGCGGCCCCGCGCTCACCGCCGCCCCGTAGTACAGCCCGCCCCGCGACCCGTACCCACAAGGACCTGTCATGCCTGCATCCCTCGCTTCGACCTCCACCTCCCGACGCCAGTTCCTGACCCTGCTCGGCATCTCGGCGGCCGCGGTGAGCTGCGGCACGGCGACCGCCACCGGCGGCGGATCCGGCTCCGGCTCGCAGGTCAAGACCCTGAAGTACCAGGGCTCGGTCGGCGTGGTCACGCTCCCCGAACTCGCAGCGGACCTCGGCTACCTGGAGGACGTCGAGCTCGAATGGATCGGCAACACCACCAGTGGCCCGCAGGACATCCAGACCGCCGCCACCGGCCAGACCCACTTCGGCAGCGCCTTCAACGGCGCGGTCATCAAGCTCGCCGCACGCAAGGCGCCGATCAAGGCCGTCATCTCCTCCTACGGCTCGGACCGGTACTCCTACGCCGGCTACTTCGTCCTCGAGGACAGCCCGATCCGCTCCGCCCGCGACCTGATCGGCAAGAAGGTCGGCATGAACACCCTCGGCGCCCACTACCAGGCGCTGCTCGACACCTACCTCGCCCGCAACGGCCTCTCCAAGGCGGACGCGGCCAGGGTCGAGCCTCTGGTGGTGCCGCCCGTCAACACCGAACAGGCCCTGCGCGCACAGCAGATCGAGGTCGGGGTGCTCACCGGCATCCTGCGTGACAAGGCCGTCGCCTCCGGCGGCATCCGCCCGCTGTTCACCGATGTGGAGCTGCTCGGCCCGTTCAGCGCGGGCACCTACATCATGACCGAGCGCTTCATCGAGCAGAATCCGGACACCGTACGGACCTTCGTGACGGGCGTGGCCAAGGCCATCGAGTGGTCCCGCGGCACCCCGCGCGAGGAGGTCGTCGCCCGGATGACCGAGATCGTCAGGAAGCGCGGCCGGAACGAGGACACCACCGCCCTGCAGTACTGGCGCTCCTTCGGGATCGCCGAGACGGGCGGCCGGATACCCGACAAGGAGTTCCAGCTCTGGCTCGACTGGCTCGGCGAGCGCGGCGAGATCACGAAGGGCCGGTTCAAGCCGTCCGACCTCTACACCAACGAGTTCAACGGCTACGGAAAGGGCTGAGACCCGGCATGGCGAAGATCGTGTTCGACGGAGTGCGCAAGACCTTCGGGGAGTTCACCGCCCTCGACGGCATCGACCTGGAGATCCGCAGCGGGGAGTTCCTCGTGGTCGTCGGCCCCAGCGGCTGCGGCAAGTCCACGCTCCTCGACCTCCTCGGCGGACTGTCGGCCCCGACGGCCGGGCGGATCCTGCTCGACGGCAAGGAGGTCTCCGGGCCGGGCCTGGACCGGGGCATCGTCTTCCAGCAGTACGCGCTGCTGCCGTGGCGCACCGCCCAGGGCAACGTCGAGTTCGGCCTGGAGGCCACCGGTGTGCCGCGTCGCCAACGTGCCGCCCGGGCGAAGGAGTTCCTGGACCTGGTCGGGCTGACCGGCTTCGAGGACCGGCACCCGCACCAGCTCTCCGGCGGCATGCGCCAGCGCGTCGCCATCGCCCGCTCGCTGGCGTACGACCCGGACGTGCTGCTGATGGACGAGCCGTTCGCCGCGCTCGACGCGCAGACCCGCGAGTCCCTCCAGGACGAACTGCGCCGCATCTGGCAGAGCACCGGCAAGACCGTCGTCTTCATCACGCACGGCATCGAGGAGGCCGTCTACCTCGGGCAGCGGGTGGCCGTCATGACCTCCCGGCCCGGCCGGGTCAAGGAGGTCGTGCCGGTCTCCTTCGGCGACCGCGACGGACTGCTGGGGGAGGCCCTGCGGTCCAGCCCCGAGTTCGCCCGCTACCGGCACGAGATCTGGAACCTCCTCCACGACGAGGTGGCCCGCGCCCAGCAACTGGAGAAGGAGGCGGCAGCCGTATGACCACCGGAACCGACACCACCGCCCGGGCGGCCGCGGGCCTCACGGCCCCGGCCCCGGCCGAGAGCGCCCCGGCCGAGGGGACCGCCCGGGCCGGAGCCCCGGTCCTCAAGTCCCCCGTCCCGGCGGCCGCCGCAGCGCCCGCCGCGGCATCCGCCCCCGCCTCCACCCGTACGAGGTCCGGCGCACGGGCCGTCGTACGCGGTCTGAAGGCCGTCGCCGTCCGGACCACCGCGATCCTGGCCCTGGTCGCCCTCTGGGAGATCGCCCCGCGCGCCGGCCTGGTCGACGCCACCTTCCTGCCTCCCCTCAGCGAGGTGGCCGTCGCCTGGTGGGGACTGGCCGGCGACGGCCAGCTCGCCGACCACACCCAGGCCAGCCTGATCCGCTCCCTCGGCGGCTTCGGTATCGCGGTGGCCGTCGCCGTCCCGCTCGGCCTGCTCATCGGCTGGTACCGGCCCCTCGCCGACTTCCTCGGGCCGCTGCTGGAGGTCTTCCGCAACACCGCGGCCCTCGCGCTGCTCCCGGTCTTCGTGCTGCTCCTCGGCATCGGCGAGACCTCGAAGGTGTCGATCGTCGTCTACGCCTGCCTCTGGCCCGTCCTGCTCAACACCATCAGCGCCGTCCGGAACGCCGACCCCACCCTGATCCGGCTCGCCCGGTCGATGGACCTGTCCACGCCCCGCCTGTTCCAGAAGGTGATCCTCCCGGCCTCCGTACCGGCGGTCTTCACCGGCATCCGGCTCGCCGGCGCCGTCTCCATCCTCGTCCTCGTGGCCGCCGAGATGATCGGCGCGAAGGCAGGACTCGGCTATCTGATCAACGCCTCGCAGTTCAACTTCGCGATCCCGCAGATGTACGCGGGCATCATCACGATCTCCGCGATCGGCGTCGCCTTCAACCAGCTCCTCGTCACCGTCGAACGCCGCCTGAGCCTCTGGCGCGTCCCCGCCTCTTCCCAGGGAAACCCCACATGACCGACCAGACGCCCCGGACCCTCCACCTCAACGCCTTCCTCATGAACGCCGGACACCACGACGCCGCCTGGCGCCACCCGGACAGCCGCCCCGAGCGCGTCACCGATCTGCGGTACTTCCAGGAGCTGGCCCGCACGGCCGAGCGCGGACGGCTCGACTCGATCTTCTTCGCCGACGGGGTCGCGCTCTGGGGGAAGGCCCGCTACAACGCCGTCGGCGGGTTCGAGCCGCTCACCCTGCTCTCCGCGATCGCCGCGGTCACCGAGCACATCGGGCTGATCGCCACCGTCTCCACCACCTTCAACGAGCCCTACAACCTCGCCCGCAAGTTCGCCTCCCTCGACCACATCAGCGGCGGCCGCGCCGGCTGGAACATCGTCACCTCCGGCAGCGTCGACGAGGCCCGCAACTTCAACCGCGACGAGCACCTGGAGCACGCCCGCCGCTACGAGCGCGCCCGCGAGTTCCTCGACGTCGCCACCAAGCTCTGGGACAGCTGGGAGGACGACGCGATCGTCCTCGACAAGGAGCGCGGCATCTACGCCGACACCGACAAGCTGCACCCCGCCGCCCACCGCGGCGAGCACTTCGGCGTGGCCGGCCCGCTGAACGTGCCCCGCTCCCCGCAGGGGTACCCGCTGCTCGTGCAGGCGGGATCCTCCGAATCCGGGAAGGAGTTCGCCGCCCAGTACGCCGAGGCCGTCTTCACCGCCCAGCAGACCCTCGCCGAAGGCCAGACCTTCTACAAGGACCTCAAGTCCCGCCTGGCGAAGTACGGCCGCGCCGAGGAGGACCTGCTCGTCCTGCCCGGCATCGCCCCCGTCATCGGTTCCACCGAGGCCGAGGCCAAGGCCCTGGAGCAGCAGCTCACCGACCTCCAGATCCCGGAGTACGGCCTGGCCCAGCTCTCCGGCATGCTGGGCGTGGACCTCACCGGCCTGCCCCTCGACGGCCCGCTGCCCGAACTCCCCGACGAGCGGGACATCAACGGGAACAAGAGCCGTTTCGCCCTCGTCGCCGAACTGGCCCGCCGCGACGGGCTCACGCTGCGCGAGCTGATCGCCCGGCTCGGCGCCGGCCGCGGCCACCGGGTCTTCGCGGGCACCCCCGAGCAGATCGCCGACCAGCTGGAGGAGTGGTTCACCCGAGGTGCCGCCGACGGGTTCAACATCATGGCGCCCGTCCTGCCCGCGGGCCTGACCGACTTCGTCGACCAGGTCGTGCCGATCCTCCAGCGGCGCGGCCTCTTCCGTACCGAGTACACCGGCCGCACCCTGCGCGAGAACTACGGTCTGCCGCGCCCCGCCAACCGCTACACGAGGGAGCCGGCGTGAGCGATCACCTCACCGACGTCCTCGTCGTCGGCGGTGGGCCCGCCTCGAACTGAGTCGTCGATCGTGGGGCCGTTCCGGAGTGGTCCGGAACGGCCCCACGATCGTTCTCGGGGACGGGCCGGGGGCCGGTCGGCGGGGGTGAGCACGCCCGCGCGCCCGCGCTTCGGATATCGCTAGTCGGCGAGCGCGCGGCGGTAGAAGGCGATCTTCGTGTGGAGGTAGTCCTGCTGCGCGCGCAGCTTCGTGATCTGCTCCTCCGCGGCCCCGTGGTGACGCTCCAGCAGGGCCAGGCGCTCGGCGAACGTTCCGTCGCCCGCGCGGACGAGTTCGGCGAAGCGGCGCATGCCGGCGATCGGCATGCCGGTGTCGCGCAGGCAGCGCAGGACGTACAGCCACTCCAGGTCGTGGGCCGTGTACCGGCGGTGGCCGGTGGCTGAGCGGTGGACGGTTCCCAGCAGGCCGATGCGCTCGTAGTAGCGCAGGGTGTCCAGGCTGAAGCCGGAGCGCTCCACCGTCTCGGCGGGGGTCAGGAACTCCGTCGCGGGTGTGCTCATGGGCCGATCATCTCACCGGCCGTGGTTGACCTGGAGCGCGCTCCAGATGACACGGTTCCTTCCGCGGCGCTCCGCTGCCGCGGCCCTCGTTCCTGTCCGTATCCCCTCACCCCCGGAGCGACTCCCATGCGTTTCCGTCCTCTTGGCACGCGTGCCGACGGCACTCCCGGTCCCACGGCGAGCGTCCTGTGCCTGGGCACGCTGCCGTTCGGCACCCGCGTCGACGAAGAGCGGGCGTTCGCCCTGCTGGACCGGTTCACCGAGCGTGGCGGTACGTTCCTGGACACCGCCGACTGCTACGCGTTCTGGCTCGACGGCGCGACCGGCGACGAATCCGAGACGGTCATCGGCCGATGGCTCGCCGCCCGCGGAAACCGGGAGGAGGTCGTGCTGGCCAGCAAGGTCGGCGCCCGACCGACCGGCCCCGGCGAGTGGCCGGGCACCGCGGAGGGCCTGTCCGGCGAGGCCGTCCGGGCCGGTGTCGAGGGCTCGCTGAAGCGGCTCGGCACCGACCGCCTCGACGTGCTGTACGCGCACATGGAGGACCGCAGGCCGCCGCTGGCCGAAACGGTGGGGGCGTTCGGCGCGCTGGTCGAGGACGGCACGGTCGACGTCCTCGGCGTCAGCAACCAGCTCACCTGGCGCGTCGACCGGGCCCGCGCGCTGGCCCGCGAGCGGCAGGTGGCCGGATACACCTGCGTACAGCAGCAGTACACCTACCTGAGGCCCCGTCCCGGCGCGACGTTCGGCTCCTGTGAACACGCCACACCGGAACTCCTCGACTACGTCCGCAACGAGCCCGGCATGACGCTCCTCGCCTACACGCCGCTCCTCGGAGGTGCCTACACCAACCCCGCCAAGCCCCTCCCGGCCGGTTTCGACCACCCCGGCGCCGCCGCTCAGCTCGACGCGCTGCGCGAGGTGGCGGCCGAGACCGGCGCCACCGCCAACCAGGTCGTTCTCGCCTGGCTGCTCGGCGGCGACCTGCCGATCCTGCCCGTCGTCGGCGCCTCCTCCCTCGCCCAGCTCGACGAGGCGCTCGACGCCGTGGACCTCGACCTCACCGCCGCGCAGCGCGCCCGTCTGGACCAGGCGTGAGCCCGGACCGTGGCGCGTGGGACTCACGCCGCCTTCGTCAGGCTGGAGCGGGCCGGGGCGGGTGTGTGGCGGGCGGGGACGGGGGCGGTGGGGCGGGGTTCGTGGCGCGGCCAGAGGAGGAGGGCGCCGGCCGCTCCCGTCGTGGCGAGGGCCGCGAGGACCGTCCAGGTCACGGTGAAGCCGGCGGTCGTGCCGAGCCATCCCGCCAGCGGGTAGGTGATCAGCCAGGCCAGGTGCGACAGGGAGAACTGCGCCGCGAACGCCGCGGGGATCGCGTTCCGGCCGACGGAGGCACGGATGACGGTGCCGGTCGGCGTGATGACCAGGGCCATCCCGACGCCGATCGCGGTCCAGACGGTCGCCGTGGCGGTCCGGGTGAGGAGACCCGTCGCGGAGAGCGACACCGCGGCGGTCGTGCCGGCGACCAGGACTCCGGCGCCGGTCAGCATGACCGGGCGGGCGGCGACCCGGTCGAGCACGCGGGGCAGGACCAGCGCGGCCAGAAGGGTGCCCGTGCCGGACGCGGCGAGCATCCAGGCGACGTCGGCCTGTGAACCGCCGAGGCCGTCACGGACGTGGTTCACGGTGTTGACGACGACGATCGAACCCGCCGACGCCACCACGAGGTTGAGCGCCGTCACGCCGCGCAGCCGGGGCGTCCTGAGGAACGTCCTGACGCCGTCCGCCGCCTTGTCCCACGCCCTGGTGTGGCCACTGGGACGGGCGTCGGGGATACGGGTCGACAGGACGAGCACGGCGGAGACGAGGAACCCGGCGGAGGTCCCGAGGAACAGCCGGTCGAAGCTCAGGAACGTCAGGGCGACGGCCGCGAGGACCGGGCTGAGCAGGCTCTCCATGGTCGAGGCGACCTGCGAGGCGGAGAGGGCGCGGGTGTAGGCGGACTCGTCGGTGACGATGTCGGGGATGACGGCCTGGAACGTCGGGGTGAACGCCGCCGAGGACGCCTGGAGCAGGCCGATCAGCAGGTAGACGTGCCAGACCTCGGTGACCAGCGGCAGGGCCAGGACCACCAGGCCGCGGACGACGTCGAGGAGGAAGAGGAACGTTCTTCTGGGGAGCCGGTCGACGTACGCGGCGGCCAGCGGCGCGATGATCACGTACATGACCATCTTGACGGTCAGGGCGGTGCTGAGCACCACGCCGGCGCGCGGACCGGCGAGGTCGTAGGCGAGGAGCCCGAGGGCCACGGTCGTCAGACCGGTCCCGAAGAGGGCGATGACCTGGGCGCCGAAGAGTCGGCGGTAGTCGCGGAGGGCGAAGAGTCGCATGGCGGGTTCCTTCCGTGTCCATGCGGCGGGGCACGGCCTCGCGGCGGCGGTGGCCGTGCCCCGCGCCTACAGGCGGGGAGGGGGTGCGGACAGGGCAAGGGATCTCTTCCGTTCGTGTCAGTGGTGGCTGTGGTGGGCGTGGTGGCTGTGGTGGCCGTGGTGCGCGTGGTGGTCGGTGTGTGCGGGTGCGGGCGCGGTGGTGCGGACCGTGAACTCGGCCGTGCGGACGACTCCGTCGTGCTGGAAGTCCAGGAACAGGCGGTAGGTGCCGGCCGTCGGCGCGACCGCCATGAACGAGATGTCGGGACCGGGCGCGGTGACGCCGTCGCCGGGCTCGCCCTCCGGGTGGACGTGGAGGTAGCCCAGGTCGCCGACGCGCAGGGCGACGAGGTGTCCGTACGCGGCCAGGTAGGGCTCCAGGTCGGTGACGGGCCGGTCGTCCCGGCTGACGGTGAGGGTCAGTTCGCTCGCCTCGCCGGGGACGAGCTCGCCCTTGAGCGCCACGGTGTACGCGCCGATCCGCGCGGTCCCGGTGGGCTCGGGAAGCGGCTGCGGGGCGTAGGGCCCGGCGACCGCGGCGTCGATGCCCAGCGTCAGGGTCCCGTCGTGGCCGACCGGGTGGATGTCGGTGAAGAACCGCCAGTCCCCGGGCTCCAGGGTGAGCTCGGTGCTCCAGGTGCCGTGCGCGTCCCGGACCGGGTGCACGTGCTGGAACCCGGCCGTGTCCCGCCGGACGGCGATGAAGTGCAGCTCCTTCTCGTGCTCGGCGACGTACTCGGTCACCGGCTGTCCGTCGGGGCCGATCACCTGGAAGGTGACCGGCTGCACACCGGCGGTGAGGATCGGGGAGCCGAGGACGAGGGTGTAGCCGTCTGCGGACACCGACAGCCCGCCGGGCTGGGCCCCGCCGTGACCTGCGTGGGTCGCGTGGCCGGTCTGGTCGTGGCCTGCGTGGTTGTTCATGACGTCTCCCCTGGGTGATGCGGATCCTGCCGCCGTCCGGTCAGGACGACGATCACAACCATATACCCCCTGGGGGTATTCCGGGGGATCTTGAGGAGGCGGATCTCCTCAGCCGCCCGCCGCCCCGAGGCGTCCGCGAGGGGTGGGTGGGCGGGCGGGTGGTGGGTGTCGATGTGGGCGCGGGGAGGCAGCGCGCCGACTCGCGCACCGCGTCCTCGGCCAGGTCGGCGGTCGCCTGCGGCCGGGACGCCGCCGAGGCGTGGCTCGCGTCGGGTTCGACGAGCCTGCGGGGGTTCATGCGCTCGGTCTCGGTTGTCCGGCGCTCGCAGAGCTGATGCCAGACGGGTGCCTTCTGTGTGACCGCCAAGACGAGGGCCTCGTCGGCCGGCAGGTCCTGGGCGAAGCTCTCGTGGAAGGCGTCCGGCCTGATCCGGAGGTAGCCGTCCGAGTCGGGCGCGAGGGCGTCCGTCCACCTGCCCTCGGCCCGCCTCGGGGAGGGGTTCGTCGTCGTCCGCCGTGCCGGCGGGCCGTCGGGGCATGTCGTCGGCCCGCCGACCGGTCGAGCGACGGCAGCGGGGGGACGAGCTCGGGGCAGAGGGCGCCGGACCTCCGGCCGGACCTCCGGCCGGACCGGGGGCGACGGGCCGGCGGCCGTCCAGGGCCTCGACGAACGGGCCCCGGGGCCCTGCCGCGCGGCCGTGGGCGGCGGCTCCGGCTGTCCGGTGGCTCCGGCGGCCCGGCCCGCCCCACCCCGAGCGGGGCGTGGGGCGGGCCGAGCCAGGGCGGTCAGGCCGGGTCGGCCTCGATGGTGAGCTCGACGCGGTCCGTGTAGGCGCGGACCTCCGTGACCGGGTCGGCGTCCCACGGCAGGTCCGCGACGACGTAGGCCGAGCGGCCGGACGAGTCGTGGAGCGCGCCGAGGCGGGAGCCGCGGGGGAGGCCCACCATGACCGAGGCGCAGCGGGCGGGCGCGTCGGGGGTGGTGGCCTCGACGAGGGGCCAGACGGCGTCGTCGGCGATCCAGGAGACCGGCTCGCCCTCGTAGCGGACGTCGGTGAGCCGGCCGGGGGTGTGCTCGACGAAGCGCTGGACGGCCCGGCGGGTGGGGGCCGGGTAGTCGGGGCGCACGCCGAGGGCGAGGTCGACGATGGCCGGCTCGATGGGGCGGCCGGTGGCGAGGTGCCACATCATGGTGATGGCGTCGCCGGGGAGCCGGGCGGCGATCTCCATGAGGACCGGCTGGCCGTCCCGGAGCCGGAACTCGGCGTGGGTGATGCCGCTGTCGAAGCGCAGCGCCTTGAGGATGGCGGCGTTGGCGGCGACGAGCGCGTCCGAGTGGGCGAGCGGCAGGTCGGCGGGGCTGGTGTGGCCGATCTCGGTGAAGTAGGGGCTGTCGTCCTCGTTGGTGAGCTTGGCGGTGACGCCGCTCCACAGGAGTTCGCCGCGGTGGACGAGGGCCTCGACGGAGAACTCGGGGCCGGTGACCAGCTCCTCCACCAGGATCGTCTCGTCCGGCTCGTAGGCGGTGAGCGCGGCCCGCAGCTCCTCGTCGTTCTCGACCCGGACGACGCCCGAGCTGAACATCCGGCCGGCCGGCTTGACGACGGCGGGGTACGCGTCGGCGGCCGCGGAGTCCCGCTGGTGGGGGGCGAAGGCCCGCCAGGAGGGGCCGTGGTCGCGGAGGACGACGCGCTGCATGACCTTGTCGCGGCAGACGCGGGCCGCCCAGGCGCCGGGACCGGGCAGGCCGAGCGCGTCGGAGAGCACGCCGCACGGGTCGACGAAGACCTCGCCGCTGCAGATCACGCCGCGGATGTCGTAGTCGGCGATCCAGTCCTGCACGGACGCCAGGACCCCGGCGATCACGGCGTCCGGGAACTGGCGGACGGCCCGGATCCGCGACAGCGGGTGCGCCGGGTCCTCGATGTGTCCGGTCAGCTTCGCCAGGTCGGTGGTGGGGCCGACGACGACCAGCGGCGCCAGCCCGCGCTCCGCGATGTCGGTGATCAGGCGGTGCTGGCGGGCGAGGGCCGCCAGGTCGCTCATGACGATCACGGCGGGCGGGCGTTGGCTCTGACGGTTCAACGGAGCTCCTCCGGTGGATGCGGATGCGCGGTCGTGGAAGATCCAGCTTGCCCGGCCGCTTCGCGTCCGGTCTGTCGATACGTCAATTCAGGTGCCCGCACGCCGGATTGGCCGGAAATCTGCATCCGGCGCCCCGGCTCGGGGCGCTACTGGCGATAGGTGGAGAGGAAGCGGCCGATGCGGTTGATCGCGGTCTCCAGGTCGTCGGCGCGCGGCAGCGTGACGAAGCGGAAGTGGTCCGGCCGGGGCCAGTTGAAGCCGGTGCCCTGGACGATGTGGATCTTCTCGCGCAGCAGCAGGTCGAGGACGAGCCGCTCGTCGTCGACGATCTTGTGCACCGCCGGGTCCAGCTTGGCGAAGGCGTACAGGGCGCCCTTGGGCTTGACGCAGCTCACGCCCGGGATCTCGTTCAGCGCCCGCCAGGCGACGTCGCGCTGCTCGGTGAGCCTGCCCGTCGGCAGCGTCAGGTCGTGGATCGACTGGCGGCCGCCGAGCGCGGCCTGGACGGCGTACTGCGCCGGCACGTTGGGGCACAGGCGCATGCCGGCCAGCATGGTCAGGCCCTCCAGGTAGTCCGTGGCCCGCCCCTTGGGGCCGGAGACGACCAGCCAGCCGCTGCGGAAGCCGGCCACCCGGTAGGACTTGGAGAGGCCGTTGAAGGTGAGCGTCAGCACGTCGTCGCTCATCGCGGCCAGGCAGTGGTGCTCGGCGTCGTCGTAGAGGATCTTGTCGTAGATCTCGTCGGCCAGCACCATCAGGCCGTGGCGGCGGGCGAGTTCGAGGATGCCCTCCAGGAGCTCCTTCGAATAGACCGCGCCCGTGGGGTTGTTGGGGTTGATGACGACGATGGCCTTGGTGCGGTCGGTGATCTTCGAGGCGATGTCGTCGAGGTCGGGGAACCAGTCCGCCTCCTCGTCGCACAGGTAGTGCACGGGCCGGCCGCCGGCGAACCGCACCACCGCCGTCCACAGCGGGTAGTCGGGCATCGGCACCAGGACCTCGTCGCCGTCGTCGACCAGCGCCTGCACGGCCATCTGGATCAGCTCGGAGGCGCCGTTGCCCAGGTAGACGTCGTCGACGGTGACACCCGTGACGCCGCGCTGCTGGTAGTACTGCATGACCGCGCGCCGGGCCGGCAGGATGCCCCGGGAGTCGCTGTAGCCGTGCGCGTTGGGCAGGTTGCGGATGATGTCCTGGAGGATCTCCTCCGGCACCTCGAAGCCGAACGGCGCGGGATTGCCGGTGTTCAGCCGCAGGACGCTGTGACCCGCCTCCTCCAGGGCGTTGGCCTGGTCGACGACCGGGCCACGGATCTCGTAGCACACGTCCTTCAACTTGCTGGACTGTCGAAACGTCATCTGCGGCCTCCCGACCGTCACTGTCACCGTCATCCGCGCCGCTGTGGCTGCTTCGTTCTACCAAGTACCCACTTGGAAAGTCCAACCTTTTGGTTATGCTGGCCACCATGCCACGCCGAAGCTACGACCAGTACTGCGCCGTCGCCCGAGCCCTGGACGCGGTGGGGGAGCGCTGGAGCCTGCTGATCGTCCGGGAGCTCCTGCACGGCCCGCGGCGGTACACCGACCTCCACGCCGACCTCCCCGGCGTCTCCACCGACATCCTCGCCAGCCGGCTCAAGCAGCTGGAGGGCGAGGGGCTGGTCGAGCGCCGCCGCCTGGAGCGGCCGGCCAACGCGACCGTCTATCAGCTCACCCCGCGCGGGGCCGAACTGCGCCCGGTCGTCCAGGCCCTGGCACTCTGGGGCCTGGACGCGCTCGGCGACCAGCGACCCACGGACGCCGTCCGCACCCACTGGTTCACCGAACGCGGCCCGGCGGGCGAGGCCGCGCCCGGCCCGGCACCGGAGGGGGAGGCGGTCGCGTCCGCGACACCGTGACGGGGGCGGAGCCGGTCATCGGCGCGCCTGCGACGGCACCGGTTGTGACGGCACCCCCCCCCGTGACGGCACCGCCCGTGACGGCGCCGCCTGCGACGGCACCGCCCGTGACGCTCAGCCGCCCAAGGCCGCGGCCACCGACTCCCGCAGGACGTCCAGCCCCTCGGCCAGCTCCTCGTCGGTGGCGGTGAGCGGCGGCAGCAGCTTCACCACCTCGTCGTCGGAACCGGAGGTCTCCACCAGCAGCCCCCGGGCGAACGCCCCGTCGGCGACCCGCCGGGCGACCTCCGCCTCCCGGAAGGCCAGGCCCCACGCCAGGCCCCGCCCGCGCCGGGCCGACACCTGCGCCGCGTACCGCCCCGCGAGCTCGCCGAGCCGCTCCTCGAAGAGCGCGCCCCGCACCTCGGTCTGCTTCTCCAGGACGCCGTCCGCCCAGAACTCCCGCAGCGCCGCAGCCGCCGTCACGAAGGCCGGGTTGTTGCCGCGGAAGGTGCCGTTGTGCTCGCCCGGCTGCCAGACGTCCAGCTCGGTGCGGAAGAGCGTCAGCGCCATCGGCAGCCCGTACCCGCTCAGCGACTTGGACAGGCAGACGATGTCCGGCGTGATCCCGGCGGCCTCGAAGCTGAAGAACGGCCCGGTCCGCCCGCAGCCCATCTGGATGTCGTCCACGACCAGCAGGATGCCCCGCCGGTCGCACAGCTCCGCCAGGTCCGCCAGCCACGTGTGCCCGGCCGGGTTCACGCCGCCCTCGCCCTGCACCGTCTCCACGATGACGGCGGCCGGCGTCTCCAGGCCGCTGCTGCGGTCGGCGAGCATGCTGTCGAGCAGCTTCAGGCCGGACACCTCGCCCCCGGCGAAGCCGTCGTACGGAAGGCGCCAGGTGTGCCCGAGCGGCACCCCGGCGCCGCCGCGCTTGGAGGCGTTCCCGGTGACCGCCAGGGAGCCCAGCGACATGCCGTGGAAGGCGCCGGTGAAGGCGACCACGGTGTGACGCCCCGTCACCTTCCGGGCCAGTTTCAGCGCGGCCTCCACGCTGTTGGTGCCGGTCGGGCCGGGGAACTGGACCCGGTAGTCGAGCCGCCGGGGGCCCAGCACCCGCGCCCCGAACTCGCGGAGGAAGTCCTCCTTCGCCACCGTCATCATGTCCAGGCTGTGCGTGACCCCGTCCCGCTCCAGGTAGTCGAGCAGCGCACGCTTCAACACAGGATGGTTGTGGCCGTAGTTGAGGGCGCTCGCGCCCGCGAAGAAGTCCAGATAGACGCGGCCGTCACGGTCGGTGAGCCGACTGCCGCGGGCCTGGTCGAAGACCACGGGCCAGTTCCGGCTGTAGCTGCGGACCTCGGATTCGAGGCGGGAGGCGTTCATGAGGGGTCTCCTCGGAGAGGGGTGGAAAAGGTACGGGTGGAACGCCCGGCCCGCTCAGGCGCCGGACAGGAACGGAACGGCGAGCACCGCCAGGCCCGTGAGCACGGCCAGCAGCAGCGCCCCGGCGGCCCGCAGCGGCGGCCCGCCGTGACGTACGGCCGCGGCGGCGCCCAGCGCGTACCCGACCAGCGCCGCCGCGGCGGGACCGAGCAGCAGCAGGGGTACGCCGCCGTCCCGCGCCCCCGCCCAGGCGAAGGCGCAGCACGCCGCGCCGACGGCCAGGACCAGCCACGGGGAGGGCCGGGCGGCGGCCCCGCCGGGGCGCAGCCGCGCCGCGATCCGGGCCGCCGTGCGGACGTTGGTGAGGACGTACGACGTCAGGACGGCGGCCGTCGCCACGGCGAGCACCCACCGCAGCGGCGCCGCGACCGGCGCACCGGCGCCCCGCTCCTGGACCGCCGCCAGGCCCAGACAGGCGACCGCCACGCACGCCGCCCCCAGGACCACCCCGGCGGCGGTGCGCCGCCGCCCGGCCCCGATCGCGGGGACGGCCCCGGTGACGGCCTCCCAGCCGACACCGGCGAAGAACAGCGCCGCGAGCGCCAGCCACAGGGCGCCCGGCTCCGAGAAGCCCGACGGCGCCAGCGTCGTCCCCGGGCCCGGATCGGCCGGCCAGAACCAGACGGCGCACACCAGCGCCAGGATCCCGGCGGCCCACGGCCGCCACCGCAGCAGCGCCGCCGGGGGCGTCAGCGGGGCGAGCGCCCCCGCCACGCCCACGAGGAGCACGCCGAGGGCGAGCGGCAGCCCGTCCGCCCCCGCCGCCGGCGGCGCGCCGTCGGCGGCGGTCAGCAGCGCGGTCGCGGCGAACCAGGCGATCGCGGCCTGCCCGGCGGTGAACGCGACGGCGAAGACGCCGTCGACCGTCCGCTCCGCCCAGGTGCCGAGCAGCGCCCCGGCCGCCCCGGCGAGGGAGACCGGGCCGAGCCGGGCGCGGACCAGCTCGGCCAGCACCAGGGCGACCGAGCCGCCCAGCAGGACGTGCGCCGCCCAGACGAGGAGACCGGCCCCGCCCGCCAGGGCCGTCACGACCGGCGGCATCACCAGCAGCCCGGCACCGAGGACCCCGCCGGCGACCCGGCCGGCGATCGCCCGCTCGGGCCGTGCCGCCGCCGTCCGGCCGCCGGTCGGCACCCCCTCGCCCGTCACCGCTCCCGAAGCGTCCGGAGGCTCCGTCACGGGAGGCGCTTCCGGAGGCTCTCCGCGATGACCTTGGCCCGCAGCGACAGCAGGCTGAACGACCCGGCGTCGCCGATGCCGTGGCTGGACTCGCACAGGCCGTTGAGGAAGAGCGGCGGCGTCCCTGCCGCCACCGGCCGCACCTCGTAGTCGGGTCCCACGGCCAGATAGCCGTGCGCGTCGAACGCGAACTCCTCCGCCACCCCGCGCATCAGCGCCGGGACGCGCTCCTGGTGGGCGGCCGGGCCGAGGTCGCGGAAGCCGGTGGCCAGGACGACGAAGTCGGCCTCGTGCACCTCGGACTCCCCGGTGTTCAGCTCGTCCACGCGCATCCGTACGCCGTCCTCGCCCACCTCCAGGGACCGCACCTGCCGGCTTCCGCTGACGAACACCCGCTGCTCGCCGTCGAGCCGCTGCTCGTAGATCAGCCGGTAGAGCTCGCGCAGCACGTCCCCGTCGGCGGACGAGTAGTTCGTCAGCCGCATGAACCGGTCGATGGCGTCCTTCCGCTCCCGCGAGGCCCCGTAGTAGTAGTCGGTGAAGCCGGGGAAGTACCCCTCCTCGCTGAACGGACTGGTGTCCTTCTCACGGAGCGTCAGCGACCGTACGAGCGTCGTCACTTCCGCCCGCGGATAGCGCCGGGCCAGGTCCAGGGTCAGCTCCACCGCGCTCTGGCTGCCGCCCACCACCGTCACCCGGCGCGGCACCACCCCCGCCTCCTCCAGCTCCCGCAGGGCCGGCAGGTACCGCGTCAGATGGAAGACGCGCGGCGAGTCGACCGCGTCGAAGGGCTCCGGGACGAACGGGGCCCGCCCGGTGCCGACGACCAGGACCCGCGCCTGGAGGGTCTCCCCGGCGGAGGTGGTGACCGTGTAGCGGGGCCGGCCCTCGGCGTCCCGGCCGAGCGTGACGCCGGTGACGTGCGTGCCGTAGTCGACGAGCCGGTCGAAGTGACCCGCCGCCCAGGTCACGTACTGCGCGTACTCCTTGCGCAGCGGGAACTCCATCGGGAGGTTGAGGTGGTCGAGCAACCGCCCGTTCTCGAAGAGGTAGTTGATGAAGCTGTAGCGGCTGCGCGGATTGCGCAGCGACACCAGGTCGCGTACCGGGTGGTTCTGGATGTCCGAGCCGTCGAGCATCATCGCGCTCTGCCACGAGGGCCCCGGGCGGGCCTCCAGGAAGCGGATGTCCAGATCGTGCCCCTCTTCTTCCAGGGCGATGGCCAGGGCCAGGTTGGCCGGTCCGAAGCCGATGCCGAGCACGTCGTGGCAGCGGATCACTGTTCCCCCTTGACGAGATGGATGAGAGTCGTGCGGCCCCGGAGCGCGCCGTCGGCGGGCGCCGGTCCGGACGCCGGGTGGGGCGCCGGGTCTGAGGCGGTCAGGTGTGGGTCAGGACCGCGTCGGCGATGCGGCGGCCGGCCTCCGGCGCCGTCTTGACGCCGCCGCCGTTCCAGCCCCGCACCGCCCAGACGTGCGGCACGCCGGTCCCCGTGAGCAGCCCGGACGCCGGACCGTCGCGGTCCGGCGCGCCGTAGGCGTCGGCCGCGCGGACGGTGTCGAGGTACGGCGCCGACACGAGCCACGGGAAGTGGGCGGTGAGCGCGGCGACGGTCGCCCGCGCGTGCCCGGGGTCCGGCGGCGCGCCGACCGGCGCGTCCCAGACCAGGTGCGGCATGCCGATCAGCGTGCGGTCCGCGCCGACCGGCTTGGCGTACAGACCGGTCCGCAGGTCGACGAAGGTCGCGTGGTCCGGCACGGCAGGGCCGCGCCCGACCACGCCGACCTGGATCGACCGCGAGCGGACCGGGACCACCGGCCGCAGCCCGGGCACCGGGTCGGCCGCCCACGGCCCGACCGCCGACACCACGGCCCCGGCCAGCACCGTGCCCGCGCCGGTGACCACCGCCGGGCGTCCGCCGCGCGCCTCCACCGCCCGCACGGGCACCCCGCAGCGGACGACGGCGCCGTCCGCGCGCGCCTGCTCCAGCCAGTCCGCCGTGACCTCCGCCGGGGCGACCCAGCCGGCCTCGGGCTCGACCAGCGCGATCCCGCCGGCCAGCCCGACGCCCGCCGCCTCCGCGGGGCCCGCCACCACGTGCGCCGACGTGCCGAGGACCGCGTTGATCCGGTCCGCCGCCGCCCGCAGGACGGCCTCCCGGCCGGGATCGGCGACGGTCACCGCGCCGACCGCACGCAGCGGGGCCCGGCCCGACGCCCAGAGACCCGGGTCCCGGTAGGCGGCGAGACCGGCCACGGCCAGCGGGGCCGACGCCGGATCGGGGTCGTAGGCGCGGACCATGCCGCCGGAGGAGCCGGTCGCCCCGGCGGCGCCCGGGCGGGGGGCCTGCTCCAGGACGACGACGGCCGCGCCCCGGCGGGCCAGGTGGTGCGCGACGGCGGCGCCGGTGATCCCGGCGCCCACCACCACGACGTCCGCCACGGCGGGCAGCTCCCCGACTGGGGGACCGGTCGGGTCGGCGTCGGTCACGATCGCCCGCTCGCGGCCGGCGCGGGCGCGGGCGCCGTGCACCGGGTGCCGGACGGCAGGAACGACCAGTCGGCCTCCCGGACCGGCTCGCCCGGCAGGCCCAGCCACGCCCAGACCCGCTCGGCGAGCCCCGGCGTGACCGGCCAGGCCAGCGCGGCGAACGCCTTGGCCGCCAGGTACTCGAGCGCCAGGCTGGTCCGGGCCTCCTCCGCGAGCGACGGGACCTGGCGGGCCACCCGCTCCGTCGCCCGGAACTCGGCGCACCGCTTCACGAAGGACTCCAGCAGCTCGACGTAGCCGCGCGCACTGAACGCCTCGGGCAGGACCAGGCCGTCGAGTTGACGGGTCGCCAGGTTCAGGTACCGGTAGAACTCGCGGTGCGCGTCCGTCCAGGCGCCCGTCCCCGGCACCACGCCGTCGCCCTTCCCGCCCAGCTCCGCGAAGCCGTCGAGCCAGGCGTGCGCCGCGAGGTACAGCGGGTCCTCGGTCAGCCGGCCGGCGCGCTCCTCGGTGATCCGGGTGACCCGGCCCTCCGGCGCGTCCCGGAGCAGCGCGAGCCGTACCGCGTCCGCCCCCGACGCGGCGAGGGCGTCGTCGGCCCACACGGCGTGGCCCCGGCTGGTGGAGAACTTCTCGTCGCCCAGGTGCAGGAACTGGTTGGTGACGAACGCGGCCGGGAGGTGCTCGCCGAGCCCGGCCGCGAAGGCGAGCACCGGCAGCAGC
This sequence comes from Streptomyces sp. NRRL F-5727, assembly GCF_000719555.1. Lineage (GTDB taxonomy): Bacteria > Actinomycetota > Actinomycetes > Streptomycetales > Streptomycetaceae > Streptomyces. The sequence continues at coordinate 53,189 of NZ_JOGX01000018.1, forward strand.
ACCGCGTAGTAGAAGCTGTTGTCGTAGCCGAGGAAGAGCGTGATCCGGGCCGGCCCGCCCTCCTCGGCCTCGGCCTTCGCCGCGTCGAGGAAGGTGAGGGCGAGGTCCGCCCAGGCGTCGAGCGCCCGGCCCTCGCCGAGGTCGACGCCCCAGTCGGTGGTCCGCGCGAGCCGGTACGGCGGCAGCCCCTCGTCGAGCAGCCGCTCGACCAGGATCCGCAGGTCGGGGGCGGTGGCCGTGACCCGCAGGTACTCCCGCAGCTCGTCCGCGTAGGCGTTCAGATCGAGCCAGAGCGCCCGCTCCGGGCGGGTGACGGCCGCCGTGCCGCAGATCCGGCACCGGACGCCGGTCAGCTCCCGGGCCTCGTTGGGCCGCCCGCACGCCTCGCAGATCTCCCCGTCGCTGGCGGCGGCGCAGTGGGCGCAGGCCCCGCGGGCGAACGCCTGGTGCAGCGAGAGGTCGCAGCTCGGGCAGTACGCGGTCGCCCGCTCCTCCTCCCGTACCGCGGGCGACGCGGCGACCCGGTCGAGGAGCGCCCGGATCCGGTCGGCGTGGCCGGGGTCCCCGGCGGGCCGGGTGAGCCGGTCGACGCCGACGCCGGCCGCGCGCAGGGTCGCCACGATGGCGTCGCCCGCGGCGGTGGCCACGGCCGCCGGGGTCGTCCCGTCCAGGCGGGCGGCGGCGGCCACGTACGACTGGTGGTCGTCGGTGCCGGTGACGTACCGGGCGTCCCGGCCGGTGCTGCGCAGCGCGCGCACCAGCAGGTCGGCGCGGACGTACGGGCCGGCGAGGTGGCCCAGGTGGAGGCCGCCGTTGGGGGTGGGCGGCGGGCAGAACACCAGGGTCCGGTCGGCGAGCCGGTCCCGCGGGGGAGCCTTGTCCAGGACGGCGACGGCGCTCGGGATGTGCTCCCAGTACACCGACACGAGGTCGAACGGCTCGTCGTGGTCGTTGCGGATCTCGTGGAAGCCGAACGGCGACAGGTAGCAGACGCTCCCCGGCCCCAGCTCACGCTCCTCGTCGCCGAGCACGACGACCGCCCTGCCGGACAGGACGATGAACATCTCGCCGTCCTGGTGGGCGTGGCGCTTCGAGACGGTGTGCGCGGGGACGCTGCCGAAGACGGAGCCGAACGGCAGCCCCTCGATGTCGGTCGCGGACAGCATGGGTTGCAGGTTCATCTCGTACGACCAGCTCATCGCCGACCGGTCGAAGGCGCGCGTGATCAAGGGGACCCCCTGGTGGAGTGGGAAGGGACGGGCGGGGCGGCGTCAGGAGCCGCGTCGCTCGGCGGCGCCGCGCAGCCGCGCCGGGGCGCCGTCGGCGTCGAACGGCGCGCGGAAGGAGAACGCGAACGGCGAGGGCCCGTGGTCGTGCAGGTGCTCCAGCCGGGCGCAGGCGTCCGCCCAGGTGGGGACGGTGTCGTCGGGGACCCACCAGGCCGCGTACGAGGGCCACTCGGGCTTCAGGAACCACTCGTGACGCCGGGCCAGCGTGGAGCGGTGCAGCCCGCCGTAGGCGAAGGCGAGGACGGAGTCCAGGTCGGCCCAGAGGGAGAGGGTGGAGGCCCGGCTGTCGGTGTCGTCGGTGCGGCCGCCGGTGTAGAAGCGGGGCACCTCGAACTTCCCCCACGCACCCCAGTCCCGCTGGAAGTTGGTGAGATGGCTCTGCCCGGGGTCCTCCTTGGCCCGGGCGATGAATCCGGGGCTGCGCTCCGCCTCCTCGAAGGTCGGCGGCGTCAGGTCGTCGAACTCCTGGACCTCGGGATTCCCGTACGGCTTCTTCAGGATCGCGAACGTGGTGAACGCGACACGCGGCATCGGTCGGTGTCCTTCCCTGGGGGATGTCCGGTGCCGGACTTCCGCTGGTGGATGTCCGGTGGTGGGGGGTGAGGGACGGGGGTCGGCGGGGCTACCTCCGTGCCGCGGCCGCGCCGCGGGCCATCAGGCCGCGCATGAAGGCCCGCTGGAACTCGGCCGGCATGATCATGCGCCCGGTCAGGGCCAGGTACTTCTCGGCGAGTTCCGGGTCTCCGCAGATGGTCTCGAACATCCGCTTGCGGGTGGCCTCGTCCTTGCCGACGAGGGAGTCCCCGCAGATCCCCTCGGCGTGCGGCAGCAGGGTCTTCTCGAACTCCCGCCGGTAGGCGTCGAGTCCGTCGCGGACCCCGTCCGCGTCCAGACTCCGGCCGGTGAACGAGCGGGCCAGCGACTGCGCGGTGAGGAGGGCGAAACCGACGCCGACGCCGCTCATCGCGTCCAGCGACAGGGCCGCGTCGCCGACGAACGGCACCGAACCGGCCACCGGCCGCCGGATGAGGCTCGGATAGTCGCTGTAGCCGAGCAGCGGTCCTTCCGGCACCGCGTCGGCCACCGACGGCGCCTCCGCCAGCCCGTCGAAGTACTTCAGGAACTCCTGCATCCGGCCTTCGGAGCCGCGCCGCCACCCCTCGACCCGCGCCTTCTCCGCGAAGAGCACAAGCTCCGTCCGGCCGTCGACGAGCGGGTAACTGCAGGCCAGGTCACGCTCGTTCATCACGAAGACCGACCGGTTGTCCGGCGGCGCCTCGATCCCCCTGAAGTAGCCGAAGAGCGCGGCGCGTTCGTTGGGCCGGCTCTCGGCCTCGTTGCCCAGCAGCCCGGCCAGCCGCGAGCGCCGCCCGTCCGCCGCCACCACGAGCCGCGCCCGGTACCGCCGCTCGCCGGCCTCGCCCCGCGTGTGCACGACGGTCAGGCCGTCGCCGCCCTCCTCGACGCCCTCCACCCCGGTGGCCGCCACGAACCGCACGCCGTGCCGCCGCGCCGACTCCCGGATCGCCGGGTCCAGGACCCGCCGCTCCAGGTTGAGCGCGTACGAGTCCGGCCGCGCGGGATCGTATCCGGGGCCCGGCGTGTCGACCACGCCCCCGGGCGTCACGAACACGGCCTTGGTCGCCACCGACCAGGACGGCTCCCGGAGATGGGCGAGCCCGAGGGCGTTGAGCAGCGGCACCGTGTGCGGCTGCACGAAGTGGGTGCAGAGCTGCTTGTGGTGCTCCTCGGGCGTCGCCCGCTTCTCGAAGACCGCCACCCGGTACCCCATCGTGGCGAAGTGGACGGCGGCGGCGCAGCCGGCGAGGCTGCCGCCCACCACCGCCACGTCCAGCGGCCTGTCGTCGTGCTCCTCGGTGCTCACAGGGCGGCTCCCCGGTTCTGGAAGGGACGGACGGACGGTCGGAGGGAGGGTCGGACGGTTCGGACGGTCGTGCCGGCCGGCCGCGGGCCGCCGGCGGTCAGCACCCGCAGCCGGCGTGGTGGCTGTGCTCCGGGGCGGCGTGGCCCTCCGTCGGGTGGCCGTCCCGCTTCCACCAGTCGAGGCCGCCGATCAGCTCCTTCACCCGGAAGCCCGCCGTCGCCAGCTTGATCGCCGTCTTGGTGGAGGCGTTGCAGCCGATCCCGTCGCAGTACGTCACGTACAGCGGCGCCCGGGAGAGCCCGGCCAGCGCGTCCTGGGAGATCGAGCGGTGCGGGATGCTGACCGCGCCGGGGATGTGCTCCGCCGCGTACGACTCGCTGCTCCGCCCGTCGACGACGACGAGGTCCTGCCCGGCCGCGAGGGCGTCGCGGAGGTCCGCGGAGTCGATCTCGTACGCGAGCTTGGCCTGGTAGTAGGCGAGTTGGTCGTTATGCTCCCGGGGTTCGGCGGTGGCGGTGTCGGCGGCGGGCCGCTCCTCCGGCTCGCCCAGGAAGCGGCCGGCGAGGGCGTACAGGTCGCCGAGGGTGCTGGGCGTGACGAGGGAGTCCGCGTGCTCGCCGAGGTCGACGCCGGCGTCCTCCAGGAGGGTGACGAGGACGCTGATGGTGAGCAGGGAGTCCAGGCCCAGGGTGTTGAGCGGGGTGGTGTCCGGGAGCGGGGCGAGGTCCACCGGCTTGCCGAGCGCCGTCTCCAGGTAGGCGGCGACCTTCTCCTTGACCGGGTCGTTCACCGCTGTGGTCATATCTCCTCCTTGTCGGCGTCGTCGAAGGGCTCGACGGCGCCATCGGCCGACATGTCGAGGTACGGGGAGGACGTCGGGTCCACCGCCGTGAGCCGCTGGGCCAGCAGCGGCGCGTCGGGCTCGTGTCCCGGCACGGTCCGGACGAGCACCGCCGGGCGCAGCGGCTCGGGCAGGAGGCCCCGCAGCTGGTGGGCGACGTCGTGGAGCGTCTCCGCGTCCTTCGCGGCGACGGCGAGGGCGACGACGTCGCGGGGGCCGCGCCGGACGACGGCGGCGGTGACCCGCTCGACCGCGGGACAGCTCAGGGCGGCCCGCTCGATCTCGTACAGGTGGGTGCGGCGCCCCGCCAGCCAGGTGATCCGGTCGTCGGCGTGGCGGCGCAGCACGAGGGCGCCGCCGTCGTCGTACGCGCAGACGTCCCCGGTGCGGAACCAGCGCGTCCCGTCGGCCTCGACGACCAGCCGGGCGGTCTCCTCGGGCTGGTCGAAGTAGCCGCGCATGACCTGGGGGCCGCCGATCCAGAGCTCGCCCTCCGCGCCGGGCCCGCGCACCTCGGCCCCGTCCCGTACGAGCTTGGCGAGGGTGCCCCGCAGGGGCCGGCCGACCGGGCAGGGGGCGCCGCTCTCGACGTCCTCGGCGCGGACGGTGTGGGTGAGGCCGAAGATCGTGGCCTCCGGCGGGCCGAACGCCTGCACGAGACGGATCCCGGGGAGCCCGCGGGCCCAGGAGCGCAGCAGGTGCGGCGGGCAGACCTGAGCCCCCGTCATCACCACGTCGAGGGAGGGGAGTACGTCCCGGTTGATGTGCCGCCCGTCGTCGGTGATCAGTCCGAGCAGCATGGTGACGGCGACGAGGTGGGTGATGTGCTGCCGCGCGAGCGTGGCGCGGAGGACGGCGCCGGCCGGGAGGCCGCGGAACTGGTGGACGAAGGCTCCCACGGACAGGGGGAGCAGGGTGTCGAGCAGGGACACGTCGAAGTGGAACGGGGAGAGGCTCAGCACGCGGGAGTCGGGCGTGAGGCCCAGCACCTCGTTGTGGCCGGTGAAGTGGGCGAGCAGGCCGGCGGCGGTGATCTCGGCGCCCTGCGGCTCTCCGGTGGCGCCGGAGGCGAAGACGACGTACGCGATGTCCTCCGGCCCGTGGGCCACGGTGGTGTGTGGGACGGCGGGCCCGAAGAGGACCGGGACCAGCGCCTCCCCGTCGAGCATCGGGACGCCGGGGAGCACCGGGGGCCGCCCGGGCGGGGTGATCACGGCGGCGGGCCGGATCCGGTCGAGCAGCGCGTGGAGGCGGGGGTCGGGTTCCGTTCCGTCGACGGGGACGTGGACGGCGCCGCGCTTCCAGATGCCCAGGATGATCATGGGCATGACAGGTCGGGTCTCGGTGAGGACCACGACCCGGTCGCCCGGGCCCACCCCCTGTCCCTCCAGCCAGGCCGCGATCTTCAGGGCGCCCTGTTCGAGCTCGGCGAAGGTGTGCCGTACGCGCCCGTCGTCGATCGCCACGCGGTCCGGCCACCGACGCGCCGGGCCGGCCAGCAGGTCGCCGAGGGCGGGCAGCGGACCCGCGGCGGCGTGGTGTGCGGTCACGAGCGACCCCGTTCGTCGAGAGGATGAAGCGGAAAGGCGGTCCTGGCGATCTCGGCGACCGCGCTCCCCGCCGAGGCCAGCCGGCCGGCGTACAGACAGAAGTCGTGCGGGAGGTCGGGGAAGTGCAGGTGCCGCAGGCCGGGCGAGCGCGCGGCCGTCCGCTCCGCCCAGGCGAGCCCCTCGTCCCGGAGGACGTCACAGCCGGCGGTCACGATCGAGCAGCCCGGCAGCCGCGCCAGCTCGCTCTCCGGCAGCCGCATCGGATCGAAGTCCCGGGCCGAGAAGAAGGGTTCGAGGAGCGAGGTGAAGGTCCGCATGGCGTCCCGGTCGAGGAAGTGGCCCTCACCGAAGGCCCGGTAGGACGCCCGCTCGGTCCGCAGGTCGAGGACCGGGTAGAGGAGCACGATCCGCTCGAACACCCCCGGCAGGACCCGCAGACCCAGATAGAGCGCGAGCAGCCCCCCGACGCTGTCGCCCGCCAGCACCACCGGACGGTCCGTCAACTCACCGCAGCGCGAGGCGATGTGGTCGGCCAGCAGCTCCACCGACTCCTCGACGGTGTGCTCCGGCGCCTTCGGGTAGTCGAACGCCTCCACGGGCGCCCGGAGGGTGCCCGCCAGCGTGCGTAAGAAGGGCTGGAAGACCTCGGTCGAGTAGTAGACCATCCCGCCGCCGTGGATGTAGACGACCCAGGGGCTGTCCGGGTCCTCGCGCGGGGGCCGGACGGTGACCGAGTGCGCCCCCCGCGCGACCGCGGCACCGTCCGCCGGGTCGACGGCGCCGCCGAAGCGGGCGATCCAGCGCTCGGCGTTGGCTCGGTCCTGCGCGAGCGACCCGGTCGACGCCCGTACCGCCATGATCCGGCGGGCGGCGGCCAGCCGGCCGAACTCGGGGTGGAGCGCCGTCTCCGGGTCAGGCATGGCCGTCCCCGTCGACGGGCTCGACGTCCCCGGCCGGGGTGAACGCGAAGCGGGTCGCGCTCGCCTCCCGGACCGCCTCGGCGAGCCGTCCCATGAGCAGCTTCTCGTCCGTCTTGCCCGTCGAGGAGACGCTGAGCTCGGGCGACCAGGCGACCACGGTCGGCAGCATGTACGCGGGCAGCAGCTCGGCGAGCCGCTTCTCCGCGGCCGCCACCGCCGCCCGGTCCGGCGCCATCACCACCAGGGCGATCACGTCATGGCCCCGCCGGGGGACCAGTGCGACGGCCGCCCGCTCGACGCCGGGGCAGCTCAGCACGGTCTGCCGGATCTCGCCCAGATGGATCCGCCGGCCGGCGAGCTTCACCTCGTCGTCGTTCCGGCCCCGGAAGACGAGGTCGCCGTTCCCGTCGTACGCGCAGAGGTCGCCGGTGCGGTAGTAGCGGACGCCGTCCACCTCCACCACGCGCCGGGCGGTCTCCTCCGGCCGGCCGTGGTAGCCGCGCATCACCTGCTCGCCGCCGATCCACAACTCCCCGACGCGGCCCGGCTCGTGGACCGGCACCCCGTCGTCCACGAGCCGCGCCGCCACCCCGCGCAGCGGCCGGCCGATCGGATAGGAGTCGACCCGCTCGGGGTCCACCCGCACGATCTCGTGGGCGACACAGACGATGGTCGTCTCCGTCGGCCCGTAGACGTTGATCACCCGGACCTCGGGCAGGCCGTCCTTCCACACGTTGATGACCCCCGGGTCGCAGACCTCCGCGCCCGTCATCACCATCTCCAGGCACGGGAAGTTCTCCCGGGTGACGTGCCGCCCGCCGTCGGTGATCAGCGTCAACAGCGTGGAGACCGCGATGAGATGGGTGATCCGCTCGCGCGTGATGACCGCCCGCATCACCGCCCCGGCGTGCATCCCGCGGAACTGGTGGACGTACGCGCCGAGCGACAGCGGCAGCAGCGTGTCCTCGATCGACACGTCGAAGTGGAACGGCGAGAGGCTGAACACCCGTGACGCGGGGGTGAACCGCAGCACCTCGTTGTGGTTCCCGAAGTACGCGACCAGGCTGTCGACCGTGATCTCCACGCCCTTGGGCTCACCCGTGGAGCCCGAGGTGAAGATGATGTACGCGAGGGAGCCGGGCCGGTGCGGCACGGTCGGCCACTCCCGCGCCGGGCCCGCGAGGACCCCGTCCAGCTCCGCCCGGCCCGCCCAGCGGACCCCCTCGACGACCGGTTCCCGGTCGTCGAGCGCCAGCACGATCCGCGCGTCGAGCCGGTCCAGCAGTCCGCGCAGCCGCGGCTCCGGGGCCGTACCGTCGAGCGGCACGTACACGGCGCCGCACTTCCACACCGCGATGGCGAGCACCGGCATCAGCGCGCTCTTCTCGGCGAGGATCGCCACCCGGTCGTCCGGGCCCACGCCGTGCCCGGCCAGCCAGGCCGCGAGCGTGGCGGCCCGCTCCTCCAGCGCGGCGAAGGTGAGGCCGAGCAGGCCGTCGTGCAGGGCCGCGCGGTCCGGCCAGTTGAGCGCCGCCGCGCGGACCAGGTCGCCGAGCGCGGGCGCAGGACCGGCCTGGTCGGCCGGGTCGATCGACCACGGCGGCAGCGGGACCGGCGGGGCCTTCGGTGCGGGCGTCTTCGTCACGAGCCGTCACGCATCCCGACGTCGTAGCTGAAACGGACCTTCTCCTTGGAGCGGGCGCCCATCCGCGTGTAGAAGCCGATGCCCGGCTCGTTGTCCCGCGGCGTCTGCCACTCCGCCCAGCCGCACCCCTCGGCCCGCGCGAACTCCCGCAGCCGCTCCATGAACACCCGCCCGAGCCCCAGCCCCCGGTACGCCTCCTGGAGGTACAGGCAGTCCATGTGGGCGAACCGGGCGGCGCTCCAGGTGGAGAAGTCGACGGTCACGGTCATGAAGCCGCACGGCTTCCCGCCGTCCAGCGCGAGCCACCCGTACACCACGGGCCGCTCGCCGAAGAACGCCGCACGCCAGCGCTCCACCTGCCCGTCGTCGGCGAAGTCCGCCTTCTCGTACTCGGCGTGCTCGACGCACAGCGCGAGCAGGGCGTCCAGCTGGTCCGGCTCGATCGGCCGGATTTCGATGTCGTGCCGCACTGCCACCCTCACACCCATCCCGAGAACGTCGTGTCCAGATACGCGTCGACGGCCGCCCGGTCGACGCTGCCGCGCGCGAGCACCGTGTTCACCCAGGCGTCGCGCTCGAACTTCACGACCTCCAGCTCCCAGACGCAGGCGATCAGGTCCCGCTGGGCGAGCGGCGCGAAGACCACGTCCCCGTCGGTCCCCGGGACCGAGCCGCGCACCCAGTGCTTCAGCATGTCGGCGTCGTACCACTGGCTCACCAGCAGATACGTTCCTTCGGCTCCGTGGTGCAGGATCAGGAAGCCGGCCGGATGGTCGCCCTCGCCCGGCGGCTCGCTCAGCACCGTGGCCGCGTGCCGCTCCAGCCACTCCGGCTTCGGCAGCTCGCCGGCCCGCTCCGGATCCGCGAACATCGCGTACGCCTTCAGCGTCCGCCCGTTCACGTGCACCGGCGGGAGCGCCCGCACCAGGCGCGGTGTGTAGGTCAGAGGGTTCATCCGGCGGCGTTCCCCGTCCGCGGGTCCCGCTCCATGTCGATCACGTGCCCTTCGCCTCCCAGCTGTCATGGATCAGCGGTACGGAAGTGCATGGAACAACGCGCAGAACTGTCCTGCGCACCGCCGGTGCCGGAACCGGGCCGGCCTGCGGTTCGAACGGTCTGACTGATCCTGAGAAATCGCGGTACATCCACGCATGCGACCGGTGCGCGACTGAGATCATAGAGACGGAGACGGCGCAGCGAAAGACCCCCCTGACCTCGTCGTTTGCGCGACACGCCGTCGATTCTCAAAGGCTTGCGGCCGCCCGTGCGGTCTGCCCGCAGGACAAGGTAGCGGCAAGGGGAGAACACCGGCACTCTTCCGCCGAAAGGATCCCCAACGCCCCGGCGACCCCCCTTCACGGGCGGTTCACGCGGCGGTTCCGCGGGCGTCCGAGCGGCGCGTGGCGCGATCCCGCCTTTCGCGGAACCGCCCCGGCCGGTATTCATTCGGTGTTCGGACCGACGGAACCCCGGTCCCGTACCGTCCGCCCCGTCCGACGGCGTCACCACGAAGGGACACGCATGGCATTCCGGCCACTCACGAGGGCGCGCACCTCCCTCGCGGCGACCTTCGGCGGGCTGCCGTCCGGCTTCTGGTGGCTCTGGGCCGCCCAACTCGTCAACCGCGCCTGCGGGTTCGTGATGCCGCTGCTCGCCTTCTACATCACCGAGGAGCTGGACCGCAGCGCGGCCTTCGCCGGCACCGTCGTCGCCGGCATCGGCGTCGGCTCCCTCCTCGCGGGACCGTTCGGCGGCGCTCTCGGCGACCGGTTCGGACACAAGCCCACGCTCGTCGGCGCCCTGGGCGCCACCGCCGTGAGCATGATCGCCCTCGCCTACGCCCGCTCCCCGTGGGCCCTCCTCGTCGGCGCCTTCGTCGTCGGCGTGGTCAACAACGCCACCCGGCCCGCCCACAACGCGCTCATCGCCGACGTCATCCCCGGCAAGGACCAGGTCCGCGCCTACTCGCTCAACTTCTGGGCCATCAACGTCGGTTACTCCATCGCGATGCTCTCCGTCGGCCTCGTCTCCCTGGTCGGATACACCGCGCTGTTCTGGCTCAACGGCGCCACCACCCTCATCGGCGCCGTACTGATCGCGACCCGCGTCCCCGGCCGTGCCCCGGCCGCCGCGCCCACCGAGGCCGAGGAGGCCGAGGGGTTCGGGGCCGTCCTGCGCGACCGGAGCTTCGTCGCCTTCGTCGGCGCCCAGTTCCTCGTCCTCACCATCCTGCTCCAGTCCGAGAGCGGACTGCCCATCGCGATGGGCCAGGACGGGTTCTCGCCGAGCACCTTCGGACAGGTCGCCGCGCTCAACGGCATCGTGATCGTCGCCGTCCAACTCCCGCTCACCCGGCTCTACAAGCGCTTCCCCGAGTCCTGGGTGCTCGCCGGCTCCTCCGCGCTGATCGGCGTCGGCTACTCGGTCCTCCTCCTCGGCCACTCCGCCTGGATCTACGGCGCCTCCATCGTCGTGTGGACCCTCGGTGAGATCGGCAACACCCCCACCAGCTTCGCGCTGGTGGCCCGCATCTCCCCGGACCACCTGCGCGGCCGCTACCAGGGCCTCTACCAGGTCGCCTGGACCGGCTCCGCCGTCGTCGCCCCGCTCGTCGGCGGCTGGGTCATCCACACCTGGGGCGCCGCCCCCCTCTGGCTCGGCTGCCTCGTCGTCGCCCTCGCCGCCGCGGCCGCCCAGCTCGGCATCGGCACCCGCCTCACCCGCCGCGTCGCCGCCCGGGAACGCGAGGAACAGCCGGAACCCGCCAAGACGGCCCCCACCCCCGAAGCCGGCTGAACCGGCGAACCCGGCTGTAGACCCGTAAACCCGTAATCCCGTAAACCCGTCAGACCTGGCGGACCCGGAGGACCCGGCAGACCCGGAGGACCCGGAAGGAACTCCTCCACCCGCCCGGTCGTCCTCCCCTCCAGAAGCGGCGTGCGACCCGAGCGAGGTGCCATGCGGACGAACGACCCGGCCACCCTGGAGACGACCCTGCCCGACGGCCGGAGGATGACGCTCTCCCTCCCCGCCACCGACGCCGGCTGGGCCGCCGACGGCCTCGCCGCCCTGCGCCCGGTCCGCCCCACCCGCACCGGCCGCGGCGAGGAACCGCCCGCCCTCCCCGAGCGCCCCGCGCTCCCGCTGGAGGTGGCCCTCCTGGGCTTCGGCATCTGAGACCGACCGGCCGCCCAGGGGGCGCGGCCGGTCAGAACGTGACGTCGGCGGCGTCGACGATCCGGCCGCCCATGTTGCGCTCGATCATCCGCAGCGCCGCCCGCGCCAGGTCCTCGTGGATGTGGGCGACCGCGTCCCGGGGCACCGTCACGTCCAGATGCCGGATGTGCGCGTCCAGGGCCGAGTAGAGCACGCACTGCTCGGTGACCTGACCGGTCAGGACCAGCTCGGTCACGTCCAGCGAGCGCAGCAGGTACGCCAGCGGCGTCTCGTAGAACACCGAGTGCCGCGCCTTGACCACGAAGAGCGCCTCCTCGTCCGGCCGCAGCGGCTCGACCAGCTCCGGATGACGCCCGGCGAGCGCCAGGTCCAGGATCTCCCCGTGGTGGGAGCGCCACTCGCCGAAGTTGTCGTTGGCGTACACGACCGGCGTCCCCGCCGCCCGGGCCCGCCGCAGCAGGTCCACGATCGCGGGCAGCGCCGTCGCCACGGACGGCACCAGCCGATCCGCGTCCTCGTGCGCGTACGTGTTCAGCATGTCGATCACGACGAGCGCCGAGCGTGCCATGGCGGGCCACCCTCCTCCTCCGCGTACCGCTACCTCCGGCATACCGGTACGTCCCCCGGCGCGCACCCGGAGCGGGTGCCGTCCCCGGCCCGGCGTGGTGTGCTGGGGGAGAGGGGGGCGGACCGTCGCCCCATGAGGAGGAGGGATCATGGCGATCCTCGTCCACGCCGTCCTCGACGGAGTCACCACGGACCAGTACGACACGCTCAACGCGAAGCTCCAGACGGTCCCGGGGATCTTCGACGGCTGTCTCTCCCACACCTGCGTGGGGACCGACAGCGGCCTGGAGATCTTCGACGTCTGGGCGAGCGAGGCGCAGATGAAGGCGTTCGGCGACAAGGTCATGCCCATCGCCGCCGACCTCGGCTGGCCGGACCAGCCCCCGCCCCGGGTGGCGGAGACCCACAACTTCTGGGCGCCGGGCGCCTCCTGACCGGACACGGAAGGGTCACGTCCGGGGGGCGGCCGACGGCCCCGCCGGCCGCGGCGGCCAGGATGGCGGCATGCGTCGACACCTGCCCCGCGCCGCCGCCGGCGCCGTCCTCCTCGCCGCGCTCGTCACCGGCTGCGCCGAACCCTCCGCCGACCCGCGCGCCGGAGCCGCCCCGTCCGCGGCGGGCCCGTCCGCAGCGTCCCCGTCCGGGGAGGGCATGCGGTTCTGCCCGAGCCCGTCGGAGCCGCAGCTCCCGCCGGGCACGTCGTGCGTCCCGCAGGACCCCGCGAGCAAGTACCGGGAGAACCACGCCTACCGCCAGGAGATGGAACTCACCGAGGCCGAACGGGCCGGTGCGCGGGGCAAGGCGGAGAGGCTCGGCGCCGTCCTGCGGGAGCTGGCGACCGGAGATCCCGGGGAGACCGAGGTGAGGGCCGCCGTCGCCGCCGCCCTCGGCCTGGAGCCGAACGACATCGAGTACCGCGCCGGCGCCCAGCGCGGGCCCACGATCCGGAACCTGGCCGTCGCCGGCGGCACCGGGAAGGTCTGTGTCCAGGGCGGGATCTCCGACTCCGGCACCGTCACCGCCGAGGTCTCCGGCCGCACCATGGACGGCACCTGCCTGCCGGGCCTGGGCGGCCACTGACGCACGACGGCCGCGGCCACCCCCGTGCGCGGGGGTCCGGCGTGCTGCCCGGCCCCACCGGGCCGGGCGGGTTACGGTCGCCGGTATGGCCGGTGATGACCGACGCGGATGGCTGCCCTGTCTGCTCGCCGGGGCGGTGTTCGCGGTGTGCATGGCCGGCACCACGCTCCCGACCCCGCTCTACCCCCTCTACCAGCAGGAGTTCGGCTTCTCCGAACTCACCGTCACGGTGGTCTACGCCGTGTACGCCTTCGGGGTCATCGGCGTGCTGCTCCTCGCCGGCAACGCCTCCGACACGATCGGCAGGCGCCCCACCCTCCGCTGGGGACTCGCCTTCGCGGCGGCCAGCGCCGTCTGCTTCCTGTGCGCCGACGCGCTGGGCTGGCTGTACGCGGGCCGGCTGCTGTCCGGCCTCTCGGCGGGCCTCTTCACCGGCGCCGCCACCGCGTACGTCATGGAGCTCGCCCCGCCCGGCGGCGCCGCCCGCGCCACCCTCGTCGCCACCGCCGCCAACATGGGCGGCCTCGGCTGCGGCCCCCTCCTCGCCGGGCTCCTCGCCGAGTACGCCCCCGAGCCGCTGCTGCTGCCCTTCGCCGTCCACCTCGCCCTCGTCGGCGTCTCGGCCCTGGTCCTCCAGTGGCTGCCCGAGACGGTGGCGGAACGCCGGCCCCTCAGCGCCGTACGGCCGCAGAGACCCGCCCTCCCCGCGCGCGTGCGGGCGGTCTTCGTGCCGGCCGCCGTCGCCTCCTTCGCGGGCTTCGCGCTCTTCGGCGTCTTCACCTCCGTCAGCCCCGCCTTCCTCGCCCGCTACCTGCACGTCGACAACCACGCCGTCAGCGGCCTCGTCGTCGCCCTCGCCTTCTTCGCCTCCACCGCGGGACAGGTCGCCGCCGGCCGCGTCGGTGCCACCCGCTCGCTGCCGCTGGGCTGCGCCGTCCTCTTCGCCGGCCTCGTGCTGCTCGCCGTCGCCCTCGCCACCGACCACCTGGTCTTCGTCGTGCTCGCCGCCCTCGTCGGCGGCACCGGACAGGGCCTCACGTTCCGGGCGGCGCTCTCCGCCGTCGCCGCCGCGTCCCCGCCCGACCGGCGGGCCGCCGTCATCTCGTCCCTGTTCGTGGTCGCGTACACCGGCATCTCGATCCCGGTGATCGGCGTCGGCCTGCTCGCCGACCCGCTCGGCCTGGAGGGCGCCGGCCTGGTCTTCATCGCGTGCATGCTCGTCCTGGTCGCCTCCGCCGGCGCGTACCTGCTGCGCCGCGCCCGGGCGGCCGCCGGCACGGGCCCCACCCCCTGAGCCGCGTGCGGGGCGCCCCGCACGCACCGGCCGCCGCTCAGGCGGGTGCCGTGGGCGCGCCGCTCAGGTGGACCAGGCGCAGGTCGTGGTCCTCACGGGCCAGCTCGCGCCCCGTCCCGTCGATCAGCCGGCCGGTCATCCGGTAGACGCCGCAGTGCGCCCGGCCGACCGGCATCCGCTGCGGCGGCAGCCACACCTCGTACGGGCCGCCGCCCCGGAAGTCGCCGAGCAGCGTCCGGGTGGTGGCCAGGACCCGGCCGTCCCGGGCGCGCTCCTCCTCGAAGGTCAGCCCGTCCACCTCGCCGCCCAGCCGGAAGGTCAGCCCCACGCTCACCACCGTGCCCTCCCCGAGGACCAGCGGCGCGGCGTCCACCGCGCCGCCCAGGGCCACCGCGAGGCGGCCCTGCTCCTCCGTGTGCAGCGACACGTCCAGGAGGAGGAGCGCGGAGCGCGGGCCGGACATGGCTACGCGGGCCCGGCGTACGGGGGACGGTCGTGCCGGGGCATCTCCTCGGACGGCGGCATGCCGTACGGGGGTACGTCGTCGGTCGGGGTCGCCGGATCGGACGGGGTGGTCCCGCCCGCGCTGTCACCGGGACGGAGCCGTCCCCGCCAGCCGCCGGTCGCCTGGTCGCGTTCCTCGATGAAGTGCTTGAACCGGTGCAGGTCGCCCTCGATCCGGCTCTCCACCACCCCCATCGCCTTCGCCGCCCGGTCGGCCATGCCGGCGGCCTCCACCTCCATGCTGAGATGCACGCGCGTGTGCGCGTCGTCCACCTTCTCGAAGGTGACGACCCCCTTCTGCTTCACGTCGCCGCCGACCGTCCGCCACGCGATGCGCTCGTCGGGCAGCTGGTCGACGATCTCCGTGTCGAACTCGCGGGTCGCGCCCGCGATCTTGGTCCGCCAGTGGCAGAGGCGGTCGTCGAGCTGCTGCACCTCCTCGACACCGTCCATGAAGCGGGGGAACTCCTCGAACTGCGTCCACTGGTCGTAGACCTCGCGCAGCGGGGCCTCCACCTCGATCGTGTCGTGCACCATCTCGGTCATCTCCCTGTGTCGTGTCGTGTCGGCGCAGTACCCGTCGGCGCGCGGCTACCCGCCTCCGAGGGCCGTAACCGCCGCCCGCCACGCGCGCGTGCCCGGCCGGGGAGCGGGTAGCCGCGTTCTCACCACGTCGTCAGGCCGTCACGCCGCCGCGACGACGACCGGACGAAGCCCCCGACGACGACCGGACGAAGCCCATGAGGATGATCAGAACGCCCGGCGTGTACGCGCCCCAGGGCGACACCGCCCTGCTCCTGGAGACCCTCGGCCGCGAACGCCTGGCGCGCGGCGACCGCACCCTCGACCTGTGCACCGGCACCGGCCTCCTCGCCATCGCTGCGGCCCGCCGGGGGGCCCGGGCGACCGCCGCCGACATCGCCCCCGCCGCCGTCACCGCCGCCCGCCGCAACGCCCGCCTGCGCCGCTGCCGGGTCCGCGTCCTGCGCGGCGACCTCGCCGCACCCGTCGCGGGGGAGCGGTTCGACCTGGTGACCGCCAACCCGCCCTACGTCCCGGCCCCCTCCCCGGACGCGCCCGCCTCGGGGCCCGCGCGCGCCTGGGACGCCGGCCACGACGGGCGGCTCGTCCTCGACCGGATCTGCCGCGCCGCGCCCGCCCTCCTCGCCCCGGACGGCGTCCTGCTGCTCGTCCAGTCCTCGCTCAGCGGCGTCTCCGCCACCCTCGACGCGCTGGACGCCGCGGGGCTGCGGCCCCGGGTCGTCGCGTGCCGGGATCAGCCGTTCGGGCCGGTCATGACGGCCCGGGCCGGCTGGTTCGAGGCGCGCGGCATCGTCCCGCCGGGTACCCGCACCGAGCAGCTCGTGGTGATCCGGGCCGTCCGCACGGCCGGCCCCCGCATGGCGCGCCCCGCCCCGGGCAGGCGCGCAGTGCCGGCGGCCGACGACGGCCCGGCCCGGTGACCCCCCTCCGCCCCCGGGAGACGCGATGACCCCGCACTCCGCACCCCAGGCCCGCGGCGTCGCCCTGTTCGACGTCGACGGCACCCTCGTCGACACCACCTACCTGCACACCCTGACCTGGTGGATGGCCCTGCGGCAGCACGGCCACACGGTGCCGATGGCCCGGATCCACCGGGCCGTGGGCATGGGCGCGGACCGGCTCCTCGACGCCGTGCTCGGCGCCGACCGCCGGCACGACGAGGACGGCGCCGTCGCCGACGCCCACGGCACCCTCTACGCCACCTGGTTCGACTCCCTCGCCCCGCTCGACGGCGCCGCGGAACTGCTCCGCGCCACCGCCGCCCGCGGCTGGCGGATCGTGCTCGCCAGCTCCGCCTCCGAGGACGAGGTGGCCGCCGTCCGCGCCCGCCTCGGCGCCGACGACGTCATCGACACGGCCACCTCCAGCGCCGACGTCACCGCCACCAAACCCGCCCCCGACCTGGTGCGGGCCGCCCTGGACAAGATGGGCGCCGAACCCGAGGACGCCGTCCTCGTCGGCGACACGGTCTGGGACGTCGAGGCCGCCGGACGCGCCGGCGTGCCCTGCATCGGACTCCTCACCGGCGGCACGACCCGCCGGGAGCTGGAGGACGCCGGCGCCGTCGTCGTCCACGACGACGCCCTCTCCCTCCTCCGCCACCTCGACGCCGGCCCGCTGGCCCGGCCCCCGCGCTGACCCGGCCGTCCCCGCCGTCCTGGCATGCCGGGGCGGAGAAGGGGCAGGCGCCAAGGGTCCGTCCCGGGGGACCGGAGCCGTACCGGCCCCGTCCCCCGGCCTCGACCCCGGAGGTTCGCCGTGGAAACCGTGCACGAGCAGTCCGCAGTCCCCGCCCCGGAGGACCGGGACCCCGTCCCCTCGCGGCCCCGCTCCCACGCCGTCCGGGTCACCCCCCTCGGGGAGGGCCCGCTGCTGATCGACGGGCCCGTGGAGATCGTGATGCCCGACGGGACCGTGCGCCGCAGCGAGCGGCCCGTCGTCGCGCTCTGCCGGTGCCGGCGCAGCCTGCGCGACCCGTTCTGCGACACCAGCCACCGCCGCCGGGCCCGGCCCCGGCGGGCCGACGGCCCCGCGTCGCCCTCCTGACGCCCCGCGACCCCGCCGCCCGCCCCCACCCGAGGAGACCGTGCCATGACGATCACCGCCCCGACCGCCGCCGGCGCCAGGGCACCCGCCCTGCCCCCGGCCCGAGGGGAGCTCTCCGCCGCCGTGATCGCCCGCCTCGGCGGCCGGTCCGGTGCGCTGCCCGGCCCCGCCGCCGTCCTGGCCGCCGACCCCTTCGGCGACGACGTCCAGCTGGCGCTCCACCTGGGCTACGAGCTCCACTACCGCGGCTTCGCGGACGTGCCCGACGCCGCAGAGTGGGACCTCGGGCTGCTGCGCCTGCGCGCCCTCCTGGAAGGCCGCTTCGAGTCGGCGCTGCGGGAGGCGTGCCCCGGCACCGTGACGCCCGCCGAGGTCTTCGACGGCCTGCTGACCGAACCGCCCGACGGCCGGGGCGCCTCCCGCCATCTGCTGCGCCACGGCACGTACGAGCTGCTGCGGGAGTACGCGGTGCTGCGCTCCGTGCACCAGCTGCGGGAGTCCGACCCGCACGCCTGGGTGCTGCCCCGGCTGCGGGGACGAGCCAAGGCGGGCATGGCGTCCATCCTGTACGACGAGTTCGGCTGCGGCCGGGAGGAGCGCGTGCACGCACGGCTGTACGCCGACCTGATGCGCGCCCTGGACCTCGTCCCGGACTACGGCCACTACCTGCCGTCCGTCGGGGCGCCCGCCCTCGCCGCCGGCAACGTGATGTCGCTGTTCGGGCTCCACCGGGCCCACCGGGGCGCCCTCATCGGTCACTTCGCCGTCCTGGAGATCACCTCCCCGCCCGCCGCGTCCTGGCTCGCCGCCGCCCTGCGGCGGTGCGGGGCCGGCGAGGACGCGGCCCGCTTCTACGACGAGCACGTGGAGGCCGACGCCGTCCACGAGCAGCTGGTCCGGCGCGAGGTCGTCGGCGGCCTGCTCGACGAGGAACCCGGCCTCGCCGCCGACGTCGCCTTCGGCGCGCGGGCCACCGTCTTCGTGGAGGACGCCCTCGGCCGGGCCGTCACGGACGCCTGGCGGTCCGGCGCCAGCGCCCTGCGGGCCCCCATCGAGGAGGAGACATGAACCTCATGGCACACGCCACCCGCACCGGAGACGACTCCGGGGGCGGCGGCCGGGTCGCGGACGCGCTGCCGCCCGACCACACCCAGGCCATCCTGGAGGTCACCAAGGAGGTCGGCGCCGTCCTCAAGGGCTCCGGCTGCCCCTTCGCCCTCGTCGGCAGCGTCGCCGCCTACGCGTACGGCATCCCGGTCCGGCTCCAGCACGACGCCGACTTCGCGCTGCGCGCGGAGGACTCCGAGACCGTCGTCAAGCTGCTGCGCCAGCGCGGCATCCGGATCGTCGACCCGCCGGAGGACTGGCTGGTCAAGGCCCGCAGCGGCGGCGAGCAGATCGACCTGATCTTCTCCCTCGCCGGCCGGGCCGTCACCAGGGAACTCCTCGACCGGGCCTGGACCCTCCCCGTCGACTCCGTCCACCTGCCGGTGATCGACCCCACCGACCTGATGATCTGCCGTCTCGCGGCGCTCTCCGAACACCACTGCGACTACGGGGCGCTGCTGCCGGTCGCCCGCGGACTGCGCGAACGCGTCGACTGGGACCGGGTCCGCGAGGAGACCCGCGAGCACCCCATGGCGGTGGCCTTCCTCTACCTCCTCGGCCTCCTCGGCGTCCTGCCGCGGACCGAACCCACGCGAGAGGAGGCGGACCGCCGTGACTGACCGACCGGAGCACCGCGCGCCCGCCCCGCCGCCGGAACCGGTCGTCGACGAGTACCGCCTCGCCCTGCTGCAACAGCGGCTCGCCACGGACGGCCAGGCCGAGCTCGGCGTCCGGGTGGAGTGGCGCGGCGGCGCCGTCCTGCTCACCGGGACCGTGACCGACCCCGTCCGGCGGGAGGAGATCCTGGACCTCGCCCGCGACACGCTCGGCGGCGTCCCCGTCCGGGCGGAGCTCGCCGTCGCCGGCCACGCCGCCCCGGACCACGGGGAGGAACTGCCATGACCCTCCTCGAACCGGACCCGACCGACCGGCCCTCCGCCGTCCGCGTGGCCGCCGTGGGCGACATCCACCTCGGCGAGGACTGCGCGGGCCTGCTCCGCCCCGCCTTCGACGCCCTCCCCGACTGCGCCGACCTGCTGCTGCTCGCCGGCGACCTGACCCGGCACGGCTACGTGGCCGAGGCCGAGGTGGTGGCCGGCGAGGTCGCCTCCCTCGGCATCCCCGTCGTCGCCGTCCTCGGCAACCACGACCACCACGCGGACCAGGCGGACGGGGTCACCCGGGCGCTCCGCGACGTCGGCGTCCACGTCCTGGAGGGCGACAGCACCGTCCTGCCCGTGGCCGGCCACAAGGTCGGCGTCGCCGGCGTGAAGGGCTTCTGCGGCGGGTTCGTCGGGCGCAGCGCGGGCGAGTTCGGCGAGCCCGAGATGAAGGCGTTCGTCCGGACGACCCGGCGCAGCGCCGAACGGCTGGCCCGCGCCCTCGCCGAACTGAACGAGCACGGCTGCGCCGTCCGCATCGCGCTCACGCACTTCTCGCCGGTCCCCGACACCCTCGCCGGCGAGCCGCCCGAGATCTACCCCTTCCTCGGCAGCTACCTGCTCGCCGAGGCCATCGACGCGCAGGGCGCCGACCTCGCCGTCCACGGCCACGCCCACCTCGGCACCGAGCACGGCATGACGGCCGGCGGAATCCGCGTCCGGAACGTCGCGCAGCCCGTGATCGACCACGCCTTCGCCCTCTACCGCCTCCCCCTCGACGGCCGTGGGCAGGACGCGTCCACGACGTCCGCGGCCCGGGCCGCCGCCAGGCCCCTCCCGGCCCGGTACGACAACCGCTGACGGGTCCGGCCCGGAGTCAGCCCTCGACGCCGGTCGACGTGTGCGCGGAGCCGACCGGCTTGGACTCCGGGGAACCGCGCTGGCGCAGGTAGACGGAGAGCACGGCCATCGCCGCGACGGCGAGGAGCTCCGACTGCCAGTTCTGCAGCGAGCGGCTCCAGAAGTCGGCCGAGACGAGGTACGCGCCCCAGTCGATCGGGGCCTGGAGCTGCCGCAGCCGTACGGCGTTGTACGCGGCGACGCCGGCCACCGACTGGGCGAACCAGGACAGCAGGAAGAACCCGCCCATGACCAGGCCCAGGGAGCGCGCGTACAGGTGCTGCCGCCAGTCGCCCGTCCCCGCCCAGCGCGGCGAGTCGGACCGCGCGTGCGGGCCCATCCGCTGGTCCCGCTCGCTCTCCGTGCCCACCCGGTCGGGGGGCTTCGACTCCGGGGAGCCGCGCTGGAGGAGGTACACGGTCCCGTACACGTACAGGAAGAACTGGAGGAACTCGGACTGCCAGTTCTCGGTGACGTCCACGGCGAAGTCCGAGGAGGCCAGATACGCGCCGAAGCCGATCTGCTGGAGCCCCGCCACGGCCAGCTGCTCGTTGAACTCGGCGCGCCCGGCGACCGCCTGGGCGGCGAGGACGACGAAGAAGGCCGCGCCGAAGACGAGGGTGAGGCTGTTGGACCGCCAGAAGCCGAGGGACGCGGCGCGGTCCCCGCCGCCCTCGCTCCCGGGCGTCACCGGTGCATCGCCCCGATCAGCGTGAAGTAGGCGAGACCGCCCAGGACCGTCACGACACAGCCGAGGAACACGACCCTCATGCCCGTCAGCCTCCCTTCACCGCGCAGCGGTACGGTTCGTCCTCCGTGGCCTGTTCCTCGCACCCGGCGGCCGTCACCAGCCAGCCCGCGTCGAACTGGGACAGGAACAGCGTGTCGGCCGTCATCCGCAGCAGCGCCTCGCGTCCGTAGACGTCGACGCCGCGCGCGAGCCCGGCCGGCGGCAGCCCCGCCTCGCGCAGCCCGAGCGCACACGGCGTCCGCCCGTCCTCCTCGACCTGCTCGCGGGTCTCGGGGGCGAGCAGGGCGCACCCGGCCCGGTAGTCCCCGGCCGCCAGCGCGGCGGCGAACCGCCGCCCGGCCTCGGTGGCGCCGTCCTCGCGCGCCGCGGACGCCCCGCAGCCGCCCAGCAGCAGCACGGCCAGCAGCACGCCGGACGCGCGCGGCCCCGTCCTCGTCGTCCACCTCATGCGGCCACCCTCATGGCCTCACCCTGCCCGCGCCGGACGTGCGGTCCCGAGACGCGGGGCCGCACGCCGCACCGGCTTCACCCGATCGCGCACCGCGCGGGGCGCGACCGGTTCAGTGGGCCGCCGCGCCGAACTCCGCGTGCTGGGCACGGAGCGCGAAATCGTTCTCGTCGGGCGGCGGCCGGCCCAGGACGTGGCGCCGCGCCAGCGATCTGGCCTCGCGCATCAGGGTCCTGAACTCCTCGTCCGTGAGCCCGGGCCGCGTCACCTCGGCGGCCGCCCCGCTCCGCAGACGTCCTCGCATCGTCCTCGCCGCCTTCGGTCGTGGTGGTCGTTTCTGCACCGCGTCTACCCGGTGCGCCGCCCGTCAGCCGTCCCCGGGGCCCCGGACCGCGGGCCGTAGGCTGGCGTCCGTACGCACGAACGACGGGAGGTCCGGATGACCGGGACGGCGACCGGGGAGACCCGGGACGAGGTGCTGGCCGAGCTGGCGGCGCTGGAGGACCCGCGGGTGCGCGCGGTGAACGAACGGCACGGCGACGACCACGGGGTGAACCTCTCCCGGCTGCGCGCGGTCGCGAAGCGGCTCGGAACCCGGCACGAGCTGGCCCGGGAGCTCTGGGCGACCGGCGACACCGCCGCCCGGCTCCTCGCCGTGCTGATCTGCCGCCCCCGGTCCTTCGACCGCGCCGCACTCGACGCCATGCTCCGCGAGGCCCGCGCCCCCAAGGTGCACGACTGGCTCGTCGGCTACGTGGTCAAGAAGAGCCCGCACGCCGAGGAGCTGCGCCGCGCCTGGCTCACGGACCCGGACCCCGTCGTCGCGAGCGCCGGCTGGGCCCTCACCACCGACCGGGTCGCGAAGCGCCCCGACGGCCTCGATCTCGACGGCCTCCTCGACACCGTCGAGGCGGAGATGAAGGACGCCCCCGACCGGCTCCAGTGGGCGATGAACCACTGCCTCGCCCAGATCGGCATCGAACACCCCGCCCACCGCGCCCGGGCCCTCGCCGTCGGCGAACGCCTGGAGGTGCTGAAGGACTACCCCACCTCCCCGGGCTGCACCTCCCCGTACGCCCCGGTCTGGATCGCCGAGATGGTCCGGCGGCGCGAAGCCTAGCCGCACGCCGGACCCGAACCGGCGTCACCACCACCGGTGGTGACGCCGGGTCAGGTGTGCTACTTGCCGAACCAGGCGTTGTGGATCGACACCGTCGACCCGTTGCCCTGCCGGTCGGTGATCTCGGCGGCGAGCGAGATCCCGGCGTCCTTCGCCGGGTTCCGCACGGCGATCCGGCCGTCGACGACCCGCACCGCCTTCCAGCTCGTCCCCCCGTCGTAACTGACCTTCACGGTGAGGGACGAGAGGTTCTTCCCGGCCGCCGCGCCCTGCACGGTCACCGGGACCCTCGCCCAGGCCCCCGCCGGAGCCCGCGAGGAGAGGTCGACCGGGGCCGCGAAGCGGACCGTGGACACCGGCAGCGCCGTGGTGGCCGCGACCTCCTTCGACCGGAACGTGAACGAGGTGTCGACCCGGGTGGACGCCCCGGCGACCGACGCCGCCCGCCGCGCCGACGTGACCAGCCGGTACTCGGCCTCGGCGCCGTCGACCGCGAACGGTTCCGCGCCGCTCAGCGGATCGTCGTTCGCCGCGACCCGGACCCCGTCGCGGTAGAGCGTCGTCGTGGCGGAGGAGTACGGCGTCGAGCCCACGTGGCCCCGGCCGTCGGCCAGCAGCGGGACGGCCCCGACCAGGTGCTGTTCGCCCGTCGCCGGATCGGGAGCCGTGCGGAAGACGCCCATGCCCTCGCCGAGGAGCGGGCCGAACACGCCGGTGTTGAACCGCTCCCGGTACGTCCGCCCGGCCTCGTACCGCCGCGGCGCGGTCATCCCGTGGGCGCCCTCGAAGGCCGGGTAGCCCCACTCGTCGGGCGCGCCCAGCTGGTTGAAGCGGGTCAGCCACCGGACGCCGTCGGCGGTCGAGACGTGGAAGGTGCGGGTGCCCGGGGCCGGCTGCGGCGCGGAGAAGCCGTTGCCCTCCGGCGCTCCGGGCAGGTGCGCGTACGGGGAGGCGAGCGCGGACTTGCCGGGCGCCGAGGCCCCGAGGCCGACCTTCAGCGTGGCGAACTCGTCCGCCTCGGCGTGCCGGGTGTAGCCGGTGGCGAGGGTGTCGGTCTTCCCGCCGTAGGCCACCGCGTACTGGCTGTCCGGGCCCTTGAGGAAGTGCGCGTCCCAGGTCTGCAGCAGTGTGCCGTCGGTGACGGCGGGGCCCCGGTGGGCGGTGCGGAAGCCGGTGAGGCCGCGCAGGACCCAGCCGCTGCCGACCCGGCCGATCCCGGTGTTCCGCTCGTAGTACGCGCCCGCGTAGTCCGCCCGGTCGATGCCCGGCACGGTCAGCTCCACCGGCTCGGTCGTGCGCGCGTCGACCGTGACCGCGGTGTCGCCGGAGACCTCCAGCTTCGGCTGGGCGATCCAGTCGGTGCCCTTGGCGTAGTCCGAGGGGTCCTCGTAGACGGCGGTGTCGAAGGTGTACGTCCCCTTGGGCACGCGCAGCGTGTGGCTGCCCGGCTCGCTGTCGATCCGGGCCTGGAAACCGGCGGCCGGACCGTCGGTCCCGGTCAGGGTGTTGGCGAAGTCCCGGGCGTCGGCGCCGTCGCGGCCGAGCGTGCGGACGGTGAGGTCGTACGACTCCGCCTCCCGCACGGCCACCGCGGCCGTACGGACAAACTGCCCCGCCCCGGTGGCGGTGACGTACCCCGAGTAGGTGCCGTCGGCCTCGCCGAGACGGGTGTCGGCGACGAGGTCGACCGACGCCGTCCCGCCCGCCGGCACGGTCACCCGGGGCGCGCCGAGGGCGAAGAAGCCGTCGGGGGCGGCCTTGCCCGCCGGGTCGAGGCCGGACACCGACAGGTCGAGGGTGACGTCGGCCGTCCCGAGGTTGCGGTAGACGACCTGCCGGGTCACCGGCCGGTCGTCGGCGTGCGGCCACCGGGCCGTGCCGAAGTTCAGCGACACCGGCTCGGAGACGACGGTCCCGGTGAGCGCCCGGTCGACCTGGATCCGGCCCGTGCCCTGCTGGAAGGCGGTGAGGCCGGCGCCGCCCCGCGCGGACCCGGCCAGCGCGGCCTTGAGCTCGGCGCCCGTCCAGTCGGGGTGCCGCTGCTTCAGCAGTGCGGCCGCGCCCGCCACGTGCGGGGTCGCCATCGAGGTGCCGTCGAGCTGGAGGTAGCCGGGCGCGGGGTGCGGCGTGCCGGGCCGGACGTCGAGCGCGCTGCCGGCCGCCGCGGCCGCTGTGACGGCGACACCGGGGGCCGTCACGTCCGGCTTCACGGCCCCGTCGCCGACGCGCGGACCCGTGCCGGAGAAGGGGGCGAGCCGGTCCTCGTGGTCGACGGCGCCGACGGTCAGCGCCGCGTCCGCGGTGCCGGGCGAGCCCACCGACGACGGTCCGGACTCGCCGTCGTTGCCGGCCGCGACGGCGAACAGGATGCCCTTCTCGGCGGAGAGCCGGTCGATCGCCGCCTCCAGCGGGTCGACCCCCGGGCTGTCGGGGCCGCCCAGGCTGAGGTTGACGACGTCCGCGCCCTCGGCGGCCGCCCACTCCATGCCCGCGAGGACGGCGGAGTCGTCGCCGTACCCCTCGTCGTCCAGCACCTTGCCGCTGATCACCTCGGCGCCCGGGGCCACACCCCGGTACCGGCCGGCCGACCGGGCGCCGGTGCCGGCGGCGATCGAGGCGACATGGGTGCCGTGCCCGACCCGGTCCACCGCGTCGGGGGAGGCGGAGAAGTTCTTCTCGCCGACGACCCGGGACCCGAGGTCCTCGTGGGTCCGGTCGACGCCGGTGTCGAGGACGGCGATCCGCACGCCGGTGCCGTCGTAGCCGGACTCCCAGGCCCGGTCGGCGCCGATCTGCCGGACGCCGCGGTCGAGGCGCGCGCCCCGCACCCCGTCCAGCCACACGGTGCCGATGCCGGCGGCGGCGGCCCGCGCGCCGTCCGCCCGCCGGTCGGTCAGCGCCTCCCACACCCGGGCCAGGTCGTCCGGGGAGGCGCGCAGGGCGTCGGCGCCGAGAGTCGGGAAGGTGCGCCGCAGCTCGGTGTCCCCGGCGGCGCGGACCTGCGCCCGGGCGGCGCTCGCCCCGCCCTCGTACCGGACGATCAGCTTGAGCCCGGAGCCGTGGCTCGCCCGCAGCCGGGGGTCGGTGAGCACGGAGAGGTCGAAGAGCCGCTGGTCGAGCCGGCCGTCGGCGATCAGGCGCCGGGCGTCGGCGGGCACCACCAGGGTGCGGTCGCCGGTGCGCCGTATCTCGACGGGTACGCGTTCGCGGCCCGGCGCGGCCTCGAACCGCACCATCCGGCCCTCGGCGTCCACCACCACGCGGTCGCCGGTGACGAGCGGGAGGCGCTGGTCGCCGCCGATCCGAGCGGGCGCGGCGGTGCGGTCGGGGCCGGAGGTGCGGGTGGTGTCGTACGGGGTGGTGGTGATCGCCGTGGCAGGGCCGGTCATGCCCGCCGCGAGGGCCACCGACGTGGCCACCGCGATCGTGAAGGCGCGTGCTTTTCGCACGGGTGCGCGCAAGTCTCCCCCAGGAGCTTCGGAGTGGAGCGGAGTGGTCGAATTCCGGCCGGTGGCGCGAGCGGCGCCCGGCGGCCGGTCAGCGCAGTATGTGAGGTCAGCGAGGTGTGATCAACGGCGGTGGGAGCGCGGCGGGTTGGAGCGTATGTGTTCCGGCCACGCGGGAGGGCGCGCGTGCGATGGGGTGACGACGGGGGTGTGACGAGCGTGTGACACCCCTGCGATGGCTGTGCGACCGCGGTGCCCGGCGGCACCCCCGAACCCCAGGTGCCGCCCGCTTTCCGGGCGTCGGCGCCGCCCTGATCGGAGCGCCGGTCTCCGATTGGCCGTATCCGGGCCGCGGCAGGCTGGTCCCGTCCTGGCCGTTGACGTTGCCGCGTTCCGGCCGCCAGGATGTCCACCGCCCCCGCTTGGGAGCGCTCCCATGAACTGCTCCGTCACCCCCATCGAGGAGCCCGGACGTGAACCGACGCAGAACCGCCCTGCTGTCCCTGACGGCCCTGCTGGCGGCGGGCCTGACCACCCTGCCCGCCGCGCCGGCGGGGGCCGACGAGACCGAACGGATCAGGAACGGCGGCTTCGACGCGGGCGCCGACTCCTGGTGGACCAGCGGCGTCACCGCCGGGACGGACGGCGGCGCGCTCTGCGCCGACGTGCCCGGCGGCACCGTGAACCGCTGGGACGCGGGGGTCGGCCAGAACGACCTGACGCTCACCAAGGGGGAGTCGTACCGCGTCTCCTTCCACGCGACCGGCACCCCCGCCGGCCACTCCGTCCGCGCGGTCGTCGGCCTCCAGGTCGCCCCCTACGACGCCTACTACGAGGTCGTCCCGCAGCTCAGCGTCTCCGGCGACACCTACACGTACACCTTCGCCTCCCCGGTGGACACCACCCAGGGGCAGGTCGCCTTCCAGCTCGGCGGCTCCGCCGAACCCTGGCGGTTCTGTCTCGACGACGTCTCCCTGCTCGGAGGGGTGCCGCCGGAGGTGTACGAACCCGACACCGGCCCCCGCGTCCGCGTCAACCAGGTCGCCTACCTGCCCCGCGGACCCAAGAACGCCACCCTGGTCACCGAGGCGACCGAGCGGCTCCCCTGGCAGCTGAAGGACGCGCGCGGCAGGGTCGTCGCCCGCGGCAGGACCGTCCCGCGCGGCCTGGACCCCTCCTCCGGCCAGCGCGTCCACTCCATCGACTTCGGACAACACCGCAAGCCCGGACGGGGGTTCACGCTCGTCGCCGACGGCGAGACCAGCCACCCCTTCGACATCGGCGCCGACGCCTACGACCGACTCCGCCTGGACGCCGCGAAGTTCTACTACACCCAGCGCAGCGGCACCCCCGTCCGCGACGACCTGAGGCCCGGCTACGGCCGCGCCGCGGGCCACGTCGGCACCGCACCCAACCAGGGCGACGGCGACGTGCCCTGCCAGCCCGGTGTCTGCGACTACACCCTCGACGTCACCGGCGGCTGGTACGACGCCGGCGACCACGGCAAGTACGTCGTCAACGGCGGCATCTCCGTCTGGCAGCTGCTCTCCACCTACGAGCGCTCCCTGCACGCCCGCACCGGCCGCCCCGAGGCCCTCGGCGACGGCACCCTCGCCCTCCCCGAGAGCGGCAACGGCGTCCCCGACGTCCTCGACGAGGCCCGCTGGGAACTGGAGTTCCTGCTGAAGATGCAGGTCCCGGACGGCGAACCGCTCGCCGGCATGGCCCACCACAAGGTCCACGACGAGCAGTGGACCGGCCTGCCGCTGATGCCCGCCGACGACCCCCAGAAGCGGGAGCTGCACCCGCCGACCACCGCCGCCACCCTCAACCTCGCCGCGACCGCCGCCCAGGCCGCCCGCCTCTACGAGGAGCACGACCCCCGGTTCGCCGCCACCGCCCTCGCCGCCGCCCGCAAGGCGTGGGCCGCCGCCCTCGCCCACCCCGACGTCCTCGCCTCCGAGAGCGACGGCATCGGCGGCGGCGCCTACCCCGACCGGACCGTCACCGACGAGTTCTACTGGGCCGCCGCCGAGCTGTATCTCACCACCGGCGAGAAGCGGTTCCAGGACCACGTCCTCGCCTCCCCGGTCCACACCGCCGACGTCTTCGGACCCGTCGCCTTCGACTGGGCCGGCACCGCCGTCCCCGCCCGCCTCGACCTCGCCACCGTCCCCAGCCGCCTGCCCGGCCGCGACCGGGTCCGCCGCTCCGTCCGGGCCGGAGCCGACCACTACCTCGCCACCCTCGAGGCGCACCCCTACGGCATGCCGTACGCCCCCGAGGGCCAGAGGTACGACTGGGGCTCCACCCACCAGATCCTCAACAACGCCGTCGTCCTCGCCACCGCCTACGACCTCACCGGCAGCGCGAAGTACCGCGACGGCGCCGTCCAGAGCATGGACTACGTCCTCGGCCGCAACGCCCTGAACCTCTCCTACGTCACCGGCTACGGCGAGGTCAGCGCCCAGAACCAGCACAGTCGCTGGTACGCCCACCAGCTCGACCCGAACCTCCCGCGCCCGCCCGCCGGTTCCCTCGCCGGCGGCCCCAACTCCAGCATCCAGGACCCCGTCGCCCAGGCGAAACTCAAGGGCTGCGTGGGCCAGTTCTGCTACGTCGACGACATCCAGTCCTGGTCCACCAACGAGCTGACCGTCAACTGGAACGCGGCCCTGACCTGGATGGCCTCCTTCACGGCCGACCAGGGCTGACGGCGGCGGCCCGCGCCACCCGGGAGCGGTGAGTATCCGTACTCATGAGGAGTTCACCGCTCCCCCCTAGGGTGACGGGCATGTCCCCGAAGGATGAGAGGGCCGAGCAGGCCCGGCGGAACGAGCGGACCACCGTCTTCGGCTGGCTGGGCGTGGGCCTGCTGGTCCTCGCCGGTGCGGCGGTCGCGTTCCTGGGTGTGTGGACCGTGGAGGCCGTGGCGCCGGTGGAGCGTCACCACGCCGTCATCATGCGGGTGGACGACGACCCGGGCGACCTGTCGGACGGGCACGAACGGTTCGACTACAGGCTGGAGGCCATGACCACGGACGGCCGGGTCGTCGCCCTGGCCGGCGGCCAGGAGCGGGTGGACCACCTCTCCTACGGCGAGCCGGTGATCGTGACGCTCTCCCGCGCCACCGGCCGGCCCCTCTCCGTACGGCACGGGGACGGCGAGGTGGAGCTCCACCACCACCCGTGGGCCGTCCTCGCCGTGGTCCTCGCCGGCCTGTTCGCCGCCGTCGTGGCCTGGCGGGCACGCCCGCTCCTGCGGGCCGCGTCGGCGGTGCTGCCCTTCGCGCCGCGGCTCGTCACCGCGACGCTCGCCGCCGCCGCCCTGGTCCTGGCCGGCCACGCCCTGCTCGACCGCGAGACCCACGGGGACAGCCGGAACGTCGCCGACGGCATGGGCATCTACCGCGACGAGAAGGTCTTCCCGAAGCGGGTGGTCCCCACCGGCCGGGAGGCGAGGCTCGACGACCTCTTCGTCACCGCCCGGGGACCCGCCGCGGACGTCGTCCCGGCCACCGGCGACGCCACCCGGCTCCGGATCGTCGCCGTCCCCTTCGCCGGACGCAACCCGACCGCCGCCGACATCCCCTGGGTGCCGGTGAAGCTGATCGGGGAGGGACCGGGCGAGGCCCAGCTGCTCCGCGCCTCCCGGTGCGGCGGCGAACCCGGCGCGTCCGACGGCTCGTTCGCCCGCGGGGAGACCACGGGCCGCCTGTGCTTCGCCGTCGCGCAGCGCTTCGAACCCCGCTATCTCATCCTGACCCGCGGCGGCACCACCCTGGCGCTCGACGTCCGGGCGGGCGGCGACGCGGCGCGCTAGTCCGCCGAAGGCCGCCGGTGCGTCCGCCGTGGACCGACCCGCTGTACGCCGCCCTGCCCCGGGACCAGTCGCTGGCCGCCGAACCGGCCCTGGACATCACGCGGTTGGCGGGACTTCCGCTGCGGCCGGCCCCGCGCGGCGAGAACCCGCCCTTCCACGACCTGGTGACCTCCGCCGTCCGCGCCCCCGCCGGCCCGCCCTTCGCCGGCCTGCGCGAGACGCCGACCGCCATCGGCACCGACCGGGAGCCGTCCTGGGACGGTCTTCCACGACGTACGCGGCCCCCCGGCGCCGCCCGGGTCGCCGTGCGCCCGCGCCGCCCTCCTCGCCGTCCCCGCGATCCGCACCCTCCGGCGCGCCCCGTGGGAACGGTCAGGGGGTGTCCGACGGCGACTCGTCCCAGTCCCAGGTGCCGACGTACGCGGCCGTCCCGGTCCTGCGGGCCTCCGCGAAGGCGGTGAGCCGGGCGAAGTCCCGCGGGGGCATCAGGGCCCGCCAGTCCGGGAGCGGCAGGACGCGGACCTCGTCGTGCTCCGCCGGGTCGAGGACGAGTTCCGCGATCTGCCGGTCGGTGAGCCGCCCGCCGTCGAAGACGTACCCGGCGCTCGCCAGCGGCCACGCCGCCCCCGGCAGCCCGAACACGGCCGCGAGCAGCCGCGGCGGTCCGGACACCACGAGCCCGGTCTCCTCCTCGGTCTCCCGTACGGCGGTCTGCCACGGGCGCTCGCCCGCCTCGGCCGTCCCGCCGGGCAGCTGCCAGGGGTGTTCGGCGCTGTAGACGGCGTGGAGCTGCACGGGCCGCTCGTCCATGTCGGTGAAGTACACGGCGCCGAACAGGGTCGCCTTCGGCAGCGTCGCGACGAACTCGTCCACGGGCAGGGGGTGCATGTCGGCCTCCGGGAGACGGGGAGCGAGTGGTTCGCCCGGTCCAACGAGCCACCCCGCCCGGCGTGCACAGGTGTTTCGGACGCGCCGCGTCACCACCCCGGCGGGCGGGGCCGCGTTCACCCCCGGGCGGGCCGCCCGGCCTCGCGGAGCGCCGTGCACAGCGCGTCGCGTTCGTCGGCGTCGAGGATCTCCACGAACCGGGCGAGGGCGGCCGGCCGGTCCTCGCTGGCGCCGAGGCCGTCCGCCATGAGGGCGGCGGCGTACGCCTCGCGGGTGGCGGCGGCACGGTAGAGCCAGACGCGCCCCTCGCGGGTGCGGGTGAGATGACCCTTGTGGAAGAGGATGCCGGTCACCGTGGTGACGGTGGTGTAGGCGATGTCGCGGTGACGGTTGATGTCGTCGACGATCTCGCGCACGGTGGCGGGGCGCCGCCACCGCCAGAAGCGGTCCATGATCTCCGCTTCCAGCTCCCCGAGCCGACGCATCCGAGCCTGTCCTCCCGCCGATCCCGGTGCCGCACGCGGCCCGGAGTCCCGATGCCGCGACCGGCCTCATGGTAGTCGGGCCGGTCGCGGCGGACGGGCGGTTCAGACGCCGCCGGGGCCCGGGATCGTCAGCGCCCGCGCGTTGCGCTCCCACCCGGACCACAGGCCGTCGTCCGCGCAGTATCCGCAGCCCGGGCCGAAGAAGAATGCGCGCGCGTTCTCGTCGCCCATCAGCCAGAACCGCAGCCACGCGGTCGTCGGGGCCCGGAAGTCCCCGCCGTCGCCGATCGACGACAGGTGACCGGCGCCGCGCACCTCCCCGTACACCGCCGGCAGGTGGTCCGAGTCGCGGTACAGCGCCTTCACCAGCGCCGGCCGGACCGTCAGGTCGTCCTGCCCGGCCAGGTAGAAGAGGGGGACGTCCGTGAGGTCCGGGTCGGTCAGCGGCCCCGGCTGGATCGGCACGGCCGTGTCCACCCGCGCGTCGACCGCCGCGTTCACCGCCGCCGCCCCGCCCTGCGAGTGCCCCGCCGAGCCGATGTGCTCCAGGTCGACCGCGCCGGAGTACACGCTGCCCGGGTCGGCGTTCCGCCGCTCCAGCACGTCGATCCCGGCCCGCATGCTCAGCGCGAAGTCGGAGGTGGGCGTGTTGGCGGCGGCGACGATGAAGCCGTGGCTCGCCCAGTGCCGCAGCAGCGACCCGTAGATCCCGGGCACGGCCCCCGTGCCGTTCCCCCAGATCACCACCGGGTGCCGTTCGCCCGACCGCCCCGGGTCCTTCGGGCGGTAGAAGGTGTGCACGACCTCGACGTCCACCTCCACCTCGTACGGCCCCGGCCGGTCCCAGGCGGTGCCCACCGACGGCGGGCCGGCCGACGCCGGTGCGGTCTCCGCCGTGGCGGCGGGCGTGGTGCCGAGCACCGGCAGTACGGCGAGCAGCAGACCGCCCCACAGGCGGCGCCTCCTTCTCCCTGGCATGGGGACTCCTCCGTGGTTCCGTACGGTCGCGCGTCCTCGCGACCGTGGCCAGGGACATCGTGGAGCGCCCCGCCCCGGGTGCCTGTGGGCGCGGGCCCAGTCCTGCGCCGCCCGGGCTGTGCGACCGCCCATACGGGCCCGGTCAGTCGCCCGCCCGCGCGGGCCGCCCCCGCAGCGTCAGCAGCGCGTACAGCCCGCCGGCGACGACCAGACCGACGAGCCAGCCGAAGTCGTCCAGCGGCGACAGGAACGGCAGCAGCGGACCGTCCGCCCCGGCGCCGGCGCCCTCCGAGGAACCGCCCACCGCCAGCACCCCGCCCGCCAGGAACGCGACCACGGCCCGCCAGTTCCAGCCGCCCGTGTACCAGTACGGCCCCCCGGCCCGGTAGAGATCGGCCGGCCGCAGCCGTGTCCGGCGCACGATCCAGTACTCCACGACGAGGATCCCGGACACGGTGCCGAAGAAGCCCTCGGCCAGGCTCGCCCAGGACAGCACCTCGTACGCGCTGCTGCTCCGCGCCCACCACGCGACCGCCGTGCCCGCGAGGGCCGCGAGGACCGCCGCGCCCCGGAACCCGAGCACGGACGGGGCGGTGCTCGACAGGTCGTACCCCGCCGACACCAGGTTCAGGCCGAGGTTGCCGCACAGGGTCGCGACGATCAGCATCGTCGCGGCGACGAGGCTGCCGCCCGGCATGCCGGACAGCGCGTGCAGGGTGAGCGAACCGGAGTAGCCGTCCCTGCCGTACCCGGACATCGACATCAGCGCCATCGTGTAGAGCAGGATCCCCGTCATCAGGACGGGGAGCAGCAGCCCCACCCCCAGGCGCGACCCGGAGCCCTCCGCGCGCCGGCCGGAGGAGCCCAGGTGCACCAGGTCGGGCACGGTCAGCCCGACCGCGGCGAACAGCGCCGTCGCGGAGGCCAGAGCCGGGGCGGCCGCCAGCCAGAAGTCCGCGCCCCAGCCGATCGGCCGCGCCGGCTCCGGCAGCACCGGCCCCTCGCCGTGCGCGGACGCCCAGAGGAGGGCCACGATCAGCCCCACGATCAGCACCGGCGCGGCGAGGTCCGCGAACCTGCGCAGCCCGTTCGGACCCTTCGTGATGATCCACAACTGGAGGGCCAGGAAGACCAGATAGGCGGGGCTGAAGAAGCCGCCGCTGTCGGAGTCGCCCAGGCCCCCGGTCAGCAGCTGGATGCCCTGGACGCCGAGGTCGGCCTGGAAACCGAAGAAGACGCAGGCCGAGACGAACCGCAGCAGCGCCGGCAGCGCGGCCCCCCGCACCCCGAACGCGCTGCGCGCGAAGACCGCGAACGGCACCCCGTACCGGTCCCCGGCATGCTCCACCAGGAACGACGGCAGCAGGACGACGACCTGGGCGATCCCGCAGATCAGCAGCGTCTGCGGCCAGGTGAACCGGTCCTGCCCCGGCATCCCGGAGAGCATCAGATAGGCCAGGCTCCAGGACACGCAGACCCAGATGGCCGCGAAGTCCCACCAGCGCCAGCGGAACTCTCCGGTGTCGGTGGGCAGCAGATCCGGGTTGGCGTACCGCCGGTCGGGTGCCCCCTCCGCGTACGGGTGCGGAGCCCCGCTCACCATGACGCCCGCCCCGCGCCGCCCCGCGCCGGCCCGCGAACCCGCCACGCCCCCATGCGTACCCCCCGTACTCCCGGGAACCAGACTCGTCCTGAGGTCGGCATCGTCCCATGAACTCCCCTGTCCAAGAGGGAAGTTGGCGACGATCGCGACGGGAACCGGGCACGCCCGGAGGAGCCCCGGGAACTCGGCCGGGCCCGCGTTGACGCCTCCGGTTGACTTGTGTGACGAGAGGGGCGGGTTGTCAAGCACGGGGCCCTGGGGGCGGCGTGGCCGGAATGCGTGCCGTCCGATCGGGGTGCCGGCCCGGACCGCGACCCCGACCGGCCCACATACCGCCCGGCCTGCCGGAACCATGGCGGAAAGCCGACGCGGAAGCCGGTAAACCAGCCCCGAAACAAGATCACTGCATCGAGGTAATGCCCCTCGTCTCACCCCGCACGCCGTGCTGACGGGCCGTTACTGTTCCCCGGGTCTGGACGGATGGCCAGACGCCCTCCCTCCATTCCTCCTCGACGGGTCCGGCGTGTCGCCGTGCCCGGTCACCACCCTCGCTAAGGAGACCCCGGTCCGATGACCGTCGACACCAGCCCGGAAGCCCAGGCGGCACCCCCGCAGCAGTCCCTCAGCACCCATGCCGCGCGGAATCTCGCCTCCACCACCAAGTCCGCCCCGCAGATGCAGGAGATCACCTCCCGCTGGCTGCTGCGGATGCTCCCCTGGGTGGAGACCAAGGGCGGCGCCTACCGGGTCAACCGCCGGCTCAGCTACACCGTCGGCGACGGCCGGGTGGAGTTCGTCCAGGACGGCGCCACCGTCCGCGTCATCCCCCGCGAACTCGGCGAACTCGCCCTGCTCCGCGGCTTCGACGACATCGACGTGCTCACCGCGCTCGCCGACCGCTGCACCCAGCGCGACTTCTCCGCCGGCGACGTCATCGTCACCCGGGGCAACCCCGCCGGCGAGATCCACCTCCTCGCGCACGGCCGCATCGCCCAGACCTCCGAGGGCGCCTACGGCGACGACATCGCCGTCGCGGTGCTCGGCGACGGCGACCGCTTCGGCGAGAACGCGCTCCTCGACGCCGACGCCACCTGGGACTACACGGCCACCGCCGAGACCTCCGGCACCCTGCTCACCCTCTCCCGCGCGGACTTCGCCGCGGTGATGGCCAACTCCCCGGCGCTCCAGGCCCACATCGAGGAGTTCAGCACCCTCCCCGAGCAGGCGCAGAACAAGCACGGCGAGGCCGAGATCGCCATGTCCGCCGGCCACGTCGGCGAGGCCGTGCTCCCCGGCGCCTTCGTGGACTACGAGCTCAAGCCCCGCGAGTACGAGCTCTCCGTCGCGCAGACCGTCCTCAAGATCCACACCCGGGTCGCCGACCTCTACAACGGCCCGCACAACCAGACGGAGGAGCAGCTCCGCCTGACCATCGAGGCCCTGCGCGAGCGCCAGGAGCACGAGCTCGTCAACAACCGCGAGTTCGGCCTCCTGCACAACGCCGACTTCAAGCAGCGGATCCAGACCCACTCCGGCCCGCCCACCCCGGACGACATGGACGAGCTGCTCTGCCGCCGCCGGGGCACCAAGCTCTTCCTCGCCCACCCGCGCACCATCGCCGCCATCGGACGCGAGTTCAACGCCCGCGGCCTCTACCCGGACCACGTCGACCTCGGCGGCCAGTCCGTCCCCGCCTGGCGCGGCGTCCCGATCCTCCCCTGCAACAAGATCCCGATCAGCAAGGAGCAGACCAGCTCCATCATCGCCATGCGTACCGGCGAGGAGAACCAGGGCGTGATCGGCCTCCGCCAGACCGGCATCCCGGAGGAGTTCGAGCCCGGCCTCTCCGTCCGCTTCATGGGCATCAGCGAGCAGGCGATCATGTCGTACCTGGTCACCACCTACTACTCCGCCGCCGTCCTCGTCCCCGACGCCCTCGGCGTGATGGAGAACGTGCAGATCGCCCGCCGCCGCGACTGACGGCCCCGTCCGTCCCGGATCCGGGACGGACCATCCCACCCAGCAAGGAGCTACGGATGCCCGACCCCGGGCTCTCCCCCCTGCCGGCACACCTGCCCGCGGCGGCGGCCCGCCTCGGGGCCGACGTCCTCGCCCAGGCCCTCGCCGGCCCGGCCGCCGAGGCGCCCGCGCCGCAGGCCGCGCCCCGCTGGATCCCCGGCGGACCCAGCGGACTCGGCACGTCCAGCGTCTCGTTCGCCCGTCCGGCACCGCCCCCGGTGCCGGACGGGCCGCCGGACCCGGCCGCCGCCCCCGCCGCCCCGGCGGCGGAGGGCCGGCCCATCCCCGGCCTCTACCACCACCCCGTCCCGGACCCCGATCCGGTCCGGGTGGACGAGGTCAGCCGCCGGATCAAGGACTGGGCCGTCGACGAGGTCCAGCTCTACCCGGAGGAGTGGGAGGGCCAGTTCGACGGCTTCTCCGTCGGGCGCTACATGGTGGCCTGCCACCCCGACGCCCCGACCGTCGACCACCTCATGCTCGCCACCCGGCTCATGGTCGCGGAGAACGCCGTCGACGACTGCTACTGCGAGGACCACGGCGGTTCGCCCATCGGCCTCGGCGGGCGCCTGCTGATGGCGCACACCGCGCTCGACCCCGTGTACACCACCCCGGAGTACGCCCCGGCGTGGGCGGAGTCGCTCGGCTCGGACGCCCCCCGCCGCGCCTACCGCTCCGCCATGGAGTACTTCACCGCGGCCGCCTCGCCCTCCCAGGCCGACCGCTTCCGGCACGACATGGCCCGCCTCCACATGGGCTACCTCGCCGAAGCCGCCTGGGCCGAGACCGACCACATCCCCGAGGTGTGGGAGTACCTGGCGATGCGCCAGTTCAACAACTTCCGCCCCTGCCCCACCATCACCGATACCGTCGGCGGCTACGAGCTGCCGGCGGACCTGCACGCCAGGCCGGAGATGCAGCGGGTCATCGCCCTCGCGGGCAACGCGACGACGATCGTCAACGACCTGTACTCCTACACCAAGGAACTCTCCAGCCCCGGCGTCCACCTCAACCTTCCGGTGGTGCTCGCCCAGCGCGAGAAGCTCTCCGAACGCGACGCGTACCTCAAGGCGATCGAGGTCCACAACGACCTCATGCACGCCTTCGAGGCCGCCGCCGCCGAGGTGGCCGCCACCTTCGCCGTCCCGACCGTGCTGCGCTTCCTCAAGGGCGTCGCCACCTGGGTCGACGGCAACCACTACTGGCACCAGACCAACACGTTCCGCTACAGCCTGCCCGACTTCTGGTAATCGACTACCGGCGAGAAATGGATTTCCCTGTGACCACCGAGCTCACCACCACCGACGCCTCCCCGACCATCCCCGGCCCGGCGACGCCCTACCAGGGCGACATCGCCCGCTACTGGAACGCCGAGGCCCGGCCCGTGAACCTGCGCCTCGGTGACGTGGACGGCCTCTACCACCACCACTACGGCATCGGCGCCGTCGACCACGCCTCCCTCGGCACCCCCGAGGACAGCGAGTACGAGAAGAAGCTGATCAACGAGCTGCACCGGCTGGAGTCCGCCCAGACCGAGGTCCTCCTCGACCACCTCGGGCCGATCACCGCCGCCGACACCCTCGTCGACGCCGGCTGCGGCCGCGGCGGATCGAGCGTCATGGCCCACCAGCGCTTCGGCTGCCGGGTCGAGGGCGTCACCCTCTCCTCCACCCAGGCCGAGTTCGGCAACAAGCGCGCCCGCGAGCTGGGCATCGACGGCCACGTCCGCGCCCAGGTCTGCAACATGCTCGACACCCCGTTCGAGAAGGGCTCCATCGCCGCCTCCTGGAACAACGAGTCCAGCATGTACGTCGACCTCGACGACCTGATGGCCGAGCACTCCCGCTTCCTCAGGGTCGGCGGCCGCTACGTCACCATCACCGGCTGCTGGAACCCCAAGTACGGCCAGCCCTCCAAGTGGGTCTCCCAGATCAACGCCCACTTCGAGTGCAACATCCACTCGCGCCGCGAGTACCTGAAGGCGATGGCCGACAACCGCCTGGTGCCGCAGGCCGTGATCGACCTGACCCCCGACACGCTGCCCTACTGGGAGCTGCGCGCCACCTCGTCGCTGGTCACCGGCATCGAGGAGGCGTTCATCGAGTCGTACAAGGACGGCTCCTTCCAGTACGTGCTGATCGCCGCCGACCGCGTCTGATCCCCTGCGCGGCCGGTCACCGGGCCGGGCCCGTCCTCCACGACGGGCCCGGCCCTCAGCCGTCCGCCGACCGCGCCGCGTTCCAGCCGGCCAGCTCCGCGGGCCGGTCGGTGATCACCCCGTCCACGCCCAGCTCCGCCAGCGCCCGCCACCGCGCCGGGGCGTTCACCGTCCACACGTTCACCGCCACCCCGGCCGCGTGCAGCTCCGCCACCGCGCCCGGCCGGGCGGCGAGCCCCTTGTCCGACACGTGGTACGAGGCCAGGCCCAGGTCACGGGCGACCGCGACCGGATCCGCGTCGAGCCGGTCGCGCAGCAGCGCCCGCGGCAGCTCCGGCGCCAGCTGCGCGACGTACCGCAGCGACACCGCGTCGAAGCTCTGCACCAGCACCCGGTCCGCCATCCGCTGCCCGCGCACGTCCCGGACGATCCGCGCCACCTCCGCCTCCGAGTGCGGCCCCTTGATCTCCAGCAGCAGCCGGCCGCCGCGCTCCCGCAGATCCGCCAGCTGCGCGGCGAGCGTCGGCACCCGGGCGCCCGCGAACGACGGGGCGAACCAGGAACCCGCGTCCAGCGCGTCGAGCCGCTCCGAGGTCAGCGCGCGCACCGACCCCGTCCCGTCCGTCGTCCGGTCCACGGTCGCGTCGTGGATCACGTACGGCACCCCGTCCCGGCTCGGCCGGACGTCGTTCTCGATCCACTCCACGCCCGCCCGGCGCGCCACCTCGCCCGCGGCCAGCGTGTTCTCGGGCGCCGCCGAGGACGCGCCCCGGTGGGCGATCACCGTCAGGGTGGCGGCGGGCGCCGCTGTGGGTGCCGCGACGGGTGCGGGCGCGGCGGCGGGCTCGGGGGCGGGCGCGCCGGGGGGTGCCGCGGCGGGCGCGGGGGCGGCCACGAGCAGCGCGGCGAGCGCGGCGGCGGCGAGCGCGGCGCGGCGGCGGAGGCGTACGGGAGTCACGGCCGGTGATCCTAACCCGGGCCCGTCCGTCGCGGCGCGACGCACCGGCGCGGAACCCTTCGGTGATTCGTCCGGGTCTGCGGCATCGTGGGTGGGCGCCCGGAGCCGTGCCATGGGGGACACCGGCCGGGCCGAGAGACAGGGGGAACGCCACCCATGGACCACGGGACACGTCCGAGATCCGTCGACGTGGAGCGGAACGGGACGGCCGACCGGCCGGGGCGCGGCCGGGGGGTGCTCGAAGGGGCCTTCGCCCTCCTCGACGCGCTGCGCCGGTGCGGCGACGAGGCCGGCGTCACGGAGCTCGCCCTCGCCTGCGGGGTGCCCAAGGGCAGCGCGCACCGGCTGCTCGACCAGCTCGTCGCCGTCGGCGCGGTGGAACGGCGCGGCTCCCGCTACCGCGTCGGACCGCAGCTCTACCGCCTCGGGCAGGCGTGGGAGCCGCACCCGGGGCTCCGGCTCGCCGCCCGGCTGCCGGTACAGCGGCTGCGCGCCACGACCGGCGCCAGCGTCGTCCTCGCCGTGCTCCGCGAGGACCAGGCCCTCGTCGTCGCCTCCGCCCCGGGCGAGGTCGAGCCGCTGGTGCCGGTGCGGAACGGCACCGCGTTCCGGCTCGACACCGCCGCCGGCCACGCGCTGCGCGGACCGCTCGGGGGCGGGCCGGTCCTCGACCGGGAGGACGTGATGGACGGGGTGTGCTGCGCCGCCTTCCCCGTCCGGGGCCGGGACGGGCGGACCGTCGCCGCGCTCGCCGCGATGGTGCCGGCCGGGCGACGCCTCGACGCCCTCGGCGAGGCCGTCGCCGGCGCCGGGGCCGCCCTCGGCCGCGCCCTGTCCCGCGGCGTGCCGCGCCGCGCGGTCCCGCCCGCCGCGCTCGCCCCCTGAACCGGTCCGCCGCCAACCCTCCCCGGAGGCCGTTCCGTTGAGCGGAACGCGCGTAGATCCGGGCGGGGGAGGAGCGGCACAGTAAGGGGCGTGCCGGGGGAACGGCACGGAAGAGACACGAAGAACGCACACCTTCGGGGGAGACACACCATGCGCAGGAACCGCGTCGCACGCGCCGCCGCCACCGCCCTCCTCGGGCTCGGCAGCATCGCCGCCTTCGCCGGCACCGCCCAGGCCGAGCCGATCGACTACGTGCGGATCGAGCTGTACGAGCTCCACTGCCAGCAGCACAGCGAGGGCGACCACGACGAGGCGTACCTCAGGATCACCGACGCCAACGGCAACGCCGTCAAGGTCTGGCCGGGCAACGGCATCAGCTACCAGACGATGGGCGCCGGCTACGTCCGCTCCATGGCGGACGGCAACGGCAACGCCGCGCTGATCCTCGGCAAGGAGCAGGCCCGCACCCTGACCCTGTGGGACAAGGACACCTTCGGCGGCGACGACAAGCTCGGCTCCACCCTCGTCACCGGCAGCGAGGTCGGCGCCGAGACCCAGTGGCGGACCGTCGAGGGCTCCGGCGGCGTCTACGTCATCGGCTACCGGGTCGTCGACATCTGACGGAGCCTCACGAACGCCTGAGGGCCGTGCCGGTGACCCGGCACGGCCCTTCCTCGCGTCCGGCTCAGACCGCGTCGGGCGCGTGCAGCTCGCCCGAGCGGACCACGCCCGAGTACCAGCGGGCACTGGTCTTCGGGGTGCGCCGCAGGGTGTCGTAGTCGACGTGGACCATGCCGAACCGCTTCGCGTAGCCGTACGCCCACTCGAAGTTGTCCAGCAGCGACCACAGGTAGTAGCCGCGCACGTCGATGCCGTCGGCGATCGCCCGGTGCACCTCCGCCAGGTGCGCGTGCACGTAGGCGGTGCGCTCGGGGTCGTGCACCCCGCCGTCCTCGCCGACCACGTCCTCGTACGCGGCGCCGTTCTCGCTGATCACCAGCGGCAGGTCCGGGTACGCCTCCGAGGTCCGGCGCAGCAGGTCGTACAGGCCGGTCGGGTCCACCGGCCAGCCCATCGCCGTCCGCTCGCCGGGCGCGCGGTGGAAGGCGACCGAGTCGGCGCCCGGCCACGGCGAGTGGGCGCTGTCGCCGTGCCCGTCGTCCTGCGGCTTCTCCTCGCCCTCGGCGACGTGCGCCACCAGGGTGGGCGCGTAGTAGTTGATGGCGAGGAAGTCCAGCGGCTGGTTCGCCGTCGCCGTGTCGCCGGGCTGGACGAAGGACCAGTCGGTGAGGTGCCGGGTGTCGGCGATCAGGTCCTCCGGGTAGGCGCCCTCCAGCATCGGGCCCAGCCAGACCCGGTTGCCGACGGCGTCGATCCGGCGGGCCGCCTCCAGGTCCTCCGTGGAGGTGCTCCGCGCCCGCACCTCGTGCAGGTTGAGCGAGACCGCGATCTGACGGTCCGCCGGCAGCGAGGCGCGCAGCGCCTGGACGGCGAGGCCGTGGCCGAGGTTGAGGTGGTGGGCGGCGCGCAGCGCGGCGACCGGGTCGGTGCGGCCCGGGGCGTGCACGCCGGAGCCGTAGCCGAGGAAGGCGGTGCACCAGGGCTCGTTGAGGGTCGTCCACCGCTTCACCCGGTCGCCGACGGCGTCCGCGACGATCCCGGCGTACTCGGCGAACCGCTCGGCCGTGGCGCGCTCGGGCCAGCCGCCCGCGTCCTCCAGCTCCTGCGGCAGGTCCCAGTGGTAGAGGGTGAGGGCGGGCTCGATGCCGGCGGCGAGCAGCTCGTCCACCAGCGCCCGGTAGAAGTCCAGGCCCTTCTGGACGGCGGGGCCCCGGCCGGTGGGCTGGACCCGCGACCAGGAGACGGAGAACCGGTAGGCGTTCAGGCCCAGTTCGGCCATGAGGGCGACGTCGTCGCGGAACCGGTGGTAGTGGTCGACGGCCACGTCGCCGGTGTGGCCCTCGAAGACCTTGCCGGGGGTGTGCGAGAAGGTGTCCCAGATGGAGGGCGTACGACCGTCCTCGCGGGCCGCCCCCTCGATCTGGTAGGCGGCGGTGGCCGCGCCCCAGAGGAAGTCGGAGGGGAACTGGCGGACGGCGGTGAGCGGCCGGGTTTCGGACGCGGTCATAGGAGAGCGCTCCCAACGGGGGGTGAGGGACGGTCCGTTCGGGTCCGGCGACTGCGGCGGACCCGAACGGAGCCGAGGGGATTGCGGTACGGAGGAGGGGGCGGGCCGGTCAGCTCTTGACCGCGCCGGCGGTGATGCCGCCCACGATGTGCTTGCCCAGGAAGGCGAAGACCAGCAGCAGCGGCACGGTCGATATCAGCGCGCCGGTCAGCACGATCGCGTGGTCCACGGTGTGGTTGCCCGCGCCGAGTCCGGCGAGCGCGACCTGGAGGGTCGGGTTGCCGTCCGGGGTGAGCGCGATGAACGGCCAGAA
This sequence comes from Streptomyces sp. NRRL F-5727, assembly GCF_000719555.1. Lineage (GTDB taxonomy): Bacteria > Actinomycetota > Actinomycetes > Streptomycetales > Streptomycetaceae > Streptomyces. The sequence goes on from NZ_JOGX01000018.1 coordinate 95,421, forward strand.
GAAGTCGTTCCACGCCTGCACGAAGACGAGCATGCCGAGCACGGCCATGGCCGGCCTGGCCACCGGGAAGACCACGTGCCAGATGATCCGGAGGCTGTGCGCCCCGTCCATCCGGGCCGCCTCGACCAGTTCGACGGGCAGCGCCTCGACCAGGAACTGGCGCATGAAGAAGACGCCGAAGGCCGCGACGAGCGAGGGCAGCACCACGGACTGGAGCTGGTCGAACCAGCCGAGGTCGGTGATGATCTGGTACAGCGGGATGACGCTGAGCTGCGGCGGGATCGTCATCGTGGCGACCACCAGCGAGAGCAGCATGCCGCGGCCCTTGAAGGGCAGCTTGGCGAAGGCGAAGCCGGCGAGGGTGGAGAAGAGGACGGTGGACGCGGCCACCAGGCTCGCCACGACGGTGGTGTTGATCAGCGCCTCGCCCATGTCGACCTGGTCCCAGGCGAAGCTGAGGTTGTCGAGGAGACGGGAGCCGGGCAGCAGCGGCGCCGGCGCCTGGACGACCCGCTCGCCGGTGTGCGAGGCGGCGACCACGTTCCAGTACAGCGGGAACAGCGAGACGACCGTGGCGACGACCAGCAGGACGTAGGTGAGCGGTCCCGCGTGGTGCTGCCGGCCCGCCGTCTGGCGGAAGCGGCGGCGCGCCGGGCGCTCGCCGGGCGTCTTCGGCTCGACGGTCGGGGTGGTGTCGAGGGTGCGGGCCATGGTCAGTCCCCCAGCTTCTTGCGGTTGCGGCGGGAGACGAGCGCCTGGATGCCTCCGATGAGCAGCAGGAGCGCCAGCATGACCCAGGCGATCGCCGAGGCGGAGCCCAGCGCGCCGGTGATCCATCCCTTTTCGTACATCAGGAGGCTCAGCGTCTGGAACTGGTGGCCGCTGCCGCCGCTGATGCCGACGCTGCCGCCGAAGAGCATCGGCTCGCCGAAGAGCTGGGTGGCGCCGATGGTGGAGACGATGATCGTGAAGAAGATCGTCGGCCGGATGGAGGGGATGGTGACGCTGATGAACTGGCGCCAGCGGGAGGCGCCGTCGAGCGAGGCGGCCTCGTAGAGGTCCTGCGGCACGGCCTGCATGGCGGCGAGGTAGATCAGCGCGTTGTAGCCGGTCCAGCGCCAGGTGACGATCACGGAGATCGCGATCTGCGCCGGCCACTTGGAGTTGTTCCAGTCGATCGGCCCGATCCCGACCCAGTCGAGGATGCTGTTGATCATCCCGTAGTCGGTGTTGAACAGCTGGGCGAAGACCAGCGTCGCCGCCGCGATCGAGGTGGCGTACGGGGCGAGGATGGCGACCCGGAAGAAGCCGCGGCCGCGGAGCTTGTAGTTCAGCAGGTGGGCGAGGCCGAGGGCCATCAGCAGCTGCGGGACGGTGGAGATGACACCGATGGTGAAGGTGTTGAACAGCGCGTTCCAGAAGAACTCGCTGGTGGCGAGGTCGGTGTAGTTCTCCAGGCCCTTCCACTCGGCGGTGCCGCCGAGCTCGACCCGGTTGAGCGAGAGGTAGCCGGTGTAGATCAGCGGGAAGAGGCCGAAGGCGGCGAAGGTGAGGAAGAAGGGGGCGATGAAGACGTACGGGATCGCCTTGACGTCCCAGCGGTAGAGGGTGCTGCGCCAGCCTCCGGGGCCGGAGCGGCGGCGCCGGCCGCGGGGGGCGGGCGGGGAGGGCGGTGCGGCGGACGGCGGGGTGCCGCCCTGCTCCGCCCGTACGGAGGTGGCCACGGGTGGCGTCCTTCCAGGTCGATGCGTGCGGTGGTGCGGACGGTGCCGGCCCGCCGCCCGTCGGTGGCGGCGGGCCGGCACACGGTCCCCGCTACTGGTCGATCTTGTCCTCGACCAGCTTCTTGACGTTGTCCCACGCCTTGGCCGGGTCGGTGCCCCGCTGCTCGATGTCGAGGATGCCGTTGTCGGTGAGGAAGGTCTTCACCTGGCCGTCCCAGCGGCTGATCGCGGCGGGCTGGATGCCGGCCGCCGCCGAGGAGAAGATCTTGCCGACCGGGGTGTCGCCGAAGTACGGCAGCTTGGCGTTCTGCACCGTGGACGAGAGGAGCGTGTCCTTGGTGGACGGGATGTTGCCGTTCACCGCGAAGACCTTGGCGTGCTGCTCGGGGGCGGTCAGCCAGGCGGCCAGCTCGGCGGCCTCCTTGGCGTGCTTGCTCGCCTTGGGCACGGCGAGGAAGGAGCCGCCCCAGTTGCCTGCGACCGGCGGCGCGGCGATGTCCCACTTGCCCTGGTTGGCGGGGCCGGCCTGGTCCTTGATGATGCCGGTCATCCAGGACGGGCAGGCGACGGTGGCGAACTTGGAGTTCTTGAAGGCCGCGTTCCAGGTGCCCTTCTCGTCGAACTGGCGCAGCTTGGCGGTGAGTCCGCCCTCGGCCGCCTTCACGCCGAGCTCCCACGCCTTCTTCACGCCGGGGCTGTTCTCCCAGTCGAGCTTGCCGCTGGAGTCGGCGTACTGGACCGGGTCGCTGGAGAGCACCGCGTTGAAGAGACCGCTCGCGGAGTCGTGGAAGGCGGTGCCGGCGGGTGCGTTCTTCTTGTACGTCTCGCCGACGGTGAGGAACTTCGACCAGTCGCCGCTCCACAGCTTGCCGACCTCTTCGCGGTCGGTGGGCAGCTTGGCCTTGCCGAAGAGCTCCTTGTTGTAGCAGACGGCCATCGGACCGATGTCGGTGCCGAGGGCGATGACCTTGCCGTCGCCGGTGGTGGCCTGCTTGACCTTCCAGTCGAGGTACTTGGAGGTGTCGGCGCCGCCCTCCTTGCCCAGGTCGACCCACTTGGAGGCCATGCTCTCGCCGGTGGCCTCGGCGATGTAGCCGACCTCGATCGCCTGGATGTCGGCGACGCCGCTGTTCTGGGAGAGGCGCAGCTTCAGGGTGTCCCAGTACTTCTGACCGTCGGAGACGTTCGACTCCTCGATCTTGATGTTCGGGTGGAGCCGCTCGTACTCGGCGTAGAGCTTCGCGCCGGTCTTGTTGTCGTAGCCGAACGAGCCGAAGGTGCCGACCCGCAGCGTGATCTTGCCGCCGTCCTTCCCGCCCTCGTCGTCCGTGTCGCTTCCGCAACCGGTGAGCAGGACCGTGCCGGTCACCACTGCGGCGACCGCCGCGGCGGCCGTGCGGCGTCCGCGTCTGCTGCTGGAAGTGCGCATTCCACTCTCCTCGTCCAAGGTGGTGCTCGTTGTGCGCCAAGAGGTCCGGTCGGCTGCTCGCGGCTCGGCGGGCCCTGACGGGACCTGATGCAGGCTGTGCCGGCTCCCCTGATGGGAGCGCTCCCACGTCGTTGCCGGAAGGTTGCCGCCGGGGGGGTGGGGGTGTCAAGACATGAACGCGGATTCGTTACCGGAAGGTGTTCGGCGGGTTTCGCGCCGCCAGGACGCGGGTCTTCACGTCATCTCCTGAACGCGCGCGTGGCGCGGCGGGAGCGCCGTGCTCTAGGGTGGGAGCGCTCCCATCCCGGTGCGGCCCCCACGGGCCCCGTTTCCACCGGCACGGCCGCTCCGCCCGCCGGAGGGGTCCGCCCCGCCGAGGCCCTGGTGAGCGGCGCGATGTCCGACGAGGGGAGTACGGCGACGGTGAACGGACGGCAGAACAGCAGACCCACCCTGGAACAGGTCGCGGCCCGCGCCGGGGTCGGCCGGGGCACCGTCTCGCGGGTCATCAACGGCTCCCCGCGGGTGAGCGAGCAGACCCGCGCGGCCGTGGCGCGGGCCGTCGCCGAACTCGGCTACGTACCCAACCAGGCCGCCCGCGCGCTCGCCGGCAGCCGCACGGACGCCGTCGCCCTCGTCATCCCCGAGGCCGAGGCGCGGCTCTTCGCCGAGCCCTACTTCCTCGACCTCATCCGCGGCGTCAGCGCCGAACTGGCCGAGGCCGACAAGCAGCTGCTGCTGACCCTGGTGCGCAGCGAGCAGGAGCGCCAGCGCTTCGAGCAGTACCTCGCCGCCCAGCGCGTCGACGGCGTGCTCCTGGCCTCCGTCCACGGCGACGACCCGCTGCCCGACCGCATCCGCGAGCTCGGCATCCCGGTCGTCATGAACGGCCGCCGCTCGGAGGCCGAGCCCGTCCCGTACGTCGACTCCGACAACATCGGCGCGGGCCGCGCCGCCGTCGCCCACCTGGTGGGCCGCGGCAGGCAGCGCATCGCCACCGTCACCGGCCCGCTGGACATGTACGTCGCCCGGGCCCGTCTCGGCGGCTACCGCGCCGGCCTCGCCGAGGCGGGCCACGCCCCCGACGAGGGCCTGGTCGCGCCCGGCGACTTCACCGAGGCGGGCGGCCGCGCGGCCATGCGCGAACTCCTCGCCCGCCGCCCCGACCTGGACGCGGTCTTCGTCGCCTCCGACGTGATGGCCGCCGGCGCCCGCGGCGCCCTGCGCGAGGCGGGCCGCCGCATCCCCGAGGACGTGGCCCTCGTCGGCGTCGACGACTCCCCGGTGGCCCGTCTGATGGACCCGCCCCTGACGAGCGTCCGCCAGCCCACGGAACGCATGGGCCGCACGATGGCCCGGATGCTCCTCCACGCCGTCGCGGGCACCCCGGAGGACCCGCGCCGCGTCTTCCCGACGGAGCTGGTGGTCCGGGGGTCCTGCTGAGCCCCTGCCGGGCGGCTGGACCCCGGCGACGACGGAACGGCCGGACGGGACCCTGGGGGTCTCGTCCGGCCGTCTCCGTGGACTCCGGGTCCCGCGCCCGGTCCGCCGGGTCCGGGCGCGGGGTGGAAGGGTTACAGCGCCGGGTGCGCGTTCTTCATGAGCTCCTGGAACTGGGCCGAGAACCACTGGCCCGACAGCGGCGCGTCGGGGAGCGCGCCGGACATGCTGTTGCCGTTACGGGCGTTGCCCGTGTAGGTCGGGTCGCACATGCGGTCGAAGCCCTTGCCCTCGGTGTTCGGGATCTCCTTCGACGCGCCGTCGGACTCGCCCGGGGGCTTCATCCAGACGTACGCGTCGATGCCGGCGGCCGGGGCCGCCTGGGGACGCTCGCCGAGACCCGCCCCGGACTGGTTGCACCAGTTGCCGAGGTGGATGCGGCGGTCGTACCGGCCGCCGTTGACGTAGGTGTCGACGCTGGTCAGGGCGCCCGGGCCGGTGGGCCGGGCGGTGCCGCCCCAGCCGTTGCGGGAGGTGTCGATCAGCATGCCGAGCTTGCTGTCGAAGCCGAGCGAGACCAGCTTGTCGCGCATCGCCTGGGCGTAGGACAGCTCGTCGGTGTACTGGTTCCAGTCGATCCACTTCGACGTGCGCACGGAGGTGCCGTTGACGCTGTCGGTGATCTTGAAGTGGTCCTCCTTCAGCGCGCTGTAGTTGGCGGTGTTCACGATGAAGCCGTGGACGTTGGCGACGGTCGAGCCCTCGGCGGTCGCGGCCTGCTTGAACAGCTCCGCGGAGGGGCCGAAGTTGGAGTCCCAGCCGAGCCAGCCGTGGTGTCCGGCGTCGACGTAGTTGTAGACGTTCGGGATCGCGCCGAGCTTGTTGAGCGCGTAGCCGACGCCCTTGATGTAGTTGCCGTTCTCCTTCATGACGTTGCAGTTGGCGGTCTCGGTCGGACGGCCGGCCACGTTCGTCACGAGGTTGGGGAGGGAGTCGATCTCGACCGTCGTGACGATGCGCAGGCCCGCGTACTTCGGGTCCGCGAGGATCGCCGCGATCGGGTCGATGTACTGCGTCTTGTACTTGTCGATCTCCGTCGGGCCCAGCTCGCCGTTGGAGGCGAGCGCGGCACAGTCACGGCCCGGCAGGTTGTAGATGACCAGCTGGACGACCAGCTCGCCGGAGCCCTTCTGCACCAGCGCCTCGTCGAGGTGGGCGCGCAGGCCCCGGGCGCCGGGCGTGCCGTTGATGGCGGCGATGCGGTCCAGCCAGACGCCGGTGGGCTGGTTGGAGATCCTGCTGCCGCCCGGCTCGGCCTCGGCCTTGGCGCGCCAGTCGGGGTTCACGTACACCTTGGCCCCGGCGTACGGGTTGTCCGCCTTCGAGCCGGCCGGCGGGGTGGTCGGCGGCGTCGTGGGCGGGGTGGTGGGCGGCGTCGTCGGCGGGTCCGTCGGCTGCGTCGTGGTGTTGCAGGTGACGCCGTTCAGCTTGAAGGTGGCCGGCACGGCGTTGGTCCCGCTGTAGGAGCCGTTGAAGCCGAAGGAGGTCGAACCGCCGGTCGCCAGCGTGCCGTTGTACGACAGGCTCTTGGCGGTGACGGCCGCGCCGGACTGGGTGATGGTGGCGTTCCAGCCCTGGGTGACCTGCTGGTTGCCGCCGTAGCTCCACTCCAGCGTCCAGGAGGTCACCGGGTCGCCGGTGTTGGTGACCGCGACGTTGGCGCCGAAGCCGGTGTTCCACTGGTTGGTGATGGTGTAGTCGACCTTGCAGCCGGGGGTGGCGGCGCCGGCGGTGGCGCCGAAGACCGTGGCGGTGGCTCCGGTCGCGGTGATGAGGCCGAGGGCCGCCAGGAGGGCGGTACGGCTGGTGCGGCTCATGGGGGTGGGGGTTCCTTTCGGGTGATGGCGGTTTTCAACGGGAGGTCACGGGTTGAGCGCGCGCAGGTGGTCGCGCAGCCCGATGCCGAACGCGGTGGGTGTGCCGTCGTACGAACTGATCAGCGCGGGACCGGAGCTGCAGTTCCAGGTGTTCCAGGTCCAGCCCAGGTACGAGAGCCCGCGGTCGTCGAACCACTTCATGACGCGGTCGATGAACGCGTGTCCGCAGGTGTTCTCGCCGATCTCGCCCGCCAGCAGGGGGACCTGCGCGGCGACGGGGGCGAGGGTGTCGTTCCAGCACGTCTCGGTGGAGCAGGTGTTGAAGTTGTAGACGTGCCAGGCGGCGGCCAGATTCGCCGCCGGATCCGTGGGGCGGTACGTCAGCCACTGGCTGAGGTCGTTGGAGTACGCGAGGCCCGGGACGAGGATCAGGTTCTTCGCCCCCGTGGCGCGGACCGCGTCCACCAGGTCCTGCATGCCGGCGACCTCGTACCCGATGCCGGGGCAGGAGCCGCCGTCGCGCCAGCAGGTCCACGCCTGGGTCGCGGTGGAGGTCGCCCGGTCCGGGTAGGGCTCGTTGAAGAGGTCGAAGACGACCCGCTTGTCGTTCTTGAAGGTGTCGGCCACCGAGGTCCAGAACGCCGGGGTGTACTGGGCGTTCGGCATCGGCTTCTGGCAGGAGGCGTGCACGTCGGCGCAGCCGGAGGAGTTGCCGGTGTACTGGCCGTGGCTCCAGTGCAGTTCGACCACCGGCGTCATGCCGTGGGCCAGCACCCTGGCCACCAGGTCCTTGACGGCGTTCACGTAGTTGGCGCCCCGGTACTCGGGCTTGATGTTGTCCAGGCCGAGCCAGCACTCCTCGTTGAGGGGAATGCGGACCGTGTTGGCCTTCCAGTCGGCGATCGCCTTCACGGAGGCGTCGTCGGCCGGGCCGTCCCAGATGCCGTAGCCCTGGACGCACATGAACTCGCCGCCGGAGCGGTTGACGCCGAGCAGCCGGCGGACCGCGCCGTTCTGGTCGGTGAACTTGTTGCCGGTGACGGAGAGTTCGGGCGCGCCGGAGACGGGCGTCGGCGGCGGGGAGGTGGGCGGGGTGGTCGGGGGAGTGGTCGGGGGAGTGGTCGGGGG
>NZ_JOGX01000019.1 GCF_000719555.1 Streptomyces sp. NRRL F-5727
GCGGTGGGTGGGGGACGCGGAGCAAAACATGGGGGCGTTGCCCCCATGTGGGTACGGTGCCCGCGCTGCCACCGTTGTCCACGTGACCCTCACGACCTCCACACACGACACCGCGACGGGCCTGGCCCCGGGCTGGTGGGCGCCCGCCCTCCACCTGCGGGAGCGGCTCGCGGCACCCGGCGCGCCGGCCGCCGACCCGGCCGGCGCCGCCGCGGCGCGGCTCGCGGACCGGGTGACGGCGCTGGGCCAGGACGACACGTTCCGGGCCCGGCTGGCCGCCCTCGGCACCGACCTGCCGACGGCCGCCGCGCTGGTGGCGGAGCCGGCCGAGCGCCTGGCGGCCCGGGCCGGGCACCCCGCGTGGGCGGAGTTCGTGGAGCGCGCCCTGGCGTCGGCGCCGCCGCGCCCGGAGCCGTACGACGGCACCGGCGCACGGGAGGCCGGCCCGGACCCCGTACGGGAGCCGGAGCCCGATGCGTGGCGGGTGGCGTTCGCCGGGGCGCTCGCTCCCCTGACGCGGGCGGCGGGCCGTGCGCTGGCCGAGCGGTCACGGGCGCTGCCGGGCCTGGCCGGCCTGATCGACGCCGAGTCCGTGCGGCGGCGGTTCGAGCGGCGGCTCGGACTGCGGCTGGTGGGGACCGCGGCGCGCACCCTGGTCCTCGAACTGCACCGCGCCCGTGCCGAAGGCCGGCTGTCCGGTGCCACGCCCGAGCGGCGGTTCGCCCGCTTCGCGGCGGAGCTGGGCACGCGCGACGGCCTGGCCGCGCTCTTCGGCCGGTATCCGGTCCTCGCGCGGCTGCTCGGCACGGAGTGCGGGCACGCCGTCGCCGCCACGGCGGAACTGCTGGCGCGGTTCGCCGCCGACCGGGCCGCGCTCGTGGCGGACCTGCTCGACGGCGTCGACCCCGGCGCGCTCGCCGTTCTCGACCTGGGCCAGGGGGACACCCATGAGCGGGGACGCGCGGTCGCGCTGCTCCGCTTCGCCGACGGCCGCACGGTGGTCTACAAGCCGCGCCCGCTGGACCAGCACGCCTCCTTCGACCGGCTCGTGGCCTGGCTCGGCGCCCGGCTGCCCGGGCTCGGGCCGCGGACGGCGCGGACCGTGCGCCGGGACGGCTACGGCTGGCTGGAGTTCATCGCCGCCCGGCCCTGCCGGTCGGTCGCCGAACTGGACCGGTTCTACCGGCGACAGGGCGCCCTGCTGGCGCTGCTGTACGCGGTGGACGGGGTCGACATGCACCACGAGAACCTGGTGGCGTGCGGGGACCAGCCGGTGCCCGTCGACGTCGAGACGCTCATGCACCCCTCGGTCCCGGTGGCCGCCACGGCGGGCCCCGACCCGGCCGCGGCCGCCCTCGCCTCCTCCGTCCACCGGACGTGTCTGCTCCCGCAGTTGCTGATCGGCGAGCACGGGGCGCTGGACATCTCGGCCGTCGGCGGCGGCCGGGCCGACCTCTCCCCCACCGACGTGGTCGGCTGGGCGGACGCGGGCACCGACACGATGCGCCTGGTGCGCCGGCGGGTCCCGTACGCCGCGAGCCCCAACCGTCCGTCGCTGGACGGCCGCGAGGTGGACCCGGGCGCGTACGAGGCGGCGCTGCTCTCCGGATTCCGCGCCGGATACGACACCCTGGTCGCCCACCGTACGGAACTGCTCGCCCCGGACGGCCCGTTGGCCTCCTTCGGGGCGGCTCCGGCGCGCCTGGTGGGCCGGGCGACCCGGCTGTACGCGACGCTGCTCGACGAGGCGGCCCATCCCGAGGTGCTGGGCGACGCGCTCGACCGGGACGTGCTGTTCTCCCTGCTGTACGCCGAGTCCGCCGGGGACCCGGTGCGGCGGCGGCTGGTGGAGCACGAGATCGAGGACCTGTGGGACGGTGACGTCCCGGTCTTCACGCACCGGCCCGACGGTGCCGACGTCTGGTCGTCGCGCGGGGTACGGCTGCCGGGCCTGCTGGCCGGGCCCGGGCTGGCCGCGGTCGAGCGGAAGGTCTCCGCCCTCGGCGAGGTCGACCGGCACCGGCAGGAGTGGCTGGTCACCGCCACGCTGGCGACCCGCCGGGCACCCCGCGTCACCCACCGCGCCGACGCCCCGCCGCTGCCGCCCGCACCGGCCGCGGTGCCCGAGCCCCGGCGGCTGCTCACGGCGGCCTGCGGCCTCGCCGACGAGATCGTGGGGCACGCGCTCCATGACGGCACCCGGGCCAACTGGATCGGCCTGGAGCTCGTCGACGGCAGCCACTGGGCGGTGTCCCCGATGGGGGCCGGGCTCGCCGACGGTTACACCGGAGTGGCGCTGTTCCTGGCCCAGTTGGGCCGCCTGACCGGGGTCGGCCGCTACACGGAGCTGGCGTCTCGGGCGGTCCGTCCGCTGCCGCGGCTGGTCCGCGCGCTCGCCGACGCCCCCGAGCTGAGCCGGGCGGTCGGCCCCGGCGGCTTCCACGGCCTGGGCGGACTCTGTTACGCGCTCGCCCGGCTGTCCGCCCTGCTCGGCGACGAGCGGCTGGCCGAGTCGCTGCCGCCGGCGCTCCGGGCGCTGGCCGCCTCGGCCCGTACGGACGATCCGGCCGGCCCTCCGGCGGACGTCGCCACGGGACTGGCCGGCGGCCTGGCGGCGCTCCACGCGGTGCGCGCGGAGACCGGCCTGCCGCAGGCGGGCGCGCTGGCGGCCGAGTTCGCGGACCGGCTCCTCCCGGCCACGGCCGCTCTTCCGGAGGGCTTCCTGCGGGGTCGGGCCGGGGCGGGCTGGGCCCTCCTCCGCCACGCGACGGCGACCGGCGACGCGTCGGACGGCCCGTACGCCACCGCCGGGCGGGCGCTGCTCGGCCCGACGCCGGACGGGTCCGGCCGTGAGACGGGGCCGGGTTGGTGTACGGGACTCGCGGGAACGCTCCTCGCCACGCTGGACGGCGTCGGGTCGGCGGGGGTCCCCGCCGGCCTGTGGGCGCGCCTCGCCGAAGAGCGTCCGGTTCCGGGCGACTTCAGCCTCTGCCACGGCGAGCTCGGCACGCTGGAGGCGCTGATCGTGGCCGCCGACCGGGGAGTGCCCGGGGCGGACGGCCGGCTCACCCACCGGGCGGGGCTGCTGCTCGGCGCCCTCGACCGGTACGGACCGCGCTGCGCCACCCCGGACGGGGTGTCCTCGCCCGGACTGCTCACCGGGCTGTCCGGGATCGGTCACACCCTGCTGCGGCTGGGATACCCCGACGCCGTCCCGTCCCTCCTCCTGCTCGATCCCTCACCGGGAGCGCGGTGACCGCCGCCCTCCCCGCACCGGCACGATCCGCACGGACCCGCACGACCCGTGGGAAACGCACGGCACGCACCCCTTCGAACCGCACCCGCGAAAGGATCTTCATGAACCCGCAGACGCCCTCCCGTGAGTCCATCGCCGCGCTCGACGCCACGGCCGCCGACGCCCCGGAGGCCGGCGGTACGGCGGAGCCCGCCGGACGGATCACGCTCTCCGGGCGCGACCGGGCCACGGCCCGCGCCCGGGCCCTGGCGGGCCTCGCCCTCGGGACGGGTCTGGTGGCGATCCTCAGCGACATCGACACCACCGTGAGCATGCCGATCCTCCCCCTCTGAACCCCTGCGCACCCCCGCGGCCGCTCTCCGTCCCGACGGAGCGCGGCCGCCGCCGTGACCGCGGCCCGGCCGGGGTGGCGCGTTCCTTTCGGGGCGTGACGCATACCTGACACAGTGTCGCTTATATGACCGCATGAACAGGTACATTCGCGGGCATGCATCCCCGAGCCCCCCTCCTCGTCGGACGTGACGCGGAAATCGCCCAGTTGGAGCGTGCCCTCGACGTGGTACGCGAGCGGCGCGGCAGCACGGTCTTCCTGGTCGGCGACGGCGGCATCGGCAAATCGCGGCTGGCGGCCGAGGCGACGGGCAGGGCGTTCTCCGCCGGGATGCGGGTGCTGCGCGGCCGGGGCAGCACGATCGGCCCGATGGTCCCCTTCCGGCCGCTCACCGAGGCGCTGATGTCGCTCTTCCGCGGCGGCGAACCGTGGGACGAGGGCGAACTGGGCCCCTTCCGCCCGGTCTTGGGCCGACTGGTCCCCGACTGGGCCGGCGAGGCACAGCACGGCGGCTCGCTCGTCGTGCTGGCGGAGGCCGTCCTGCGCCTGCTGTCGGTGGTCTCCAGGGAGCGCGGCGCGCTGCTCGTCCTGGAGGACCTGCACGACGCCGACACCGAGACGCTGGTGGTCCTGGAGTACCTGGTGGACAACCTGGAGCACCTGCCGGTGGTGCTGCTCGCCACCACCCGCGCCGAGCAGTGCGCCGCCCTGGACCTGGCGCACTCGGTCACCCAGCGGCGCTCCGGCGTCCTGCTCGGCCTGGGGCCCCTCGACCGCTCCGAGGTCGCGCGGATGGTCGCCTCCTGCCTGGACTGCGCGGTGGACCGGGTGCCCGGCGAGCTCGTGACCCGGCTGTGGGACACCAGCGCCGGCAACCCGTTCGTCGTCGAGGAACTGCTCCACGGCATGATCGGCCACGGCACGGTGGTCCACCGGGGCGACACCTGGGAGGTCGTCGGCCCGCTGCGCACCGAGGTGCCGAGCACACTGGTGCGCGGCATCGCGCACCGCACCGACCGGCTCGGCCCGCAGGGCAGGACGCTCCTCTCTGCGGCGGCCGTGCTGGGCCGCCGCTTCCCGCTGTCCGTGCTCCAGCGGATGTCCGGCACCGACGACCACGGCCTGCTCGGCCTGCTGCACGCGGGCGTCGCCGCCCAGCTGGTGGTGCCGGACGAACCGGCGCCCGACTGGTACGCCTTCCGGCATCCGCTCACCGCCGAAGCACTGCTCGCCCAGCTCACCCCCACCGACCGGGCGAAGCTGTCCGGACGGGCGGCCGAGGTCGTCGAGGAGCTCCATCCGGGGCTGCCCGGGGAGTGGTGCCCGCTCGTCGCCGCGCTGCGCCGGGACGCGGGCGACGAGGTCGGGGCGGCCCGGCTCTTCTCGGAGGCGGGCCGGCGCGCGCTCGCGGACGGCGCCGTGGGCTCGGGCGTGTCCCTGCTGCTGGGCGCCGACGAACTGCTGGCGAAGCGCCAGGACTGGGTGGCGCGGGCCGAGGTGCTGGAGTCGCTGCTGCCCGCGCTGGCCGAGAGCGGCGAGTTCGACCGCGCCTTCGAGCGCGCCGAGGGCCTGCACGAGCTGGTCGGCGCGGGCGTCGAGGCCGGGCGGCTCGCCGTGCTGCACACCCGGCTCGCCAAGGTGGCCCATCTGGCGGGCCGCTGGGCCGACGGCAACGCGCAGATCGCCGAGGCCCGCGCGCTCCTGGAGACCGTACGGGATCCGGCGCAGACGGCCGCCGTCGACGTGGTGGCCGCCTATCTGGCGCTGGACACACCGGGCCCGGACCGCACGGAGACGGCGGAGAAGCTGGCCCGGGCCGCGGTGTCGGCGGCCGACGCCGGTGCCCTGCCGGCCGTGGCCTGCCAGGCGTGGGAGCTGCTCGGGGTGCTCGCGCGGGAGCGGGACCTGGAGGAGGCGCGGCTCTGCTTCGAGCGGGCCCGGCGGATCGCCGAACAGCACCGGATGCCCATCCCGCGGACGTACGCGATGGTGCGCATCGGCGGCAACCAGTGGCTGGCGGACGGGGAGACCCGCCCCCTGGAGCTGGCGCGGGACGAGGCGCTGCGGCTGGGCGCGGTCACCATCGCGTACTCGATCGACGCCATCCTCGTCCTCCAGGCGGTGCTGGTCGGCCGGTTCGAGGAGGCCGCGCGCCTCGGCGACGAGGTGCTGACGACCGCGGTCCGGCTCCGGCTGGCGCCGGTGGTCCGGTACGTGCTGATGACCCGGGCGACGCTGGCGGCGCACCAGGGCGACCGGGCGACGATGGAGGAGGCGCTGCGGGAGTTCACCGGCTGGGACGGGGCCGGTTCCCAGGAGGAGCCGCTCTGCATCGGGCTGGCCCGGGCGTTCTGCGCGCTCCTGGAGGAGAACCGGCCGCTGGCGCTCGCCGAACTGGACCGGGCGCGGGCCCAGGAGCGGGACAGTCCGACGACCTTCCACCTCAGCGGCCTGCACGGGCTGCGGCTGCTGCTCGACGTGCTGGCGGGCGAGGCGGGCTGGGACGAGTACCGGCGCGCCGCGGCCACCTCGGCGGGCCGGATGCGGTGGAACCGGCAGTTCCTGCTGCTGGCCCACGCGGTGCTGCTGGGCCGGTCGGACCAGCCGGCGGCGGCCGCGGCGGCCGTCGCCGAGGCGGAGCAGCTGGCCGCCCCCTACCCGACCACGCTCCACCTCGGCCTGCGGCTGACCGCCGAGGCGGCCCTGGAGGACGGCTGGGGCGACCCGGCGGCCTGGCTCCGCCGCGCCGAGGAGCACTTCCACGCCGCGGCCGTCCCGGACGTGGCGGGCGCGTGCCGGGCGCTGCTGCGCCAGTCGGGCGCGCCGGTCCGGCAGCGGCGCAGCGGCGCGGACCGGATCCCGGCACCGCTGCGGACACTGGGCGTGACGGTCCGGGAGTACGAGGTCTTCCAGCTGCTGGCGGAACGCCTGAGCAACAAGGCCATCGCGGGCCGCCTCTACATCTCGCCCCGTACGGTCGAGAAGCACGTGGCGGCCCTGCTGACGAAGACGGCCCGCCCGGACCGCGAGGCCCTGTGCGACCTGTCCGCGTCGGAGACGGTGGCGGGCCACCGCTGACCCGGCTCCGACGCGGCCGGTGGCCGTCCCGCCGGCGGCGTCAGGAGACGAGCCGGGTGTCCACCTCCCGCAGCTTCACCGTGCACAGCCCGCCGCGTTCGGCCTTCACGTCGGTGACCTCCAGCTGGGTGCCGGGGGCCAGGATGTACTCCTCCTCACCGGTGAAGGCGGAGAAGCTGCGGATGCCCACCGCGCGGGCCGGCGTCACCTCGAAGAGGGTCCGCTTGCCGCGGCTGCCGAGGAAGGAGCGGGCGACGCCCAGTTCGGAGGTGCAGGAGGAGACGCCCCACCAGGTGACCGTCTCTCCGACCGGGTACTGCCCGCGCAGGTCCAGGGCGACGCCGCGCCACAGCGGCTCGGTGCGGGACGGGAGCGCCTCCACCGCCGCGAAGAGCAGCCGCAGGTAGGGCAGGTAGGGCACGACGCGGGCGCGGTCCGGGGAGCGGAGGACGGCGTTGATGTTCCGGTAGAAGCCGGACTCGCAGGTGTAGAGGAAGAGCGCGGCGATGGCGTCGGCGGAGAGCCCGGCGCCGGCCGCCTCGTCGGCGCGCCGCTTGCCGAACTCGCGGGAGCGGTCGATGTGCCCGCCGAGCCCGCGCAGCACGCGGGTGACGGGGGCGACGGCCTCCTCGAACGGCATCAGCGGGGTGTCGAAGACGCCGGTGAGCGGGGGCAGGACATGGCCCTCGTCGCGGACGCTGGTGAGCCGCTCCAGGTACAGCTGGTGCAGCTCCATCGTCGAGGCGATGAAGGCGCCCATCCGGGCGGCGACGTCGGCGTCCGGCCCGCCGGCGCCGGTGGGGTCCGCGCCCTTCCCGGCGCCTGCCGGGGGCTGGTTCCAGCCCTTGCTGGGCAGCCAGTCGACGGGGTCGGCGCCGAGCGACAGCAGGGCGTCGTTGACGGTGGCGAGGTGGTCGCCGTCGCAGAAGACGTCGCCCTGAGCGGCCGGGTTGGCGTGGTCGATGTGGCGGACCTCGACGCCCGGGTACTTCTTCTCCAGCCGCTGCACCGTCCGCTTCAGGCTGCGGGCGTGCGCGCCCCACCAGGCGAAGACGACACCCCGGTCCTCGGGGTCCTCGGCGTCCTGCTTGGCGCGGAGGATCTCCTCGGCGATCCGCTCGGCGACGGGCCGCCAGAAGCCGGTGTGCTGGTCGGTGGCCATGGCGCCGTCGGCGCTGGCGGTCAGCGAGGCGTTGAGGAGGAGGACGCCCTGGGTGAGCATGGCCTGGAACCACTCGGGCGGCTGGACCGTGTCCCGCTCCTTCAGCAGGGCGCGGACGTCGGCGATGGGCGTCTTCTTGACGATGCCGTACTTCCACATCGCCGCCGCCTTGATGAGGCAGCGGATGCTGACGACCCGTCCGAACTGGCTGTCCTTCCAGTCGTTGAACGTGTTGTCGAACATGGCGATGCCGGTGGCGCTCTCCGGCCGCGGGTAGGGGTTCTGCCCGAAGACGACGACCTTCCACTTGTGCGGCGGGTGGGGCTTGAGCGCCTGGAAGGTGAGCTCGCGGACCGGGACGACCTGCGGGCTGCGGCCCGGTCCGATGAACCGGTCGGCGTCCGGGCGGGCCTCGATGACGGGCTTCAGCAGCGGCAGCCAGGGCTCGCCGCCGCCGGTGAAGAGGTCCGCGAGGGCGAGGGGGTCGTTCGGGTCGGGCTGGGCGGCGGGCGCGGTCGTGTCGCTCATGGCGGGGGAACTCCCGGTGGTCGTGCCTGCGGGGTCGGAGGAGGGCGTGGGGGCAGCGGCCGACTCGGCCTGCTCAGCCGCGAAAGCCACGCCCTTTGGCAGCGGCTCCTGCGGCGGCGCTCCCTTTGGCAGCGCCCCCTTTGCCAGCGGCTCCTTTGGCAGCGGCTCCTTTGGCCGGTGCTCCTTTGGGCGGCGTGATCCGTACCCGCGTCGTGTGCGGCGCCTGGTCGATGCCGGCCAGCTGGGCGGTGATGGTCGCGCGCAGCTCGTCGTCGTCCTCGAACCAGTGGTCGTGGAAGAGCGTGTAGCCGGTCCACATCAGGTTGGCGCAGACCCGGGCCGGCACCCGGCCGGTCCGGGCGCCCATTCCGACCAGCGCCACGGAGCGGATGCTGCCCGGCGCCTTCCGGTTCTGCCGGTGGACGGCCTGGAAGGCCGCCGCGCAGGCCATGGCGACGTTGAGCGTGTCGCTCACGTTCTGCGACGAGGCGACCATGGTCGGCGTGGAGATCACGAAACGCGGCACGGTCGCCCCCGACGGGACGCAGACGGCGCTGCCGACCGGCATGCCGCCGGCGAACCGGTCGCGGATGGCCTGCTGCACGCGCAGCTGGATCCCGGCACCGAGGTGGCGCTTGATCGCCGCGTCGACGCCGCCGTCCATCCGCCCCGCCGCGTTCGTCGGCGTGACCCACGCGTCCACGTCCTCGTCGAGGATCGAACCCCGCCGGATCTCGATGCCGGGCACGTCGGCGAAGGCGGCGCGCCACGCCGCCACCACCCCCGCGCTGACATCGGTCAGTACCACCCGCAGTGCGGTGCCCGCATAGGCATGCGTCATCGAAGCCCCCTGTCGGAACGTCCTCCTGGAACACCTCCGAACCTACGGGGCACCACTGACAACGGCCCTCGGCCGCCGGCCGCCTGAGGCTCAGTCGGGCTTCCCGGCCATCACCACGACACCGGGCCCGGAGAACCGGTCGGCGGGGAGCCGGAGCTCGGCCACCGTGGTCAGTCCGGCCCGCTCGATCAGCTCCACGAACCCCTCGGGCCGCCACTTGTGCGTCGTCCACCGCACCGGCACGCCGCCGTACGCCTCGGTGCGGACCAGGTCCTCGTCGCCGACGTGCGTGGCGGTGAGGAGGAACCCGCCCGGCTTCAGCGCCCGCGCGAAGTGGGCGAGGACCTGGGGGAGGACGTCACGGGGCAGGTTGAAGAGCGACCACCAGCCGAGGACCCCGCCGAGGGTGGCCTCGCCGAGCGCGAGCTCGGTGGCGGAGGCGACCTCGAAGCGGCAGTCCGGGTACAGCCGGCGCGCGTTCCCGACCATCCGGGGCGAGAGGTCCACCCCGGAGACGTCGAGGCCGCGTTCCGCGAGGTAGCCGGTCACCGTGCCGGGTCCGCAGCCGACGTCGAGGACGGGCCCGAGGCCGCCCACGCTGTCGGCGAAGGCGTCGACCGACGCCTTCAGCCAGGGATGGACGCGGATGTCGCCCATGCCGGTGGTCCGCACCATCTCGGCGTAGGTGTCGGCCACCCGGTCGTAGGAGTCGCGCACGGCGTCGAGGTCGGCCGGGCGGTCGATGGGGTGTGAGCTCATCGGCACACCATAGGACGGCGCACCGCCCCGGGGCCCGGCGGCTCCCGGCCGTGAGGAGTGCACCGCGGTGGCGCGCTGTCCTATGCCCGGGGCATCGTCTTCCGGCGAAAGCCCCTCATTCCCCGCCCACTTGGTGTCTAGTGGAGGACGTCCGCGATCACCGTCCGGACCGGCCGCGGACGCGCAGTCCTGCCCGGCCGTCGAGAACCGAGGGAGCACCGAGAGATGGCGAGTGTGGAGACGTCTCTGAAAGAGGCGATGACCGCGATCGAGGGCAGTGTGGGGGCCGCGCTGGTCGACTACACCAGCGGCATGGCCCTGGGCACGTTGGGCGGGAGCAAGGACCTCGACCTGACGGTCGCGGCGGCCGGCAACACCGACGTGATCCGGGCGAAGATCCGCACGATGGAGATGCTGGGGATCAACGAAGGCATCGAGGACGTGCTGATCACCCTGGACACCCAGTACCACCTGATCCGGCTGATCAAGGGCCGTGGCGGCAACGGCCTGTTCCTGTACATGGTCCTGGACAAGAGCCGGGCCAACCTGGCCATGGCCAGGCACCAGCTCCGGCGCATCGAGGCGGATCTGGAGCTGTAGGTCCGCCTCCCGTCCCCCGGCTCCGCACGCCTTCGAGTTGAAGAACTCTTCAACTCGACACATCCGAAAGTGATCAGTCGGAGGTGGGCGGGGCCGGGAGACGGGAGAATGACCGCCATCCGTGGATCAAGGATCCGGCACGTCGGACCGGAGTCGTCCGGGCAGCTCGATCCGGAGGGAGTGTCGTCGCATGCAGGTGCCGCTGTACCAGGCCAAGGCGGAGTTCTTCCGCATGCTCGGGCACCCCGTCCGGATCCGCGTCCTGGAACTGCTCCAGCACGGCCCGCTCCCCGTCCGCGAACTCCTGAAGGACATCGAGGTGGAGCCGTCCAACCTCTCGCAGCAGCTCGCGGTGCTGCGCAGGTCGGGCATCGTGGTCTCCGTCCGGGAGGGCTCGACCGTCAGCTACGCCCTCGCCGGCGGCGACGTGGCGGACCTCCTGAAGGCCGCCCGCCGGATCCTCACCGAACTGCTGGTGGGCCAGAGCGAGCTCCTGGAGGAGCTGCGCCACGCCGACACCGGCGGCGTGGCGGTGCCGCGCGGGAGATGATGGGGCGGTACGACAGAACGCGAGGTCAGGAGCTTCCATGGCGCGGCGGGTGCACCAGGCCCGTGAGGACGCGGAATTCGACTTCATCCTCCGGATGAGCTCGGTCCCCGTCCTCGCCTACTTCGTCGGCACATGGCCGAAGGCGATCGAGCCGTGCCGGACGATGGACCCCGTCGTGGGTGCCGTCGCCGACGCGTACGCCGACCGCCTGACGGTGGTCCGCGCCGACATCACGCGCTGCCCGGAGGCGACCAGGCGCCACCAGGTCGCCGGAGCCCCGTCCTACGTCCTCCTGAAGGACGGGGAGGCGGTGGCGAGCGGTACGGGGGTCCTGACCGACGCCGGGATGCGGGACCTCCTGGACGACCACCTCTGACCGGACCCGCCGCCGTCCTCGGCGCCCCTTCCGCGTCGTCCTCCACGCGGCGCCCGCCCCGCCCGCGCGGGGACGGTGCACGCGCCTACCGCCGGGGCGCGGCGGGCCGGGGTTCCGGCGGGTAGGGCACCGCCGCCGCGGAGGGGTCGTCGGCCGCGGTCGGCATGCCGACGCCCCGGTAGAAGACGGACTCGTAGGCGATCGCGGGGTCCACGACGAGCGCGGGCCCGTACTCGCCGGAGAGGGGGTGGAGTCGTCGTTCGAGCGCGTAGCGCGCGACGATGACCTCCTCGCTCGGGTCGGCGTACTCGACGGTCCTGAAGCCCTCCCGGCCGGACTCCCCGCCGACCTCCCAGAAGCAGCGGAGCCGCAGCACCCCGGCGGACGGGGTGGACCAGCGGAAGCGCGAGACGGACAGCTGTCCGCTGACGCTGTCCAGCGTGCTCCAGCCCCAGCCGTCGGGCAGGAAGTCGATGTCGGTCGACTCCATCACGTTGACGACGGCGCCGAACCAGCTGCCGGCGAGTCGTCTGTCCAGATACATCACCATCCCATCGTCCCCGACGTCCCCGGGCCACCCGACACCCGGGCCCCGGTCAGCTCCGGTTCCCGCGCCGCGGGGGATTTCGCCGGGCGTACAGCGGGAAGTCACGGGACGGTCGCGGGCCGGTGGCTCTCGGGCGCTCTTCTTGGGGCGCTCGCACGCCGGTTCTCCGGCCGCCGTTCCGTTTCCGTCCGCTCGACTACCGGAGGACTACTCCCCCATGGCCGACCTCGATCGCCGCCGGTTCCTTCAGCTCGCCGGTGGCGCCGTCGCCTTCAGCGCGCTGTCCGAGTCCATCGCCCGCGCCGCCTCCATCCCCGCGCAGGGGTCCACCGGCACGCTCCAGGACGTCGAGCACATCGTCGTCCTCATGCAGGAGAACCGTTCCTTCGACCACTACTTCGGGGCGATGAAGGGCGTCCGCGGCTTCGGCGACCCGCGTCCGGTCACCCTGCCCAGCGGGAAGTCCGTGTGGAACCAGGCCGACGGCTCGAAGGTGACGCTGCCCTTCCGGCCGGAGAGCGCGCAGCTCGGCATGGAGTTCCTCCAGGGGCTCAACCACGACTGGGCGGGCGGCCAGAAGGCGTTCAACCAGGGCCGCTACGACCAGTGGATACCCGCCAAGACCAAGGCGACGATGGCGTACCTGACCCGGGACGACATCCCCTTCCACTACGCGCTCGCCGACGCGTTCACGGTCTGCGACGCCTACCACTGCTCGTTCATCGGCTCGACCGACCCGAACCGCTACTACCTGTGGTCGGGCCACACCGGCAACGACGGCACGGGCGGCGGGCCGGTCCTCAACAACGCCGAGGCCGGCTACGGCTGGAAGACGTACCCCGAGCGCCTGGAGGCGGCCGGGATCTCCTGGCGGGTCTACCAGGACATCGGCGACGGGCTGAACGCGGCCGGTTCGTGGGGCTGGATCAACGACGCCTACCGCGGCAACTACGGCGACAACTCGCTGCTGTACTTCAACACCTACCGCAACGCCCAGCCCGGCGACCCCCTCTACGAGAAGGCCCGCACCGGCACGAACGCCAAGGCGGGCGAGGGGTTCTTCGACCGGCTCCGCGCCGACGTGCAGGGCGGCCGGCTGCCGCAGGTCTCCTGGATCGCGGCGCCCGAGGCGTTCTCCGAGCACTCCAACTGGCCGTCCAACTACGGCGCCTGGTACATCGCGCAGGTCCTGGACGCGCTGACGTCCAACCCCGACGTGTGGGCCCGTACGGCGCTGTTCATCACGTACGACGAGAACGACGGCTTCTTCGACCACGTCGTCCCGCCGTACGTGCCGGCCTCGGCCGCGCAGGGCCTGTCGACGGTCCCGACCGCCCTGGACCACTTCCCGGGGAAGACCGGGTACGTCGCCGGACCGTACGGCCTCGGGCCCCGCGTCCCCATGATCGTCGTGTCCCCGTGGTCCACCGGCGGCTACACCTGCTCCGAGACCTTCGACCACACCTCGGTGATCCGTTTCATCGAGCGCCGCTTCGGCGTCCAGGAGCCGCAGATCTCGCCCTGGCGGCGGGCCGTCTGCGGCGACCTGACCTCGGCCTTCGACTTCACCCGCGCCCAGCCGCAGCCGGTCGCGCTGCCGCCGACGGCCGGCTACTACCCGCCCGACCGCGACCGCCACCCCGACTTCCCGGCCACCGCGCCGGCCGTCGGCTCGATGCCCCGCCAGGAGCCCGGGTCCAAGCCCACCCGCCCGCTGAAGTACGCCCCGTACGTGGACGGCACCGCCGACACCACCGCCGGCACCTTCCGGCTCGCCTTCAGCGGCGGACCGTCCGCCGGCGCCCAGTTCTACGTGACGTCGGCGAACCGCACCGACGCCCCCTGGACGTACACGGCGGCGGCCGGGACGTCGATCGCGGACACCTGGAACACCAAGTACTCCAAGGGCACCACCGACCTCACCGTGCACGGCCCGAACGGCTTCCTGCGCCGCTTCCGCTCCCCCGGCAAGACCGCCGTCCCCGAGGTCACCGCCCGCCACAACGCCACCACCGGGAACCTGGACCTGACCTTCACCAACGCCGGCCCGACGACGACGGTGACCCTCACCCACGCCTACGGAGGCGCCCCCCAGACGCTGACGGTGGCCCGCGGCGCGACCGTCACCCACTCGGTGCCGCTCACGGCGTCCGGCCGGTGGTACGACGTCACCGTCACCTCCGCCGCGCACACCGACTTCGTGCGCCGCCTGGCCGGACACGTGGAGACGGGCGCGGAGGGAGTGACGGACCCCGGGATCCTGACGTACTGACGCACAGGCCCGACGCCGGTCACGGCCGGCGCCATGGCGACGTCACGGCGACGACGTCATGGCGCCGGTGCGGGTGCGGAAGGTGCGGCGGTAGCTGTCCGGCGGGACTCCCAGGGTCCGGTTGAAGTGCCTGCGCAGGGTCGTGGCGGTGCCCATGCCGGTGGCCGTGGCGATGGCGTCGACGCTGTCGTCGGTGCGCTCCAGCAGTTCCTGGGCCCGGCGGATCCGCTGGGCGAGCAGCCACTGCAGCGGGGTGGTGCCGGTGGCCGCGCGGAAGCGGCGGGTCAGGTGGCGTGAGCTCATCCCGGCCCGCCGGGCCAGGTCCTCCACGGTCAGCGGCCGGTCGAGGCGCTCGACGACCCAGGGGAACAGGGCGGTGAGCGGGTGGTCGTCCTGGGCCGGCACCGGGGCGGTGACGAACTGGGCCTGTCCGCCGGACCGGTGCGGGGGCACGACGAGCCTGCGGGCGACGGTGTTGGCGATCGCCGAGCCGTGGTCGAGGCGTACCAGGTGCAGACAGAGGTCGAGCGCCGCGGCCTTGCCGGCGGAGGTGAGGACGCTGCCGCCGTCCACGTAGAGGACGTCCGGGTCGACCTCCACCTCGGGGTGGCGGGCGGCCAGGACGTCGGTGTGGGCCCAGTGGGTGGTGGCGCGGCGGCCGTCGAGGAGTCCGGCGGCGGCGAGCACGAAGGCGCCGGTGCAGAGGGAGACGACGCGGGCGCCCGCCGCGTGGGCCGCGCGCACGGCGTCGACGAGTTCCGCGGGCGGGGCGACGTCGATGTCGGCCCAGCCGGGGACGATGACGGTGTCGGCGTCCCGGAGCCGGTCGAGTCCGTGGTCGGGCTCCAGGCGGAACGGGCCGAAGGGGACGGGCTCGGGTCCGCAGACGGCGAGGTCGTACCAGGGGACGGTCACGGCGTCCGGTGCGGAGGCGAACACCTCGTGGGCGATGGCCAGTTCGAAGTGGAGCATCCCGTCGGTGACGGCCAGCGCGACAGAGGTCATGTCCGGAAGTGTACGGGGCATGTCGTTTCCGACACTCACCGTTGCGCATTCAACCATTCCAGGATGGTCACACGAGCCGCAGTCGACCGGACGCGGCACAGCACGGGGAGTGACCTCATGGCGGCAGGACAGACGGTGACGGTGTACGGCGCGTACGGACACACGGGCCGGTTCGTGGTGGCGCACCTGCGGGAGCGCGGGTTCGTCCCGGTCCTGGCGGGGCGGGACGACCGCAAGCTGCGCGCGCTGGCGGAGCGGTACCCCGGGCTCGACGTCCGCCCCGCGGCGGTCGGCGATCCGGCGGCGCTCGACCGGGCGCTGGCCGGCGCCGACGCCGTCGTCAACTGCGCGGGGCCGTTCGCCACGACGGCCGGCCCGCTGATCGAGGCCGCGCTGCGGGCCGGGATCCCGTACGTCGACGTGGCGGCCGAGATCGAGGCCAACGCCGACACCTTCGCCCGGTACGCCGACCGCGCGCGGGCCGCGGGCACGGTGGTCCTCCCGGCGATGGCGTTCTACGGCGGCCTCGGCGACCTGCTGGCCACCGCCGCGATGGGCGACTGGACGGCGGCGGACGAGGCGCACGTCGCGTACGGGCTGAGCGGCTGGGAGCCCACGGAGGGGACCCGCCTCGCCGGGAAGGTGTCGGCGGAGCGGCGCGGCGGCCGGCGGGTCCGCTTCACGGACGGGCGCCTGGAGTACCACACCGACGAACTGCCCACGCTGACCTGGTCGTTCCCCGCCCCGATGGGACCGCGGCCGGTCGTGGGCGAGTTCACGATGGCCGACGTCGTGACCATCCCGAGCCATCTCTCCGTCCCCACCGTGACCACCTACATGTCGACCGAGGCGGCCGGCGGCGTCACGGGCGCGGACACGCCGACCCCGACGGCGGTCGACGAGCGCGGCCGGTCCGCGCAGACCTTCCTCGTCGACGTCGTCGTACGCTCCGGCGGCGCCGAACGGCGGGCCACGGCCACCGGCCAGGACATCTACGCCGTCACGGCGCCGCTCGCGGTCGAGGCGGTGCACCGCATCCTCACCGGCCGGACCCGTACGACCGGCGTGGCCTCCGCCGGCGAGCTGTTCGACGCGGCCGGCTTCCTCCGCTCCCTCGCCGCCTCCGCCCACCTCACCTGGGAGACGAGCGGGACGACGGGGCCGTCGGCGACGGCGTAGCGGGACGGCGCGGCGTCAGGAGGTGTCGCGGAGTCCGCGGAGGTAGGCCGCGGTGAGGGCCACGGCGGGGTCCTCGTCGGCCGTGAGGTCGGTGAGGGCGCGGGAGGCCACGGGGCCGGGGACGTCGGCGAGGGCCTGGGTGAGGCGGCCCCGGGCCGGGGGGCCGGTGGCGGCGTCGGCGAGGCGGTCGACGAGCCGGGCCGCGATCGCGTCCGCCGCGCCGTCGTCGGTCGCGAGGGCGCCGAGCGCGTCCGCCGCGTCGGTGTCGTTCCTGCCGTCCACCACCATCTGCACCAGCTCCGGGATCGCGCCGGGCTCCCCGCGGCCGCCGAGTGCGAGGGCCGCCTGGCCGCGGACCACCGGGTCGGGGTGGCCGAGGCCGTCGCGGAGCCGGGCGGCCGCCTCGTCGCCGGGGAGCGCGGCGAGGGCCCGGACGGCCCGTTCGCGCACCGCCGCCGACGGGGAGCCGAGGGCCCGGGCCAGGAGGGCGGTGGAGCCGTCGCCGGAGCGGGCCAGCGCCCAGCGCAGGGCGCCGGCGACATTGGGCTCCGTCTCGCTGAGCGCCGCCTCGACCAGCGCCTCCACCGGGACCGGGACCTCGTCGCCCGAGGACAGCGCGGCGCGCTGCCGGGCGTCCTTGCTGCCCGAGCCGAGGGCCTGGAGGAGCGCGACGACCTGGAGGGCGTCGTCCCAGCTGGCGGGGCCGGTGGCGGCGATCCGGCGGAGGCGGGTGAGCAGTTCGGTCTCGGCGGCGACGCGGGCCCGGGTCTGCTCGATGAGGTCGCCGACGAGCTGCGCGGGGGTGAAGCCGGGGTCGTCGAGCGCCCGGCCGATCTCCCGCAGCGACAGCCCCAGCGAGCGGAGGCTCTCGATGTGGAAGATCCGCCGGATGTCCTCGTCGCGGTACTCCCGGTAGCCCGAGCCGGTGCGGCCCGAGGGCCGCACCAGACCGAGCGACTCGTAATGCCTGAGCATGCGGGCACTGACGCCGGAGCGGCGTGCCACCTCACCGATCAACACGCCTGTGTGTCCCTCCCGTCGACAGGCCCTAGTCTCCCTGCCCCGGGGCCCCGTCCAGCGCCACGACGCGCTTCGCCTCCTCGATGGCGTACGCGAAGCCGGTCTCGGGGTCGCGCAGGATCCGCTCGGTGGCGAGGGCGTGCGCGCGGACGCCGGGGTCGGATGCGGTCGAGGCGGCGTTCAGGACCGGCAGGATCACGTCGCCGAGCTCGATCAGCGCGCGGCTGAGGCTGAGCTGGGTGTCCCGGCCGCCGCGCCCGAGCTGCGCGCCCAGCACCTCGGCCAGGGCGGGCTCCTCGCCGTCCGGCACGAGCAGCACCGCCGTGCGCCACGCGGCCCGCGCCACCTCGTCGTCGGCGTCGGTGAGATGCCCGCGCGTGATCGCCGGCCACGCCCGCGGGTCCCCGAGCTTGGAGAGCGTGTGCAGCGCCTGGCTGCGCGCCTGCGGCCGCTCCGAGCCGAGCTCGCGGAGCGTCCTGGGCAGCGTCAGCTCGACGGGGTGCCGGGTCAGGGCCCAGGTCAGCATGTCGCGGACGAAGAACTCGGGCTCGACCCCGCACCGCTCCACCAGCGCGTCCACGAACCGGGGGTCGGGAGCCGAGCCGACCGCCAGCGCGGCCCGCAGCCGCACCGACGGACGCCCGTCCTCCAGCGCCCGCAGAGCCCGTCCTACGACGTCGGCGTCCTGCTGTGTCATGGTCATCGTGACCACCTCCTCGCCCGGCAGTCAAAGGCTTGCCACCGTGTCAAGGTCAAGCGGAACCCGGCGCGTGCCCCGGGTCCCCCGGGTCGGCGCCGCGGATCGCGACAGCGGTCCGGGAAGATCCGCCGGCCGGGGGCTGTTGACCTCGGTGCCGTCGCACGGAGCGACGGAGGAGAGACGGAGGCGGTCATGGCGGGGGCGTTGATCATCGGGGCGGGGCCGGGGATCGGGCAGGCGGTGGCCCGGCGGTTCGCGCGGGAGGGACTGCCCATCGCGCTGGTCGCGCGCACGAAGGAGACCGTGACGGCGGGCGCCGGGTCCCTCGCCTCCCTGGGCGTACGGGCGCTGCCCCTCACCGCCGACGTCACCGACGAGACGGGGCTCCGGGCCGCCCTCGACACGGCCGTCGCCGAACTCGGCGTGCCGAACGCCGTGGTCTACAACGCGGCCGTGATCCGGCCCGACGCCGTCGGCGAACTCCCGCTCCGCGACCACCTGGACACCTACGCGGTCAACGTCCTCGGCGCCCTCACCACCGCCGCGCACCTGCTGCCCGGCATGGCGGCGCGCGGCCGCGGGACCTTCGTCGTCACCGGCGGGATGCCCGAGATGAAGCCGCCGTACGTCAGCCTGTCGCTCGGCAAGGCCGGGGTGCGGGCCCTGGTGGAGCTGCTCGACACGGAGTACGGCCCGTCCGGGGTGCACGTCGCCACGGTGACCGTGGGCGGCGCCGTCGCGCCCGGGACGGCGTACGACCCCGACGACATCGCCGACCACTACTGGCGGCTCCACACCCAGCCCCGCGGGGAGTGGGAGCGCGAGGTGCTCCACTGACCGTGCGAGGATCCTCGGACAGTGGCGTGAGGGAGCACCGCGAGGAGGGCAGGGGCCGGGTCCTTCGGGGCGCCGGGTCCCGGAGGCGTATGACGGAGGAACGGGGGCGCGCCCTGGGCGACGCCGAGGTCGTGCGGCTGGCGGAGGGGCTGCGGGCCCTGGAGTGGGTGCCGGCCGGGGACGGGGTGCCGCGGCGGGGGCTGTTCCGGCGCCGGCTGCTGGTGGTGCGGGCCGAGGGTGACTTCCTGGCGGCCGGGCTCGGGGCGGACGGCGCCGAACTGCACGGCCGCCACGGCACCGTCGAGAGCGTGGGGCTGCGGGTCGCGGAGACCGGCGGCGACTGGGCGGCGGGCGCGGACGTGTTCGCGCGGCTGACCGGTGCGCTGTCGGGGCCGCTCGGCGCCCCCACCGACCGTCGGCCCGGCGCGGACGCCGAGGTCCGGTGGGAGCGGCGGGACACGGCCCTCGTGCTGAGCCGGGTGTCCGGCTCGGTCCGGCTGACGCTGGCCTCCCGGGCCTGGCTGGCCGCCCAGGACGGACGCCACGCGACGGAGGAGGGCCGATGACCGGCTGGGACGGCTTCCAGGAGCGGCTGGCCGCGCAGTTGGCCACCCTGCCGGCCGGGGCGGTCGTCATCGTCTC
Source organism: Streptomyces sp. NRRL F-5727 (assembly GCF_000719555.1). Taxonomy (GTDB): domain Bacteria; phylum Actinomycetota; class Actinomycetes; order Streptomycetales; family Streptomycetaceae; genus Streptomyces. The sequence goes on from NZ_JOGX01000019.1 coordinate 19,684, forward strand.
CGAGACCGGCGCCGCCCCGCCGACGAAGACGGCGAAGGGCTCGCGGTACGCCCAGTTCCGCCAGGACCCCGAGTCGCTGTACGCGGAACTCTCCGGCGACCGGCACCTCGAAGGCGCCGCGCGGGCCGGCGACGAGGGCGGCCGGCTGCTCGTCGCGGCGGGCTGGCGCGCTCCGGACGCCGACGACCGCGTCGGCAACTGGTGCGCCGAACTCCCCTGGCCGTCCCCGTCCGTCGCCTACCGTCGGCTGGCGTCGATGGTGGTGACCGGACTGCACGTGGTCTTCCGCGTCCCCGCACCCTCCTCCCTGGCGTACACCGCCTGGGACGCGGAGGACGGCAACAGGCCGCTGGAGCTTCCCCTGCTGGGCCTGGCGCGGGAGGGCTGAACCCGCCGATCTCCCCAGCTCCCGAGCCCCGCACGGCCGTTGCCGCCCCTGAGCGAGCGGCCGTGCGCCCTTCTGCGCCAGGCGCGCCTCACGGTGGGACGACGACGGCGCGCGCTCGCCGAATCCGGTGAACAAGGGGGTCGGTATGTGGGCTCGGCACGTGCGCCGGGCACGTTCCCGCCAGCGGTTCTCGCCGTTGAGAGGGATGGGCATGACGAGCCACACCACCGAAGCCGTACTGGAAGACCTCCTCCACCGAGCGCTGCACGCCACGGGTACGGGCGGGCGCTGGACGACCGAGTCGGACGACATGTGGTGCCGGGTGGCACCCCGCTCCGGGGAGCAGCGCCCGCAGGGGTGGAAGCTGCACGTGTCCGCGACGGCCGGCTCCGCGCCGGCGGTCCTCGCGCGGTCCCTCGAGGTGCTGCTGCCGGACGCGTCGGGGTTCAAGTTCGCCCGCTCCCTGGAGCAGGTGAGCGCGCTCAACTCCCGTGCCACGCCCCGGGGAAGCTCCGGGAAGTTCGTCACCGTCTATCCGCGGTCGGACGCCGACGCGGCCCGGCTGGCGGCCGAGCTGCACCGGGCGACGGCGGGCCTGGCCGGACCGCGGATCCTGTCCGACCAGCAGTACGCCGTGAACAGCCTCGTGCACTACCGGTACGGCGCCTTCGTCGGCCGGCGCCGGCTGTCCGGCGACGGACTCCTCGTCTGGTACGTCGAGGACCCCGACGGGAATCCGGTCGAGGACCGGCGGACCGGCCGGTACACACCGCCGGAGTGGGCGGTCAGCCCGTTCCCCGCCCCGGCGGCGCCGGCCGCGCCGCGCCCCTCGGGGGCGGAGAGCCGTCCGCTGGTGCTCGGCGGCCGGTTCGCGGTGCGCGAGGCGATCCGGCACACCAACAAGGGCGGGGTCTACCGGGGCAGCGACGTCCGCACGGGCGCGCCGGTGGTCGTCAAGGAGACCCGGCCGCACGTGGAGGCGGACGCCTCCGGTTTCGACGTCCGCGACTGGCTGCGCGCCGAGGCCCGGGCGCTGGAGAAGCTCAGGGGCACGGGCCTCGCGCCGGAACCGCTCGCGCTGTTCGAGCACGGCGGGCACCTGTTCCTGGCCCAGGAGGAGGTGCCGGGCGTCCCGCTGCGCACCTGGGTCGCCGAGCACTTCCGCGACGTCGGCGGCGAGCGGTACCGGGCCGCCGCGACCGCGCAGGTCGGACGGCTGATCGAGCTGGTGGCCGCGGCCCACGCCCACGGGTGCGTGCTGCGGGACTTCACGCCGGGCAACGTAATGGTCCGCCCGGACGGCGAACTCCGCCTCATCGACCTGGAGCTCGCCGTCCTGGCCGAGGACGCCCCGCTCCCGACGCGGGTGGGCACGCCCGGCTTCAGCGCCCCCGAGCGGCTGGTGGACGCGCCGGTCTCCCCGACGGCCGACGCCTACAGCCTCGGCGCCACCGTGTGCTTCGTCCTGACGGGCAAGGTGCCCAACCTGCTGGCCGAGGAGCCGGCGGACCGGCCCGCGGAGGAGCGGCTGGCCGACTGGCTGACCGCCTGCACCGCCGTCGTACCACTTCCGGACGGCATGCGGGAGTTGATCCTCGGGCTCATGCGGGACGACCCGGCGGCACGCTGGGACCCGGCCCGCGCCCGCGAGGCCCTGGCGGCGGCGTGCCCGCCGAAGCCCGTCAGCGCCGCTGCCTCTGCCGCTGCCGACCGCGCTCCTTCCCGTCCCGACGACGCGATCGACGCCGCCGTCGCAGGGATCGTGCGTCACCTCGTCGACACCATGACGCCCGGCGACGACCGGCGGCTCTGGCCCGTCTCCACGCGGGCCGGCGAGACCGACCCCTGCACGGTGCAGCAGGGCGCGGCCGGTGTCCTGGCGGTGCTGACGCGGCACTTCGAGCTCACCGGCGATCCGCGGCTGCCGGCCACACTCGCCGCCGCCGGCCGCTGGATCGCCGACCGCACCGACCTCGGCTCCGCCCGTCCCGGCCTGCACTTCGGCGCGCGGGGCACCGCCTGGGCGCTGTACGAGGCCGGGCGGGTCCTCGGCGACCGGAAGCTGACCGACCACGCGCTGGCCCTGGCGCTGGCGCCGCAGGAGCCGACGCCCAGTCACGACATCACGCACGGCACGGCGGGCGGCGGGCTCGCCGCCGTCCACCTGTGGCGGCGCACCGGCGACCCGCGCCTCGCCGCCCTCGTCGCGGAGGCGGCCGACCGGCTGGCCGCCGCCGCGGACCGCGAGGGGCCGGGGGCGAGCTGGCCGGTCCCGGCGGAGGCCGTGCCGGAGGAGGCGGGCAAGCGGTATCTCGGCTTCGCCCACGGCACGTCCGGCATCGGCTGCTTCCTCCTCGCCGCCGCGTCCGTCACGGGTCGCGCGGACCACCGCGACCTGGCCGTGGCGGCCGGCGAGCACCTGGTGGCGCACGCCGTGGACGTGGGCGGCGCGGCGCAGTGGCCCGCGCAGACCGGGGACGTCCCCACGGCCCCGTACTGGTGCCACGGCTCGGCCGGCATCGGCTCGTTCCTGGTCCGGCTGTGGCGGGCGACCGGCGACGACCGGTACGGCGACCTCGCCCGCCGGTCGGCGCCGGCCGTCGTGGAGCGGGCCTCCCGCGCCGCGCTCACCCAGTGCCACGGCCTGGCCGGCAACGGCGACCTGCTCCTCGACCTGGCCGAGGCGACCGGCGATCCCGCCCACCGGGCGAGCGCCGAGGCCCTGGCCCGCCTCCTCGTCTCCGAAGGGTCCCGCCGCGGAGCCCATGTCGTCTTCCCCAACGAGTACGGGGACGTCTCGACGGGCTGGAGCGACGGGTCCGCCGGAATCCTGGCGTTCCTCATCCGGGTCCGCCACCCCACAGAGCCCCGGCACTGGATGGTCCAGCAGCCGGTCTGAGCGGCAGAAAGCCTGCCGCCGCCGCACAGAGAAGGAGAATGCCATGGAGAACCAGGACCTCGAACTGCTCGCCCGCCTGCACGCCCTTCCGGAGACCGACCCGGTCGGCGTCGACGGAGCGCCGTTCGCGGCGACGTGCGAGTGCGTCGGCCTGCTCACGCTCCTCAACACCGTCTGTATCGGTGTGAGCTGCGCGTAGCCCGTACCGCCTCCCCCGGCCGGCGGCTGTCCCGGGGCAGCCGCCGGCCGGGGGAGGCCCCGCACCGTCCGCACCGCCGGGCGGTGCGGACGGCCGGCCGGGCGCGCCGGAGAGCATCGCTCTCCCCTCCCGGCGCCCGCCGGCGCATCCCGCCGTCCACCGACGGCGACCCCCTCGACGAGGACCGGACCCATGCAGCTGCACGCCCGTGACCACGAGCCCGCCCGCACCGGCGTCCCCGACGCCGCTGCCGACCCGTCCGACCACGCCGAGACCGCGCCCGCCGCCATCAGCACCCGCGGGCTGGTCAAGAGCTACCCCGGCCCGGACGGCTCCCTCACCCACGCGGTGCGCGGCCTGGACCTGGACGTGCGCCGGGGCGAGACCTTCGCCTTCCTCGGCCCCAACGGCGCCGGCAAGTCCACCACCATCGCGATGCTGTGCGCCCTCGCCCGCCCGACCTCGGGCCGCGCCGTCGTGGCGGGTGCCGACGTCGTGACCGAGCCCGAGCGGGTACGGCGCCGGGTCGGCCTGCTGTTCCAGCACAGCGCCCTCGACCCGGACCTGACGGCCGAGCAGAACCTCCGCGTCCACGCCCGCCTGTACGGGCTCCGCCGCGCCGACGTCCGCCGGCGTACCGCCGAGGTGCTCGACCTGGCTGGCCTGGCCGACCGGCGGCGCTCTCCCGTCCGCACCCTGTCGGGGGGCATGCGGCGCCGCCTGGAGATCGCCCGGCAGCTGCTGCACGAGCCCGGCGTGCTGTTCCTGGACGAGCCGACGACGGGGCTCGACCCGCACGCGCGGGCCCAGATCTGGGAGCATCTGCGGGCGCTGCGCGACCGGCAGGGCAGCACGCTCTTCGTCACCACCCACTATCTGGAGGAGGCGGAGCACTGCGACCGTCTCGCGATCATCGACCGGGGGCGGCTGGTGGCGCGGGGGACGCCGTCGGAGGTGAAGGCGGCGATCGGGGACGACCGGGTGGTGCTGCGCACGAGCGACGACGCGGCGGCCCGCCGGGTCGCCCTGCTGCTGGTGCCTCCGGAGCGGACGGTCCACGTGGACGCGGACGGCGTCTGGCTGCGGGTGCCCGACGGGAGCGCCTGGATTCCGCGTCTGTGCGCGGCGCTGGAGGTCCACGGCGTCGCCGTGCACGCCGCCTCCGCGACCCCGCCCACCCTCGACGACGTCTTCTTCCACCACACCGGCCGCAGCATGGCCGGCCCGGCGGGGACGGGAGGCGGCCGATGACGACGCTCACCCTGCCGGGCCGGGGCGACGCCGTGCCGGCCCCGGCGTCCCGCCTCCGGCGCGAGCTGCGCGCGGTGCACGCCCTGGTCCATCGCGATCTGCTGAGGCTCGCCCGGCAGCGCGTCCCCACCGCGCTGATGCTGCTGCACCCGGTGCTGTACCTGTTCATCCTGGGCGGCGGTCTCGCCGCGCTGATCCCGGCCGGGTCGCTGGGGGTCGGCTACCGGACGTACCTCTTCCCCGGCATGCTGATGATGACCGTGCAGACCCCGGCCATCATGGTCGGCATCCGCCTGATCACCGACCGTCAGAGCGGCTACCTCCGCGAGCTCCTGATGGCCCCCGTCGGTCGCACCACCCTGCTGCTCGGCAGCTGCGCCGGCGGCACCCTGGTGGCGACGGTCCAGGGCGCGGTCCTCCTCGCCCTGGCCGGTACGGTCGGCCTGCCGTACGACCCGGTCCTGCTGGCGCTGCTGCTCGGCGGCATGGTCCTCGCCTCGTTCACCCTCACCGCGCTGTCCCTGGCGCTGGCGGTGGGCCTGCGCAGCCCCGAGACGTTCCACACGCTGCTCGGCCTGGTGATGATGCCGCTGCTCTTCCTCTCCGGCGGCTTCTTCCCCCTCGCGTCCCTGCCCGGCTGGGCGCAGACGCTGACCGCCGTGAACCCGCTCGCGTACGCCGTGGACATCCTGCGCCGCTCCATCGCCCTCCGCGTCCCCGGCCAGGCCCCCGGCACCACCGTCGCGTGGGCCGGCCACCAGCCGCCCCTCCTCCTGGAAGCGGCCCTCCTCCTGACCGCCGGAGCGCTCGCCCTCCTCTGGGCGTCGCGGCGCTTCGGCCGCCCGGAGTAGCCGGCTCAGGCGTACCGCCGCGCGAGCGTCCGGACCGTGGCCGCGACGCGGTCGCGCAGCTCCCGGGGGGCGAGGACCTCCACTTCGGTGCCGAGGGCGAGGAGGGTGGCGTGGGCGTGGTCGGGGGTCTCCACGGGGAGGGTGGCGCGGGTCCAGCCGTCGGGTTCGGGGACGCCGGTGTCGGCCACGGCGCGGGCGGCGGCGCCGGTCAGGCGGGCGGCGCCCTCGGGGGAGATACGGACGACGGCCTCGCCCTGGTGGAGGCGGGCGTGAAACTCCCGCTGGCTCTCCCGCCAGTGCGCGGCCAGGTCGAAGCCGGGCGGGGCGGTCGCCTCCTCGTCGGTGACGGTGAGGGAGATGATCTGGTCGACCCGGTACGTGCGCGGGCCGGGCCCGGCGACCAGGTACCAGCGGCCGGCCTTGAGCACCAGGCCGTACGGTGCGAGCCGGCGGTCGACCTCGGCCGGCTCCTGCCAGCGCCGGTAGCGGACGGCGAGCACCCGTCCGGCGCGGACGGCCTCGGCGACCTGCGGCAGGAACGGGGCCTCGGTGGACTCCGCGTACCAGCCGGGCGCGTCGATGTGGAAGCGGGTGCGGAGCCGGTCGACGTGCTCGCGCAGCGGGGCGGGCAGGGCGGCGCGCAGTTTCAGCTGGGCGTCGGCGAAGTGGCCGCCGAGGCCGAGTTCGTCGGCGGCGACGGGCAGTCCGGCGAGGACCAGCGCCTCGGCCTCGCGCGCGTACAGGCCGGTGAGCCGCGAGCGGTGGCCGGCGAGCAGCTGGTAGCCGCCGCGGTGTCCGGCGTCGCCGTAGAGCGGCACTCCGGCGGCGTGCAGCGACTCGACGTCCCGGTAGACGGTGCGGACGGAGACCTCCAGCTCCGCGGCGAGCTCGGCGGCGGTCATCCGCCCGCGGGTCTCCAGGAGCAGCAGGATCGACAGAAGACGGCTGGACTTCACTGACACACCGTGTCAGTGAAGTCCTCGTACGGTCCAGCCATGGCTTTCACGGAGAAGATCCTCACCGTGCCGGAGCCCGTCGGGATCGGCGGCCGGCACGTCAAGCGCTGTCACGTCACGTCCGACCAGGCCGGCATCGAACCGGAGGTGGCGAAGGCGGCGTACGCCCTGCTCCCCGAGCTGCTTCCGGAGCCGGACGGCACGCCGGCCGCGGGTTTCGCCGTCCTGCACCGGGGCACCGACCTGCCGGGCCGTCTCGCGGACTCGCTGCGCACCGGGACGACGGCGACGAGCGCCGGGAGCGGGGGTCCGGCCGCATGACCGTCCACGGCTTCGGTTTCCTCGTCGGCGAGTGGACCGTGCGCAACCGCGCCCTCACCGACTTCCTCGACCCGTCCTCCGGCTGGGAGGAGTTCGACGGCCACACCTCCGGCCGCCTCTTCTGGGACGGCCGCGCCCACGTCGACGAGATCGTCTTCCCGTCGAAGGGCTTCAGCGGCCTGACCCTGCGTCTGTACGAGCCGGACACCGGCGAGTGGACGCTCAACTGGTCGAGCACCCGCACCGGCCGCCTGCTGCCGCCGGTCCGGGGGCGGTTCTCGGCGGACGGGGGCACGGGCGAGTTCCACGGCGACGACCACCACGGCGACACGCCGGTCCGCGTGCGGTTCCGCTGGTCGGGGATCACGGCGGGGACGGCCCGCTGGGAGCAGGCGTTCGCCCCCGCCGGGACGGAGGAGTGGGTGGTGAACTGGGTGATGGACTTCCGCCGCGCGGGCGCCGCCGACGCCGGCCCGACGGCCGGCCGGTAGGGAGGGACGCGGCGCCTCGCCCTCCCTCCGCCAGGGGTGCCCGCGGCGGCCGGCTCCGGTCTACCGGAAGGCCGGGAGGTTGCGTGCCACCCACGCGCCGAAGGGGGCGGCCGGCCGGCCGAGGACCGACTCCACGTCGGGGCTGACCTTCTGCTCCTCCGGGAGGGGGAGGCCGAGGACGTCCAGGGTGCCGGTGACGACGTCCTCCGGCATGAAGGTCGCGAGGTGGGCGTGGGCGTCGGCGCGGGACAGCTCCACGAACGCGACCTCCTCCCCCAGGGCCTCCGCGAGGACCTCGGTCTGCCGGCGCGGGCTGATCGCCTCGGGTCCGGTCAGCTCGTACGTACGGCCCGCGTGCCCGTCCTCGCGCAGCGCGGCCGCCGCGACCGCGGCGATGTCCGCCGGGTCGACGACCGGCAGGGCCACGTCGGCGAAGGGGGCGAGGACCGTACGCCGGGCGCGGACCGTCTCGGCCCAGGCGAAGGCGTTGGAGGCGAAGCCGCCGGGGCGCAGGACGGTGACGTCCCGCCCGGTGGCGCGGACGGCGGCCTCGAACGCGCGCAGGCGGGCGTGCGAGGCGGCCTCCGGGCGGGTGGCGCTGACCTGCGACGAGACCAGGACGATCCGCTCGACGCCGGAGTCCTCGACGCTGTCGAGGAGGACGGCCGGGTCCTCGCCGTGGCTGTTGAGCTCGCCGCCCACGAGGAGGAAGAGGGCGCGGGCCCCGTCGAGGCCGGACCGCAGTCCGTCCGGGGTGCCCATGTCGGCCTGGACCCACCGGACTCCGGCGGCGGGCTCCACGGGCCGCGGCCGGCGCGAGACGGCGACGACCTCCTCGCCCGCGCCGGTCAGCAGCTCCACCAGCGTCCGGCCGATGTTGCCGGTCGCACCCGTGACAGTGATCATCTCGAACCCCCGAAGTAAGTGAGTTAGTTGACTGACTGACTGAACGGGACGACCGTAGCACGCCCCCACCCCGGGCTGTCTATAGTGAGTCGGGTGACCAACTCAGTGAACCGGCGGGAGCTGGCGTCCCAGAAGCGGCGACGGCTGACGGCCGCGGCGGCGAAGGTCCTGCACGAGCAGGGAGTCGAGCGCACCACGCTCGCCGACATCGCGCGCGAGGCGGACGTCCCCGTGGGGAACGTCTACTACTACTTCAAGACCAAGGACGAACTGGTCCGGGCCGCGCTCGCCGAGCACTCGGCCCACCTGGACGAACTCGCCGTACACCTCGACGCGTTGACGGACCCGCGCGAGCGCCTCAAGGCGCTGATCGAGGGGTGGATCGCCCAGCGCGACACGGCCGCGCGCTACGGCTGCCCGACCGGCACGCTCGCCGTCGAGCTCGACAAGCGCGCCGACGGAACCCTCGACGCCGAGGCCGGCGCGGTCATCCGCCGCCTCCTCGACTGGGCCGCGCACCAGTTCCGCGCGCTGGGCCTCCCCGACCCCGACGGCCTGGCCCTCACCCTCGTCTCCGGCTACCAGGGCATGTCCCTCATGGCCAACGCCCTCCGCGACCCGGAGATCATGACCCGCGAGGGCAACCGCCTCCTCGACTGGCTCGACTCCCTCCCGACGACTCCGGACACACAGGAACGGAACCCGTCATGACGGCCGGCCAGAGTCCCGGCACCGCCGACACCCTGCCCCCGGACGGCTCCTTCGCAGCCACCTGGCTCCGGGGCGGGTCACCGGTCCCGGTGCCGGCGACCTGACCGGTCGGCCCTCGCCGGCGCGGGCGTCGCCGCAGAAGAGGTACGCACCTCCGGCGCCGCCGCCGGCGAAGCCTTCCAGCTCCGCCCCGGAGGCCGGCCGGACGTCCTCGACGTGGTCGACCCGGTCCAGATCGACCATTCCCGGCCAGGCCGGGAATCCAGCGGCTTCCTCGCTCTCGCGCACGGCGGTGATCAGCGATCGCGTGCGGGCGCCGCACCCGGGGCCCCGGCGTCGGGTCAGGCCGTGGGCAGGGTGCGGGTGAGGAGGGACAGGAGGCGGGTCCAGTGGAGGTGGAGGCCGGCGGGGTGGAGGGCGTCGGTGTCGGACATGGTGAAGCCGTGGACCGTGCCGGGGTAGGTCTCGACGGTGTGGCGGACGCCCGCCGCGGCGAGGGCCGCTTCGAGGGTGGCGAGTTCCTCGGGGGTCATGTCGTTGCCGGAGAGGCCGAGGTGCACCTCGGCGCTGAGGGTGGCGACGAGGCGGTGCGGGCTGTCGGGCTCGTCGGTGACGAGGAAGCCGGGGTGGAAGCCGGCGACGGCGGCGACCGTGTCGGGGTGGGCCGCCCCGGCCCGCAGGGCCAGCGCGCCGCCGATGCAGTAGCCGATCACGCCCACCGGTCCGGGACGGGTCTCGGGCCGGCCGGTGAGGAACGCGAGGTACGCCTCGGCGTCGGTGAGGATGCGCTCGCCGACCAGCACCTCCTCCAGGAACGGCATCAGTCGCTCGATGACCGCGGGCCGGAGCTCCGCGCTGATGTGCGCGGGCAGTTCGACCACGGGAGCGGGCCCGGTCCGGTAGTACAGGTTCGGGACGAGGACGTGGTAGCCGTGGGCGGCGAGGTCGAGGGCTCGCCGCTCCAGCTCGGGGCGCAGGCCGAAGGCATCGCTGTAGAGCAGCACGCCGGGGTGGCGCTCGCCGTCGTCGGGGCGGGCGGCGAAGGCGTCGGCCTCGCCGTCGGGGGTGGGGATGCGCAGGGTGGTGGATGAGAGGGCGGGAATGACGGGTGTTCCTTCCTGTTCGCGGCCACGGCCGACGTCGGCGTTAGTGGCACTAACGAAACTATGGCGTTAGTGCCACTAACGCAATGGATAGGATCCCGCCATGACCAGGCCAGAAACACACGACAGCTCCCCCGATCGGCTCCGGCGGCGGGCGAGTCGGCTGCTGTCGCAGCTCACCACCCGTTCGGACCGTCTGGTCGGCGAGGGACTGGCCGGGGCCGACGCGCGCAAGTGGCACTACGCCGTGCTCGCCTCCCTGGCGGACGGCGGTCCGGCCAGCCAGGCGACGCTGAGCCGGCGCACCGGCATCTACCGCAGCGACATGGTCCGCGTCCTCGACGAACTGACCGACCGCCGCCTCGTCGACCGGTCGCCCGACCCCGCCGACCAGCGCCGCAACATCGTCACGCTCTCCCCCGAGGGCAGCCGCCGGCTGCGCCGCCTCGACGAGGTCCTCGACGACGTCCACGAGGTCCTTCTCGCCCCGCTGGACCAGGACGAGCGGGACCAGTTCCTCCGGCTCCTCACCCGCCTGGTGGACCACCACACGGAGCCCGGCCCCCTCGCGTGACGCACCCGTCCGGCCGGGCCCGTCGCGTACGCCGGCGGGGGTGCCATCGCCTGGTCGCGGCACACGCGTACGGCCCCCGGTGACCTACGCTGGCGGCGTGATCGCCAAACTGCAGTGTGTGGTGCTGGACTGTCCGGACGCCGGGGAGCTCGCCCGGTTCTACGGGGCCCTGCTCGGTGGCGAGGTGAACCGCCCCGATCCCCGCTGGTCGCTCGACGACGACTGGTCGACGCTGCACACCGACGGCGGGCTGGTGCTGGCCTTCCAGCGGGTGGCCGATCACCGCCCGCCGCGCTGGCCGGACCCGGCCCGCCCCCAGCAGTTCCACCTGGACCTGGGTGTCGAGGACCTCGACAGCGCCCAGGAACAGGCGCTCGCGCTGGGCGCCACCCTGCTCGACGGCGGTGACGGGCAGCGCAGTTGGCGCGTCTTCGCCGACCCGGCGGGCCACCCCTTCTGCCTGGTCCGGGACTGAGACCCGGGGGGCCGCCCGTCTGTTCCGTTCACGGGGCGGCGGCCCGCTCGACCAGCTCGCCCAGCGCGGCGGCGGACCCGGGGGCCAGGCGGTAGAAGCCCTGGAGGCTGATGGACCTCTCCAGGCGACCGTCGACCACGTACTTCGCCTGTCGGGTCCGGCCGCGGCGATTGCGCCACGTCAGCACGGTCAGCAGCTCGCCCGGTATCGGCACGTCGAAGCGGACGGGCGTCGCGTCCACGTGGACCGCCGTCGCCCCGCAGCCGTGGGCACCGAGCATCGCCCAGTCCTCGTGGCCGGGGTGGGACGGGTCGCCCCAGGCCGCCGGCTCCGCGCCACAGCACGCGCTCCGCTCCGTGTCGAGGACCCGCATCCGGGAGACGACGAACACCTCCCGCTGACGCACGTGCAGCGCGTACACGTCGTCCCCGGTCTTCGCCCCCGCCCAGGACGGCAGGGACTGGTGCACTCCGGAGAAGGCGACGGGCGGCCGGCGGCCCACGCGCCCGGCCGTGCGCAGCGCACGGCAGGTGTCGTGGGTCCACAGGACGGTGTAGGCGTCGGTCATGCGGCGATCGTAGGGACCGGCACTGACAACGGGCCTCCGAGGACGGCACGTTCACGGAGGCGACCGCCAGCCCGTGACGAGTTCTCGCCAGGGAGGCGAGGGTTCCGCATGTGCGGGGCGGGACGCGGGGAGCCATGCAGTGCCCCTTGTCGACCACCCGCCCCCGCTCGCCCGTTCGCCGCCTGCACCGTGAGGAGCCGCCATGGCCGTGCCACCCCTCCCCGACGATCCGGTCCTCACCGCCGACTTCGGGTCGCCCGCGCAGTGGGTCGCCGGGCGGTCGTGGGCCTATCCCGACGGCGGTCCCGTCAATCCGCTCGACAACAAGCTCGACCACCTGGTGGAGGATCCCGCGTACAGCCGCTCCGGGGTCTTCCGTGCGACCCGGCGCCCGGACGGGTTGTGGGACAGCGGCCTGCTCACCACGGAGGGGAGCGCCGAGGGCTTCGAGGTGCGGACCGGTGACGTCCTGGAAGCGCGGGTCCGGCTGCCGGAGGAGACGGGCGCCTGGCCGGCGATCTGGACCTGGCGCGACGGCGGCCAGGAGGTCGACGTCTTCGAGTACCACCCGGACAACCCGGACCTGCTCGAACTCTCCAACCGGGTACGGGGCGCCCACCGCTACTACCGCTCCCCCGCCGTGCGTCCCGGCGGCTGGGTGGACCTGCGGACCGAGTTCGGGGCGCGGTCCGTGCGGTGGTGGGTGAACGGCTCCGAGGTGTTCGCCGACGGGCGGGGGGTCGGGCGGTCCTGGCACGCCTGCCTGATCGTCAACCTCTCGGTGTGCGCGGGCCGTTACCACCCGGCGCCCGATCCCGCGACGGACGAGATGTCCTTCGAGGTGTCCGGCCTGCGCGTCTTCCGCCCCGGCTGATCCCAGTCACCGGCGCGGGTCCGCCGGCGCGGGTCCGCCGCTGTGGGTCCGCCGCTGTGGGTCCGCCGGTGCGGTCAGAGGTCGAACTCGATGTGTTCGACGTCGATCATGCGGACCTCCTCCAGGCTCGCCGCGCGGGTCCCGCGCTGCTGGAAGTAGACGTCCTTCAGGGCGTCTTCGACCGCCCTGCGCATCTCCTGCTCGCCACGCTCCTGCGCGGCGAAGATCCGCTCGGCGTGCTGCGGCGGCAGCGCGAGGGTGAGGTGGCGTTCGCGGGCCTCGTCCGTGGTGCCGGCGGGCGCGTCGTAGCCGAGGCTGGCGCGGACGTCGATCATCAGGCCGGCCGTGGTGCCGGCCGTCCTCCGCGCCTGCGCCTTCACCCTCGGCTGCCAGCGCCTGCGCGTCTCCTCCCGCATCCGGGCGGCCAGCTCCGGCCGGGGCCGCTTGATCTCGCCCTTCACATACCGCTCGACCGTGCGCTGGGAGATCCCCAGCAGCCGGGCGACCGCCCCGGTGCCCTTGAGGCGCTTCACCAGGAACCGCATCTGCGCTCCGGCCGACTGCGGCGGCTTACGGGTCATCGCCTTGTCCAGGACCCGGTCCAGACCCTCGCCGACCGACCTCACCGCCATGCTGCCACTCTCCTGTCTTTCCGCCGGTGCCGTCGCCGGTCTCGATGGTGATGCCGTGTCCCCGTCACCACGGGGGTGCCGCCGGCCGCGGCTACGCGATGTAGCGGGCCAGGTTGAGCAGCGGGTCGCCGGTCTCCTCGCGGAGTTGCTCGGCCCAGAGCGGGGTCCTGGTCCCCTGGTGCTTGACCATGCCCGGGGAGACCCCGATGCGGAACGAGCCCGGCACCGTCTTGCCGTCGGGCGTGTACGGCAGGACGTCGAGCGGGGAGGGGCCGTCGGCGGCGTACACCGCGCAGTCGGACAGGACCGCGATGGGGTAGCTGCCGGTGGCGGCGGCGAGCGCGACCATCTTGCGGTGCATGCCGATCCGCGCCCGGGAGATGACGACGGCGCGGATGTCCGGCCGCCAGGTCGGCCGGGCGAGCGCGGTCCACGGCAGTCCGGGCCGCCATCCGCCGCCGCGCGCCTTCTCCTGGAGCTTGCCGATGCCGCCCTTGACGGTGTTCTTGATCGCGTCGAGGACGATCGCCGCCTCGGGGTCGCGCTCCTTGTACCGCTCCATCGCCCTCAGGTAGTCGGCGGCGGGCAGTCCGTCGCCGACACCGAGGTCCGCCATCGTCGCCACGTACGCGTCCCGCAGGCGCTTGTACCAGCCGTCCAGGTAGCGTCCCGCCTCCGGGCGCAGCCAGCCCTCCAGGGGGGCGACGTCGTAGCCGAGTTCGACGGCGTAGGCGACGGTCGGGGTGGCGTACCAGGCCGGTCCGGTGGGGGTCTCGCCGGTCGGCGTGAAGGGGCTGGGCAGCAGGTCACCGCGGAGCCGCGTCCACTCCTTGCCGACCCGGACGCGGGAGAGGTCCACGTGGGACAGGTCGACCAGCCACGCGCCCGGCACCTTCGGGTCGAAGACGGGCGAGGCGGTGTGGACGGGCGGTGCGGCGAGGCCGACGACGGCGCCGTTCGCGGCGGCGCCGAACGCCATGTTGACGTCGATGCCGACCAGGTGCGGCTTCAGGCACTCCTCGTCGGTCAGCTCCCGCGCCCAGTCGTACGCCTCCTCCAGGATCCGCTCCCCCGGCCCCCGTACGTGGAAGCGGGGCAGGTCCGCGAGGACCGGGTGGCCGTCGACCGCCTCGCAGGGCGGCGGGTCCATCGGGTCCTTGCCGAGCGAGCCGGGGCGGTGGACGCTGTGCCGGCGCCCCTCGGCGTCCGGTTCGGAGGCGCGGGTCGGCGGGTGCAGCGCGGTCATCAGCTCCAGTCCGGTGACGGCCGTCGAACCGCGGGGGGTCATCACCCGGGACGCGTACAGCCCGAGGACGCGGGCGAGTTCGGCCGGCGGCAGGTCGGCGGCGGCGCCCCAGGAGCGGGTGTCGAGCGCCCGCCACGACGGGATGCACAACTGCACGCAGACGCGGCGGCCACCCTGGGCGGGCCGGTAGATCCGGGCCCACGGGCCGAAGCCGCGCCGGGTCAGCCGCCAGTCGGCCCGCTCGACCTCCTCGACGGCGGGGTGGCCGGCGGGGAGGCGGCCCGCGACCCGCTCGTCGTCGGTGAGTTCGACCGGCAGGCCGTACCGCTCCAGGGCGGCGGGGGTCAGCACGAGCAGCGGGTCCGCGTCCCAGCCGGAGCCGTCCAGCCGCGGCGCGCCCAGGCGCGCCTCGGTCAGCGCCCACTCGACGAGCTCGGGCAGCGATCGCGCGGGGACGTCGAGGACGAGACCGCCGACGCAGTAGGCGGACATGCCGCCCGCGCCGTCGGGATCGGCGTCGGCGTCGACGACGGCGAGCGGGCCGTTGGCGAAGCGGGAGTCGTCGTCGTACGGAGCGGGCTTGGCGACGCGCCTGACCCTGGCCGCGCCTGCGCGTGCGACGGCCTTCACCGGTTCCGGTGCCGGCGTCGGTTCCGGTTCCGGTTCCGGCGCGGGCTCCGGCGCGGGCTCCGGCTCCGGCTCCGGTTGAAGCTCAAGCTCAAGCTCCGGTGTCGCGTGGGCGTCTCCCTTCGCCGCCGGGTAGCGCTCCGCCCATCCCTCCAGCAGAGCCAGGTACGGCGCGCGGCGGGGCGGGCGGGGCTCGCTGCGCCCGGCCTCCCAGTTCTTGATCGTCTGCGGGGTGGTGTCCAGGGCGCGGGCCAGCGCGGCCTGGGTGACACCCGCCGCCTCGCGCAGCCGGGCGCGCTCGGCGGGCGCGGGGAACCGCGGACCGCCCGCCAGCAGCGCCTCGACGGCCTTGAACAGGTCCTCTTCCTTGGACACGAGCCACCTCCACTCCGACCCTATCGAATCCGAGTGAAGTCGCAGTTCAGAGCGCTGGTGTCATCCCCCGGGCGCCGGCGAGCCGCGACGCCTCCCGCGAGCCGAGGAGGCCGAGGACGGCGAGGGCCCGCTCGGGGTCGGCGGCGGAGCCGAGGACGCCGCCGCCGAAGACCGAGGTGATGGCCGTGTCGCCGGGCAGCGGGCCGAGGACCGTGACGCCCGGAAGGTCCATCAGTTCGCTGTGCTGCTGGAAGGCCAGGTCGGCGGCGCCGGTGGACAGGAGGCTGCCGGCCGGGACCCCGGGCGGGGCCTGGACGAGGCGGCCGGCGAGGGTGCCGGCCAGGCCGAGGCGGTCGAGCAGGTCGAGCAGGGCGGTGCCGCTGGGTCCGGTGGAGTAGGCGACGCCCCGCGCCGAGGTGAGGGCGGCCCGGAGGTCGCCGACGGTGTCGAGGGCGGGGGCCGGGGCGCCGGCCGGTACCGCGGCGACGACCTGGGAGATCCACAGCGGGCGGACGGATCCGGGGCGCACATGGCCCTCCCGCTCCAGGGCGGTCAGGGCTCCGGCGGCGAGGACGAGGAGGTCCGCCTCGGCGCCCTCGCGCACGCGGCGGGCGATCTCCACGCCGCCGGCGGACTCGAAGCGCACCGGCGTGCCATGGGCGAGCCGGAGGTGCTCGGACAGGTCGGCGAGTATCGGGCGGGTCGCCATCGAGGACAGCCCCACGAGTTCACGGTGCACGTCGACTCCTCGGTCGTGATGTCTGCGAAACGCCTGCGGGAGGCGGAAGGCGGAAGGGGGGAGCGGGAAAGTGGGAGACGGAAGGGAGAGGGAAGCGGTAGGCGGAGGGGGTGGTCGGCACGCTCGCCCGGTGGCTCGACACCCGTCTGCGAGACTGGCGACGTGAGCACGACCCGGAGCACGGCGGCAGGAAAGGTACTGGAGGTCCTGGCGGCCTTCGACCGCGAGCACCCCGCCCAGACACTATCCGAGATCGCCCAGCGGACCGGTCTGGCCCTGAGCACCACGCACCGGGTGGTGAGCGAACTGGCGGCCTGGGGGGCGCTGGAGCGGGGCGAGGACGGGTCGTGGCACGTGGGGCTGCGGCTGTGGGAGATCGCCGCGGGCTGCCCCCGGACGCAGATCCTGCGGGACGCCGCGCTGCCGTTCATGCAGGACCTGTACGAGGCGACCCACGAGAACGTGCAGCTGGCGGTGCGGGAGGGCACCGAACTCGTCTTCGTGGAGCGGATCGCCGGGCACCGCTCGGTGGAGCTCCTGACGGGGGTCGGGACCCGGTTCCCGGTGGGGTCCACCGGGATGGGGCGGGTGCTGCTGGCGCACGCGCCGCCGGACATCCAGGAGGAGGTCCTCGGCTCGCCGCAGCGGGCGTGGACCCCGCACACCGTCACCGATCCGAAGACGCTGCGGACGCAGCTGGACCGGATCCGGCGCGAGCAGGTCTTCGTCAGCGACCGGCAGTTGTCGGAGAGCACGGTGGCGGTGGCCGCGCCGGTGCGGATCGGGCGGACGGGGCCGGTGAGCGCGGCACTGGGGATCGTGATCACGGCGCGCGGCGCGAGCAGGGCGCGTGCGCTGCGCGAACCGCTGCTGCGGGCCGCGTACGGCATCTCCGACGAGCTCGGCAGGCGTACCCGGACGACGGACTGAGTTCGGGACCGGCTTCCGCCTGACGGAAACACCGCAGACCGGGGGCTGGGCAGGCTGGCAGCGTTCGGGCCGTTCCGAACTGTTCGGATCGCTCACAGCTGCTTGGGAGATGCCATGGCCGACGCCCCCGTCGACTCCGTCGTCTCGGTTCCGGTCGCGGTGGTCGGTGCGGGGCCGGCGGGCCTCATGCTGGCGCACCTGCTGGGCCGCGCCGGGGTCGGGACGGTCGCCCTCGACACCCGCACGCGTCACGAGATCGAGACGACCCAGCGGGCCGGCATCCTGGAGGCCGACGTCGCCCGCGACCTGGTCGAGACGGGGGTCTCGGACCGGATCCTGCGGGACGGGTACGAACACGAGGGCATCGAGGTGCGCTCGGCCGGGCGGCCGCACCGGATCGACTTCAAGAGGCTCGCCGGTGCCTCCACCTGGCTGTATCCGCAGACGGACGTCTTCGTGGACCTCGCGGACGCCCGCGAACGCGACGGCGGCACCGTCCACTTCGGGATCCGCGACACCGAGGTCCTCGACCTCACGACCGACGCCCCGCGGGTCCGCTACACGGCACCCGACGGGACCCGGCACGAGATCCGGGCGCGGTACGTGGTCGGCGCGGACGGCTCGCGGAGCATGTGCCGCGACCTGGTGCCGGAGGACCGGCGGGTGCGGTACGGCACGGAGTACCCCTTCGCGTGGTTCGGGATCCTCGCCGAGGCGCCGAGGAGCGCGCCCGAACTGGTCTACGCGCACTCCGCGCACGGCTTCGCCCTGATCAGCCAGCGCACCGAGGCGGTGCAGCGGATGTACTTCCAGTGCGCGCCGGACGAGTCCGTCGACGCCTGGTCCGACGACCGGATCTGGGAGACGCTGCAGGCGCGGGTGGCGGGCGAGGACGGCTTCCGGCTCACGGAGGGGCCGATCACCGAGAAGACGGTGCTGCGGTTCCGCTCCTTCGTGCAGGAGCCGATGCGCTGGGGCTCGCTGCTGCTCGCCGGCGACGCCGCGCACACGGTGCCGCCGACCGGTGCCCGCGGGCTCAACCTGGCGCTGCACGACGTGAAGGTGCTCGCCGACGTGCTGCTGAAGGCGCTCGGCGGGGCGGGCGAGGCCGCGCTGGAGGAGTACGAGCCGCGGGCCCTCCAGCGGATCTGGCGGGCGCAGAACTTCTCGTACTGGTTGACCCGGCTGCTCCACACCGCGCCCGGCGCCTCCGCCTTCGACCTGCGTCGTCAGCTCGGCGAGCTCGACAACGTGGTCGGGACGCGCACCGGACGCGCCTACCTGGCCGAGCAGTACACGGGCTGGCCCACCCGCGACCACGCCCACTGACCCGGGACGCCCACGGACCCGGATCCCCCGCACTGCCCCGGACGCCCACGAGGACGATTTCATGATCATCGATTGTCACGGTCACTTCACCACCGCCCCGCCGCAGCTGGCGGCGTGGCGCGACCGGCAGATCGCCGCCGCCGAGGGCCGCGGCCCCGCCCCCGACCCCGCAGACCTGGTCGTCTCCGACGACGACCTGCGCGCTGCGATCGAGTCCAACCAGCTGCGGCTGATGGACGAGCGCGGCAGCGACCTCACGGTCTTCTCGCCGCGGGCCAGCTTCATGGCCCACCACATCGGCGACTTCGCCGTCTCCTCGGCGTGGGCGCGGATCTGCAACGACCTGGTCCACCGGGTGAGCACCCTCTACCCCGGCCGGTTCGCCATGGGCGCCATGCTGCCGCAGTCGCCCGGCGTCGACCCGGCGACCTGCCTGCCCGAGCTGACCCGCGCCGTCGAGGAGCTGGGCGCGGTCACGGTGAACCTCAACCCCGACCCGTCGGGCGGGCGCTGGACCGCGCCGCCGCTGACCGACCGCAGCTGGTACCCGCTGTACGAGGCGATGGTCGCGTACGACATCCCGGCGATGATCCACGTCAGCACCTCGTGCAACCCGGCCTTCCACACGACCGGCGCGCACTACCTCAACGCCGACACGACGGCGTTCATGCAGCTCGTGCAGGGCGATCTGTTCGCCGACTTCCCGACGCTGCGGTTCGTGATCCCGCACGGCGGCGGCGCGGTGCCGTACCACTGGGGCCGCTTCCGCGGCCTGGCGATGGCCCTGGGCAGGCCGGATCCGGAGGCGCTGCTCGACAACGTCTTCTTCGACACCTGCGTCTACCACCAGCCCGGCGTCGACCTGCTCACGCGGGTGATCCCCAGCCGGTCCGTCCTCTTCGCCAGCGAGATGATCGGCGCGGTCCGCGACGTCGACCCGCGCACCGGCCACCACTTCGACGACACCAAGCGGTACGTGGACGCCACCCCGCACCTGTCGGACGAGGAGCGGGCCGCCGTCTACTCCGGCAACGCCCTGCGCGTCTACCCCCGTCTCGCCGCCCGCCTCGCCGCGGCCGGCCGCTGACCCCCGTCTCCAGGAGAACAGCACCCATGGAACACACCGAGATAGGCGTCGTCCACACGAAGGTCGACCGGGCCGACCCGGCGGCCGTCGCCGCGCTGTCGGCGTTCGGCGTCGCGACCGTCCACGAGGCCATGGGCCGGGTCGGGCTGATGCGCCCCTACCTGCGGCCCGTCTACCCGAAGGCGCGGATGTGCGGCACGGCCGTGACCGTGCTGCTCCAGCCCGGCGACAACTGGATGCTGCACGTCGCCGCCGAGCAGATCCAGGACGGGGACGTCGTCGTCGCGGCCTGCACGACGGAGAGCGAGGACGGCTTCTTCGGCGAGCTGCTCGCCACCTCCTTCCGCGCCCGCGGCTGCCGCGGCCTGGTCATCGACGGCGGCGTCCGGGACGTCGCCGACCTGGAGGGGATGGACTTCCCCGTCTTCTCCCGCGCCGTCAACGCCAAGGGCACGGTCAAGGCCACCCTCGGCTCGGTCAACGTGCCCGTGGTCTGCGGGAACGCCCTGGTGCGCCCCGGTGACGTGGTCCTCGCGGACGCCGACGGCGTCGTCGTGGTGCCGCGCGAGCGGGCCGCCGAGGTCGCCGCCGCGTCGGCGGCCCGCGAGGCGAACGAGGAGGGCAAGCGGGCGCAGTTCCGCGCGGGGAGGCTCGGCCTGGACCTGTACGGCATGCGCGGCCCGCTGGCCGAGCTCGGGCTGCGGTACGAGGACTGACGATGACCGGTTTCGAGAAGACCCCCGGCTGGCTGGACTGGTACGCCGGTCCGAGCCGCCCGGAGTTCCGGCTCCCGGAGGGCGCCGTCGACGCGCACTGCCACGTCTTCGGCCCGGGCGCCGTGTTCCCGTACGCCCCCGAGCGCAAGTACACGCCGTGCGACGCCTCCAAGGAGCAGCTCTTCGCGCTCCGCGACCACCTCGGTCTCGCCCGTAACGTCGTGGTGCAGGCGACCTGTCACGGCGCCGACAACCGCGCCATGGTCGACGCGCTGCGGGCCTCCGGCGGGCTGGCCCGGGGCGTGGCGACGCTGCGGCCGGACGTCACCGACGCCGAGGTGCGGGAGCTGCACGAGGCGGGCGTGCGCGGGGTGCGGTTCAACTTCGTCAGGCGGCTCGTCGACGCGGCGCCGCAGCGGGACCTGCTGGACATCGTGCAGAGGATCGCGCCGTACGGCTGGCACGTCGTCGTCTACTTCGAGGCCGCCGACCTCGCCGACCTGCGGGACTTCCTCCTGTCGATCCCGGTGCCGCTGGTCGTCGACCACATGGGTCGGCCGGACACCGCCAAGGACCCGGAAGGGCCCGACTTCGAGGCGTTCCTGGACTTCCTGCGGGCCCGCACCGACATCTGGTGCAAGGTGACGTGTCCGGAGCGGCTCTCGGTGAGCGGCCCGCCGGCCCTCGACGGGGAGCGGGCGGCCTACCGCGACGTGGTGCCGTTCGCCCGGCGGGTGGTCGAGGAGTTCCCCGACCGGGTGCTGTGGGGCACCGACTGGCCTCACCCCAACCTCACCGACCACATGCCCGACGACGGGCTGCTCGTCGACTTCGTCCCGCACATCGCGCCGACGCCCGAGCTGCGGCGCAGGCTCCTCGTGGACAACCCGACCCGCCTGTACTGGCCCGACACCGACTGACCTGCCCCGATTGGAGTGCCGGCATGGCGCTGGACAAGACCTACAAGCTGGTTCCGGGGACGACCATCTTCGACTCCGAGCAGTCGGCGAAGGGGTACCACCTCAACCAGTTCTGCATGTCGCTGATGACGGCGGAGAACCGGGCGGCGTACCTGGCCGACGAGCGCGCCTACCTGGACGCGTGGCCGCTGCGGGAGGAGCAGAAGCAGGCGCTCCTCGCTCGTGACCTCAACGCCGCCATGCGCGAGGGCGGCAACATCTACTTCCTCGCCAAGTGGGGTGCCACGCTGGGCTTCTCGTTCCAGCAGATGGCGGGATCGATGACCGGCATGACCGAGGAGGAGTACCGCGCCATGATGGTCGGCGGCGGCCGCTCCGTCGAGGGCAACCGCATCGACCACGCCGTCCTGGAGGCCGCGCACGCGCCGGCGGCGCCGGCCGAGCACGCCACGGTCACCGGCGCCGTCTTCACCTCGCACGTCCCGGCGATCGGCGCGGCGCTCGACCACGGCAAGACCGACGAGCCGTACTGGCGGCCGGTCTTCGAGGGGTACGCGTACTCCAGGGCGTGGCAGCGGGAGAACGTCCCCGACGTGGTCTTCCTGGTCTACAACGACCACGCCAGCGCCTTCGACCAGTCGCTGGTGCCGACCTTCGTCCTCGGCACCGGCGCCTCCTACCCCGTCGCCGACGAGGGGTACGGGCCCCGCCCCGTCCCCGCCGTCGAGGGCGACCCGGACCTGGCCGCGCACATCGCGCACGCGCTGATCCGGGAGGACTTCGACCTCACCCTCGCCCACGAGATGGCCGTCGACCACGGGCTGACGGTGCCGCTGTCGCTGATGTTCGGCGACGTCGAGCGGTGGCCGTGCAAGGTCATCCCGTTCCACGTCAACGTGGTGCAGTACCCGGTGCCCTCCGGCGCCCGCTGCTTCCGACTCGGCCAGGCCCTGCGCAGGGCCATCGAGTCGTACGAGCGGCCGCTGAACGTGCAGGTCTGGGGCACCGGCGGCATGAGCCACCAGCTCCAGGGCCCGCGGGCCGGTCTGATCAACCGGGAGTGGGACAACGCCTTCCTGGACCGGCTGGTCGAGGACCCGGCCGGGCTGGCCGAGGTGCCCCACCTGGAGTACGTCGAGGAGGCCGGCTCCGAGGGCATCGAGCTGGTCATGTGGCTGATCGCCCGCGGCGCGATGAGTGACGTGGACGGCGGCGGCGAGGTCGAGGTCAGGCACCGCTTCTACCACGTGCCCGCGTCCAACACCGCCGTCGGACACCTGATCCTGGAAAACCGCCCCCGGGCCGCAGCGCCCGCCGAGAAGGAGTGACATGACTGACGACCGGACCCTGCGGATCGCCCTGGCCGGCGGCGGCGCCTTCGGCGCCAAGCACGCGGCCGCGCTCCGCCGCATCGAGGGCGTCGAGGTCGCCGCCGTCGTGAGCAGCAGCCTCGAACGCGCCCGGAAGTTCGCCGCCGACCAGGGCGTGGGGCGTGCCGTCGCCTCCCTGGACGAGGTGCTCGCGATGGACGACGTCGACGCCGTCGTCCTCGCCACCCCCACCCAGCTGCACGCCGCGCAGACCCTGGCCTGCCTGGAGGCCGGCAAGCACGTGCAGGTCGAGATCCCGCTCGCCGACTCGCTCGGCGACGCCGAGGCGTGCCGGGCGGCGCAGGAGCGCACCGGGCTCGTCGCGATGGTGGGGCACACCCGCCGCTTCAACCCCAGCCACCAGTGGGTGCGGCGGCGGATCGACGCGGGCGAGTTCTCGATCCAGCAGATGGACGTGCAGACGTACTTCTTCCGCCGGCAGAACCTCAACGCGCTCGGGCAGCCCCGCTCCTGGACCGACCACCTGCTGTGGCACCACGCCGCGCACACCGTCGACCTGTTCGCCTACCAGACCGGGTCGCCGATCGTGCAGGCGAACGCGGTCCAGGGTCCGATCCACCCCGAGCTGGGCATCGCGATGGACATGTCGATCCAGCTGCGGGCGGCGAACGGCGCGATCTGCACGCTGTCGCTGTCGTTCAACAACGACGGTCCGCTGGGCACGTTCTTCCGCTACATCGGCGACACGGGCACGTACATCGCCCGCTACGACGACCTGTTCACCGGCAGGGACGAGCCGATCGACGTGAGCGGTGTCGACGTGTCGATGGACGGCATCGAGCTCCAGGACCGCGAGTTCGTCGCCGCGATCCGCGAGGGCCGCGAGCCGAACTCCTCGATCGCCCAGGTCCTGGCCTGCTACCGGACGCTGGCGGGCCTGGAGGAGCAGGTGAACGCAGTCGCGGGTCCGTGAGCGCGCCCGGGTCCCTCAGAAGACGCTCAAGTCGCTTGCCGGGGACGTCCGGTGAGGTGCAGGGTCGGTAGTGCCATCGACCCATGGCGTTACGGGGGATCATCACCATGAAGACCAGGAAGAGCGTGAGCCGCTGGACGGCGGCGGGCGCCGTGGCCGCCCTACTCGGCGGCACGGCCGCCTGCTCGTCCGACGGCGGCACCGAGGCCGCCGTGTCCCAGCGGCCCGCCGCGGCGGCGAGGGGCGCGGCGACCACGGCGTGCGCGTCCGGCACGTACGTGTGGTTCAACGTCGTTCAGCGGGACGTCCTCACCGGCGTCGCCGAGAAGCAGGTCCTGGGCAAGGGCGGCGGCGACCTGACGCGGCCGCTCACCCGGCTGCACACCCCACGGACCGGGGTGACGACGGAGACGGGCCCGAAGGTCGACGCGGCGGCCGCCCTGCGCTCGCTGGGCAGCCACATCGGGGGCGCGGGCGAGGACTCCGTGTTCTCCGAGACCGGCCGGCCCGCGCCGGACCTCGACGGGAACCCGACCCACGTCGACGGCCCGGGCGCGATCGTGGAGTACACGTACGTACGGGAGGTCGTCGGCGACTTCCGCCTCACCTGCCCCGGCGGCGAGCCGTCCACCGGTCGTGCCGTCGGCTGGTCCGTCGACGGCATGGGCATCCTCGACTGCGCCGAGCCGCCGCGGGCCCTCAAGGACGGCGAGGCGGCCCAGGCGGCGGCCCGCCTGTCCTGCGGAGCCGCGAAGGTCTGACCGGCCGGCCGCCGGGCTAGCCGTTCGGGCGGGGGCAGGCGAGCGGCCGGACGTGCCGCTTCGCGGCCCAGCCCGCCGTGTCGGCGCGCAGTCCCGAGCGGGAGCGCCGGTCGAGGCTCACCCGGTACCAGTCGCCGGACTCGCGGAGGACCGTGAGCTCGTCGCCGGCCCGGAGCAGGCCCAGGGACGGGCGGGAGGCGCCGGGTCCGGTGTGGAGCCGGGCCGTGCCGGTGGCCTCGTGGCCGCACGGCTGGAACCGCTCGGGGGCGGCGGGGGCGGGGGCGACCGCCGCCAGGAACACGGCGGTGAGTGCCACCCCGAGCATCGACGTCATGCGCATGCCGAAGCAACGGCCCGCCCCTGGGCGGGTGTTACGGGTGGGGCGCCACTGTCACCCGTCTGGCGGACACTCCCGGGCCGGCTGTCCGAGCAGGAGCCGGATCTGCCTGGCCGCCGCCGGGATCGGTCCGACGACCGGGACCGGGAGACGGTGGCGGAGGGCCTCGGCGGCTTCGCCGAGCGGGCCGCCTCCGATGATCACGGCTTCGGCGCCGTCCTCGCGTACGCAGAGGTCGACCGCCGACGCCAGACGGTCCGTCATATCGCCTGTCCTTGCCGCCAGTTCACGGGGATCGCCGGTGGTGAGGCGGATGCCGGTGTACTGGGGAGACCAGCCCAGGGCGGTGACGCGTGCGTCGATCGCGGCGGCCAGATCCGGCGTGGTGGTGGCGATGCCGAAGCGGCGGGCGCCCGCGCCGGCCTCCCGCATGGCGGCCTCGGCGAGGCCGACGACCGGGAGGGGGGTGCGGGCACGGAGCTCCTCGACGCCCGGGTCGCCGAAGGCGCCGACGACGAGCGCGGCCACGCGGGCGCCGTCCGGGCCGGCGAGGAGGCGGGCGGCCGCGTCGAGGACGTGGCCGGCCGAGGCGCGCAGGGCCTCCTCGTCGACGAGCATCGGCGGGCCCGCCGCGACGGTGACGCCGCGGACCTCGTAGCCGTGCTCCGCGCGCAGGGTGCGGCGGGCGATGGCCGCCATCATCGCCGTGGTGGCCCGGTCGGTGTTGGGGTTGACGAGCGCCACGAGGGTCACGCGTCGGCCCCCTTCCCGGAGGGTGACACCGCTCGCCCGGGGGCGCGGTCGCCGTCCTCAGCCACGGGTGCGGCCGGGGAGGCGCGCGCCGTCCAGGAAGGCGCGGTACGCGTCGGCGGCGGCCGGTTCGACCTGCGTCACCGCGGGGCCGTAACGGGTGTCGGTGCGGTCTCGCTTGGGGCCCGAGACCCAGAACTCCTCGCCGGAGTCGACGTCGTAGAAGTTGGCGTCGAACATCCCGCCCGCCCGGCGGAGGGTGCGGCCCTGGAAGTACGCGGTGCTCCAGGTCTTGGAGAAGTCGACCCAGCCGATCCAGGACGGCCCCCGGTCGGTGTCGTGACCGGTCTTGAGCTGGACGAACATGATGCGTCGGGACATGGGGTCAGGGTGCCGGACTCGTGGTGGCGCCGCGAGCGGTTTTCGCCGGGGCGCTCCGGGCGACGAGGGTGAGGGCGGCGGCCGCGGCGGCGAGGGCGGCGCACAGGAGCCAGACCGTGACGTACGCGGACTCGCCCGGGGTGGCGCCGGCGTGCGGGGCCGAGGCGGTGAGGACGGCCGCCATCACGCCGCCGGCCACCGCGCCGCCGAGCGTCTTGACGTTGTTGTAGAGGGCGGTGGTCACGCCCGTCCGGGAGGGGTCGCTGGCCTCCGCGATCACCGTGGGCATGGCGCCGAGGGCGACGCCCAGGCCGAGCCCGGCGAGGATCTTCGCGGCGACGAGCTGCCAGATCGCGGTGTGCAGGGCGGCGGTGGTCAGGAAGCTGGCCGCGACGAGCGCGAAGGAGACGGCGAGGGCGGGGACGTAGCCGGTCCGGCCGGCGATGCGGGCGGTGAGGGAGGAGGTGACGACGGCGGTCGCCGCCGCCGGGAGCGCGACGAGGGAGATCGACAGGGCGGAGAGCCCGAAGCCGTAGCCGGTGGCGGCGGGGTCGGCGGCGAGGAAGGTGGCGTCGGGCGCCTGGCCGCCGAAGTAGACGACGCCGAAGGCGAAGGCGCAGAGGAAGAAGGGGGCGACCCGGCGGTCGGCG
Source organism: Streptomyces sp. NRRL F-5727 (assembly GCF_000719555.1). Taxonomy (GTDB): domain Bacteria; phylum Actinomycetota; class Actinomycetes; order Streptomycetales; family Streptomycetaceae; genus Streptomyces. The sequence continues at coordinate 46,035 of NZ_JOGX01000019.1, forward strand.
AGGGCGCGGACGTCCACGAGGGGTTCCGCGGTGCGCAGTTCGACGCGGGTCCAGACGGCGCCGAGGACGGCGGCGAGGGCGGGCAGGCCGGGTCCGTCGTCCTTGGCGGCGGCGACGCCGGAGAGGAGCAGCAGCATCGTGGCGCTGAGGAGGACGGCGCCGGGCAGGTCGAGGCGGCCGCGGGCGAGGCGCCGGGTCTCGGGGATGGCGAGGAAGGAGACGGGGACGCAGGCGGCGGCGAGGGCGGCGGGGACGAGGAGGGTGAGGCGTATGTCGTCGGTGAGTTCGTGGACGGCGCCGGTGAGGACGCCGCCGAGGAGGGTGCCGAGGGCGAGGGCGCCGACCAGGCGGGCGATGGCCGAGCGGGCGAGGGCGAGCGGCAGCCGGTCGCGTACGAGGGCGATCTCCAGGGGCAGCAGGGCGGCGAGCGGGCCGGTGAGCACGCGGCCGGCGAGCAGCACCGGCAGGTTGGGGGCGAGGGCGACGAGGAGGGTGCCGAGGGCGACGGCGGCGAGCGCCCATCGCAGGACCTTGCGGTGGCCGTGGAGGTCGCCGAGACGGCCGAGGACGGGGACGCTCACGGCGGCGGCGAGGAGCTGGGCGGAGATCACCCAGGTGAGGTCGGCGTCGGGGACGGAGAGCTCGCGGCCGATCTCCGGCAGCAGGGGCGCGATGCCGCCCTGGAGGAAGCCGCTGGTCAGCTCGAAGAGGACGAGGAGTCCGACGGCGGCGCGGACGGATCCGGCCCCGGTCTCCCGGGAGGCGGCGTCGGGGGCGTCGGGGCGTTCGGTGGTGGTCATGCGGGCTCCTCGGCGGATTCCTGGAGGCGGCGGGCGGCGAGTTCGGCGAGCAGGACGGCGGCGTCGAGGACGGCGCGGTCGTCGAAGACGGCCTGGGGCGAGTGGTTCATGGGGGATGTGGCCGGGTCGCGGTCGGGCGGGCAGGCGCCGATGCCGAGGTACGCGCCGGGGACCTCGCGCAGGACGAGGGAGAAGTCCTCGGAGCCGGTGAGCGGGCGCGGTGCCTCGAAGGCGCGGTCGGCGCCGAGGAGTCCGCGGGCGGTGCGGAGTGCGAACGCGGCTTCGGCGGGGTCGTTCTCGGTGACCGGGTAGTTCTCCCGGTAGTCGAGGTCGGCGTCGACGCCGTGGGCGGCGGCGATGCCGTGGACGACGCGCTCGACGCCGGCGCGGACGGCGGCCTGGGTGGCGGTGGAGAAGGAGCGGACGGTCGCCTCCAGGACGGCCTGCTCCGGGATGACGTTGCCGGCGGAGCCGGCGTGCAGGGAGCCGACGGTCAGGACGGCCGGGTCGAAGACGTCGACGGTGCGGGTGACCATCGTCTGGAGGGCGGTGACCATCTCGCAGACGGCGGGCACGGGGTCCTTCGCGGCGTGCGGCGAGGAGCCGTGGCCGCCGGCGCCGCGGACGGTGACGGTGACCGCGTCGGAGGCGGCGAGCATCGGGCCGGGGCGGACGGCCGCGTAGCCGGTGGGCAGCAGGGTCGAGGTGACGTGGAGGGCGTAGGCGGCGACGACCCGGCGGCCCGCCGCGTCGAGGACGCCCTCCTCGATCATCAGTCCGGCGCCGCCCATGCCCTCCTCGCCGGGCTGGAACATGAACACCACGTCGCCGGGGAGTTCGTCGCGGCGGGCGGCGAGCAGCCGGGCGGCGCCGACCAGTCCGGCGGTGTGCAGGTCGTGGCCGCAGGCGTGCATCCGGCCGGGGGTGCCGGAGGCGTACGGGACGCCGGTGTCCTCCTGGACGGGGAGGGCGTCCATGTCGCCGCGGAGCAGGACGGCGGGCCCGGGGCGGCCGCCGCGCAGGACGGCGGTGACGGAGGTGAGCCGCTTGCCGAGGGTCAGCTCCAGGGGGAGGCCGGCGAGGGCGTCGAGGACCTTGCGCTGGGTGTGCGGCAGGTCGAGGCCGAGTTCGGGCTCGTGGTGGAGGTCGTGGCGCAGGGCGATGAGGGTGTCGGCGTGAGCCAGGGCGTCGCTGTGCGTGAACATGCCGGGTATAGTGCCGATCCGGCGGATGAACGGCGTCCGCTTGCAGGGATCCGCCGCTTGTGAGTGATCGTTTGCGCGAATGAGCCGTTTCGGGAGCAGGGTGGTCGGCGTGCTCGACGAACTGGACTATCTGCTGGTGACGGCCCTCCAGGTCGCTCCGCGCGCCGACTGGCAGACCGTCGGCGAGGCCCTGGGACTCGACGCCTCGACCGTGGCCCGCCGGTGGGCGCGGCTGACCCGGGCGGGGAACGCCTGGATCAGCGTCCATCCGGCGGTCCGGGCGCAGGCGCCGGCCGTGATCGCCTACATCGAGGTGGACTGCGCGGCCGGCCGGCTGCACGAGGTCGCGGCGGAGATCGCCGAGGATCCGCACGTGTTCAACCTGGAGCACGTCAGCGGCGGCCGGGACCTCCTGGTCACCGCCGTCTTCGCCGACCAGGCCGAACTGGCCCGGTACGTGGGCTTCCGGCTGGGCGCGCTGGACGGGGTGGCCGCGTCCCGGACCCAGGTGGCGACCACCCTGCACACGGAGGGGAGCCGCTGGCGGCTCGACCGGCTGACCGAGGAGCAGCGGCGCAGGCTCGCGGGCCCCGGCCGGCCGGCTGCGGCCCGGCCCGCGGGCGGGCGGCTCCTGGAGGAGCGCGATCTGGAGCTCGTACGGGTGCTGAGCGAGGATCCGCGGCAGTCGGCGGCGCGGCTGGCGGAGCGGACCGGGCTCAGCCCGACTACCGTGCGGCGGCGGCTGGACCGGCTGGAGGCCGAGCAGGCGCTGGTGTACCGCTGCGAGGTGGCGCGGGCGCTGTCCGGGTGGCCGGTGTCGGTGTCGCTGTGGGCGACGGTGCCGCAGAGCCGGGCGCCACGCCTCGCGGAGCGGATCAGCGCGTTGCGGGAGATCCGGATGTGCGCCTCGCTGTCGGGGCCGTACAACCTGCTGCTCGCGGCGTGGCTGCGGTCGGTCGACGACATCGCGCCGTTCGAGTCGCGGCTCACCGAGCGGTTCCCCGAACTGGTGGTCGCGGACCGGGCGCTGACGCTCTGGCCGATGAAGCTGGGCGGCCATCTCCTCGACCCCCGGGGCCGTCACCTGCGGGCGGTCCCGCTCGGCCGGTGGAGCGACGACCACTCGGAGGCGGCCGAGGCGGCCCTCCTGGACCGGCTCCGTACGCCGCGCCGGCCGGCGCCGGGGTCACCGGGCCGCGGCTGAGGCGGCGAGGGCTGCGACGATCTCCCGGAAGACGTCGACCTGCTCCGGGTGCTGCCGGGCGCCCCAGTACACGGCGCGAGCCCGGGCCTTCAGGGTCGGGACGGCACCGCGGGCGAGGAGGTGGCGGACCATCTCGGGGCGGGGCAGGCCGCAGGCCCATTCGAGCGGGGTCAGGCCCCGCTGCCGTTCCTCGAGGTCCGCGCCGTACTCCAGGAGCAGGTCCACGAGGGCGAGGGGGTCGCCGTGGGTGCCGGTGGCGGCGTGGACGAGGGGCAGCCAGCCGAAGCGGGTCTGGGGGCCGGTGGGGGCTCCGGCGGCGAGCAGCAGCCGGACCACGTCGGCGTGTCCCCATCCCACGGCCGCGGTGAGCGGGGTCTGGTCGCCGCCGTACTCGCCGATGGGCTGCCCGGGGTCCGCGCCGGCCCGCAGCAGCAGGTCGACGACCTCGGCGTGCCCCGCGCACGCGGCACGGTCGAGGGCGGTGCGCCGCTCGCCGTCCGGGGCGTCGGCCGCGACGCCCTCGACCAGCAGCCGTCCCACCTCCGCCGTGTCGCCGCTCGACGCCGCCCCGACCAGTCGCTCCGCCGGCCCGTTCCGCTCTCCCATGCGGATGATCATGCCCGAGGGGCGGCTCCCGGGACAGTGCCCGGTCGTGAGGTGCGGACGGACTTCTGTCGCCCGCGAGCTACCCGGCGGTAATGTGCGGGCCCGTCCACAGCTTTGGGGGAGAACGCATGGGTGCAGTCACGGCCTACGATCCGGCGGCCGAGCACGAGCGGACGCGTGTCGCGCTGGCGGCCGCGCTCGCACGGCTGGTGGAACTGGTGGGCGGGATCGACGACTTGGAGGCGCCGTCCGGGGTTCCGGTGTGGTCCGTCGGGGACGTCGGCGCGCACCTCGCGGCGGCATACCTGGCCTTCGGCGCCGCGGTCCCCGGCGGGCCGGCCGGGGAGGCCATCGACTGGGAGGCCGTACTGGCCGGGCAGGAGGGGACGTTCGGCGAGCGGATCGCCGCCGTGAACGCCCTGTCCGTCGGGCTGATCACCGGGGCGGAGCGGAAGCGGCTGGGCGCCGTCCTGGCCGAGCGCGGCGCGGCCTTCCTGCGCGGTTCGGCGGGGCTCGCGCCCGACACCCCGGTCCCCGCGCCCTGGTACGGGCCGGGCCGGACCGTACCGCTGGCGGCGGCCACGGGACTGATGCTCAACGAGACCCTGCTCCACGGCCTCGACATGGCACGGGGCGCGCGCCGGCCCTGGCCCCTCGGGCCCGAAGAGGCGTCGCTGGTGATCCGCCAGGCGATGGTCACGATGATGCCGCTCGCCCTCGACACCGAGAAGGCGCAGGGCGTGCGCCTCGCCTTCGACCTGGTCCTCAGGGGCGGCCCACGGCTCGCCGTCGTGATCGAGGACGGCGCCGCCACCGTGACCAGGGACGCGCCGCCGCGCCCGTACGACTGCCGGATCACGGCGGCGCCGACGGCGTTCCTGCTCGTCTCCTTCGGCCGCATGCCGATCTGGAAGGCGATCGCCCTGGGCCGCATGCGCGCCGGCGGCCGCAAGCCGTGGCTCGCGCCCCGCCTGAGCGAGCTGATCACGGCGCCCTGAACCACCGCCCGGGATCAGGCCCCGGTGAACGGCCAGGAGACGATGTCCTGGTAGCGGACCGGGGCCGGGCCGCGGGCGTCGTCGCTGCCGACGAGGTGGAGGCGGGCGGTCGGCCAGGCGCGGCCGTCGAAGCCGTCGAGGACGGCGGCGGCTTCCGGGACGCTGGTGAGGTCGCCGCGGCGGGCGCGGGCCAGGGTCAGGTGGGGGCGCAGCGGGCGGCCCTCGTAGGGGATGCCCGCCTCCTTCACCACGGTCCGGACGTCGTCGGCGAGGCGGTGCAGGCCGGGCAGGTCGCCGGTGATGCCGCTCCACAGGACCCGGGAGTCGAAGTGGCCGCCGCCCCGGAGGGCGAGTCCGAGGGGGCGGCGGGCGGCCGCCAGCTCCGCCAGGGGGGCGTGGAGGCCGGGGACGGCGGAGACGGGCAGTTCGCCGAGGAAGGCGAGGGTGATGTGCCAGTCCTCGATGCGGTTCCAGCGCATGCCGGGGTGGGCCGCGTAGGCGGGGGCCAGGGCGCGGGCGAGTTCGTCCTTGGCGTCGTCGGGCGGTGCCAGGGCGATGAAGACGCGGATGGTGGCGGGCTGGATCGAGTCGTTCACGATGTCTTCGTACCGTGCCGGGGACGCGGCCGTGCGGGCGGGGTCCCGGTAGGACGTGCCTACCGGGACCGGGTCACCAGTCGCCGTCCGCGATCGGGGCGCCGGGCGGGGCCGGCGGCGGGCCGAGCGGCGTGATCTGGTGCGGGGCCGGCGGGGTCCACGGGTCGAGGTCGTCGCCCAGCCACTCCCCCACGGGCTTGACGTCGGCCAGGGTGCCGGAGGGGTCGAGGTCGGTGCCGTCGGCGTCGAAGTAGTCGTACCAGGGCAGGCCCGCCCGCGTGTACGCGGCGCGGTCGACGGGGGACGGCGGGGGCGCCTCACCCGTGATGCGGCGCCACTCGGGCGGGGTCACCAGGTGGACGAAGACCCGCGCGTCGGCGGTGTCCGACCAGTCGCGGGACGGCCGGTCGTCCTGGTACACCTCCTGGCGCATGGTGCCGCCGGCGCCGATGCCCATCGCCGCGGCGGCCGGCGGCGGGCCCGCCGGGGCGGCCATCGGCATCGGCGGCGGGCCGCCGTAGCCGCCGAGCTGGAGGCCGCCGACGGTCTCCTCGCCGGTGACCTGGCCCTCGACGGTGGCGCCCATGCCGAGCGGGACGGCGACGAACTGGCGCACGGTGCCCTTGCCGGAGTTGATGCCGTCGAGCCACGGCTGGCGGGGCAGTACGACGTAGTTCTGCGGGCGGCGGGAGAGCTTTCCGGTCCACTTCCTGCCGGAGATCGCGCAGACCTTGCCGACGCCGACCTGGAGCGCCGTGGGTTCGGGGCTGCCGGCGAAGCTGAGCCACATCGCCTCGCGGAGATAGACCGGCATCATCACGCCGCCCTTGGCACGCCACGCGTCGGGCACGGTGTCGGGGTAGTCCTCGACCCGGCGGAGCGGGAAGGTGCCGAGCCCCGGGGGCAGCCGGTGGGTGCCGGTCTCGGGCAGCCGGAGCGTGCGCATGAATCGCACCCGCACCCCGTCGCCCAACAGCAGGGTGTCCCCCTCGATCCTCGCCTCGTTGCCGCCCACCACGTCTCCCCTCGCCTCGGCGTGTCCGTCCCCCCGTAACACGACCGAGCGGAGCGGCCGGTTCCCGCCGGCCGCCGCGAGGGGCCGACGGGTGTCGGCTACTCCTCGCGCTGGAACTCGACTTCGGCGCGCTCCTCGTCGAGCGCGGCCTGCGCGTGGGTGTAGAGGTCGTGGACGAACGCCCTGGCGTCCTCCGGCGAGATGCCGGTCCCGAGGGCGAGCAGTCGTTCGGTCCAGGCGGCGAGCGGGTCGCCCTGCTCTTCGGCCATGACGTCTCCTCCGGTCCTTCTCGGCCCGCCCTTCTCCCATCGTCCGCCGGGCCGGGGCCGCCCGCAATCGCCGGGTTCAGGCCCCGCCGCGCACCCGGGCGGCCGTGTCGCGGAGCCACCGGGCGCTGCGCTTGGGGACGCGCGCCTGGGTCGCGTAGTCGACGCGGACGAGGCCGAAGCGCTGGGCGTAGCCGTACGCCCACTCGAAGTTGTCGAGGAGCGACCAGGCGAGGTAGCCGCGGACGTCGGCGCCGGCCTCGCGGGCGCGGGCGACGGCGGCGAGGTGGGCGGAGAGGTAGGCGGTGCGGTCCCGGTCGTCGACGTACCCGTCGGCGTCCGGGACGTCGTCGTAGGCGGCGCCGTTCTCGGTGACGACCATGGGGGTGCCGGGGTAGTCGCGGGCGATGCGGACCAGCAGGTCGGTGAGGTCGTGGGGCATGACCTCCCAGCCGAGGCCGGTGACGGGCAGCCCGCCGTGCGGGAGGGCGCGGGTGACCGGGCGGCCCTGGGCGTCCGAGTCCGCGCCGCTCTCGTCCCGGCCCGAACTCCGCATCGAGCGGTAGTAGTTGACGCCGAGCGTGTCGATCGGGGTGGCGATGGCCGCGAGGTCGCCGTCGTGGACCGGGATCTCGACGCCGTGTGCGGCGAGGTCGGCGACGAGGTCGTCCGGGTAGCCGCCGCGCAGGATCGGGTCGAGGTAGAAGCGGAAGCCGAAGGCGTCGGCGCGGCGGGCGGCCTCGCGGTCGGCGGGGCTGTCGGTGGCCGGGGCGCTGGTGCCGAGGAGGTGGGTGACGGCGAGGTCGAGGGGGCGGCGGGCGGCGGCGCGCAGCGTGCGGGCGGCGAGGCCGTGGGCGAGGTGGAGGTGGTGCACGGCGGCGACGCCGTCGGCGAGGGACCGCCCGCCGGGCGCGTGGACGCCTTCGACGTGCCCGAGGACCGCCGAGCAGAACGGCTCGTTGAGCGTGGTCCAGTGGGTGACGCGGTCGCCGAGCCGGTCGTGGACGAGGGCGGCGTAGTCGGCGAAGCGGTGGGCGGTGTCCCGCGCGGGCCAGCCGCCGGCGTCCTGGAGCTCCTGGGGCAGGTCCCAGTGGTAGAGGGTGAGCCACGGGGTGATGTTCCGGCCGAGGAGTTCGTCGACGAGCCGGTCGTAGAAGGCGAGCCCCTTCGGGTGGGCGGGCCCGCGGCCGCCGGGCTGGACGCGCGGCCAGGAGACGGAGAAGCGGTACGTGTCGAGGCCGAGGTCCGCCATCAGCGCGACGTCCTCGGGCATCCGGTGGTAGTGGTCGCAGGCGGTGTCCCCGGTGTCGCCGTTGTCGACGGCTCCGGGCACGCGGCAGAAGGTGTCCCAGATGGAGGCGGTCCTGCCGTCCTCGGCCGCCGCGCCCTCGATCTGGTAGGCGGAGGTGGCGGCGCCGATGCGGAAGCTCGGCGGGAGGCGGGCGATCAGGGCGTCGTCGGCGGGGAAACGGGCGTCGGCGGACATGGCCGGGTGGTCTCCGGTGGCAGCGGTACGGGGGCGGCCCGGGTGCCGCGACGGGCGTCCGGGCCGCCCCGTACGGAGGGGGACGGGTCAGGGCAGGACGTGGTCGGCGTTCAGCACCGCGCCGCGCTCGGGGCGGTACAGGTCGAAGCCCCGGGTGTCGCACTGGAGGCCGCCGTTGATGCAGTGGTCGACGAGGGCCTTGAGGGTGCGCTCCTCCCACGCGTTGAAGAAGTCGTAGTGGAAGGAGTAGCCGCGGCCGCTGGCCAGGCGGACCCGGCTCATGTCGCCGTTGACCGGCCACGCCATCTTGAACTCGATCATCGGCAGGGCGACCGGGTGGGAGGCCGGGCACATGTTGTCGTTGGTGCCGGGCTTGACGACCGGGTACGCCATGTGGCTCTGGTGGTCGGGGGTGTCGAGGTGCAGCCCGTTCCAGCAACTGGGTGCCTGCATGCGGATGTTGAGCTGGACGTCGGGCCGGCTCGGACAGCTCGCCGGGAAGTCGGTGTTGAAGAAGCTGTCACCGCACTCCCAGCCCTCGACGAAGCCCTTGTGGCTGCGGAACTCCTGCTCGGTCTGCGTCGGTCTGCCGACGACGAAGCGCAGTCCCCTGGGGAAGGGCCGCACGCTCCGGTAGTCGGTCACGCCCGCCTTGTAGTAGATGACCTGCGGGCCCACCGGAAGGATCTTCTGGTCCCCGTCGTAGAGCGAGGGCATCCAGTAGGCGGAGGCGTCCGCGGGCGCCTTGCAGGTGGTGCGGCCTCCGTAGAGCGTGCCGGTGGTGCTGGAGGCGTCGGTGGAGGTGTTGCCCATGAACGTGTGGTCGTGGGACTTGCCGTACTGGCCGGGGTAGACGATCGGGTCGTCCGGCGCGGTGTGGGAGACGGCGCAGCCGGCCTGGAACTCGTGGTGGTAGGCCGGCGGCGGGGTGGCCGTGGACGGGGTGACGCCGGTGACCGGCGGGTTCGCGGGGATGTACCCGTCCCCGTCGGGGTCGTCGCCGGACGCCTGGGTGGAGGCGGCCATCTGGTGCCCGGTGTGGTGGACGGCCGCGGCGGCGGCGGGCGGGACGCCGTCGTCCGGGTCGGTGGCCTGCGCCACCGTTCCGACGCCGAGGACGCCGGCGATGAGGGCCGTACCGACGAGAAGTACCGAGAGCCGCTGGGGACTCGATCTCATGGGGATCTCCTCAGTGGGATGGGGGGTCGTGCGGGCCGGTCAGCCGAAGACGCCGAACTCGTGGAGGGAGTAGCCCCAGCCGGTGCCGCGGGCGGTCATGTGCACGCGCACGTGGCGGGCGGTGGCCCCGGCCTGGACGGTGTCGACGTCTCCGTCACCGGCGGTCTGGGTGTGGATCGTCCGCCAGTTCTGACCGTCGTCCGAGACCTGGACCTCGTAGGCGCGGGCGTAGGCCGGGTCCCAGACGAGCTGGAGGCGGGAGAAGGTCCGGACGGAGCCGAGGTCGACCTGGATCCACTGGGGGTCGGACCAGTCGCTGGCCCAGCGGGTGGCGGGGTTGCCGTCGGTGGCGTGGGCCGCCGGGCAGGGGCAGTCGCCGTAGGACGCCTGGAAGGAGGAGGCGCTGGTGCGTCGGCCCTGGGCGAGGTCGGTCCCGGTGACCGGCGGGGCGACGACCTTGACGGACCTGGTCTCGATGCCCGCGTTGCCGCGGCCGTCCTCGGCCTGGACGTACACCTTCCAGACGCCGAGCTTCGCGGGGGCGGTGACGGTGAGGGAGCCGTCGGCGTTGCGGCGGTACGGGGTCTCGATCAGCCGCTTGTCGCCGTTGGCGTAGGTGCCGCTGAGGTAGACCTTCGTGGTGACGGGGTCGCCGTCGGGGTCGCGGACGTCGGCGCGGACGGTGAACTCGCCGCCGGCCGGGGCGGATCCGGACGGGGTGACGGTCATGTTCGTGATGACGGGCGGGGTGTTGTCGCCGGCGGTGCTCCCCGTGTACGCCTTCTTCACGGCGTAGTACGAGAGCCGCTTGAGGCCGTCGGGCAGCAGGTTGAACCAGACGCCGCCGAAGTCGTGCTCGGTGCCGTAGTGGAAGACGGTGGCGCCCAGTGCGACGCCCCGGTGGCCCGTCACGCAGTTCCAGGCGCGGGTGTAGCCCTCGGCCTTCTGGACGTCGGTGGGCTCCTCGGCGACGCCGTTGGCGTCCTTGGGAGTCTCCCACTCGCCCGCGGGGCCGGTCTCGGTGATGAGGTACGGCTTGGTGTAGCCGCCCTGCTCCCAGCCCTCGCGCACTCCGCACAGGTCGCCGTAGGCGTTCATCGCGTACAGGTCGAGGTCGGGGGCGTTGCGCTTGTAGTAGGGCCAGGCGCCGGTCCAGGCGTCGGTGGAGGTCACCGGGTGGTCCGGGTCGATGGAGTGGATCTTCCTGGCGACGTCGTTGACGAAGGTCGTGTAGGCGTTGCGCTGGGCTTCGAGCGCGGTGCCGGAGTAGCAGTTCTGGAGGCCGAGGACGGATTCGTTGCCGACGTTCCACATGAGGGTGGCGGGGTGGGACCTGTACTCCTGGACCCACTTCGCGAACTCGTCGAGCATGTTCGTCTTGTACGTGGTGTCGTTGACGTAGTCGGCGCAGCCGCCGGAGCCGGGGCCGCCGCCGGGCTGGAGCCAGAAGCCGTTCATGACGCGGATGCCCTGGGCGGCCGCCGCGTCCAGGAGCGGCTTGGTCGAGCCGTCGGTGCCCCAGGTGCGGATGGTGTTGGCGCCCAGCGCCCTCACGTCGGGCAGGTACCGGCCGGCGTCGGCGACGGAGGGGCCCCAGGTGACGCCCTTGACGGTGTACGGCTGGCCGCCGACGGTGAGCTGCCAGTTCCCCTGGCTTCCGGTGACGCGGACGGCGCCGCCGGGCTGGGGCGGGGCGCCGCCCTCCTCGCCGTACACCTTGAACTCCCAGAGGGAGAGGCCGTATCCGCCGGAGCGGGTGACGCCCTGGAGGCGGACGTGTCGGCCGGTGCCGGAGACGGCGATCTCGTCGGTGCCGCCGTCGGCACCGGTCACGGACCGCACGGTCCGCCAGGTGGTGCCGTCGTCGGAGAGCTGGATGTCGTACGCGGTGGCGTGGGCGGGCTCCCAGTCCAGCACGATCCGGCTGACGCCGGCGGTGCGGCCCAGGTCGACCTGGAGCCACTGGCCGTCGGTCCACTGGCTGGCCCAGCGGGTGCCGGGGTCGCCGTCGACGGCGGCGGAGGCGGGGAAGGCGGGGCCCTCGGTGGAGGAGGCGGTGGCCGGCCTGCCCTGGGAGAGCAGGGTCTCGGCGGCGGAGGCGGGGGCGGCCGCGAGGGCGGTGAGGGAGGTGGCGAGCAGGGCGCCGAGGGAGACGAGGGAGGCGGCGGTACGGGTGCGCCGGAAGGGCGCCCGGACGGTGCGCGGAGGCATGGCGGCTCCAGGAGGGGAGGGGGTTCCGGGCGGTACGCGGACGGGGCCGGGGCGCGGCGGGGAGGCGCCGCGCCCCGGCCGGGGCGTCACGGGAAGTGGACGACGGTGGAGGGGATGGTGGAGGTGCCCTGGGTGGGGGCGCCGACGTCGTTGATGACGTGGTCGAAGTGGCCGTTGCCGCCGAGCGAGACGGTCAGCAGGCTGTGGAACCTCACGCCGGGCTTGACCGGGGCCTTGAAGCCGTGGTCCTGCCGGATGGTGGGGTCGACGTTGTAGTAGCAGTAGCTGCCGAGGCCCCAGCCCTCGTGGGTGTTCACCGAGTCGTCGACGCGGTAGGCGGCGTACCCCTTGGTGGTGCCGTTCTGGATGGCGGCCTGGTTCGGGGCGTCGTACGCCTTCTCGTTCTGGAAGAAGATGGTGCGGCCGCGCTCGCCGTACCACTCGACGTCGTACTTGTTGAAGTGCTCGACGAAGAGGCCCGTGGCGAGGACGTCGTCGCCGTTGACGCGGACGCCGTAGTCGGCGCGGTTGGTCTCCCAGCCGACGCCCTCGCCGTGGTCGGCGCGCCAGACCCAGGTGTGGTCGACGATGACGTCGTCGCTGTTGACGACCATGCTGGTGGTGGCCTTGCCGGGGCCGGCGCCGCCGATGCGGAGGTAGACGTCCTGGACGGTCGTCGGGTCGGCGGAGTGGTCGGCGCCGGAGCCCTGCGGGCCGAGCTCCAGGAGGACCGGGGAGTTGACCGGTCCGGCGTCGACGAGGAAGCCGGCGAGGCGGACGCCGTCGACGTCGGCGACCTTCATCGCGGCGACGCCGTTGTCCGGGATGATCGTGGCGAGGCCGAGGCCGAGCACGATGGTGCCGGCGCGGTCGATCTCGATGGGCCGGTCGACGTGGTAGACGCCGGGCGTGATGAGCAGGTGCAGGCCCTGGCGGACGGCCTGGTTCATGGTCTCGGCGGTGGTGCCGGGCTTGACGACGTAGAACCGGCTGAGCGGGATCGTCTCGCCCTGCGGGGTGCCGTTGGCCCAGGTGGTGCCGCGGGCGTTGGTGCGCTTGGCCGGGGAGAAGACCTTGTACTGGTTGTCCTGCCAGATCAGGTAGGGCTTCTCGCGGGAGATCGGGGTGGTGTCGAGGGTGGTGTACCTCGGCTCGGGGAAGGCGGTGGCGGGCGCGCCCTCGGTGCCGGAGAAGACCTGGTTCCAGACGCTGTTGGACCAGCCGCCGATCGAGCTGTCGCGGGTGTACCACTGCTGCTGCGAGTAGTTGCCGACCTGGCCGTCGATCTTGGAGTCGGCGATGTAGCCGCCGGAGGCCCAGCCGTAGCCGTTCGGGGCGAGGTTGAGGCCGCCCTTGACGTGCATCCGGCGGAAGGAGGACGCCTGGGAGACGGCCCAGCGGTCGGTGCCGTTCACCGGGTTGAGGGCGAGTCCTTCGGCGCCGCGCCAGAAGTTCTGGGTGGCGTTGCCGTCGAACCAGCCGGCGTCGACCGTGACGTCGCCGTTGACGGTGGTGTCGTCGGGGCGGACGCCGAGGCCGGCGATCTGGGTGTAGAAGCCCAGCTGGGCGTTGAGGCCGTTGTACGTGCCGGGCTTCAGGAGGAAGGCGTGGCGGCCGGCGCCGAACTGGGCCGACTCCTGCTCCTTGAAGACGGCGTCCAGTTTGGCCTGGAGGCCGGGCGTGGACGGGTCGAAGACGTGCACGTTCGGGCCGAGGTCGCCGCCGCCGGGCAGCTGCGGGCCGGTGGAGTCGGTGGAGCCGTACACCTGGAACTCCCAGAGGGAGTAGCCGTATCCGGTGCCCCGGGTGAGGCCGTTCAGGCGGACGTAGCGGCCGGAGCCGGAGAGGGCGACCTCGTCGGTGCCGCCGTCGCCCGCGGTGACGGCGGTGACGGTGCGCCAGGTGGTGCCGTCGTCGGACGCCTGGATCTCGTAGCTCTTGCCGTAGGCGGCTTCCCAGCTGAGGACGGCCCTGCTGAGCTGCCGGCCGGCGCCGAGGTCGACCTGGAGCCACTGGGGGTCGGCCCACTGGCTTGACCAGCGGGTGCCGAAGTCGCCGTCGACGGCGGCGGAGGCGGGGAAGACGGCGCCTTCGAGGGTGGAGGCGGTGGCCGGCCTGCCCTGGGAGAGCAGGGTCTCGGCGGCCTGGGCCGAGGTGGTGGGGACGACCGCGAGCAGGGTGCCGGCCAGGGCGGCGACGAGGCCGCCGGCGGTGGGGCGGCGGAGTGCCGAGGCGGGGCGGCGGCGTGCGGGTGGGGACCCGGCGGAGGACATGGGGATCTCCTCGGTGCGAGGGGTGGGCGGACACGGGGGGAGCGCTCGCCGAAACCTTGCATGCGCCGCGAGTTGACGGTCAAGGCATGTGACACGACTTTTCTTTTGACTTGCATTAAGCATCGATCGAGCTGTCGGCCGGCTCTCACGCTTCGCGGAAGTCGGCGATGTGGTCGGCGGCCCAGGCCGTGAAGGGGCGGGCGGGGTGACCGGTGAGCTCCTCGACCGCGGTCGTGAGGGCGGCGGGCCTGCCGTCGTGGGCCTCCCACCAGTCGAGCAGGGCGTCGGCGTAGGGGCCGGGCACGTACGCGGCCGTCTCCCGCTTCCAGGCGTCACGGGTGACGTGGTCGACCGCGATCGGGCGGCCGAGGACGGCGGCGAGCTGGTCGACCTGCTGGGCGAAGGTCAGGGACCGGGGTCCGGTGAGGGTGAACAGCCCGCCGCGGTGGCGGGGTTCGAGGAGGACGGCGCGGGCCGCCTCGGCGACGTCGTGCTCGTGGACGGGGTCGTTGTGTGCACCGGGATACGGCAGACTGACGGGCCGCCCGGCCTTGACGGCCCACGCCCAGGCGCCGGCGTTGGAGGCGAAGGCGCCGGGCCGCAGGATCGTGGTCCTCTTCTCCCCCGGCGACCGCGACTCCTGGGCGCTGGACGTCCTGATCAACGGCATCCTCCACACGCCCGTGCGGTGAGGTCCCCGCGGGCACGGGAGCGCCGCCCCGCGGTCGGCGGGGCGGCGCTCGGGGACGGTGTGGGGTCCACGGCCGCGGCTCAGCCGTGGAGCTCCCGGTGGGCGCGGATGAGTTCGGCGTAGCGGCGGCCGCTGGTCTTCACGGTCCGTCGCTGGGTCTCGTAGTCGACGTGGACGAGGCCGAAGCGCTTGTCGTAGCCGTAGGCCCACTCGAAGTTGTCCAGGAGCGACCAGGCGTAGTAGCCGGCCAGCGGGGCGCCCTTGCGGACGGCGCTCGCGCAGGCGGCGAGGTGGCCCTCCAGGTAGCGGGTGCGCTCGGGGTCGTGGACGGCGCCGTCGGGGCCGGTGGCGTCGGGGAAGGCGGAGCCGTTCTCGGTGACGTACAGCTCGCGGACGCCGTACTCCTCGGTGAGCCGCAGCAGCAGGCTCTCCAGGCCCGCCGCCTCGATCTGCCAGTCCATGCCGGTGCGGGGCACGTCGGGGAGGCGGACCTCGCGGGCGTACGGGACGGGGCCCCCGGGGTCGTCCGCGACGGTCACCGGGAAGTAGTAGTTGAGGCCGTGCCAGTCGAGCGGGGCGGCGATCGTCTCCAGGTCGCCGGGCCGCTCCGGGAGTTCGACGCCGTACAGCTCGCGCATGTCGGCGGGGAAGCCGCGGCCGTACACCGGGTCGAGCCACCAGCGGTTGCTGTGGCCGTCCATGCGGCGGGCCGCGGCGAGGTCCTCGGGGCGGCTGGAGGCGGGCTCGACGGTGGAGTGGTTGGTCACCAGGCCGACGCGGGCGCCGGGCGCGGCGGCCCGGATCGCGGCCGTGCCGAGGCCGTGGCCGAGGAGCAGGTGGTACGAGGCGCGGACGGCGGCCGTCAGGTCGGTGAGGCCCGGCGCCATCCGGCCCTCCAGGTGGCCGATCCAGGCGGAGCAGAGCGGTTCGTTGAGGGTGGCCCAGCGGGTGACGCGGTCGCCGAGCCGGCCGGCGACGACGGAGGCGTACGCGGCGAGGTGTTCGGCGGTGTCGCGGGAGGTCCAGCCGCCCCGGTCCTGGAGGGCCTGTGGCAGGTCCCAGTGGTACAGGGTGACGTTGGGGGTGATGCCGGCGTCGAGGAGGGCGTCGACGAGCCGGTCGTAGAAGTCGAGTCCGGCGGCGTTGACCGGTCCGTCGCCGCCGGGGACGACCCGGGGCCAGGCGATCGACATCCGGTAGGCGTCGGTGCCGAGCTCCTTCATCAGGGCGAGGTCCTCGGGCCAGCGGCGGTAGTGGTCGCAGGCCGTGTCGCCGGTGTCGCCGTTGTCGATCGCGCCCGGGACGCGGGAGAAGGTGTCCCAGATGGAGGGGGCGCGGCCGTCCGCGGTGACGGCTCCCTCGATCTGGTAGGCGGAGGTGGCCGTGCCCCAGGCGAAGGAGGGCGGGAAGGCCGCCAGGTCGAGCGGGACGGCGGTGGGGTCGGACACGGGATGCCTTTCTGCGGTACGGAGCGGGGGGTGGGGGCGGAAACGGCCCTGGCGCCGGGGGGTCGTCACTTGACCGCGCCCGCGGTGAGGCCGGCGACGAGGTAGCGCTGGAGGAGCAGGAAGCCGGCGACGACGGGGACGCTCACCACGAGGGACGCGGCCATCACCTGGTTCCAGTAGACGTCGTTCTGGGTGGCGTAGCCCTGGAGGCCGACGGCGAGCGTGCGGGTGGTGTCGTTGGTCATGACGGAGGCGAAGAGGACCTCGCCCCAGGCGGTCATGAAGGCGTAGACGGCGACGGCGACGATGCCGGGCCGGGCGGCCGGCACGATGACCCGGAAGAGCGCCCGGATCGGGCCGCAGCCGTCCACCTTGGCCGCCTCGTCCAGCTCGCGCGGGATCGAGTCGAAGTAGCCGGTGAGCATCCAGATGGAGAAGGGCAGCGAGAAGGTCAGATAGGTGAGGACCAGGCCCTCGCGGGAGCCGAAGAGGGCGATCCCGGTGGCGTTGCCGATGTTGACGTAGATGAGGAAGAGCGGCAGCAGGAAGAGGATGCCGGGGAACATCTGCGTCGACAGGACGGTGACGGTGAAGACGCGCTTGCCGCGGAAGGCGTACCGGCTGACCGCGTACGCGGCGAAGACGGCGACGGCCACGGAGAGGACGGTCGCGGCGCCGGAGACGACGATCGAGTTCACGAAGTAGTCGGCGAGCGGGACCGTCTCCCAGATGTCCGCGTACGGGCGCAGGGTGAACCCGGAGGGGATCCACTCGAACTTCCCGGAGACGTCCTCCAGCGGCTTCAGCGAGCCGGACACCATCACGTACACGGGCAGCAGGACGAAGCCGGTGAGGAGGGTGAGGACGATCCGCCGGGTCCACAGGAAGGAGCGGGGCGGGGCCATCGGGGAGCGCGGCCGGGCCGCGCGCGGGGTGGCGGTGTCAGACATCGGAGGTCTTCCTTCCGCGGGTGGTGAGCAGGAGGTAGACGCCCGTGACGAGGAGGAGGAAGAGCAGCAGGAGCGCGGACATGGCCGAGCCGGTGCCGAAGTTCCAGGTCTGGAAGGACGACTGGTAGATGTGGAGCGAGATGAGGTCCGCCGCCTCCGGGGCAGCCTTGCCGAAGAGCACGAACGGCGTGTTGAAGTCGTTGAAGGTCCACAGGAAGAGGACGAGGACGAGGACCTGGTTGACCGGCCGCAGCGACGGCAGGGTGATGTGCCGGATCTGCTTCCAGACGCCGGCGCCGTCGAGGGCGGCGGCCTCGTACATGTCCCGGGGGATGTTCTGGAGTCCGGCCATGACGGTGAGGAAGGCGAACGGCCAGCCCTTCCAGACGGAGACGGCGAGCAGGGCCCAGAAGCTGTTGTCGCCGATGAGCCAGAAGGCGGGGCTGTCGCCGATGCCGAGCTGGTCGTGGAGGACGTGGTTGATGAGGCCGTTGTCGCGCTGGAACATGAAGGCCCAGGTGATGACGGCGGCGTAGACGGGCAGCGCGTACGGGACGAGGAAGAGGGTGCGCAGGACGCCCCGGCCGCGGAAGTTCTCCTGGAGGAGGACCGCGGCGGCGGTGCCGAGGAGCCAGCACAGTCCCACGGAGACCACGGTGAACTGGCAGGTGGTCAGGAAGGACTTCAGCAGGGACCGGCCCACGGCCGCGTCGAAGTCGAGCGCGACCGAGAAGTTGTCGAGTCCCGACCAGGGGGCGGCGGCCCAGTCGCGGATGTAGAACTGGGTGAGCTCCTTGAAGCTCATGGCGAGGCCCATGAGCATCGGCACGAGGTGGACGAGGAGTTCGAGGAGCAGGGCGGGCAGGAGCAGCAGGTACGGCAGTGCGAGGCGGCGACGCCCGGAGCGGCGTGCGGTGCGCGCCCCTCCGGGTGTGGCCTTGCGCACCGCCGGCTCCCGTGCGGGGGTGACGGCGGTCTGGGTCATGGGCGCGGTGCCTACTTCTTCGGCATCTGCTGCTGGGCCTTGTCGAGCTTGGCCCTGACGGACTCGGTGGTGACGGGCCGGCCGGCGGCGGCGTCGGCGAAGAGCTCCTTGACGGCGGTGCCGACGACGGTCTCGAACTGGGACTCCTCCGGGACCTGCGGGAGGGCGGCGGCGCTGGAGGCGAGGGTGTCGCGGATGACGGCGAGGGAGGCGCCGGAGAAGGCGGGGTCCTGCTGGGCGCTCTTGACCGGCGGCACGGAGCCGTAGGTCTTGTTGAGGGCCGTCTGCTCCTCGTCGCTGGTCATGAACTTCACGAACTTCAGGGCGCCGTCGAGGTTCTTGGTGTTCTTGAAGACGGCGAGGTTGATGCCGGCGACCATGGAGTTGGTGGCGGTGCCGGTGCCGGGCTTGCCGGCGGGGACGGGGGCGGGGACCACGCCCCACTCGTCCTCGGCCATGCCCTGGGAGGCGAAGGTCTGGGACGGGGTCTGCCAGAGGACCATGCCGGTGCGGTCCTTGGCGAAGTCGCTGAGGGACTGGTTCTGGGCGTACTCGGCGTTGCCGGGGGCGACGATCTTGTGGGTGGCCATGAGGTCGACGTACTGCTTGACGGCGGCGACGGCGCCGTCGGAGGTGAAGTCGGCCTTGCCGTCGGCGGTGAAGAAGTCAGCTCCGTGCTGCTTGCCGAGAACGAAGACCTGGTGGATGTTGTTGGACAGGTTGGAGCCCTCGACGCCGATGCCCCACTTGCCGTCCTTGCTGAGCTTCTTGCCGGCGGCGATCACCTCGTCCCAGGTCGTCGGCGGCTTGGCTATGCCGGCGTCCTTGAACATCTGCTTGTTGTAGTAGAGGGCGTACGCCATGGAGTAGAGCGGGACGGCGGCCGGGTCCTGGCCGGGGACGCCGGTGGAGCCGAGCGCGGAGTCGACGAAGCGGTCCTTGCCGCCGATGGCGTCGAAGTTCTTCGCGTCCCAGGGCAGCAGGGCGCCGGTGGCCTGGAGGGAGGCGCTCCAGGTGTTGCCGATGTTGAGGACGTCCGGGCCCTGGCCGGAGGTGGCGGCGGTGAGGATGCGGTTGAGGAGGTCGGACCACGGGATCACCTCCAGCTTGACCTTGATGCCGGTCCGCCGCTCGAACTCGTCCAGCTCGGGCTGGAGGACCTTCTTGTCGACCTCCAGGCTGGAGCCCTGGTTGGAGGCCCAGTAGGTGAGGGTCTTCGTCGCCTGGCCGCCGCCGTCCTCTCCCCCGCCGCCGCAGGCGGTCGCGGTGAGGACGAGGGAGAGGGTGACGGCACCCGTGACGGCGGCTCTGATTCTGCGCATGGCTCCTGGTCCCTTTCAGGGAAGGCGGGAGGACCGACAGGGGGAGCGCCCGGACCGCCCACCGCCGCATCGGCTTAATTTAGGATGTGAGTTAAACCCCGTGAGAAGGTCGCGTCAAGGCTTGTCGTGCGGGTATGTTGCAGCGGACGACTACGACGGACAGGGGCGAGAGTGCACGCGAAGAGTGGCCGCACGGTGCGCGACCTGCGGCGCGAGAACCGGACGGCCGTGCTGCGCAGGCTCTATTTCGACGGCCCGATGAGCCGGCTCGCGCTGGGCCCCGCGACCGGGCTCTCCTCCGGCTCGATCAGCAACGTGGTCGCCGAGCTGGTCGGCGAGGGGCTCGTCGAGGAGGCCGGCAGCGTCGACTCCGCGGGCGGGCGGCCGCGCACCCTGCTGAGGATCGCGCCGGACAGCGGCTGCATGATCGGCGTCGACATCGGCGAGACCCGGGTCCGGATCGAGCTGTTCGACCTGGCGCTCACCGAACTGGCCCGCACCGAGCGCCCGTTGGCGCCGTCCGGACCGAGGACCGCGCGGTACGAGGTGGCGGTGGTCGTGGACCACCTGCGGGACGGGATCGCCGAGGTGCTGCGCACCGCCGGCGTGCCCGCGGAGCGGCTGCTCGGCGTCGGGATCGGTGTCCCCGGCATCGTCGAGCGGACGGCGGAGCAGGGGGCGGTGGTGCACGGGCAGACGATCGGCTGGGACGCGGTGCCGCTGGAGCGGCTGCTGCGCGCGCAGGTGGCGCTGCCGGCGGAGGTGCCGTACCGGATCGAGAACGGTGCCAAGACCCTGGGCCAGGCCGAGATGTGGTTCGGCGCGGGCCGGGGCGCCGACAGCGCGGTGGTCGTGCTCTTCGGGTCCGGCGTCGGCGCCTGCGTGGTGACGGACCCGCTGGGCCCGGGCCAGGCCCTGGAGTGGGGCCATCTGACGGTACGGGTACGGGGCCGGCGCTGCCGCTGCGGCGCCCAGGGCTGCCTGGAGGCGTACGCCGGCGCGGAGGCGCTGCTCGAACGCTGGCGGGAGGCCGGCGGGCGGCCGCCGGCCGGCGCGGACGAGGAGACGGCGCTCACCGCGATGCTCGCGGCGGCGTACCCGGCGGATCCGTTCGGGGACGTGCAGCCGCCGGACCCGGTGGCGCTCGCCGTGCTCGACGAGACCGCCGAGTACCTGGGGGCCGGGCTGGCCGATCTCATCAACCTCTTCCAGCCGGAGCGGATCCTCGTCGGCGGCTGGGCCGGGCTCCAGCTCGGCAGCCGGTTCCTCGCGCCCGTGGCGGCGTACGCCCGCGCGTACGCGCTGCGCCACCCGGGCGGCCGTACGGAGATCGCGCTCGGCACGCTCGGCCCCGAGGCCGTCACCGTCGGGGCGGGGCTGCTGCCCCTGGTGGACTTCTTCGACCTGGGCGGGCGCCGCCCCGAGCGGGCGCCGAGCGTTCCGGCGCCCGCCTGGCAGACGGCGCTGCGCGACCGGGTCTCCAGCTGAGGGACGGTCCCGCACCGGCTACGCGTACGGGTCGAAGGAGATGCCGGACGGCTTCGCCTTGGCCAGGTGGTCGGCGAAGCTGCCGTCCTTCAGTCCGAAGTGGGCGCTGCCGAAGTCCGCCTGGCTCAGCTTCTCGCGGATGCCGGGCGGGTAGCCGTTCCAGCCGACGAGGGCGGGGAACTGCCAGGTGCCCCGGTGGTTCTCGGGCGGCTCGTCGTTGGAGTTGGCGGCCCGGAAGCAGTGGGTGCCGATGCCGTCCTTGTGGTAGACGACCTTCGGGTGGGTGCCGTCCCAGCGGATGGCGTTCCGGCCGTGGACGGTGAAGGACCCGTGGTTCGAGGTGGACACGTACTGGGCCTGCCCGTTCTGGATCCAGACGACGACGTGCTCCCAGTCGTGCCGGTGGCCGCCGAGGCTGCTGCCCCAGACGGCCTGGTCCTTCTCGAAGTAGAGGCCGTAGAGGACCGCGCACCAGCCGTTGTTGCACCGCGCGCGGGCGTAGCCGTTGGTGTTGGCGAGGTCCCAGGAGTCCCGGCACTGGCTGTTGACCGTGCCGGACGGGTTCAGGCCGGGGTTGAGCGTGCCGTCCGGGCCGATCGCGGGCGTCGGATAGCAGCCGTCGGTGTCGTAGTCGTACGCGGGCTGGTACGTCTGCTCCAGGGCGTCCGCGTTCGCGGGGAGCGCGGACGGCGGGGCGGCGAGGGCGGTGCCCGGGACCGCGAGGAGGAGGGCGAGGGCGCTGCCGAGGACGGCGGCCCCCTTCGTGACGCGACGCGAGGTCTTCAACTCCGGCTCCCTGGTGGGGTCGAGGGGGGTGACGGTGCGGCGGTCGCGCCGTGTGCCCGACGCGACGGACGACCGCGCGCTGACATGCCCACTCCAAGCGCGGGTCAAACGGCCGGCAACCGCGGGACGGGCGGGAACGTCCTGATCAGGGATGCCGGGGGAAGACCGGGGAAAGGACGGGTGGCTGTGGCGGGGCGGGAAGGGAAACCGGGGCCACGGTGGCGGCGGATCCGGCGCTCGCCGGAGGGCGGGCGCCGGCGCGGCCGGCTGCTCTCCGGAGCCGGCGTGGCGACCGCCGCGCTGCTCGCGCTGCACCGGTTCGTGCCGAACACCCCGGGGCGGCTGGGCAGTCTGCTGGAGACCTTCCTGTTCTGGCTCGGTCCCCTCACCGCGGCGCTCCTCCTCTGCGCGGCGGTGCGGCGCGTCCGCACGGCGCTGCTGACGCTGCTCCTCCCGGCCGTGGTCTGGGCCGCCGTCTTCGGTCCGCGGCTGCTGCCCGCGGCGGCGCCCGGTCCGCGCGAACTCGCCGTCGTCCAGCACAACGTCGCCGACGACAACGCCGATCCGGCCGGCACGGCCCGGGCGCTGGCGGACTCCGGCGCCGACCTGGTCGCCCTCCAGGAGCTGGTCGATCCGGCGCGGGCCGTCTACGCCCGGGAACTCGCGCCCCGCTACCCGTACCACTCCGTGCGGGGCACGGTCGGCCTCTGGTCCCGCCACCCGCTCGGCCCCACCCGGGCGCTGGACATCAGACCGCGGGACATCACGGAGCCGTGGCAGCGGGCGCTGCGGGCCGAGGTGCGCACACCGCACGGGAAGGTGGCGGCGTACGTCGTCCACCTGCCCTCCGTCCGGCTCGGGCCCGGCGGGCTCGGGTCCGCCCGGCGCGACGAGAGCGCCGCGCGCCTCGGCCGGATCCTGGCGGGCGAGCCGGTGCGCCGGGTGGTCCTGGCCGGCGACCTCAACGGCACGGTCGACGACCGCGGTCTGGCGCCGTTGACCTCACGCCTCGGCGCGCCCGCGCGCGGCCTCGCCCTGAGCTACCCGGCCGCCCTCCCGGTGGCCCGGATCGACCAGGTCCTCGCGCGCGGCGGACGCGTGCCCGCGATCCGCGCGCTCCCGGCCACCGGGAGCGACCACCTGCCGGTGCTGGCCCGGGTCGCGCTGGACGCGGACGCCTAGCGGTCCGCGAGCCGGGCCGGCGCCCGCCGCGCGGGCCCCGTGCGGGACGCCCGGACCGCCGCCGAGACCCTCCTCAGCCTGAGGCGGTGCCGCCGAGGAGGATCCGGGGCCGGCCGTCCGGGCCGGGGCGGGCGGTGGCGGTGAGGGTGGCGGGGTGGCCGAGGGAGTCGCCCATGTCGACGGTGAGGGTGAGCGGACGGCCCGGCTCGGCGAGCAGGGCGGCGAGGCAGGCGGTGCTGTTGGCGTTCGCGATGTCCTCGTCGACGCCGATCGAGGGGGCGAACATCCGGGCGGCGGCCCGGCCTTCGCGCGTCGGCGCGGAGTAGACGTAGACGCCGAGCAGCCCGAGCCGGTCACAGGCGGCCCGGAGCAGCCCGACGTCGGGTGCGAGGGCGGCGAGTTCGGCACGGTCCGCGACCGGAAGCAGCAGCCGGGGCCGCCCGACGGAGGCGATCCCGCCCGGACCGGCGGGCAGGCGGCCGAGCCCCAGCGCGGGCAGGAGGAGGTCGTACGCGGCGGGCTCCGGCTGCCGCAGCTCCACGGGCCCCGGGTCGAAGGCGGCGTGGATGAGCCCGTCGCCTCCGCGCCGGGCCCGACCCACGAACACCCGCCCGGCGGTGCGCAGGAGCCCGTCGAAGGCGCCGGTGCGGGCGGCGATGTGGGCGAGGGCGGCGACGGTGCCGTGGCCGCAGGCGGGCAGCTCCCCCTCGGAGGTGAAGAACCGCAGGGCGTAGGCCGGGGCACCGCCCCCGGCGGGCGCCGGCGGGGTGACGAAGACGGCGTGCGAGGCCCCGAGGAGCCCGGGGACCAGCCGCCGCTCGTCATCGGTCAGGGGCCAGGGCCGCTCAGGAGACGGGCCGGGGGCGGCGCCGGTGCGGCGCGGCTCCTCGATGACGGCCGTGGGGCTGCCGCCGTCGGTGCCGCGGAGGCAGGCTCGGACGAGCGTCGCTGATCGGGTCACC
Organism: Streptomyces sp. NRRL F-5727; assembly: GCF_000719555.1. Taxonomy (GTDB): domain Bacteria; phylum Actinomycetota; class Actinomycetes; order Streptomycetales; family Streptomycetaceae; genus Streptomyces. The sequence continues at coordinate 69,688 of NZ_JOGX01000019.1, forward strand.
GGGGCACCGTAACCTCCCGAACGCGCGCCGGGCCACGGGGCGTTGCCCGGGCCGTCAGGGCGGGCGGCCGCTTCGGGAGTTGTACGCGGGAGGGGTTGACGGGGGCTCGGCGCCTCCATAAGTTCACAGCTTGATAAAAGGCTTGTCGCCTTGTGGGACACGTGCGGGCCCGGGCGGGCCGGGCCCGCACGGCAGCGCGGCACGCCTCGACGAAAGGGTTGTCAGGTGCAACTCAAACTTCCACGGCGTCCCCGCTCACTCGCCGCCCTGCTCACCGGCGCCCTCGTGGCGACCGGTCTGGTCCTCACCGCGCCCGGGACCGCGCAGGCGGCCGGTGAGCGGGTGGACGTCTGGCTGACCACCACCTCCGACGCCGGAGGCCGTACCGTCACCCGGGGGCTCGCACCGCAGGCCCCGCTCGCCTTCGGACCGGCCGGCGGCGGCGCGAGCCACACCATCACCGTCGACGAGTCCACCACCTACCAGCAGTTCGAGGGCGGCGGCGCCTCGATCACCGACACCACCGCGCACCTCCTGCGCGGCGGCGCGATCAGCGCCGCCACCCGCGACGAGGTGATGCGCAGGCTCTTCTCCCCCACCGACGGCATCGGGCTCTCCTTCGTCCGCAACCCCATCGGCGCCTCGGACCTCTCCCGCCCCGGCAACGTCTCGCTCGACGACACCTGCTGCGACCTGAGCGACTTCGGCGCCAACGGCTACGACACCCCCGTGCGACTGCTCACCGCGCAGGCGAAGCAGCTCAACCCGGCGCTGCGGGTCAAGGGCGTGCCGTGGAGCGCACCCGGCTGGATGAAGGACAACGGCCGGATGGACCAGATGGGCTGGCTGAAGTGGGAGCACTACCCCACCTACGCCCAGTATCTGGTCAAGTACATCCAGAGCTACCAGGCGGCGGGGATCAAGGTCGACTACCTCTCGGTGCAGAACGAGCCGAACTGCTGCCAGGCCGGCAACCCCACGGCGATGAACTACCCGGGCATGAGCTGGAACCCGTCCGGCCTGGTCGAGTTCACCAAGAACCACGTCTACCCCGCCTTCCGGGCCGCCGGGATCACCACCAAGGTCCTGGTGCACGACTGGAACTACGGCGACTACGCGAACTTCGGCGCCGCCGTCCTCGGTGACGCGGGGGTCAGGAACGACCCGCTGTTCGGCGGCATCGCCTGGCACGGCTACTTCGGCGACCCGGCCGTCGGCAGCCAGGTCCACGCCCAGTACCCGTCGGTGCGCCAGTTCTCCACCGAGCACTCCGGCGGCACCTGGATCGGGAACCAGCACGACGAGGACCTGAAGGACATCGTGTCCTACGCCCGCAACTGGAGCAGCAGCCTGGTGAAGTGGAGCCTGGCGCTCAACCAGGACATGGGGCCGCACAACGGCGGCTGCGGCACCTGCACCGGGCTGATCACCGTGCAGGAGGGCGGCCCCCGGGCCGGGCAGGTCGACTACACCATCGAGTACTACACGACCGGTCACCTCACCAAGTTCGTGAAGCCGGGCGCGTACCGGATCGCCTCGACCGACAACGCGACCGTGCAGAACGTGGCCTGGCGCAACCCCGACGGCTCCAAGGCGCTGATCGCGCACAACGGCGGCGGCTCCGCGCAGTCCGTCCGCGTCGACTGGGGCGGCCAGTCCTTCACGTACACCCTCCCGGCCCGCACCACCGCCACCTTCACCTGGTCCGGGACGCCGGGCGCCGGGGCGCCCACCGGGGCCCTGACCGGGCTCGCCGGCAAGTGCCTCGACGTGGCCGGCGCGTCGAGCGCCGACGGCACCGCCGTGCAGCTCTACACCTGCAACGGCACCGCCGCCCAGCGGTGGACCCTCGCCGCCGACGGCAGCGTGCGGGCGCTCGGCAAGTGCCTCGACGTCACGGGCGGCGCGACCGCCGACGGGACCAGGGTGCAGCTCTACACCTGCAACGGCACCGGCGCCCAGCGGTGGACGTACGACCCCGTGACCCACGACGTGGTGAACACGGCCGCGGACAAGTGCCTGGACGTCACCGGGAACTCCTCCGCCGACGGCACCCGGGCCCAGATCTGGACCTGCACCGGCGGCACCAACCAGAAGTGGACCCACCAGCCGTCCTGACCCCGCACCCCTTCCCCCCTCCCCCGTCTCCAGGAGACCGCATGCCGCACCAGCACCACCGCAGGAGAGCGCGCGCCCGAGGGCTCGCCGCCACCGCCGTCACCGCCCTGATCGCGGGGCTCGTCGGCGCCGCCCCCAGCTCCGCCGCGCCGGGCGCCGACGACCCGGCGCCCCGGGCCGTCGACCGCTTCGAGGGCGAGGTGCCGTTCGCCAACCCGCCCGCCGAGGGGATCTTCACCTGGGGCAGCGACGCCGACGACCACCCGGCGCTGACGCTCGCCGAGCGGGCCGACGCCCCCGAGGGCGCCAAGGTCCTCGAAGGCCGCTACGACATCAGCGGCTGGGGCGGCTTCACCCACGACTTCGCCTTCGACCGGCCCGCCCAGGACTGGACCGCGCACGGCGGCATCCGGTTCTGGTGGTACGGCCAGAACACCGCGCCGCTGCCGCCCGGTTCGGGCAAGCGGATCCACTTCGAGCTCAAGGACGGCGGCGCGAACGGCGAGGCGTCCGAGCTGTGGACCACCTCCTTCACCGACGACTGGGAGGGCTGGCACCTGGTCGAGCTCCCCTTCTCCTCCTTCCAGTACCGCGCCGACTACCAGCCGGTCGGCGGCATCGACCACGTCCTCGGCCTGGACCGGATGTGGGGGTACGCGCTGACGCTGCCGACGGGCGCGCCGGGCTCCTTCGCCCTCGACGGGGTCGAGCTGTACGGCAGGGCCGACCCGGCACTGGCCACGCAGGTCGTCACGGGGGCCGCCGTGCACCCGGTGGCGGAGGGGACCGCCGCCCGGATCGACGTCACCGTGACCACCACGGGCGCGGTGCCGACCGACCAGCCCGTCACCGTCGCCTACACGACGGAGGACGACGGGCCGGCCGAGGCGGGCGAGGACTACCGGCCGGCCGCCGGCAGCCTCGTCTTCCCCGCCGGGACGCCCTCCGGCACGACCCGCTCGATCACCGTCGAGACGCTGCGCGACGGCGCGGGCGAGGCGGCCGAGACGATCCCGGTGGAGCTGACCGTCGAGGGCGCCAAGGCCCCCGCCGAGCACCCGGTCGTCGTGGTGAACGCGCACGGGCTGCCGTACCTCGACGCGCGGCTGCCGGTGCAGCGGCGGGTCGCCGACCTGCTGTCCCGGATGACCCTGGCCGAGAAGGCCGGGCAGATGACCCAGGCCGAGCGGAACGCGCTGCGGGCCCCCGGCGACATCGCCGGGTACGCGCTCGGTTCGCTGCTCTCGGGCGGCGGCTCGGTCCCCTCGCCCAACACGCCCGAGGCGTGGGCGCGGATGATCGACGGCTACCAGCTGCGCACCCGGGCGACCCGGCTCCAGATCCCGCTGATCTACGGCGTGGACGCGGTGCACGGGCACAACAACGTGGCCGGGGCGACGGTCATGCCGCACAACATCGGCATCGGTGCCACCCGTGACCCGGCGCTCGCCGCCCGGACCGGCGCGGTGACGGCGAAGGAGGTGCGGGCGACCGGCGTGCCGTGGGACTTCGCGCCGTGCCTGTGCGTGACGCGGGACGAGCGCTGGGGCCGGTCGTACGAGGCGTTCGGTGAGGACCCGGCGCTCGTGACCGCGATGGAGACGGTCATCGAGGGCATGCAGGGCGCGCGCAGCGGCAAGGACCTCGACCGCAACGACAAGGTCCTGACCAGCGCCAAGCACTTCGTCGGCGACGGCGGCACGGAGTTCGGCTCGTCGACGACCGGCTCGTACACGATCGACCAGGGCGTCACCCGGGTCACCCGTGAGGAGCTGGAGGCGGTCCACCTCGCGCCGTTCGCGGAGGCGGTGAAGCGCGGCGCGGGCACGGTCATGCCCTCGTACTCCTCGCTCGACGTCATCGGGGACGAGCACGGTCCGGTGAAGATGCACGCCAACGCCGAGATGATCAACGGGGTGCTGAAGGACCGGATGGGCTTCGAGGGCTTCGTCATCAGCGACTGGCAGGCCATCGACCAGATCCCCGGCGACTACCCGAGCGACGTGCGGACCTCGGTCAACGCGGGCCTGGACATGATCATGGTGCCGACGAACTACCAGGAGTTCACCCGGACCCTGGTGGCCGAGGTCGAGGCGGGCCGGATCCCGGTCTCCCGGATCGACGACGCCGTGGCCCGGATCCTCACCCAGAAGTTCCGCCTCGGGCTCTTCGAGAAGCCGTACGCGGACACCACCCACCTCGCCTCGGTCGGCTCGGACGCCCACCGGGCGGTGGCCCGCGAGGCCGCCGCCGCCTCGCAGGTGCTGCTGAAGAACGAGGGCGGGCTGCTGCCGCTGAAGCCCGCGCAGAAGGTGTACGTGGCCGGGTCCAACGCCGACGACCTGGGCAACCAGACCGGCGGCTGGACCATCAGCTGGCAGGGCTCCTCCGGGAAGCGGACCACCGGCACCACGATCCTGGAGGGGATGCGGAAGAACGCGCCCGGGCTGACCTGGTCCAAGGACGCGTCCGCGCCGGTCGAGGGGTACGACGCCGGCGTCGTGGTGGTCGGCGAGACGCCGTACGCGGAGGGCGTCGGGGACGTCGGCAACGGGCACGACCTGGAGCTGAGCGCCGCCGACAAGGCGGCCGTGGACCGGGTCTGCGCGGCGATGCCGTGCGCGGTGCTCGTGGTCTCCGGCCGGCCCCAGCTGATCGGCGACCGGCTGCCGGGGATCGACGCCCTGGTGGCGTCCTGGCTGCCGGGCACCGAGGGCGACGGCGTCGCCGACGTGCTGTACGGGCGGGTGCCGTTCACCGGGCAGCTGCCGGTGACCTGGCCGAGGTCGGAGGCGCAGCTGCCGGTGAACGTCGGCGACTCCTCGTACGACCCGCAGTTCCCGTACGGCTGGGGGCTCACCACCCTGACGGCGGCGCCGAAGGGAGGGGAGACGACGCTGAAGGCGCTCGGGCTCGCGGCCCGGGTGCTCCAGGCGGCCGGGCGGGGCGATTCACCCGAGGCGCGGCGTCTGGTGGCCCGGGCCCGGCTGCTGGTGCAGGATCGCATCGGGCAGCGGGTCACGGAGGCGGTGGCGAAGCCCTTCGCCGAGGCCGACCACCGGCTGCTCTCCGGTGATCCGGCGGGCGCGGTGGCGAGGCTGACCGCGGCCTACCGCGCGGCCGGCTGAGAGCGGGGCCCGGTGGACCGGCGCCTCGCGGGAGGCCGGTCCACCGGGCCCGTCCGGTCGTCGCACCCCGGCCATGGCGTTGCATAGCCATGCAGATTGATGCATACTCTTTCCATGTCCAAGGTTCTCACCTCCCTTCCCGTCGGCGAGCGCGTCGGCATCGCCTTCTCCGGTGGTCTCGACACCTCCGTCGCGGTCGCGTGGATGCGCGACAAGGGCGCCGTGCCCTGCACGTACACCGCCGACATCGGCCAGTACGACGAGCCCGACATCGCCTCGGTGCCCGGGCGCGCCCAGACCTACGGCGCCGAGGTGGCCCGCCTGGTCGACTGCCGCGCCGCGCTGGTCGAGGAGGGGCTGGCCGCGCTCACCTGCGGCGCCTTCCACATCCGCTCCGGCGGCCGGGCCTACTTCAACACCACCCCGCTGGGCCGCGCCGTCACCGGCACGCTGCTGGTGCGGGCGATGCTGGAGGACGACGTCCAGATCTGGGGCGACGGCTCGACCTTCAAGGGCAACGACATCGAGCGGTTCTACCGCTACGGCCTGCTGGCCAACCCGCACCTGCGGATCTACAAGCCGTGGCTGGACGCCGACTTCGTCACCGAGCTCGGCGGCCGCAAGGAGATGTCGGAGTGGCTCGTCGCCCACGACCTCCCCTACCGGGACTCCACCGAGAAGGCGTACTCCACCGACGCCAACATCTGGGGCGCCACCCACGAGGCGAAGACCCTGGAGCACCTGGACACCGGCATCGAGACCGTCGACCCGATCATGGGCGTGCGGTTCTGGGACCCGTCCGTCGAGATCGCCGCGGAGGACGTGACGATCGGCTTCGAGCAGGGCCGCCCCGTCACCATCAACGGCAAGGAGTTCGCCTCCGCCGTGGACCTGGTCATGGAGGCCAACGCCATCGGCGGCCGGCACGGCCTGGGCATGTCGGACCAGATCGAGAACCGGATCATCGAGGCCAAGAGCCGCGGCATCTACGAGGCCCCCGGCATGGCGCTGCTGCACGCCGCCTACGAGCGCCTCGTCAACGCGATCCACAACGAGGACACCCTCGCCCAGTACCACAACGAGGGCCGCCGGCTCGGCCGCCTCATGTACGAGGGCCGCTGGCTGGACCCGCAGGCGCTGATGATCCGCGAGTCGCTGCAGCGCTGGGTCGGCGCCGCCGTCACCGGCGAGGTCACCCTGCGGCTGCGGCGCGGCGAGGACTACTCGATCCTCGACACCACCGGCCCGGCCTTCAGCTACCACCCGGACAAGCTGTCCATGGAGCGCACCGAGGACTCCGCCTTCGGCCCGCTGGACCGGATCGGCCAGCTGACCATGCGGAACCTGGACATCGCCGACTCCCGCGCCAAGCTGGAGCAGTACGCCGGCATCGGCCTCATCGGCGCCGGCAGCCCGGCCATCGGCGCCGCGCAGGCCGCCGCCACCGGCCTCATCGGCGCGATGCCCGAGGGCGGCGCCGAGGCGATCGCCTCGCGCGGCGAGACCCCCGACAGCGAGGAGACGGCGCTCGACCGCGCCGCCATGGAGACCGGCACCGACTAGTCCCCGGCACTCCGAGCGACACCCGAGGAGGGGCGGCCCAGGCCGCCCCTCCTTCGCGTGTGTGCGGGGCCTGCTCTTCAGGGGTGGGGGGCGGTGGCGGCGTCGAGGAACGCGGGTCGCTCCCCGCCGCCGTGGACGTGCAGCGCCGCGCCGCTGATGTACGCGGCGCGGTCGGAGGCGAGGAAGACGCAGGCGTCGCCGACGTCGGCGGGCGCGGCGAGCCGGCCGAGCGGCACGGTGTGGCCGACGGCGGCGATGCCGTCCTCGTCGCCGTAGTGCAGATGGGCGAGTTCGGTGCGGACCATCCCGAGGACGAGGGTGTTGACCCGGACGAGCGGCGCCCATTCCACGGCCATCGACCGGGCGAGGTTCTCCAGGCCGGCCTTCGCGGCGCCGTACGCGGCGGAGCCCGGGGACGGGCGGGTGCCGCTGACGCTGCCGACCATGACGATCGACCCGCCGCCTGCCTGCCGGCTCATCACCCGGTGCGCGGCGAGCGACGCGGTCAGCGGGGCGACGAGGTTCAGTTCGAGGACCCGGGCGTGCTGGGCGGGGGCGCCGTCGGCGAGCGTCCGGTACGGGGTGCCCCCGGCGTTGTTGACCAGCGTGTCGAGGCGCCCGTACTCGTCCCGTACCCGGTCGAAGAACGCGGTCACGGCGTCGGGGTCGCGCAGGTCGACGGGGAGGAAGCGGGCGGCGCGGCCGGCCGCCGCGACGGGTTCGCCGGGGGCCCGCCGGGCACAGGTCACGACCTCCGCCCCGGCTTCGAGCAGCGCGCGGCTGATGCCGGCGCCGACGCCCCGGGTGCCGCCGGTGACGACGGCGACGGAGCCGGACAGGTCGAGGGTGACGGGCAAGGGACACCTCCCGCAGCGGCCGTACCGCTGCTATCTTCCACCTAACAAACGTTTGGTGGAAAGGTAGCTGATCTGCTCATGGGTGTCTCCACCTCCGTCCCGGACGAGGGCGTCGCCGTCGTCACCGTCGACTTCCCCCCGGTCAACGCCCTCCCGGTGCAGGGCTGGTACGACCTGGCCGCCGCCGTCCGCGCCGCCGGCGCCGACCCGAAGGTGCGCTGCGTCGTCCTCACCGCCGAGGGCCGCGGCTTCAACGCCGGCGTCGACATCAAGGAGATCCAGCGCGCGACCGGCCCCGAGGCGATCCTCGGCGCCAACCACGGCTGCGCCGAAGCCTTCTCCGCCGTCTACGCGTGCGAGGTGCCGGTCGTCGCCGCCGTGCACGGCTTCTGCCTCGGCGGCGGTATCGGCCTCGTCGGCAACGCCGACGCGATCGTCGCCTCCGACGACGCCACCTTCGGCCTGCCGGAGCTGGACCGGGGCGCGCTCGGCGCCGCCACCCACCTCGCCCGGCTGGTCCCCCAGCACCTGATGCGCGCCCTGTACTACACCTCCCGCACGGTCACGGCGGACGAACTGCACCGGCACGGCTCGGTCTGGCGGGTCGTGCCGCGCGCCGGACTGCGCGAGGCGGCCCTCGGACTGGCCCGGGAGATCGCCGCGAAGGACGGACGGCTCCTCCGGCTCGCCAAGGCCGCGATCAACGGCATCGACCCGGTGGACGTCCGGCGCAGCTACCGCTTCGAGCAGGGCTTCACCTTCGAGGCCAACCTCAGCGGCGTCGCCGACCGCGTCCGCGACACCTTCGGCCACGAGAAGAGGGAGGAGCAGTCGTGAGCAAGGACAAGACGATGACCGCCGAGGAGGTCGTCGGCCGGCTGCGCAGCGGGATGACGGTCGGCATCGGCGGCTGGGGCTCCCGGCGCAAGCCCATGGCGCTGGTCCGGGCGCTGCTGCGCTCGGACGTCACCGACCTGACGGTGGTCTCGTACGGCGGTCCCGACGTCGGCCTGCTCGCCGCCGCCGGGAGGATCCGGAAGCTGGTCGCCGCCTTCGCCACCCTCGACTCCGTCCCGCTGGAACCGCACTTCGGCGCGGCCCGGCAGCGCGGTGCGTTCGAACTGGTGGAGCTGGACGAGGCCATGATGATGTGGGGGCTCACCGCCGCCGTGCACCGGCTGCCGTTCATGCCCATCCGGGCCGGGCTCGCCTCGGACGTCATGACCGTCAACCCCTCGCTGCGGACCGTCACCTCCCCGTACGGGGACCGCGAGGAGCTCGTCGCCGTCCCGGCGCTGCGCCTGGACGCCGCGCTGGTCCACCTCAACCGTGCCGACGCGTACGGCAACGGCCAGTACCTGGGCCCGGACCCGTACTTCGACGACCTCTTCTGCGAGGCCGCCGACACGGCGTACGTCTCCTGCGAGCGGATCGTCGGGACCGCCGAGCTGCTGAAGGAGGCGGGGCCGCAGACGCTGCTGCTCAAGCGGGCGTTCGTCGACGGGGTCGTGGAGGCGCCGAACGGCGCGCACTTCACCTCGTGCGCCCCCGACTACGACCGGGACGAGGCGTTCCAGCGCCATTACGTCGACGCGGCCCGCGACCCGGAGGCGTGGCGCGGGTTCGCCGACCGGTTCCTCTCCGGCGACGAGGACGCGTACCAGGCCGCGGTGGCGGCGTTCCACGGGGAGGAAGCATGAGCGGTACCGGCACGAGCACGACGGCCACCCGCGCCGAGTACTGCGTGGTGGCCTGCGCCGAGGCGTGGCGGGACGCGGGCGAGGTCCTGGCCAGCCCCATGGGTACGGTGCCGATGATCGGCGCCCGGCTCGCGAAGCGCACCTTCTCCCCCGACCTGCTGCTCACCGACGGCGAGGCGCTGCTCATCGGCGACGTGCCGGCCGTCGGCGCCGCGCCCGGGGTGGTGGAGGGGTGGCTGCCGTACCGGCAGCACCTGGCCCTGGTCGCCACCGGGCGGCGGCACGTCATGATGGGCGCCAGCCAGCTCGACCGCCACGGCAACCAGAACATCAGCTGCGTCGGCGACTGGGAGCGGCCCCGGCGCCAGCTCCTCGGCGTCCGCGGCGCGCCCGTCAACACGCTGAACAACCCGACGAGTTACTGGGTCCCCCGGCACTCGCCCCGGGTCTTCGTCGAGCGCGTCGACATGGTCTGCGGCGTCGGCTACGACCGGGCCGCGGCGGCCGGCCCGTCCGCCACCCGCTACCACCGGATCCCGGACGTCATCACCGACCTGGGCGTCTTCGACTTCGAGAACCCGGAGCGCACCCTGCGGCTCCGCTCGCTCCATCCGGGCGTCACCGTCGAGGAGGTGCGGGAGGCGACCGGCTTCCCGCTCGACGTGCCCGGGGAGGTGCCGTACACCCGGGACCCCACGGCGGAGGAACTGCGGCTGATCCGCGAGGAGATCGACCCCCGGGGGCTGCGGGACCGCGAGGTCCGCGCATGAGCGACGCCACGATCGCCACCCCTCTCACCGCGCTCGTCGGGGTGCGCCACCCGATCGTGCAGACGGGCATGGGATGGGTCGCCGGACCCCGGCTGGTCTCCGCCGCCGCCCATGCGGGCGCGCTCGGCATCCTGGCCTCGGCGACCATGGACGTGGACCGGCTGCGGTCCGCGGTGCGCGAGGTGAGGTCGCGCACGGACGCGCCCTTCGGCGTCAATCTGCGGGCGGACGCCGGCGACGCCGCCGAGCGGGTCCGGATCATCATCGACGAGGGCGTGAAGGTCGCCTCCTTCGCGCTCGCGCCCTCGCGCGAGCTGATCGCCCGGCTGAAGGACGCCGGGGTCGTCGTGATCCCCTCGATCGGCGCCCGCCGGCACGCGGAGAAGGTCGCCGCGTGGGGCGCGGACGCGGTCCTGGTCCAGGGCGGCGAGGGCGGCGGCCACACCGGCGGCGTCGCCACCACCGTCCTGCTCCCCCAGGTGGTGGACGCCGTGGACATCCCGGTGATCGCCGCCGGCGGTTTCCACGACGGGCGCGGCCTGGTCGCCGCGCTCTCCTACGGCGCGGCCGGGGTCGCCATGGGCACCCGCTTCCTGCTCACCTCCGACTCGACCGTCCCCGAGGCGGTCAAGGCCCGCTATCTGGCGGCGGCGGTCGGGGACGTCACCGTCACCACGAAGGTCGACGGGCTGCCGCACCGGATGCTCAGGACGGAACTGGTCGACGCGCTGGAACGCTCGGGCCGGACCGCTTCCCTGCTGCGGGCCGTCCGGCACGCGGCGGCCTTCCGGCGCGAGTCCGGCATGAGCTGGCCCCGGATGGTCCGGGACGGCCTGGCGATGAAGCACGGCAAGGAGCTGACGTGGAGCCAGGTCCTGCTCGCCGCCAACACCCCCATGATGCTGAAGGCGTCGATGGTGGACGGCCGCACCGACCTCGGTGTGATGGCCTCGGGCCAGGTCGCCGGCCTGATCGACGACCTCCCGTCGTGCGCGGAGCTGGTCGACAGGATCATGGCCGAGGCGACGACGGCGCTCCGCGCGCTGCCCCGCCCGCACTGACCGTCCCCCGCCCGCACGGTCCGCCGGAGTGGGACGACCACCCCGGCGGACCCGTTCCCGCCGGGGTCCCTCGTCACAGTCGCTCGATGATCGTCACGTTCGCCTGGCCGCCGCCCTCGCACATGGTCTGGAGGCCGTAGCGGCCTCCGGTGCGCTCCAGTTCGTGGAGGAGGGTGACGGCCAGCTTGGTGCCGGTCGCGCCGAGGGGGTGGCCGAGGGCGATGGCGCCGCCGTTGACGTTGACCTTCTCCGGGTCGGCGCCGGTCTCCTTCAGCCAGGCCAGGACGACGGGGGCGAACGCCTCGTTGATCTCGACGAGGTCGATGTCGTCGAGGGTCATCCCGGCCTTCTTCAGCGCGTACGCCGTCGCCGGGATCGGCGCGGACAGCATCCGGATGGGGTCCTCGCCGCGCACCGAGAGGTGGTGGATCCGCGCGCGCGGGGTGAGGCCGTGCTCGCGCACGGCGCGCTCACTGGCGAGCAGCATGGCCGAGGCGCCGTCGGAGACCTGGGAGGAGACGGCGGCGGTGATCCGTCCGCCCTCCACGACCGGCTTCAGTCCGGCCATCTTCTCCAGGGAGGTGTCCCGGCGCGGCCCCTCGTCGGTGGTGACGTCCCCGTACGGGACGATCTCGCGGTCGAAGCGGCCCTCGTCGACGGCGCGGATCGCCCGCCGGTGCGAGCGGAGGGCGAACTCCTCCATGTCCCGGCGGGAGATGCCCCACTTCTCGGCGATGAGCTCGGCGCCGTGGAACTGGTTGACCGGCTGGTCGCCGTAGCGCGCCCGCCAGCCCGCGGAGCCCGCGTAGGGGCCCTCGGTGAGGCCCAGCGGGGCGGCCGCCTGGCGGCTGGCGAAGGCGATGGGGATCATCGACATGTTCTGCGTCCCGCCGGCGACGACCAGGTCCTGGGTGCCGGAGAGGACGCCCTGGGCGGCGAAGTGCAGGGCCTGCTGGGAGGAGCCGCACTGCCGGTCCACGGTCACGCCCGGCACCTCCTCGGGCAGTCCGGCGGCCAGCCAGCAGGTGCGGGCGATGTCGCCGGCCTGTGGCCCGACGGTGTCCAGGCAGCCGAGGACGACGTCCTCGACGGCCGCCGGGTCGACGCCCGAGCGGTCCATCAGGGCCTTCAGGGCGTGTGCGCCGAGGTCGGCCGGGTGGACGGCGGACAGTCCGCCGTTGCGCCGGCCGACCGGGGTGCGGACCGCTTCGACGATGTATGCCTCGGGCATGGTGACTCCTCATTCGTACGGTTCGTGTGTCCGTTGTCCGTCTCGGAGGGCGACGCCCTCCAGCACGATGGACAGGTACTGGCGGGCGATCTCCTCCGGGCTGTGCCGTCCGCCCGGCCGGTACCAGGACGCGGCGACCCAGACGGTGTCGCGCACGAAGCGGTAGGTGAGCCGGACGTCGCGGTCGGTGCGGAAGTCACCGGCGGCCACGCCGGACTCCAGGGTGCGGAGCCAGGCGTGTTCGAACCGCCGCCGGGCGTCGGCGAGATAGCCGAAGCGCGGCTGGCCCCGCAGCTGCCCGGACTCCTTCTGGTAGATGGCGACGGCGGCGCGGTGCCGGTCGATCTCCCGGAACGATTCGGTGACGAGGGCCTCCAGGGTCTGCCGGGGACCGAGGCCGGCGGCGAGCACGCCGTCGTACCGGCCCCACAGGTCGTCGAGGAAGCCGGAGAGGATCTCGTCGAGCATCGACTCCTTGGAGTCGAAGTGGTGGTAGAGGCTGCCCGCGAGGAGCCCGGCCGCGTCGGCGATCCGGCGGACGGTGGTGGCGTCGTACCCCTGGGCGGCGAACACCTCGGCGGCCGTGTCCAGGAGTTCGCGGCGCCGCTCGGGCGCCGGTCTCACGGGTGCTGGCTGCTGACCGAGAGGACCTCGCCGGTGAGGTAGGACGCGTACCCGCTGGCGAGGAAGACGATGACGTTGGCGACCTCCCACGGCTCGGCGTACCGGCCGAACGCCTCGCGGGAGGTGAGCTCTTCGAGGAGTTCGGGGGTGGTGACCTTCACGAGGTGGGGGTGCATGGCGAGGGACGGGGAGACGGCGTTGACGCGGACGCCGTACGCGGCGGCCTCCAGCGCGGCGCACCGGGTGAGGGCCATGACACCGGCCTTGGCGGCGGCGTAGTGGGCCTGACCCCTCTGGGCCCGCCAGCCGACCACGGAGGCGTTGTTGACGATGGCGCCGCCCGTGCCCGCGGCCTTCATCCGGCGCAGGGCGGCGCGGGTGCAGCGGAAGGTGCCGTCGAGGGTGACGTCGAGGACCTTGTGCCACTGCTCGTCGGTCATGTCGACGAGGTCGGAGGTGCCGCCGAGTCCGGCGTTGTTGACGACGACGTCGAGGCGTCCGTGCCGTTCCTCGGCGAGGTCGAGGAGGGCGGCCACCTGGGTCTCGTCGGTGACGTCGCAGGGCAGGGCGGCCACCCGGCCGGCGCCGAACTCGGCGGCGAGTCCGGCCTCGGACTCCTTGAGGCGGCGGGCGTGGGCGTCGGAGATCACCACCCGGGCGCCCTCCTCCAGGAGGCGGCGGGCGGTGGCGCCGCCGATGCCCGCGCCGGCGGCGGCGGTGACGACGGCGGAGCGGCCGGCGAGGAGTCCGTGGCCGGGGAGGTAGGGGGGTGGGGTACCGGTCACGGGCGGGCCTCCTTGGGCAGGCCGAGGACGCGCTCGGCGATGATGGTGCGCTGGATCTCGTTGGATCCCGCGTAGAGGGTGTCGGCGCGGGAGAAGAGGTAGAGGCGCTGCCAGTCGGTGAGGTCGTACGGTGCACCGGCGGCGAGCATGCCGCCGGCGCCGCAGACGTCCATGGCGAGTTCGCCGAGTTCGCGGTGCCAGGTGGCCCAGAAGATCTTGTTGATGGACGCCTCGGGGCCCGGTGCTCCGGCGGCGACGCCGCCGAGCATCCTGAGGGCGTTGAAGCGGATGGTCTCCAGGCCGGTCCAGGCGCGGGCGATCCGGTCGCGGACGAGGGGGTCGGCGGCGGCGCCGTTGCGCCTGGCCAGGTCGATGACGGCCTCGAGTTCGCGGCGGAAGCCGACCTGCTGGCCGAGGGTGGAGACGCCGCGCTCGAAGCCGAGGGTGGCCATGGCGACCTTCCAGCCCTCGCCGGGGGCGCCGACGAGGTGGCCGGCGTCGGTCCTGGCCCCGTCGAAGAACACCTCGTTGAACTCGGAGGTACCGGTGAGCTGCACGATCGGCCGGATCTCGACCCCGGGGGCGTCCAGCGGCACGAGGAGGTAGGAGAGGCCGTGGTGGCGGGTCGAGCCGGGTTCGGTGCGGGCGACGACGAAGCACCAGTCGGCCTCGTGGGCGCCTGAGGTCCACACCTTCTGTCCGGTGACCACCCAGGAGCCGCCGTCGCGTTCGGCGCGGGTGCGGACGTTGGCCAGGTCGGAGCCGGCGTCGGGCTCGGAGTAGCCCTGGCACCAGAGTTCGTCGACGGCGACGATCCGGGGGAGGAAGCGGGCGCGCTGGGCCGGGGTGCCGAAGGCGATGAGGGTCGGCCCGAGGAGCTGTTCGCCGATGTGGCCGACGCGTGCGGGGCCGTCGGCGAGGGCGTACTCCTCGTGGAAGGCGACCTGTTCCTCCAGGCTCGCGCCGCGGCCGCCGTACTCCTTCGGCCAGCCGACACAGGTCCAGCCGTGGGCGGCCATGTGCCGTTCCCAGGCGAGGCGTTCGGGGTGCGCCTCGTGCTCGCGTCCGGGGCCGCCGCGGCCGCGCAGGGTCGCGAACTCGCCGGTGAGGTGGGCCCGCAGCCAGCCGCGGACCTCCCTGCGGAACTCCTCGACGTCGCTCATGGCCGTACGTTAACCTACCAAACACTTGTTAGGGAAGGAGGACGGATGTCCGCTGCCCGCACCACGTCCGCCGAGCCCGTCCGCTACGAACGGCGGGGCCCCGTCGCCGTCGTCACCATGGACCGGCCCGAGTACCGCAACGCCCAGAACTCCGCGATGACCTACGCCCTCGACCGCGCCTTCTACCGCGCGGCCGACGACGGCGAGGTCAAGGTCGTCGTCCTCGCCGGCGCCGGCGAGCACTTCTCCGCCGGCCACGACATCGGCACCCCCGAGCGCGACGCGCACCTGTCCTTCGAGCGGAGGGCCGGCCTCTGGTGGGACCACTCGGACAAGGAGGGCGCGGAGAGCCGCTTCGCCCGCGAGTCCGAGGTCTACCTGGGCATGTGCCGCCGCTGGCGCGAACTGCCCAAGCCGGTCGTCGCCTCGGTGCAGGGCGCCTGCGTCGCCGGCGGTCTGATGCTCGCCTGGGTCTGCGACCTGATCGTCGCCTCCGAGGACGCCTTCTTCGCCGACCCGGTGGTCCGCATGGGCATCCCCGGCGTCGAGTACTTCGCCCACCCCTGGGTGATGCCGCCCCGGATCGCCAAGGAGTTCCTGTACACCGGCGACCGGATGAGCGCCCGCCGCGCCCACCAGGTCGGCATGGTCAACAGAGTCGCCCCCCGCGCCGAACTCGAAGCCGTGACCATGGAGCTGGCGCACCGGATCGCCGAGATGCCCCGCATGGGACTGGCGCTCACCAAGCGCGCCGTCAACCAGGCGGAGGACCTCCAGGGCCTGCACACCGGCATGGACGCCGTCTTCGGCCTGCACCACCTCGCGCACGCGCACAACGCCGAGACCGCCCGCGACGCGCTCGGCGGCATGGACATCCACGCGATGCTGCGCCGTTCCGGGGGACGACCCCCCTGCCCCGGGAAGGCGGACGCCTGATGGACCTCGACTTCTCCGCGGCGGACGACGCCTTCCGGGCCGAGGCCCGCGCCTGGCTCGCCGACCACGTCCCCGGCACACCCCTGCCGTCCCTGGAGACCGCCGAGGGCTTCGCCGCCCACCGCGCCTGGGAGGCCGAACTCGCCGCCGACCGCTGGTCGGTGGTCTCCTGGCCCGAGGAGTACGGCGGCCGGGGCTGCTCCGTCCTCGCCTGGCTGGTCTTCGAGGAGGAGTACTACGCCGCGGGCGCGCCCGGCCGGGTCAGCCAGAACGGCATCAACCTGCTCGCCCCCACCCTCTTCGAGCACGGCACCGCCGAGCAGCGCGCCCGCGTCCTGCCCCCCATGGCGTCCGGCGAGGTCGTCTGGGCCCAGGCGTGGTCCGAGCCCGAGTCCGGCTCCGACCTCGCGAGCCTGCGCTCCACCGCCGACCGCACCGACGGCGGCTGGCTGCTCCGCGGCCAGAAGACCTGGTCCTCCCGGGCCGCCTTCGCCGACCGCGCCTTCGGCCTCTTCCGCAGCGACCCCGGGGCGGACAGGCCGCACCGGGGCCTCACGTATCTCATGTTCCCGCTGGACGCGGAGGGCGTCACCGTGCGGCCCGTCGGCCGGCTCGACGGCAAGCCCGCCTTCGCCGAACTCTTCCTCGACGACGTGTTCGTCCCCGACGAGGACGTCATCGGCGCCCCCGGCGACGGCTGGCGGGTCGCCATGAGCACCGCCGGCAACGAGCGCGGCCTGACCCTGCGCAGTCCCGGCCGGTTCTCCGCCGCCGCCGACCGGCTCGCCGCGCTCTGGCGCGAGCGCGCCGACCCCGCCGACACCGCCGTCCGCGACCGCGTCGCCGACGCGGTCATCGGCGCCCGCGCCTACCGCCTGTTCACCTACGCCAACGCCTCACGGCTCGCCGCCGGCGGCTCCATCGGCGCGGAGTCCAGCCTCAACAAGGTCTTCTGGTCCGAGCTCGACATCGCCCTCCACGAGACCGCCCTCGACCTCCTCGGACCGTACGGCGAACTCTCCGACGAGGCCCCGGAGGCCCCCGCGCACGGCGCCTGGGCCGAGGGCCACACCTTCGCCCTGGCCGGGCCGATCTACGCCGGGACCAACGAGATCCAGCGCGACATCATCGCCGAGCGGCTGCTCGGCCTGCCGAAGGGACGCCGGTGATGCGGTTCCTGCTGGACGACGGACAGCGGGAGTTCGCCCGCACCCTGGACACCCTGCTGACGGCCGCCGACACCCCGGCTACCGCGCGGGCCTGGGCGGCCGGCGACCACGCCCCGGGGCGCGCGCTCTGGACCCGGCTCGCGGCGGCGGGCGTCTTCGCGCTCGCCGTACCGGAGACGTACGAGGGCCTGGGACCGCTGCCGGTGGAACTGGCCGTCGCCTTCACCGAGCTCGGCCGGCACGCCGCCCCCGGCCCGCTGGTCGAGACGGTCGCCGCCGCCGCCCTCCTCGACCGCCTCGGCGACAAGACCGCGGCCGCCGCGTGGCTGCCCCGGCTCGCCGCCGGCGAGGCGACCGCCTCCCTCTGCGTCCCGGACCTCACCGGCCCGTACGCGCTCGACGCGGACATCGCCGACGCGGTGCTCGTCGCCGACGGCGACACCGTCCGCCTCGCCGCCACGGCCGGCCCCGTCCAGCCCTCCGCCGACCCGGCCCGCCGGCTCGCCCGCCCCGCCGGCGGCACCGTCCTGGCCCGGGGCCCCGAAGCGGCCGCCGCCACCGGGTACGCCGCCGAGGTCGCCGCCCTCGCCACCGCCGCCCAGTCGCTGGGCCTCGGCCGGGCCCTGCTCGACCGGACGGTCGCCTACGCCCGACAGCGCACCCAGTTCGGCGTCCCCATCGGCTCGTTCCAGGCCGTGCAGCACCGGCTGGCCGACACCCTCCTCGCCCTCGAGTTCGCCCAGCCCCTCCTGTACGAGGCCGCGCTGACCCTGGCCGCGCACGGGACGGCCCCCCGGGAGATCGCCGCCGCCAAGGTCACCGCCGGCGAGGCGGCCCACTCCGCCGCCCGCACCGCCCTCCAGCTCCACGGCGCCGTCGGCTACACCGAGGAGCTGGACCTCTCCCTGTGGATCCGCAAGGCACGCCCGCTCCGCGACGCCTGGGGGTCCCCCGCCTCCTGCCGCGCCCGCGTCCTCGCCCCCTGGCCGACCGGCGCCGCACCCGTCCCGCAGCAGGGAGGAGCGGCATGAGGTTCACCGAGGAGCAGGAGGAACTGCGCACGGCCGTGCGGGGGGTGCTGCGGCGGCATCCCGGCGAGGCGGCCTGGCGGCCGCTGGCCGAGCAGGTCGGCGTCGCGGGGCTGGCCGTCCCCGAGGAGTACGGCGGGGCGGGCTGCGGGGCCGTGGAGGTCCACGTGGTGATGGAGGAGCTGGGGCGCGAGTTGAGCCCCGTCCCGTACCTCGGCTCCGCGGTGCTCGCCGTGCAGACGCTGCTGGCCGCCGCCGACCCCGGGGAGTGCGCCGCGCTGCTGCCGGGTCTGGCCTCGGGCGCGACGACGGCGGCCCTGGCCTGGGCCGAGGACGGCTCCTGGGACCCGGAGGCGGTACGCGCCGAGGCCGCCCCCCGCCCCGGCGGCGGCTGGCAGCTCACCGGGGTGAAGGAGCATGTGCTCGACGGGACGCGCGCCGGGACGCTCCTGGTGGCCGCCCGTACGCCCGCCGGGGTGTCGCTCTTCGCGGTGCCCGGCGACGCGCCGGGCGTCGGCCGGGAGGAGCCGGTCCCGATGGACGCCACCCGGGCGCAGACGCGGGTGGTGCTCGACGGCGCGGAGGGCCGGCCGGTCGGCACCGGGGGCGACGGCGGCCGGGTGCTGCGGCACGTCCTCGACCTGGCCTGTACGGCGCTCGCCGCCGAGCAGGTCGGGGCGGCCGCGCGGTGCCTCGAACTCACGGTGGCGTACGCCGGGGAGCGGGTGCAGTTCGGGCGCCCGATCGGCTCCTTCCAGGCGGTGAAGCACCGGCTCGCGGACGCGTACGTCCGGGTCGAGTCGGCCCGCTCCGCCGCGCTCGGCGCGGCCTTCGCCGCCGCGGACGGGGTGAGCGGACCGGAGCTGACCCGGCTGGCCGCCACCGCCCGGTCGGTCTGCTCGGAGGCGTTCTCAGAGGTGGCCGGCGAGATGATCCAGCTGCACGGCGGGATCGGCATCACCTGGGAGCACGACGCCCACCGCTACTTCAAGCGGGCGCACGGCTCCGGTCGGCTCTTCGGCCCGCCGCACTGGCACCGCTCCCGGCTGGCCACCGCGCTGGGCCTGCCGGACCCGGTGCCGGCCGGCCGGCGGCCGGTCAGCCGTTGATGGAGAAGAAGATGGTGTCGTGGGTGTACCAGTCGTACCCCCGCGCCTTGGTGGACTCCCACTCCTCGTGCTCGAACTCCAGCTTCTCGATGAGGAGATCGAGGTCGTAGACGAAGTCCGGGTCGATCCTGTCGCGGACCGCCCGGTAGGCGTCGACGGCCGGCTTCGCCCGGTCGAGCGGCAGCATCCCGATGTCGGGGCCGTCGATCGCGCACGGGATGAAGAAGGGGATCTCGTCCGGCGGCCCGGAGAAGAGGTAGCCGTGGGGCAGCAGTTCGGCGGGGACGCCGTGCTGCTTCAGCTGCTCGTCGAGGAGGCCGAAGAAGGTGCTGGGCTTGGAGTAGACGCCGAAGTCCAGGGAGTCGGAGCCGCAGTAGTCGATGACGTGCTGGAGCGCGCGGGCGTATGCCTTGCCCACGTACGTCCCCTCCGCGTCGGCCCGGCCCTCGATCAGGTGCTCCAGAGCCTCGGGAATCGTCAGTCCCCAGTCGAGGTCCTGACGGTCCAGGTCGCGCTGACTGGCCTCGGCCCGCTCGCGCATCATGGCGAGCACGCGCCGCTGGTCGTCGGTGAGGCGCTCCGCGGCTCCGAGGTAGGCGACGGCCTTCGCGCGGTCGCCGATGGTGTACGAGATGATCCGGCTCATGATCGACATCCTGTCACGCGGCACTGACAACGCCCCCTCGGCCGAAGCCGAGGGGGCGTCGCGGGTGGTGACCCCGGGTCAGCCGGCGAGCAGTTGCAGGGTGTCGATGACGCGGTTGGAGAAGCCCCACTCGTTGTCGTACCAGGCGACGACCTTGACGTGGCGGCCGTCGACCCGGGTGAGGGCGGCGTCGAAGATGGAGGAGTGCGGGTTGCCGGTGATGTCGGAGGAGACCAGCTCGTCCTCCGAGTACTCCAGCACGCCGGCGAGCTTGCCCTCGGCGGCCTTGCGGTAGGCGTCGAGGATCTCCTCGCGGGTGACCTCGCGGGAGACGGTCGTGTTCAGCTCGACGATCGAGCCGACCGGCACGGGCACGCGGATGGAGTCGCCGGAGAGCTTGCCGTCCAGCTGCGGCAGGACCAGGCCGATGGCCTTGGCGGCACCGGTGCTGGTGGGCACGATGTTCACGGCGGCGTTGCGGGCGCGGCGGGCGTCGCGGTGCGGGCCGTCCTGGAGGTTCTGCTCCTGGGTGTAGGCGTGCACGGTCGTCATGAAGCCGTGCTCGATGCCGGCCAGCTCGTCGAGGACGGCGGCCAGCGGGGCGAGCGCGTTGGTGGTGCAGGAGGCGTTGGAGACGATCGTGTGCAGCTCGGCGTCGTACGTGTCGCTGTTCACGCCGTAGGCGAGGGTGACGTCGGCACCGTCGGAGGGGGCGCTGACGAGGACCTTCTTGGCACCGGCGTCGAGGTGGAGGCGGGCGTCCTTGGCGCTGGTGAAGCGGCCGGTGGCCTCCAGGACGATGTCGACGCCCAGCTCGGCCCAGGGGAGGTTGGCCGGCTCGCGCTCGGCGAGGACCTTGATGCGGCGGCCGTCCACGACGAGGGTGTCGCCGTCGACGGAGACCGGGCGGCCGAGGCGGCCGGAGGTGGAGTCGAAGGCGAGGAGACGGGCGAGCGCCTTGGGCTCGGTGAGGTCGTTGACGGCGACGACCTCCAGCGTGGTGTCGCGCTCCAGGAGGGCGCGGAGCACGTTGCGGCCGATGCGACCGAAACCGTTGATGGCGATGCGAGTCATGATGCGGGGTCCCTTCCGTTTCTTCGTGACCCAGCCTCGCGCGCCGCGCCGCCGCGTGGCAGGGGCGAGATCGCCATGGTCCGCAAGGATCGTGCCAAGATCTGGCGATCCGGCCCGGGTGGGGGGTTCAGTCGCCCTGGGTGAAGGTGCGCCGGTAGTCGCTGGGGGTGGTGCCGAGGATCCGCTGGAAGTGCATCCGCAGGTTGGCGCCGGTGCCGAGACCGGTCTCGGCGGCGATCTGCTCGACGCCGAGTTCGGAGCGTTCGAGCAGTTCACGGGCGCGGTCGACGCGGGCACGGAGCAGCCACTGCATGGGGGTGTAGCCGGTCTCCTCGACGAAGCGGCGGGAGAAGGTGCGCGGCGAGACGGCGGCGTGCCGGGCGAGGACGTCGAGGGTGAGGGGCTCGTCGAGGTGGTGCAGGACCCATTCGCGGGTGGCGGCGAAGCGCTCGCCGTGCGGTTCGGGGACGCTGCGGGGCACGTACTGGGCCTGGCCGCCGCTGCGGTAGGGGGCGGCGACGAGCCGGCGGGCGGCGTGGTTGGCGGCGCCGACGCCGAGGTCGCCGCGGAGGATGTGCAGGCACAGGTCGAGGCCGGAGGCGGCGCCGGCGGAGGTGAGGACGCTGCCCTCGTCGACGAAGAGGACGTTCTCGTCGACCTGGACCAGGGGCCACTTCTCGGCGAGGGCGCGCGCGTAGTGCCAGTGGGTGGTGGCGCGCCGGCCGTCGAGGAGGCCGGTGGCGGCGAGCGCGAAGGCGCCGGTGGAGATGGCGGCGAGCCGGGCCCCGCGCGCGTGGGCGGCGATCAGGGCTTCGACGACGGCCTGGGGCGGGTCGTCGCGGTCGGGGAAGCGGTAGCCGGGGACGAAGACGATGTCCGCCCAGGCGAGGGCGTCGAGGCCGTGGGCGACGTTGTAGGAGAGGCCGTCGCCGCCGGTGACGAGGCCGGGGGTGGCGCCGCAGACGCGGACCTCGTAGGGCATGCTCGCGCGGGTCGTGAACACCTGGGCGGGGATGCCGACGTCGAGGGGTTTGGCGCCTTCGAGGACGAGGACGGCGACGCGGTACAGACGGGTGGGTGGCACGTCACGAGCCTACGTGGCCCCGCTCCCCGGCCCGTCAGCCGTTCGGGAGGACGACCGCGCGTCCTTCGATCCGCCCGGCGTGCAGCCGCTCGTACGCCTCGGGGGCCTCGTCGAGGGTGTAGGTCTCGGTGTGGACGTCGACGGCGCCGGCGCGGGCCAGGTCGAGGACCTCGACGAGCTCGGCGCGGGTGCCCCAGTACGGGGAGGCGACGGAGACCTCGTAGGGGAGGGCGCCGAAGCCGACCGGGAGGGTGCCGCCGCCGAGGCCGACGATGGTGACGTCGCCCTCGACGGCGGCCATCGCCCCTGCGGAGGCGGTGGTGGTGGGGGCGCCGACGAAGTCGAGGACGAGTTCGGCGCCGCGTCCGCCGGTCATGTCGCGGACGGTGTCGGCGGCGGCGGAGTCGGAGCGCACGGTCGCGTGGGCGCCGACGGTCCGGGCGAGGGCGAGCTTCTCGTCGGCGACGTCGAGGGCGACGACGCGGGCGGGGCTGAGGGCGCGCAGCAGCTGGACGGCGACGTGCCCGAGGCCGCCGGCGCCGATGACCACGGCGGTGGAGCCGGGGACGAGCTTCGGCAGGGAGCGCTTGAGGGCGTGGTACGGGGTGAGGCCGGCATCCGTCAGCGGGACCGCCCGCACCGGGTCGAGGCCGCCGAGCGGGACGAGGTGGCGGGGGCTGTCGACGAGCAGGTACTCGGCGATGGCGCCGGGGGCGCCGAGGCCGGGCGGGCGGATGCCCAGCTCGGCGGCGCGCAGGCAGTAGTTCTCCTTGCCCTGGGCGCACATCCAGCAGTTCCCGCAGCCCCAGGGCCCGTAGACGGCGACGGCGTCGCCCTCGGCGAAGCCGGTGGCGCCGTCGCCGAGGGCCGCGACGGTGCCGGCGCCCTCGTGTCCGAGGGTGAGGGGCAGCGGGAAGGGCAGCTGTTCGGCGGGCCAGCTCATGACGGCGATGTCGGAGTGGCAGACGCCGGCGGCGGTGACCTTCAGGAGGACCTGCCCAGGCCCGGGTTCCGGGTCGGGGACGGTGACGACTTCGGGGGCGGCCCCCACGGTGCGGTACTGCAGCGCCTTCATCTCTCC
This sequence comes from Streptomyces sp. NRRL F-5727, assembly GCF_000719555.1. Taxonomy (GTDB): domain Bacteria; phylum Actinomycetota; class Actinomycetes; order Streptomycetales; family Streptomycetaceae; genus Streptomyces. Next base: position 92,815 of record NZ_JOGX01000019.1, read on the forward strand.
AGGGTGCCGCCGCTCCCCCGTCCGCGCGCGGTCAGGCCCGCAGCGTGTACCAGGGACGGTCGGCGTGCTCCGCCGGAGTCCCGTCCAGGATCCGCGCGGTGCGCTCCGCCGGGTCGAGGAGCACGGTCGCGAGACTGGCCCGGCGGCGGCCGAGGGGGGCCTCCGGGTCGGGCACGCAGGTGACGGGGGGCCCGCCACGCCCAGCCGGCCGGCGCTTCGCCCGAGCCCGCCGACCCCGCTCTGGCGCGCCGCACCGGGTGCGCCCTCGCCGCCCTCGACGGCGTCGACCGACCCTCCCCAGGCACCCTGACCGGCCACGGCGGCGCCGGGTCCGCCCCGGTCGGTCAGGCCGCGCAGGACGGGCAGCGGCCCCGGTAGGTGACGTCGACCTTCGAGACGGTGAAGCCGTAGCGCTCGGAGTCGGGGAGGGTGGCCAGCGGGTCGCCGGAGGGGCGGACGTCGCGGATGGTGCCGCACTCCGTGCAGACCAGGTGCTGGTGCGGATGGCGGGCGTTGGGGTCGTACCGCTTCGCGCGGCCGTCGGTGGAGAGCTCCACCACCTCGCCGAGGGAGACCAGTTCGCCCAGGGTGTTGTAGACGGTCGCCCGGGCGATCTCCGGAAGTCGCTCCACGGCACGCGCGTGCACCTCGTCGGCGGTGAGGTGCACGTGATCGCCGGCGAGGACCTCCGCGACGACTCGCCGCTGCGACGTCATCCGCCAGCCGCGGGCCCGCAGCCGCTCCAGCAGGTCACTCATGGGGGCCTACCTGTTCCTCCTCGGCGAGGACCGGCGCGCCCGGGGAGTCGCACCCCCGGCCCGGCAGCCTCACTTTGGCATTGTTCTTGACTTGGACTTCGTCCATTGTAGGATCAGTTTTGTTGATGGCCAAGGGACAGGAAGAGTCCGACACGGCGGGAGACGAGGACGTGACGTACCACCTCCGGGGCACACCCCGGGCGGTACCTCTTCGTCGGGTCTCCGTGTCCGCGACCTTCCCGCGCGTGTCCGGAAGGAATACCCATGTCTGAGAACCTCGATGCACCCGGCGGCGACGTGAAGGCCGAGGGCGCGGGCGGCTGCCCGGTCGCCCACGGACGTGCCGCGCACCCGACCCAGGGCGGCGGCAACCGCCAGTGGTGGCCGAACCGGCTGAACCTGCGGATCCTGGCCAAGAACCCGGCCGTGGGCAACCCGCTCGGCGAGGACTTCGACTACGCCGAGGCGTTCAAGGCCCTGGACCTCGCCGCCGTGAAGCGGGACATCGCCGAGGTCCTCACGACCTCGCAGGACTGGTGGCCGGCCGACTTCGGCCACTACGGCCCCTTCATGGTCCGCATGGCCTGGCACAGCGCGGGCACGTACCGCATCAGCGACGGCCGCGGCGGCGCCGGCGCCGGCCAGCAGCGCTTCGCCCCGCTCAACAGCTGGCCGGACAACGGCAACCTGGACAAGGCCCGCCGCCTGCTGTGGCCGGTGAAGAAGAAGTACGGCCAGTCCCTCTCCTGGGCCGACCTCATGATCCTCACCGGCAACGTGGCCCTGGAGTCCATGGGCTTCGAGACCTTCGGCTTCGCCGGCGGCCGCGAGGACGTGTGGGAGGCCGACGAGGACGTCTACTGGGGCCCCGAGACCACCTGGCTCGGCGACGAGCGCTACTCGGGCGACCGCGAGCTGGAGGAGCCCCTCGGCGCCGTCCAGATGGGCCTCATCTACGTCAACCCCGAGGGCCCCAACGGCAACCCGGACCCGGTCGCCGCGGCCCGCGACATCCGCGAGACCTTCCGCCGGATGGCGATGAACGACGAGGAGACGGTCGCCCTCATCGCCGGCGGCCACACCTTCGGCAAGGCGCACGGCGCCGGCCCCCACGAGAACGTCGGCGCGGACCCGGAGGCGGCCCCGATCGAGGCCCAGGGCTTCGGCTGGGCGAACAGCTACCGCTCCGGCAAGGGCGCCGACGCCATCACCAGCGGTCTGGAGGTCACCTGGACCACCACGCCCGCCCAGTGGGGCCACGACTTCTTCAAGCACCTCTTCGAGTACGACTACGAGCTGACCAAGAGCCCCGCGGGCGCCCACCAGTGGGTCGCCAAGGACGCCGAGGCGATCATCCCGGACGCGTACGACCCGGAGAAGAAGCACCTCCCGACCATGCTCACCACCGACCTGTCGCTCCGCTTCGACCCGGTCTACGAGCAGATCTCCCGCCGCTTCTACGAGAACCCCGACCAGTTCGCGGACGCCTTCGCCCGCGCCTGGTACAAGCTCACCCACCGCGACATGGGCCCGGTCGTGCGCTACCTCGGCCCCGAGGTCCCGTCGGAGGAGCTCCCCTGGCAGGACCCGCTGCCGGCCCGTACGTACGAGCTGGTCGACGCGGCGGACATCGCCTCCCTCAAGGAGCAGATCCTCGCCTCCGACCTGACGGTCGCCCAGCTGGTCGGCGCCGCCTGGGCCGCCGCCTCCTCCTTCCGGGGCAGCGACAAGCGCGGCGGCGCCAACGGCGGCCGCATCCGCCTGGAGCCCCAGCGCGGCTGGCAGGTCAACAACCCGGACGACCTCGCGCAGGTCCTGCGCGTCCTGGAGGGCGTCCAGGAGTCCTTCAACACCGGCCGGACCGACGGCAAGCAGGTCTCCCTCGCCGACCTCGTGGTCCTCGCGGGCTCCGCGGCCGTCGAGAAGGCCGCCGCCGACGCCGGCCGGACCGTCGAGGTGCCGTTCACCCCGGGCCGCGTGGACGCCTCCCAGGAGCAGACGGACATCGAGTCCTTCGCCGCCCTGGAGCCGCAGGCCGACGGCTTCCGCAACTACCTCGGCAAGGGCGTCCGCCTCCCCGCCGAGTACCTGCTGGTCGACCGCGCCAACCTGCTCACGGTCAGCGCCCCCGAGCTCACCGTCCTCATCGGCGGCCTGCGCGCCCTGGGCATCACCCAGCCGCAGACCTCCCTCGGCGTCCTCACCGACCGGCCGGGCACGCTGACGAACGACTTCTTCGTCAACCTGCTCGACCTGGGCACCACCTGGTCGCCCGTCTCCGGCGACGCGAACACCTTCGAGGGCCGCGACGACGCGACCAACGAGGTCAAGTGGACCGGCACCCGCGCCGACCTGGTCTTCGGCTCGAACTCGGAGCTCCGCGCCCTCGCCGAGGTCTACGCGAGCGACGACGCCGCGGACAAGTTCGTGACGGACTTCGTCGCGGCCTGGACCAAGGTCATGGACCTGGACCGCTTCGACCTCCGCTGACCCGCACCGCACCCACCGGGGCCGGCCGCCCAGAACCGGCCGCCCCGGCACCCCGCGCCCCCAGGACCTCCCCCGGTCCTGGGGGCGCCCCCTTTCGACGCGCCCCCGCCCGCGGCGACCGGCCGGCCGAGCTGCCGGGCCCGCGGACCGGGGCTATCGTCCAGGCATGCAGCAGCCGACCGCCCGCCCCCTGCTCCTCTTCGCGCTGCGGGACCCGCGCGTGGTGGACGTCGTCGGCGGGATGCTGCGCGAGCAGGGACACGACGTGCTCCAGACCACGGACGGCCCCGCCACCCGGCGCGCCCTGCGTGCCCGCCACCCGCAGGGCCTGCTGCTCAGCCTCGACCTGCCGCGCGCCGACCCCTGGCGGCTGCTCACCGAGCTCCGCGCGCACGACCACGGGATGCCCATCGTCGTCACCGCGCCCGTGTACGTCGAGGTCGACGCGGCCCGCGCCTACCGCCTGGGCGCCGACGACTACGTCACCTACGCCCTCTCCCAGGAGCAGGGCCTGCACCGCCTCGCGGCCCGCTTCCGCCGCCTGCTGCCCCGCCCGGAAGCACCCACCGCCACCGGAGCGGCGCAGCGCGTCGTGATCGACCGCGCCGCGCACACCGCCACCGTGGCGGGCACGGCGCTCGACCTCAGCCCGCTGGAGTTCGACCTCCTCGCCACCCTGGCCGCCCGCCCCGAACAGGTCCTGAGCCACGGCCAGCTGCTGCGCGAGGTGTGGGGCGCCCACGAGGACGGCGACCCGGGCCGGGTGAAGTACACCGTGCTGCGGCTCCGCCGGAAGATCGCCGCCGCCACCGGAGGCCGTACCGGCATCTCCACCGTCCGGGGCGTCGGCTACCGCTACCACCCGGTCGACTGATCCGGCACGGCCGGGACCTCCGCTCCCCCCTGCCCGGGACCTCCGTCCCCTTTCCCCGCCCTCGCGCCGGTCCGCAACCGAGCCGCACCGCTCGTACACCCCTCCCGCAACCCGGCCACACCACTGTGAAGGGACGAAAAGGACGAAGGGCACGCGAGGAGGTCTCGATGCGGTTGGTGGCCGTGGTGCCCGCGCACAACGAGCAGGACCGCATCGTCGCCACGCTCGCCGGCCTGTACCGGCAGCGGCGCGTCCCGGACCGGATCGTGGTCGTCGCCGACAACTGCACCGACCTGACCGCCGCGCTCGCGGAGCGCTGCGGCGCCGAGGTGTTCGTGCCGGTGGACAACAGGGACAAGAAGGCCGGCGCCCTCAACCAGGCACTGCCCGGCCTCCTCGACGGACTGGGCGAGGACGACCTGGTCCTGGTCCAGGACGCGGACACGGTCCTGAACCCCGGCTTCACGGCCTGCGCCGTCGACACGCTCGCGGCGGACGACGGCGTCGGCGCGGTCGGCGGCATCTTCTTCGGCGAGGAGGGCGGCGGACTGCTCGGGCTCCTCCAGCGGATGGAGTACGAGCGCTACGCCCTGGAGGTGCACCGCAAGGGGAACAAGGCCGTGGTGCTCACCGGCACGGGCACCGTCTTCCGGGCCAGGGTGCTGCGCGAGGTCCGTGCCGCCCGCCGCGCGGGGGTCATCGGCGGCGGGGACGGCTACTACAGCCTGGCCTCGCTCACCGAGGACGACGAGATCACCAAGGCGGTCAAGACGCTGCGGTACCGCACGGTCTCCCCCGACGCCTGCTGGCTCGTCACCGAGGTGATGCCGACGCTGCCCAAGCTCTGGCACCAGCGGATGCGCTGGCAGCGCGGGGCGCTGGAGAACCTGCGCGACTACGGTCTGAACCGGGTGACGCTGCCGTACTTCGGGCAGCAGCTGATGCTGGGCGTCGGAGCCCTCGCCCTCGCGCTCTTCCTCACCTTCACGGTGCTGACGCTCGCGGTCCACGGCTGGCAGGGCTTCTCGCCGTTCTGGACGGCGATCACCCTTCTCTTCGTCCTGGAGCGGACCCTGACGGTCCGCCGGGCGGGCCGCAGGGCCGTGCTCCTCGCCCTGCCGCTCGTCCCCGAGCTGCTGTACGACGCGTTCCGGCAGCTGGTGTTCGTGAAATCGCTGATCGACCTGGCCCTGCGCCGGCAGGAACGCTGGGTCGCCACCTGACGGCCCCCGGGCCGGAGAAAGGAATCCTCATGTACGGAAAGCCCATCGGTGCCGGCGCGGTCGGCGGCGGAGGCGCCGGGCTCGCCGCGACCGGCGGCGGCCTCTCCCCGCTCGCCGTCCTCGGCCTCGTCGTGGCGGCGACCACCCTGATCGCCGCCGGCCTGGCCCTGCGCGGTCTGGTCCCCGTCATCCGCGGCGGCGGCCCCGACCGGCGCCCCTGACCCGGTCCCGGGCGCCCGGGACCGGGCGCGCCGGGGTCAGCGGGGGTCGAGGAGGCCGAGGAGGTGGGTGACCGCCTCGGTCACGGCCGTGCGCGCCGGGGTGAGGTAGCGGCGCGGGTCCACCTCGGCGGGGTGCGCGGCGAGGTGGTCGCGGACGGCGTGGGTGAACGCCTTGTTGAGGTGGGTGGAGACGTTCACCTTGGTCATGCCGGCGGCGACGGCCCGGGCGAGCAGGGCGTCGGGGACGCCCGAGGAGCCGTGCAGCACGAGGGGGACGTCGACGGCGGCCCGGAGCCGGCCGATCAGGTCGAGGTCGAGGACCGCGTCCCGGGTGACCATCTGGTGGACGCTGCCGACGGCGACGGCGAGGGCGTCGACGCCGGTGGCGGCGACGAAGGCGCGCGCCTCCTCCGGGTCGGTGCGGACGCCGGGGTCGTGCGCGCCGCCCTTGCCGCCGATCTCGCCGAGCTCGGCCTCGACCCGGACGCCGTGCCGGTGGCAGTGCTCGACGATCTCGCGGGTGGCGGCCACGTTCTCGTCGTACGGGAGCCTCGCGGCGTCGAACATCACGGAGCCCAGGCCGAGTTCCACGGCCTCGTGGACCAGGTCCGGGTTCTCGGCGTGGTCGAGGTGGACGGCGACGGCCGTCTTGGCGGCGCGGGCGAGGGCGAGCGAGGCGAGCGCGACGGGTTCGAGGGCGCCGTGGTAGCGGACGGTGTTCTCGCTGATCTGGAGGACGACGGGCCGGTCGGCCCGCTCCGCGCCGGCCACGATGGCCTGCGCGTGCTCCAGCTGGAGGACGTTGAAGGCGCCCACACCGGCACCGGCGGCGCGGGCCCGCCGGACGATCTCATGGGTCTGGGTCAGTGGCATGGTCCTGCTCCGTACTCCGGGACGGGAAGGGATGCGGTGCTGCTCGGGGGCCGTCTCGGGCGCCGTCTCGGGCGCCGACTCGGGCTCAGGCGCCGGCGTCCGCGAGGACGACGGAGCGGGTGAGGTTGCGCGGGCGGTCGGGGTCGAGCCCGCGGGCCTCGGCGACCGCGACGGCGAGCCGCTGGGCCAGGACGAGTTCGGCGAGCGGGTCGAGGCCGCCGGCGACGAGGATGCCGCCGACCGCGCGGACCTCCTCGGCGAGACCGCCGGGCAGCGGGCCGAAGCTCCAGGCGACCCGGCCGGGGCCGGTGATGCTGATCGGGCCGTGGCGGTACTCCATCGCCGGGTACGCCTCCGTCCACGCGCCGGCCGCCTCGCGCATCTTGAGCCCGGCCTCCTGGGCGAGGCCGTAGGTCCAGCCGCTGCCGAGGAAGGTGAACTGCTCGGCCTCCCGTACGGCGTCCTCCAGCGGCCGGACGAGGGCGAGTTCGGCGTCGTCGGCGGCCCGGGCGACGGACCCGACGCCCTCGGGGAGGGCGTCCTCGGCCTCCAGGTGGGCGCGGAGGAGGGCGAGGGCGGTGGTGGCGAAGCGGGTCTGGACGACCGACTCCTCGTCGGCGAAGTCGAGGACGGCGACGGCGTCGGCGCCGTCCATCACCGGGGTGGCCGGGTCGGCGGTGATCGCGCTGGTGGCGACGGTGCCGTGGAGCCGGTCGAGGACCGCGAGGACCTCGCTGGTGGTGCCGGAGCGGGTGAGGGCGACGACCCGGTCGTAGCGGCGGGCGAAGGGGAAGCGGGAGGCGGCGAAGGCGTCGGTCTCGCCGTGCCCGCCGGCCTCGCGCAGGTCCGCGTACGCCTGGGCCATGAACCAGGAGGTGCCGCAGCCGATCACGGCGACCCGCTCGCCGCGCCGGGGCAGGGCGGCGGCGTGCCGGGGCAGGGTGCGGAGCGCTTCCCGCCAGACGGCGGGCTGGGTGGCGATCTCGGCGGTGGTACGGGAGGGGGCCATGCGCACTCCTTGCACGAAAGGGGGAACATCGATGCGTGAAGCTGCTCAGAATGAGCAGTATTCAAGCAGATGCACTCACTCGACGACCAGGGCCCGACAGCACCCGCACCCCTCCACACGTGCCCCGGACCACCGAGCCGCACGCATTGGTCGTACCTGAAACCAATTCAGCCACTGGTCGGACCAGGGTGAACGAGGGCGATCACGCTGTTCACCAACCCCTTACCGCACGGGCGTATACCTTTGCGCCCCGTTCCCCCATCATGTCTGCCGATGTGCCGCAGGGGCACGCCGTGACAGGAGGGGCGGGGATGCTTCCCATCAGCCGCAGGGGATTCGTCGGCATCGGCGCGGGGATCGGCGCCGGACTCGTCGCGGGGGCCGCGCTGCCGCCGGCGACGGCCTCGGCCGCCGCGCGGGCCGCGACCGGCACACTGACCGACGTCCGGCACGTGGTGATCCTCATGCAGGAGAACCGCAGCTTCGACCACTACTTCGGGACGCTCCGGGGCGTGCGCGGCTTCGGCGACCGGGCGGCGGGCAACATCCCCGGCGGCTGGAGCACCTTCCAGCAGCCCAACTGGGGCGGCCGGCAGTTCCCGTGGAAGCTCAGCGACACCCCTCCGGCCGGCGGGGTCGACGGCGAGACCCTCGCCCAGTGCAACGGCGACCTGCCGCACAGCTGGACCTCGCAGCACGCCGCCTGGAACAAGGGCCGGCTCGACAACTGGGTGACCGGCGTGGGCAACACCCGGACCGTCGGCCACCTCGACCGCGAGGACATCCCCTTCCACCACGCGCTCGCCGACCACTACACCGTCTGCGACGCGTACTTCTGCTCCGCGCTCAGCGCCACCGGACCGAACCGCACCTTCCTCTGGAGCGGGAGGATCGACGCCTCCAGCAAGGACGGCGGCGACGAGTCGGGGCTGACCTGGGAGACGTACGCGGAGGCGCTCCAGCGGGCCGGGGTGAGCTGGCGGGTGTACCAGAACGCCCAGGACAACTACGGCGACAACGGCCTCGCGTACTTCAAGAGGTTCACCGACGCCCGGCCCGGCGACCCGCTGTACGACCGGGGCATGGCGTCGGTCCCGAAGGTCACCGGCTCGACCCCGGACGACATCGCCGCCGCGATCCGCGCCGACGTCGTCGCCGGCACCCTGCCGCAGGTCTCGTGGGTGGTGGCGAACGAGGCGTTCTCCGAGCACCCGTACGCGCCTCCCGGCGACGGCGCCCACTTCGTCGATCTGGTCTACCGCGCCCTGGCCGCGAACCCCGAGGTCTTCGACTCGACGGTGATGATCCTCAACTACGACGAGAACGACGGCTTCTTCGACCACGTGCCGCCGCCGGTGGCGCCGCCCGGCACCCCCGGCGAGTACCTCGACGGCGTGCCGATCGGCCTCGGCTTCCGGGTGCCCATGCTGGTCATGTCCCCGTGGACGCGCGGCGGCTGGGTCAGCTCGGAGGTCTTCGACCACACCTCGGTGCTGCGCTTCCTGGAGACCTGGACCGCCGCCCTCGGGACCCCGGCGACCTGTCCGAACATCAGCGCCTGGCGGCGGAAGGTGACCGGCGACCTGACCGGCGTCTTCGACTTCGCGAACCCCGTGTACGGGGTCCCCGCCGGCCTGCCGTCGACGGCGAAGGTCATCGGCATGGCCACCTGCGGCCCGCTGCCGAACCCCGCGCCGCAGAACAACGCGCTGCCCGCCCAGGAGCCCGGCAGCCGCCCGGCACGGGCGCTCCCCTACCAGCCGAACGGCAACCTGGACCGATTCGAGTTCGGCGCCGCCGGCAAGATCCTCGCCTGGTTCTCCATGAGCAACCAGGGTCCGCAGGCCCAGCGCGCCGCGCACTTCTCGATCCATCCGCACCAGTACCGCGACACGGCCGCCTGGCAGTACACGGTGGACCCGGGGACCACCTCGACGGACTACTTCAACATCGGGCTCGGCTCTGGCTCGGGGAAGTACGACATCTCGATGATGGGCCCGAACCGCTTCCTGCGCCGCTTCATCGGCGACGCCTCCAAGGCGGGCAAGGCGATCGAGGTGGCCGCCCGGTTCGCCACCGAGGCCGGCACCGGGAAGACCGCGATCTGGTTCAAGCTGACCAACACCTCGGCCGGACCGGTGACGTTCACCGTCCGCTCGAACGCCTACCGCACGGACGGCCCGTGGACGTACACGGTCCCCGCCGGCTCGTCCCGGGAGGACTACTTCAACGCGGTGGCGTACGCGGACGGCTGGTACGACTTCACGATCCTGGCCGACATCGACGGCACCTGGTCGCGCCGCTACACCGGCCACATCGAGACCGGCGCGCCCAGCGTCACCGGCTGACCGTCCCCGCCGCACACCGCCCGACTTCATGAGCCGGGCGGGCTGCGGGGTCGTGTGCGGCGGCGGATCAGCGCCCGGCGAGGGCCGCGCGCCGGATCGTGGCGTCGAGGAGCGCCAGCGCGTCCTCGGCGGTACGGCCCGGGGCGCGGTTCCAGGGCCCGATGAGCCCGTGCCAGCCCCGGGACCGCAGCTCGGTCATGATCCAGGCGCCGGCCTCGTTCATGGTCGAGGCGCTGCCGTGGCCGAGCCGGTGGGCGGCGAGCAGCGCACCGCAGACGCACCGCGCACCGCGCGCGTCCCGGAGCCTGTACGGGGTGTTCTGCCAGCCCCACTCGGTGAGGACCCGGCGGGCGTACGCCAGGTGGACGGAGGGGCGGACGTCCGGGCGGCCGATCCGGCGCCAGACGTGCAGCCGGTCCGGGAGCGCGGCCCCGATCCGGCCGGGCAGCGGACGCTCGGCGGGCGGGGCCGCCGGCAGCGCGTGGAGCGCCTCGGTCACGAGCCGGTCGACGGGGACGGAGAGCAGACTCCGCCACACCTCGGGAGCGGGCCCCGGGGCGGCCGCTGCGGCCTCCGGGTCGGTCGGCGAGGGCGCGAGCAGTCGCTCCCAGGCGGCGCTCTCGTAGAGCCGAGCCGCCTCGCGGTCGAGCGCGTCGGGGTCCGGCAGCGTGAGGGACAGTGGGGCAGTTGAGGACATTCCCCCATCATTGGCGATGAATGTCCGCTTTGCGGCGTACGCACCGCACCTGTCACCCCCCACCCGCGGGCATTACAACGCACTGTTCCGCGAAAGGAATCAGACGCCCTATTCGGACATTGCACACCCCGTGACGCGACTCACTTTCTCCCCGCCGTGGGCATGTCCCCTCCCGTCAGAAGCCGCACGGCACAAGGGATTCCGGTAAGGCCGCCGAACCCGTCGATCTTGAATTCGGGCCCGGCGATCTTTCCCTTTGCATTTCCCGTGTATGCGCGTCTTGTTCCGCGCCGCATTTCTCGCCTACGGTCACCTCCATTCGGGCGGACCGCCGAATCCTGCCACCGCCCGAAAGACCTCCCATTGCACCCGACGGCAGGAGCGGGGGACCCACCACACCGCCGGTCCGGACATCCGGAACGGCTCGGGGTGAAGCCGCGTGCGCGCGGCCGGACACCTCCCGTCCGAACCCGACAGCTCACCTCGCAGGCGCCGGAGAGGAAACCGTCATGCCCGCTCACGGCAAGCACCGCCGCCCCCGACGCCGCCCCGTCTCCCGAGGTCTCGCCTTCGCCGGCACCGGCGGAGTCGCCCTCGCCCTGCCGCTGGTCGTCCCCGCCACCGCCGGCGCCGCGCCCGTCGCGCAGAACGCCGCACCGGCCGCCGCCGTCGCCGCTCCGACCGCCGGGACCACCGCGGTCACCCAGGTCGCCGCGGCCGCCCCCGCCGCGCCGGCCGCCACCCGCGCGTACACCGTGGTGAAGGGCGACTCGCTTTCCCTGATCGCCCACCGAAAGGGAATTCAGGGCGGCTGGAAGGCGCTTTACCGGGCGAACAAGACGGCCGTCGGTGACAATCCGTCACTCATTCACCCGGGCCTCGAACTGACGATTCGTCGGGATTCTGCCAAGGCCGCTCCGGCGCCCGCGAAGAAGGCCCGCAAGAGCGCCGCGAAGCCCGCCGCCGCCGGTTCCGCCGAACGGGCGAGCCGCTCCGCGAACCGCACCACGACCCCGTCCGTGCAGACCCGCGCGGCCCAGCCCCAGGCACAGACCGCCGCCGCGAAGGCCGCGCCCGCCGCCGCCACCCGGTACGCCGACAACCTCGACGGCTGGATCCGCGAGTCGCTCGACGTCATGGCCCGCTACGGCATACCGGGCACGTACGACGGCATCCTCCGCAACGTCATGCGCGAGTCCTCCGGCAACCCCCGTGCCATCAACCTCTGGGACTCGAACGCCGTGAAGGGCACCCCCTCCAAGGGCCTGCTCCAGGTCATCGACCCGACCTTCGCCGCGTACCACGTGCCGGGCACCTCGCTCGACCCGTACGACCCCGTCGCGAACATCACCGCCGCCTGCAACTACGCGGCCGACCGGTACGGCTCCATCGACAACGTCAACGGCGCCTACTGACCGTCCCCGCCGGTCACCGGCCCGAGGAGGTGGCCGGTGAACCAGGCGGTGGCCAGCTCCGCCACCTCCTCCAGGGCGCCGGGCTCCTCGAAGAGGTGACCGGCGCCGGCGACGACCTCCACCCGGCTCTCGCACCGCAGCAGCGCCTGGGCCCGCCGGTTGAGGTCCAGGACGAGGGCGTCGCTCCCACCGACGATCAGCAGGGTCGGGGCCCGCACCGCCGCGAGCCGCTCCCCCGCCAGATCGGGCCGGCCGCCCCGGGAGACCACGGCGGCCACGTCGTCGCCCGGTGCGGCCGCCGCCCACAGCGCGGCCGCCGCACCCGTGCTCGCCCCGAAGTAGCCCCGGGGCAGGGCCTCGGTCTCGGGCCACTCGGCCGCCCAGGCGGAGGCACGGGCCAGCCGCTCGGCGAGGAGCGGGGTGTCGAAGACCCGCGCCCGGTCGGCCGCCTCGGCCTCCGTGAGCAGGTCGAAGAGGAGCGTCCCGAGCCCCGCCCCGTTGAGCTCGGCGGCCACCGCCCGGTTCCTCGGGCTGTGCCGGCCGCTGCCGCTGCCGTGCGCGAAGAGGACGAGCCCGGCGGCCCCGTCGGGGACCGCCAGATCGCCCGGCAGCTCCGGGCCGCTCGACTGGATCCGTACGGAGCTGTGCCGGACCACCGGAGCGCCCGCCGCCCGGCTCCGGTCGAGCAGGGCCACCACCTCGGCGTCCGGAGTCTGGTCGAACCGCCGGTAGAACTGCCCGACCGCGGCGAACCCCGTCGGGGTGTGCACGGCGACCGTCTCGTCGGCCTCGCCCCCGAGCCGGGCCGCCCAGTCGTGCGGCGCCACCGGGACGGCGAGCACGATCCGCCCCGCGCCCGCGGCCCGTACCGCCCGGCAGGCGGCCAGCGCCGTCGCGCCGGTGGCCAGCCCGTCGTCGACGACGACCACCGTCCGCCCCTCCAGCGGCACCGGGCGGCGGCTGCCCCGGTACGTCCGGGCCCGGTCGGCCAGCACCTCCCGCTCCCGCTCCTCGACCGCCTCCAGCTCCCGCGCGGTCACGCCCCCGCCCCGCACGATCTCCTCGTTGACGACCCGCACCCCGCCCTCCCCGATCGCCCCCATCGCCAGCTCGGGACGGCTCGGCACGCCCAGCTTGCGGACGAGACAGATGTCCAGCGGCGCGTCGAGGGCCTCCGCGACCTCGGCCGCCACCGGGACGCCGCCGCGCGGCAGACCGAGGACGACCACGTCGTGGCCCTTGAGGTGGCCGAGGCGGGCGGCGAGCTGCCGCCCCGCGTCGACGCGGTCGGCGAAGTACATGACGCGCCGCCTTCCCGATGGGCGATTCCCCCCGAGAGGACCGTCAGGCCCGGCCCGTACCTCCAGGGTCCCACCTGCCACCCGACGCCACCGAGGCCGCACGGGGCCACCGGTGCCGCCGCGGGCCCGACGGGGGCCGTCCTCGGGTCCGACCTGGGCCGTCCTCGGGTCCGACCGGGGCCGTCTCGGGTCGGCCGGGGCCGCCAAGCGCCAGGCTGGCGCCGCGACGCGCCCGACCGGGGCCGTCTCGGGCCCGACCGGGGCCGTCTCGGGTCGGCTGAGGCCGTCTCGGGTTCTGGCCCGGCTGAGGCCGTCTCGGGCCGGCCGAGGCCGTTTCTGGCCCGGCCGAGGCCGCCGCGGGCCTCGACGGTGGCCGCCTCGCCCGCCCCGGTCGGCCGTGGCCGCGGGCCTCGGCGGTGGCCGCGGGTCCGCCTCAGCCCGTCGTGTTCCGGACGACGGCGACGGGGCAACGGGCGTGGTGGAGCAGCGCCTGGCTCACCGAGCCGAGCAGCAGGCCGGCGAAGCCGCCGCGCCCCCGCGCGCCCATGACGACCAGCTGGGCGCCCTCGCTCTCCTCCAGCAGCACCTCGCGGGGGCTGCCGCGCAGCAGCCGGGGCTCGGCCTTCGTCTCCGGGTGGCGTGCGGCGGCCCGGGCCAGCGCCGCGTCGAGAACGCGGCCCGCCTCCGCGTGCACCTCCTCGACGCTCTGGAAGAGCGGGGTGAGATCCGCCGGCCCGGAGCTCGGCGCCCACGCGTGGACGGCGACGAGCTCCGCGCCGCGCGCCCGCGCCTCCGCGAACGCGAAGTCGACCGCCGCGTCGGAGTCCGGGGAGCCGTCGACGGCGAGGACGACCGGCCCCTCCGGATCCTCCCGGCCGCGCACCACCAGGACGGGGCACTCGGCGTGCGCGGCGAGGTGGACGGCGACCGAGCCGAGCACCAGCGCGCCGAAGGCCCCGGTGCCCCGGCTGCCGACCACCACCAGGTCCGCGCCCCGGGCGCGGGTGGCGAGGACCACCAGCGGTTCGCCGGAGATCAGCTCGCCGGAGACCTCCGTGCCCGGGGCGACGGCCCGCGCCCGGGCGACCGCCGTGTCCAGGACGATCTGCGCCTGCCGCCGCAGCCCGCTCTCGGTGGGCCCGTACACGGAGGGCTCCAGGTCGACCCGGAAGAGCGGCCAGATGAAGGCGTGCGCGACGACCAGCCTCAGTCCGCGCCGCCCGGCCTCCCGCGCCGCCGCCTCCACCGCCCGCAGCGCCGACGGCGAGCCGTCCGTCCCGACGAGGACGAACGGCCCGCCACCCGCCCCCGCGGACCCGGTCTCCGCCGTCGTCGCCCGTTCCTCGCTGCGCCCCATCGCTGTTCCGTCCTTCCGGTCGTCTCCGCCGATCGCGGGTGGCCCGTGATCGAGTACACCCGTGGACTGCCCGCCGGACCGGGCGCCACGCGGGCCGGAAGTCCCGCGCGGCCCCGCGAAAGGTCCCTTCGGGCGGGGTCAGGCGGCGAGGAACGCCTCGATGGCCCGGGCCAGGTCCTTCGGCGCCTCCTCCGGCGGGTAGTGCCCGGCGTCCGCCAGGACCTCCAGGCGGGCGTTGGGGTACCAGCGCAGCCAGGTCGCCTCCATCGCCTCCGCGCCCAGCGCCGGGTCGTGCGCGCCGACGACGAGCAGCACGGGCGTCGGGTTGTCGCGGACCCGCTCGTGGAAGTCGGTGCCGGACCAGGAGTCCAGGTAGGCGCGGAAGGCGGCGGCGGAGGAGCGGCTCACCGAACGGTCGACGACCGCGTCCAGCCACGGGCCGTCGTGCCGGCCGCCGGTGGTGTGGTCGATGATCACCCGGCGCAACGCCGGGTCGTCGGCGGCCCCGGCGAACAGCTGCCGGCTCTCCTCGTCGAGGGGGAAGCCGGAGGCGGCGACGGGTGAGATGCCGACGATCGAGCGGACCCGGTCCGGCGCGTCGAGCAGCATCAGCTGGGCGGCCTTGCCGCCCATGGAGTGGCCGATGACGGAGAAGGAGTCCCAGCCGAGGTCGTCGGCGACGGCCAGCGCGTCCGCGGCGACCTCCTCCATGGTGAAGTCCCCTTCGGCGTCGCGGGCCTCGCCGTAGCCGCGGCAGTCGACGAAGGCGTAGCTGCCCGCCGAGGCGTCGAGATGCGCGCGCAGCGGGTCGAAGGTGCTGCGGTCGCCGAACCAGTTGTGGAGGACGAGGGCCCTCCCCGGGCCGTCGCCGTGGACGTCGTACGGAAGTACCGGGCCGGTCATGGTGCCCCCTGCGCGCGAGGTGGTGACGTGGTTGACGGTGCCCTCCGCACGCGGATGCCGGCGGAGGGCGACGACCGAGTGTGACGGTCCGGAAGCGCCGGGTCAACAGGGTCCGGGCAAGGGAGCGAGGTCGACACGCGCGCGTGGGGGCGTTTCCGGCGGGACCGCGCCCTCCACGCGCGCGTGGAGCCCGTTCGGGCGGCGCGCCGGGGCCCGGACGCCAGGATGCGACGGGTTTCCCGGCGGGCGCATGCTGACTGTGTGACCCCGCACCAGCCGCTGCCCCCCGGCACGCCACCGCAGGCCCTGACGCAGGCGCTGGCGGAGGCGGCGACGGACGCCGTCGAGGCGGTCGGCGGGTACGCCGGCGGGGTGTACCTGCGGTCCGGTACGGAGGGGCTGCTGCGGCTCTCGGTGCTGGCCGGCCTGCCGGGCGAGCTGTTCCGGCCCTGGTCGCGGATGCACACCAACCGCCCCTTCCCGGTCGCGGAGGTGCACCGCTCCGGGCAGCCGGTGCACCTGGCGGACGTCGAGGAGTCGATGCGCCGGTTCCCGCAGCTGGTGGCGAGCCTGCCCTTCCCCTTCGCGTCCCTGTACGTCCCGGTGGTGGCCGGCCGGGAGCGGTTCGGGGTCCTGGTGGTGCTGCGGCCGCCGACGCCCGGGCTGCCGGTGGGCGCGCGGGACCGGGAGCGGATGACCCGCGCGGGGCTGCGGCTCGGGGAGGTGCTGGCGGAGCTCGTGGCGGGCGGGACGCCGGTGCGGTGGCCGGGCGATCCGATCTGCGTCCAGCTGCCGTCCGGCGCCGTGCCGCCGGTGCGGTTCGGCTCCTTCGACTGGGACCTGGCGGCGGGGACCGTGACCATGGACGACGGGCTGCGGGCGATCCTCGGCGTACCGGACGCCACCCCGCTGCCGATCGAGGCGCTCACCTCGCGGCTGGAGCCGGAGGACGGCTACGCGCTGTGGGCTGCGGCCCGCCGGACGGGCGCCGCGGACGGCGGCGGCTCGGTGCGCCGGCTGCGGCTGAAGGGGCCGGACGGCGGACTGCACCTGCTGGAGGTGTCGGCACGGTCGCGGTTCGTCGGTGCGGACGGGCACGGTCACCTGACCGGCGCCCTGGTCGACCTGGGCACGGGACTGATCGGCTCGGACGCCACGGACCGGCTGCCGCGGGCCATCCTGGCCATCGACCGGCTCGGCCGGGTCACCTACGTGAACGAGCGCACCGAGCGGCTGCTGGGGCGCCCGCGCGGGGCGCTCGCCGGACGGCCGCTGTGGGAGGCGCTGCCGTGGTTCGCCCACCCGTTCCACGAGGAGCAGCTGAGGGCCGCGCTGCTGTCGACGGAGCCGGTGCGGTTCCTGGCCCGCCCCGAGGAGGGCCGGTGGCTGTCGGTGTCGCTGCACCCCGGCCGGGACGGCGTGACCATGGTGCTGGTCCCGGAGGAGGCCCCGGAACCGGACGCGGCCCCGGAACCGGCGCCTGCGCAGCGGGCCGGTGACGGGCTCGGCTCCGAGGGCACGCGCGCGGCGTCGCTGTACCGTCCGGTGGCGCTGGCGATCGCGCTGACGGAGGCGGTGACGGCGCGGCAGGTGTCGGCGGTGGTCACCGAGGAGCTGCTGCCGGCCTTCGGCGGGCGGCAGCTGGCGATCTACCTGCTGAGCGACCGGCGGCTCTATCTGGCGTGGGAGACGGGTTTCCCGCCGGGTTTCCTGGACCCCTTCGACGGGGTGGCGCTGGACGCCCACGTCCCGGGCGTGGACGCGCTGACGGGCGGCCGGGCGCTGTTCTTCGAGTCGATGGAGATGCTGCGCCGTACCTATCCGGAACTGCCGCTGGACGCGGAGTCGGGCGCTCGGGCGTTCCTGCCGCTGATCGCCTCGGGCCGGCCGGTCGGTTCCTGCATCCTCGGCTTCGACCGGCCGCGGGACTTCGGCCCGGAGGAGCGGGCGGTGCTCACCGCGCTGGCGGGGCTGATCGCCCAGGCGCTGGAGCGGGCGCAGCGGTACGACTCCGAGGCCGCCGTCGCGCGCGGGCTCCAGGACGCGCTGCTGCCGCACCGGCTGCCGGTGCGGGAGGGCGTCGAGACGGTGGGCCGCTATCTGCCCGGGACGCAGGGCATGGACGTGGGCGGCGACTGGTACGACGTGGTGGAGACCGCCCGGGGCGAGCTGGCGCTGGTCATCGGGGACGTCCAGGGGCACGGGGTCGCGGCGGCGGCGACCATGGGCCAGCTGCGGAGCGCCGTCCGGGCGTTCGCGCTGAGCGGGCTGCCGCCGCAGGACGTGGTGCGGGGCACCAACCGGCTGCTCATCGACCTGGACCCGGGGCAGTTCGCGAGCTGTTGCTACATCGTCCTGGACGCGCGGACGGGGGACGCGCGGGCGGTGCGGGCCGGGCATCCGCAGCCGTTGCTGAGGCATCCGGACGGGACGGCGGAGCTGCTGGACATCGCGGGCGGGGTGGTGTTGGGCGTGGACGGGCGCGCCGCGTATCCGGAGACGCGGCTGCGGCTGGCCGAGGGCGCCGTCCTCGCGCTGTTCACGGACGGGCTGGTGGAGCGGCCGGGTGCGGACATCGACGACGGGGTGGAGCGGCTGCGCCGGACGCTGGCGTCGACGGGTTCGCTGCCGCTGGCGGAGGCGGCGGACCGGCTGATGCACGAGGCGGTGCGGGCGTCGGACCGGCCGGACGACATCGCCCTGCTGCTCGCGGCCCGCTGGGCGCGGCAGGACGGACAGGTCGGGTAGGCCGGGTCCTGGCGCTCACCCGGTCGGGTCAGCGGCGCTGGTCGGCGCGGGCGGCCCCGGCGAGGCTGGAGGGGGTCCGTGCCGTTCGGGCCGGACACGACGGGGTCGGCCGTGCGACGGCCGCCCGAGGCGAGGAGGTCCCGTGCAGCAGGACAAGCAGCCCGACTACCGGCCCGTGGTCTTCCGTGACCGCTCGGCGGGGTACGCGTTCCTGACGCGGTCGACCGCGACGAGCGAGCAGACCATCGAGTGGGACGACGGCGAGACGTATCCGGTGGTCGACGTCGAGATCTCGTCGGAGAGCCACCCGTTCTACACGGGCAAGGCGCGTACCGTGGACACGGAGGGGCGGATCGCCAAGTTCGAGCGGCGGTACGGCGAGGGCGGCTGAGGCTGCCGTCGGCGGGTCGGGGCGGTGGAGTGGTGTCCGGTGGACGCCGCTCCTCCCGCCCCGTTCCATGGGGTGTCGCGGGGAGCCGGATCAGCCCTCGACGACGCCGGACTTGCCGATCTTGATGACGGCGCTGGTGGCGCCGGAGCGGGAGCCCAGGGCCTCGACCTTCTTGACGACGTCCTGGCCCTCGACGACCTCGCCGAAGACGACGTGCTTGCCGTCCAGCCAGTCGGTGACGATGGTGGTGATGAAGAACTGGGAACCGTTGGTGTTCTTGCCCGCGTTCGCCATCGAGAGCAGGAACGGGCGGTCGTGCTTCAGCTCGAAGTTCTCGTCCTCGAACTTCTCGCCGTAGATGCTCTTGCCGCCGGTGCCGTTGCCGCGGGTGAAGTCACCGCCCTGCAGCATGAAGGCGGGGATCACGCGGTGGAACGGGGAGCCCTCGTAGCCGAAGCCGTGCTGGCCGGTGGCGAGCTCGCGGAAGTTCTGCGCCGTCTTCGGGACGACGTCGTCGAACAGCTTGAAGACGATCCGGCCGGCCGGCTCGTCGTTGATGGTGATGTCGAAGAAAACGTTGTTGCTCATGGGGACATCCTGTCATTACCCGCGCACCGCGCGCGCACGGGCCGCCTCCCGGCGGGTCACGACACGCCGGTGCCCCGCGCCGGCAGGGGCGCGGGGCACCGGAGGCGGTGGGGACCCTCGGTCAGCGGAGTCCCTGGGCGGAGCCGTCGGCGACGGTGCCCTCCACGGTCGTGACGGTCTCGTGGACGACGGTGGCGGGGCCGTCCTCCTGGAGGAGTCCGGTGGCCCCGCCGATACCCAGGGGGTTCTCCGCGGCGCTGGCCTGCGGCGGCGGCGTGACGAGGGCGGTGACGACGCCTGCGGCGAGGGAGGCGATGGCGAGCATGCTGCGCTTCTTCATGCCCTGGTCAACTGCTGGGGCGGAAAAGGGTTACGGCCCGCCCATCAGTCCGTCAGTCCTTCAGTCCGTCAGCTTGTGGAGACGAGTCCTGCCTCGTAGGCCAGGATGACGAGCTGGACCCGGTCGCGGGCGTCGAGCTTGGCGAGGAGCCGGGTGACGTAGGTCTTCACGGTGGCGAGGGTGATGTGGAGTTCGTCGGCGATCTCCGTGTTGGACAGGCCCCGGCCGACGAGGGTGAGGACCTCCTGTTCGCGTTCGGTGGTGCGCTCGGCGAGCCGGAGCGCGGCGGGGCTCGGGCCGGCCGCGGCGGCTTCCCGGCCCTCGCGGGGGCGGCGGGTGAACTCCTTGATGAGGCGTCCGGTGACGGCGGGGGCGATGAGGGCGTCGCCGGAGGCGACGATCCGGACGGCGGCCAGGATGTCGTCCATCGCCATGTCCTTGACGAGGAAGCCGGAGGCGCCGGCGTGCAGGGCGCCGTAGACGTGATCGTCGTCGTCGAAGGTGGTGAGAACGACGACGCGGGCGCCGGTGGGGCCGGCGGTGATCCGCCGGGTCGCCTCGATGCCGTCGGTGCCCGGCATCCGCAGGTCCATGACGACCACGTCGGCGGCCGTCTCCTCGACGAGGCGCACGGCCTCGGCGCCGTCGGACGCCTCCCCGGCGACGAGCAGGTCGTCGGTCTCCGCGATGACCATGCGCAGGGCGGTGCGGACGAGCGGCTGGTCGTCGGCGAGGACGACCCGGACCGGGGACGGGACGGTGGCGGCTTCGGTCGTGGTGTCGCTCATGCGGGGGCGGCTCCTGGTGGGACGGGAAGGTGGGCGGTGACGCGGAAGCCGCCGCCGGGGCGGGGTCCGGCGGTGAACTCGCCGTGCAGCAGTCCGACGCGCTCCCGCATGCCGACGAGGCCGTAGCCGGAGCCGCCTCCGCCGGCCCGGTCGCGTCTGCGGCCGGTCGCGGCACCGGGACCGGGACCGGGGTCCTCGACGGTGAGGGCGAGGGTGTCGGGGTCGCGGTGGTCGACGGTGATGGTGCAGGTGTCCGCGCCGGAGTGGCGGACGACGTTGGTGACGGACTCCTGGAGGACACGGAAGGCGGAGAGGTCGATGTCGGGCGGCAGGGGGCGCGGGGCACCGACGCGACGGACGGTGACGCGCACGCCGGCGGCGCCGGTGGTCTCGGCGAGCCGGTCGAGCGAGGCGAGCCCGGGCGGGGCGGCCGGGGCGGGTGGAGCCGGCTCGGCGAGGACGTCGGGTGACACGTCGGCCGGGGTGGCGGGCGTGGCGACGGTGTCGGGGGCGCCGGCGGTGTCCGCGGTGCGGAGGGCGCCGAGCATGCGGCGGAGGCCGGCGAGGGTCTCGCGGCTGGCGGTCTCGATCTCGCCGAGGGCTTCCCGGGCCAGTTCCGGTCGTTTGTCGATGACGAGGCGGGCGGCGCCGGCCTGGAGGGCGACGATGCCGATGCTGTGGGCGACGGTGTCGTGCATCTCGCGGGCGATCCGCAGCCGTTCGGCGATGACGGCCTGTTCGGCGGCGCGGGCGCGGGTCTCTTCGGCGTGCAGGCGGTTCTGGCGCGCGGACCGGCCGACGAGCCAGACGGCGCCGGCGGTGGAGAGCACGGCGAGGGCGGTGGTGGTGCCGGCGCTCCAGCCGGCCAGGAGCCGGACGGCGAGATGGCCCAGGACGACGCCGACCGCGAGGAAGGCGGCGCGGTCGGACTCGTTCGTAGGCCGGTGGCTGGCGATGGTGTAGAGGGCGACGTCGACGGCGAGGTACTGGGCGAGCGGTATGGCGGTGACGCCCAGCGGGAAGGAGCAGAGGACCGCGGCGGCGAGGAGGTGGCCGAGGGCGGCGGTCGGCCGGCGGTCGAGGAGTGCGCTGCCGCGGAGGGCGAGGGCGGTGGCGAGGACGAGCATGGTGAGCCCGTCCCAGCGGAGGAAGACGACGCCCCGCAGGACGTCCGCCGATTCCTGACCGGGCAGACGCAGGCGCAGGAGCACGGTGAAGAGCAGTCCGGCGAGCCAGGCGATCGCCGCCCACCAGCCGGGCGTCATCCGTTTGCGGAGCGGCGCTGCCGAGGTCGCTGACATGCGGTGATCGTAAGGCGCGGGGCGGTGTCGGGTCATCAACCCCAGGTTGTACGACCGGGGATGACCGGTCGGTCGTCCCATTGTCCGTCCTGGTCGGATGTCCGGGGGTGGGGCTGGGCGGCACCGTGGTGGACATGATCGAAGTCAGGGAACTCACGAAGCGCTACGGCGCCACCACCGCGGTCGACGGGCTCAGCTTCACCGTGCGGCCGGGGCGGGTCACCGGATTCCTCGGGCCCAACGGGGCGGGGAAGAGCACGACGCTGCGGATGATCCTCGGGCTGCACGCACCGACCGCCGGATCGGTGACGGTCGGGGGACGGCGGTTCGCCGACCGGCCTCGCGGGCTGCGGCATGTGGGCGCGCTCCTCGATGCCGCGGACGTGCACGGCGGGCGGACCGCGCGGTCGCATCTCGCGGTGCTCGCGCGGAGCAATCGGATACCGCCGGCGCGGGTCGACGAGGTGCTGGAGGAGGTCGGTCTCGGTGCCGCGGCCCGGCGGCGGATCGGTGGTTTCTCGCTGGGGATGCGGCAGCGGCTGGGGATAGCGGGCGCGTTGCTGGGCGATCCGCCGGTGCTGCTGTTCGACGAGCCGCTGAACGGGCTGGATCCGGAGGGGGTGCGCTGGGTGCGGGAGCTGTTCGTGCGGCTCGCCGGGGAGGGGCGGACGGTGTTCGTCTCCAGTCATCTGATGAGCGAGATGGAGCACACGGCCGACGACCTGGTGGTGGTCGGCCGGGGCCGGCTGATAGCCGAGGAGAGTCTCGCGGAGTTCGCGGCGCGCGGGGCGCGGCCGAGCGTCGCGGTGGGGACGCCGGTTCCGGGCGTGCTGACGCCGCTGCTGCTGGCGGCGGGCGCGGAGGTGGTGTCGGAGGACGGCCGGCTGACGGTGACGGGGCTGAGCGCGGCGCGGATAGGCGAGCTGGCGGTGGAGCACCGGGTGGTGCTGGACCAGCTGACGACCCGTAGGGCCTCGCTGGAGGAGGCGTTCATGGAGCTGACGGCGGAGAGCGCCGACTACACGGCAGGGGGTGTCCGATGACGACGCTGGTCGTGCACGCGGCGGAGCCGCGGGACCGGTTCCGCGATCTGGTGGCTTCGGAGTGGCTGAAGCTGTGGTCCCTGCGGTCGACCGGCTGGTCGCTGCTGCTGGGCGCGCTGGCGGTGATGGCCTTCAACGTCGGGACGGCGTGGGACCACTACCGGTACTGGAACGCCTACGACGAGGCCGCCCGGGCGGCGTTCGTGGCGGACGGTCTGGCGCTGGGGGACGCGTTCACGGGGAACGCGGCGATGGTGCTGGTGCTGTGTTCGGCGGCGCTGGGGGCCGTGACGGTGGTCGGCGAGTACGGCAGCGGGCAGGTGCGGACGACCTTCGCGGCGGTGCCGGCGCGGGGGGCGCTGATATCGGCGAAGGCGCTGGTGCTGGCCGGGGTGCAGGCCGGGTTCGGGGCGGTCGTCGCGGGGGGTTCGTTCTGGGCGTCGCAGGCGGTGCTGTCGCTGCGGGACGCGGGGGTGTCGCTGGGCCGTCCGGGGGCGGTGCGGCTGGTGGTGGCCTCGGCGCTGCTGGCGCCGGTGTGCGCGCTGGTGGGGATGGCTCTGGGGGCGCTGCTGCGGCGGGGGGCGGCGGCCGTGGTCGGTGCGGTGGTGCTGCTGCTGTTGGTGCCGATGGTGTTGAGCGAGGAGCGTCGGCTGACGGCGGTGCTGGGGCACGCGACGCCCTTGCGGGCGTGGCGGCGGCTGGCCGGGGAGGGTGCGATGGAGCCGTTCGCCTGGACGACGGGCGGGGCGTGGCTGGTGTACGGGGGTTGGGTCGCGGTGGCGGTGCTGGTGACGGTGGTGACGGTGCGGAGACGGGACCAGTGAGCGGGCGGCGGGTCAGGGGCGGTCGATGCGGGTGAGGCGGCGGCGGAGGCGGGTCTCGTGGACGAGGCGGCCGACGAGGGCACTGCCGTAGACGACGAAGCCGACGCCGACGAGCCAGGACTGCAGGACCAGGACGGTGCCGAACTGGCCGTAGGTGACGGCGTTGGAGGCGATCAGCGGGGAGAAGACGAGCTGGGAGAAGATCCGCAGCCCGAGGAGGCCCAGGGCGGTGAGGACGGCGCCGGGCAGGAGGGCGCGCCAGCGGATGCGGCCGCAGAGGAGGAAGCGCTGGGACCACCAGAAGAAGAGGAAGGTGCCGACCAGGTCGCCGAGGGCCACGAGGACGGTGAGGGCGGCGGGGGCGTTTTCGGGGGCGGGGAAGGCGACGAAGAGGAGGAGGGCGGCGACGAGGACGGCGAGCCAGACGATGTGGCGCCACATGGTGTGCCAGCGGGCGGTGGGCAGGTCCCAGGCGCGTTCGTAGCCGGTCTGGACGGCGGAGCCGAAGGTGACGCCGAAGGCGGCGAGGGCGGCGAGACCGAAGGCGGTGGTGCGCTGGAGGGCCTGGCCCGGCTGGCCGAAGAGGAGTTCGACCTCTTCCTGGGAGACCTCGGTGACGCCGAGGCCCTGGATGAGCCAGCGGGCGAATCCCTGGCCGCGGGAGAGGTCGGCGGCGGCCACCACGATGAGGAGGGGGACGAGGGTGAGGAGGCTGAGGGCGGCGAACCCCATGGCGCGGTGCATGAGTTCCATCGCGCGGCCGCGGTTCCAGGCGAGCCCCACGGGTGATGCGAGCAGGCGGGCGCGCCAGCGCTGGAACGGGTGCGCGTGTTCGTGCGGCGGCTGGTCGCGCGGCGGACCGGGGATGGGGGGCATGTCTGGTCCGGTACCCGCCGGGGGGTCGGGTCCCGCAGCGATGCGGCCGAACGGGTGGGGCGGTCAGGGCAGGCGGCGGGCGCCGGGGCCGGGGGTGACGGTGACCTCGCGGGCGGTGAGGACCTCGGCGTCGTCGCCGGCGCACTGGACGACGACCTGGACGGGGGCTCCGCAGGCGGTGTGGCGGATGTCGAGGGAGGGGCCCTCGGGGTCGCCGGTGTGGGTGTCGCCCCACTGTTTGAGGGCGAGCAGCACGGGCCAGAGGTCGATGCCCTTGGGGGTGAGCCGGTACTCGTGGCGGGTGCGGGTGCCGGGTTCCCGGTAGGGGACGCTGCGGAGCACTCCGGCGGCGACGAGTTTGCGGAGCCGGTCGGCGAGGACGGCTTCGGAGAGGCCGAGGTGGCGGCGGAAGTCGTCGTACCGGCGGACGCCGTTGAAGGCGTCGCGCAGGATGAGCAGGCTCCACTTCTCGCCCACGAGGTCCAGGGTGCGGCGGACCGAGCAGTTCTCGGTGTCCGTCTCCAGCCACTTCATCGTCACACTCTAGCCACCTGGCTGCGTCATTGACAGTCAGCCGACGCGGGGTCTAGCTTCGCGGTACAGAGCCAGCCGTCGGGACGGCGACGGGGAACGACGGAGCGGAGTGGTCATGGGCAGGTCGCGCACGGTCGAGTGGGAGGACGCCGGGGCCACGGCACGGGCGGCGGCGTCGATGGCGGGGCTGGACTTCCTGCGCGAGATGATCGCGGGCCGGCTGCCGGGCCCGCCGATCGCGGCGCTGCTGGGGTTCTCACTGGAGGAGGTCGAGGACGGGCGGGCGGTCTTCGTCCTGGAGCCGGGCGAGGAGCACTACAACCCGATCGGCAGCGTGCACGGCGGGGTCTACGCCACGCTGCTCGACTCGGCGGCGGGGTGCGCGGTGCACACCACGCTGCCGCTGGGAACCGCGTACACCTCGCTCGACCTGGCGACCCGCTTCCTGCGGCCGATCACGATGGACACGGGCAAGGTGCGGGCCGTCGGCACGGTCATCTCGCGCGGGCGGCGCACCGCGCTGGCGGAGGCGGGGCTGTACGACGCGGAGGACCGTCTCCTCGCGCACGCCACCAGCACCTGCATGCTCTTCCCGGTTCCCGGCCGGGAGACGGGCGAGGGCGCTCGCGCCTGAGCCCCGCGCGCCGGTCCGGTCAGCGCCTGCCGACGGCCGGGCGGGCGCGGGTACACCGGTCAGGGGCCGCGTCGGGAGACGCGGTGGCCTGGAGGGCCGCGCTGACCAGGGTGGCGAGCAGGTCGATGTCGGAGCCCGCGTCGAGCCGGACCGTCACCCAGCCGGAGCCGGCCCGGAGCCGTACCGCGGTCGAGTTCTGGAGGGCGGGCCGCAGCCGGGCGACCATCGCGCGGGTGAGGTGGACGTCGGCCTCGTGCTCGCCGTGGAAGTGGACGATCTCCTCCGTCGCCGTCCCGAGGCCGAGTTCGGCACCGCAGTGCGCACGGCCACGGATCAGCGAGGGCCAGCTCATCAGACGTTCACTGGCATGCCTGGCCGTGTTCATACGAGGAGCGTGCCGGGCCGCGGGGCGCGGCACAAGCGTCCTGGCGAAAGAATCCCGTCGAGGCCGGAAACCGACGTCCACAGAGGGCGAGATGACGACATGTCACCACCCTGGGTGGGAGGGACGAAGCGCTGTGTCACGGGCGGCGGCTCAGCCCGCCGGACGGACCCTGACACGGGCCGCGAGGACGGCGACGTCGTCCTCGGCGTGATGGGCGTCGAGTCGGCCGAGAACCTCGTCGACGACCTGTTCGGGTCCGGGTTCCGGCGGCAGCCGCAGTCCGGCCAGCCGGGCCAGCGAGGCGTCGATGTCCTCGCCCCGGCGCTCGACCAGGCCGTCGGTGAAGAGCAGCAGAGTGTCGCCCTGCCCGAGGGCGCGGGTGGCCGGCTCGTAGCCGCCGACGCCGGTGCCGAGCGGCGGGCCGACGGGCAGCTCCACCAGCTCGGCCGAGCCGTCCGGGCCGAAGACCGCGGGCGGGAGGTGGCCGGCGCTGGCGAAGGTGGCGGTGCCGCGCCCGGGGTCCACCCGGACCAGCAGACAGGTCGCGGGGCGGCGGGCGCCGTCCTCGGCGACGACCGCGTCCAGGTGGCGCAGCACCCGGTGCGGCGGGAGATCGGTGGCGGCGACCTCGCGGAGCGCCGAGCGGTAGGCGTTCATGTCGACGGCCGCTTCGAGCCCGTGGCCCATGACGTCGCCGACGACGAGCAGGCTGCGGCCGAAGTGGAGCCGTACCGTCTCGAACCAGTCGCCGCCGACCAGGGTACGCGGCCCGGCCGGCAGATAGCGGCCGGCGATCTCCAGGTTGGGGTGGGGCCGACCGGGTTCCGCGACGAGGGCCCGCTGGAGGTGGAGGGCGACGTCCTCGGTGGCGGCGAGCCGCCGGGCGTGCCGGATGTGGCGGGCCGCGAGCCGTGCGGCCTGCCGCAGCAGCACGAGGTCGTCGTCGGTGTACGGGGGCGCGGCGCGGGTGAGGGTGACGGCGCCCAGGGGCCGCTCGCGGTCCACGGCGAGCGGGACGGTGAGCGTGGGGAGGGCCGGCGGGGCGGCGGGGGCCGGCGGGGTGGCGTCCGGGCCGGAGCGCTCGCCCTTGGCGGGCGTCAGCTCGATGGTGGCGGTGCCGCCCGGGTGGCGGGCGAGGAAGGCGGTGAGTTCGCGGCAGGTCATGGCCTCGTCGAGCGTGGTGCCGATCCGGCCGATCGCCGTCTCCAGAGCGGCCGGCAGGCGCCGCTCGGCCGCACCCCGTTCCGCTCGCTCCGCGCTCTCCGCCACGACACCTCCACCGCCGTGCGGCCACCGGGCGGGCGGTGGGCGCCCGCTCACCCCCATTGCACCAGCGGGCGCCGTCCCGCGCGCGGTACGCGGCCGCGGGGGAACGGTTGTGCGGTGATGCGGGATCTGATCAAGTACGACCAGAGGCTACCGGCCGGTACGACACTTCGCTCCCTGGGGGGACTGCCATGACGAACGGGTTCTTCGGCTCCGTCGACGAGGTCGCCGAGCGGCTCGCCGCGACCGGATACCTGGCCTCCCCCGCCATCGCCACCACGGTCTTCCTCGCCGACCGGCTGGGCAAGCCGCTCCTGGTCGAGGGCCCCGCGGGGGTCGGCAAGACGCAGCTGGCCAAGGCCGTGACGGAGGCGACCGGCGCCCGGCTCGTCCGGCTCCAGTGCTACGAGGGTGTGGACGAGTCCCGGGCGCTGTACGAGTGGAACCACGCCAAGCAGCTGCTGCGGATCACGGCCGGGCGCGGCGAGTCCTGGGACGAGACCCGCACCGACATCTTCAGCGAGGAGTTCCTGCTCCCCCGGCCGCTGCTGACCGCGATCCGGTCCGAGGAGCCGACCGTGCTGCTCGTCGACGAGACCGACAAGGCCGACGTCGAGGTGGAGGGCCTGCTCCTGGAGGTCCTCGGCGACTTCCAGGTCACCGTGCCCGAGCTGGGGACCATCACCGCGACTCGGCGCCCCTTCACGGTCCTCACCTCCAACGCCAGCCGCGAGCTGTCCGAGGCGCTGCGGCGGCGCTGTCTCTTCCTGCACATCGGCTTCCCGGAGGAGGAGCTGGAGCGCCGGATCGTCACGCTCAAGGTCCCCGGCCTCGACGCGGCCCTCGCCGCCTCGGTCGTCCGGACCGTGGGCGCGCTGCGCGCCATGGACCTGCGGAAGGTGCCGTCGGTCTCGGAGACCATCGACTGGGCGCGGACGCTGCTCGCGCTCGGCGCCGAGCGGCTGGACGAGCGGGTGGTCCGGGAGACCCTGGGCGTGCTGCTCAAGCACCAGGACGACATCGTGCGGGCCGGGGCCAAGCTCGACCTGGACGCGGTGTGAGCGGCGACGGCACCGCCTCGGCGACCGCCGAGGGGCCCGTCGCGCGGCTGACCGGGCTGGTGGCGGCGCTGCGCGACCACGGCTTCGGGATCGGCACCGGCGAGACCGTCGACGCCGGGCTCGCGCTCGAAGCGGTCGGGTTCGCCGACCGGGAGCGGATGCGGGAGGCGCTCGCCGCGACCCTGCTGCACGGCGAACGGCAGCGACCCGTCTTCGACCGGGTCTTCGACCTGTACTTCCCCGCGCTGGTCACCGGCCCCGGGCGGCGCGAGGAGGAGCCCGGCGACGCCGCCGCCCTGGCCGGGCTGCGGACGCGGGTCGCGGAGGCGCTCGCCGCCGGCGACACCGCCCTCCTGGACCGGCTGGCGGCCGAGGCGGTCGCCGGATTCGGCGGTTACGGCTCCGGCCCCGGGACCGACGGCTGGTCCTCGTACCAGACGCTCTCCCGGCTGCGCCCCGAGACCCTGCTCGCCCGGGTGCGTGCCGCGCGCGCGGTGGACGGCGAGGATCCCGCGTTCACCGACCGGCTGCTCGACGACGAGATCCGGCGGGCGATCGAGGGCTTCCGGGAGCGGGTGCGGACCGAGGCGCGGCGCCGGGTCGCCGAGCGGCAGGGGCGTGACCGAGTGGCCCGGCGGGCCGTGGCCGGGACGGCGGACCGGGTGGACTTCCTGCTGGCCGGCCGCGAGCAGCTGGACGAGCTGCGCCGCACGGTGCGGCCGCTGGCGCGGAAGCTGGCCACCCGGCTCGCGGCCCGCAGGCGCCGGGCCGCGCGCGGCGAGATCGATCTGCGCAGGACGCTCCGGGGATCGCTGTCCACCGGCGGCGTGCCGCTGCGGCCGGTGCTGCGCCGGCGCCGTCCCGGCCGCCCGGAGCTGGTGCTGCTGTGCGACGTCTCCGGGTCGGTGGCCGGGTTCGCGCAGTTCACGATGGAGCTGGTGCAGGCGCTGCACGACCAGTTCAGCCGGGTCCGGGTCTTCGCCTTCGTCAACCGGGTCGACGAGGTCACCGGCCTCCTGGCGCGGGGTGCGGCGGACCCGGCGGGGCTCGGCGAGCGGATCCGCGCGGAGGCCCGGCTGACCGGCTGGCACGGCCAGAGCGACTACGGGACGGCGCTGGACGAGTTCGTCGAGCGGTACGCGGACGCGCTCGGCCCCCGCACGGTCGTCTTCGTCCTCGGCGACGCCCGCACCAACCAGGCCGACCCCCGTACGGAATCCCTGCGGCTGATCGCGGAGCGCGCCCGCCGGGTGCACTGGCTCAACCCGGAGCAGCCGGCGCTGTGGGGCACGGGCGACTCGGTGGCCCCGCTGTACGCGGAGCTGGTCGACATGCGGCCCTGCCGCAACGCCCGTCAGCTGGGCGAACTCGTCGGACGTCTGCTCCCGGTCTGACCGCGCACCCACGCCACGGGCGGGCCGTTCCCGCCCGTGGCACGATCGGCGCATGGCCACGACCGGATCCGACCGCCCCGAGACCGACCTCCCGCGCGGCATCGGCGCGCCCGCGACCCGCGCCCTGGTCGCCGCCGGCTACACCCGGCTCGACCAGCTCGCGGGCGTTCCCGCGGCCGAGCTCGCCGCGCTGCACGGCGTGGGCCCCAAGGCCCTGCGGGTGCTCGGCGAGGCGCTGGCCGAGCGCGGCAGCGCCCTCGGCTGACCACGGCCCGTCCCCGCGCCGCCGCTCCCCGCCCCCGCGGTCCTGGCTGTACGGTCCCGGGGCGGGCGAACTAGCGTGGGGTCCATGGAACTCCTGGGAGACATCACCCCCGACCGTCCGCTGCTCGTCCTCGCCGTCAAGGAGGAGGCGCAGTTCTTCGACACCTCGCTGCCCGTGCTCCTCACCGGAATGGGCAAGGTGAACGCGGCGACCGCGCTCGCCACGGTCCTGGGCCGCGGCCCGCGTCCCTCGGGCGTCGTCAACCTCGGCACCGCCGGCGCCCTGCGCCCCGAGTGGACGGGCACCCACGTCGTCGGCACGGTGCTCCAGCACGACCTGGACGGCGAACTGCTCGCGACGCTGACCGGCGAGACGTACGGGGCGCCGATCGCGCTCCCCGACGGCGGTGACGTGGTCCTCGCCACCGGGGACGCGTTCATCTCCGACGAGGCCGCCCGCGCCCGGCTCGCCGCGCGGGCGCCGCTGGTCGACATGGAGGGCTACGCCCTCGCCGCCGCCGCGGAGCGGGCCGGGGTGCCGCTGCGGATCGTGAAGCACGTGAGCGACGAGGCCGGCGACGGCGCCGACCGCACCTGGCGCGACTCCGTCGCCGCCTGCTCCCGCGAGCTGGCCGCCTGGGCGGCGGCCAACATCCCGGCGTACCACGGCTGACCGGCGTACCGCGCCTGACCGGCGTGACCGACGCCGACCGCGTACCCCGCCTGACCTCGGGCGGGCTCAGCCGAGGGGGAGTTCCAGGAAGGACGGGGTCCCGGGCGGCGAGCCCAGCTCGGTCTGCGTCCAGGTGACGGAGGCGTCCCCGTACAGCGGGTCCTTGCTGTCGACGACGAGCATCAGGCGGTGCCCGGCGGGGATGTCGTACGCGGCCGCCTGGAGGTTCCAGGTGACGGTGGTGTCCTGGTCGGCCGTCAGGTCGTAGGCGTTCAGCGGCTCGTGGGTGATGATGCGCGCCGTGTCGTCCTCCGCCACGTCGAAGAGGTGGGCGATGAGCCCGGCCGAGGTGACGGTGGAGCGGACGGTGAGGCGGAGCCGGGGGACGCCCCGGACGCGGCGGCCGACGGGGCCGCCGTCGGCCGGGACGAGGGGTTCGGTGGTCCAGGCGAGGGCGTGCCGCCGGTCGATCTTGCGGATGTCGTAGATCTTGGGGTTGCCCTTCCACTCGGCCTGCCCGGTGCGGAGCGGTTCGCCCATCGCGGTGGCCTCGGTGTCGACGCCGGCGAGGAAGGTGCGGCGCCAGCCGGTGGTCTCCGCGTCCGCGTCCGCCGGGACGAGCCGGCCGTCGGCGCCGCCCGCGCCGTCGCCGGTGAGGCCCAGGACCTCGTGGCCCACGGTGACGTCCTGCCAGGTGGGGCGGGACTCGCGGACGGCCGGTTCGACGATCCGCCGGGCGCCGGTGGGCCGCCCGGTGACCGGGTCGAGGGCGGGCTCGGTGACGTAGGTGAACATCACCTGGCCGCAGACCTCGTCCCACTCCTCCACGCCGTTGCGCTCGCCCTTCAGGTGGTGGTCGAGCCAGGCGTACGCCTCGTCGAGCACCGGGTCGGGCGCGCCGGGCGACGTGCCGAGCAGGCCGGCGCCCTCGGGGGCGGCGTGGTCGCCGATCCACAGGTTGAGCCGCTTGGGGACGCGGAGCCGGTCGAAGGTGTCGACGGCCTCGTTGACCGCGAAGAGGCTCTCGTGCCAGGTGTTCGAGTAGAAGGTGGGGGTGCCGTGGTCGTCGGTGAGGTCGGTGTACGTCCGCGGTGAGCGCCGCTCGCCCCAGCGGACGACGTCGTGGAGGTTCCGGTCGTTCAGGAAGTCGTCGAGGATCCGCCGGTTCTCGTCGTCGAACTTCTCCTCCACGGGTCCGCCGGTGAAGCCGATGAGCGCCTTCACCGCGGCGAGGTGGCGGGTCCTGTTCTCGTAGAGGCTGGTGGCGAGGTCGCCCCAGGTGCTGAGGGCGACGACGGCGGCGACGCGTTCGTCGTGCGCGGCGACGAGCTGGCTGATGCCGGAGCCGTAGGACTCGCCCAGGAAGCCGATGGCGGAGGGGGCGAAGCGTTCGACGCCGAAGTCGACGAGGGTGGAGCCGTCGGCCACGTCGTGCGGGCCGGCCACGTCGACGTATCCCTCGGAGGTGGTGGGAAGGCCGGGGATGCCGAGGCCGCGCGGGGTGTAGGCGAGGACGTGGTAGCCGCGCAGGGCGAGGGCGAGGTACGCGCCGGGGAACAGGCCCCAGCCGAAGGGGGTCCAGCCGGACGGGACGACGACGAGGGGGTGCGGGCCGGGGGCGAGCTGCTGGAGGCTGAAGGCGGAGAGGCGATGGCCGTCGGTGGTCTCGACGCGGTGGTAGCCCGGCAGCGCGAGGCCGCGCACCCGGTCGATCCGGTCGGCGAGCGCTCCGGGGAGCTGTCCGTCCGGCGGCGGCCCGTCGGTGAGGAGGGCGGTGACGACGGTCTGGCCGAACCGGACGGCCTCGGGGTGGACGGTGCCGCCGGAGGCCCAGAGGCCGTCGGCCGCGACGCGCTCCGTGTCGGCCTCGGTGAAGGTGGTCCTGAGCCCGGGGAATCCCGGGAACTCCTCGGACGAGCCGTCGGTGGTGGCGTGGGGCTGGGGCACGTGCACCCGTTCCTCTCGACTGGGGTGTGACCGTCCGTCATGCGGACGCACGCAAGCCTCACGTATCGGGAAGGGAGCGGCCAGAGCGCACGAAGGGCGCACGGATCACGCAACGGGGTGGGAACGACCCGGGCCGCCTCGAACTCGACGTTTGGGAGCGGACGGAGCCGTTCCGGACGCGGTCAGCGGCGGTTCGCCGGTGGCGCGGCCACCTCGGTGCGGGCGATCAGCAGGGCGGCGACGTCGTCGTCCAGTCCGCCGGCGCCGTAGCCGGCGAGGTCCTGGTGGAGCAGTTCGGGGACCTGCTCGGAGGGGGCTTCGGACCACCGGCGGGCGCGCTCCTCCAGGGGGTAGAAGACGCCGTCGCGGTCGCGGGTCTCGCTGACGCCGTCGGTGTAGAGCAGCAGCCGGTCCCCGGGGCCGAAGGGGAACTCCTCCACGTGGTGGCGGGAGTCGGCGAGGCCGGTGAGGTTGAGCGGCAGCGAGGGTTCGGCGACCTCGATCATGGAGATGCGGGAGTCGTGCTGGAGGAGCGGGGCGGGGTGGCCGCAGTTGAGCAGGCGGCCGGTGTCGCCGCCGTCGGGGAGCTCGACGAGGACGACGGTGGCGAAGCGTTCGGCGGCGTCCGAGTCGGGGTCCCAGGCGGCGTAGCGGGCCAGGCCCTCGTCGAGCCGGTCGGCGAGGGCCGCGAGGTCGGGGGCGTCGTACGCGGTGGAGCGGAAGGCGCCGAGGAGGACGGAGGCGGTCTCGACGGCGCCGAGGCCCTTGCCCTGGACGTCGCCGAGCATGATCCGCACGGCTCCGGGGATCTGCACGGCCTCGTAGAAGTCGCCGCCGATCCGGGCCTTGGCCGCGGCGGCGACGTACAGCAGGTGGAGGTCGACGGGGCCGAGGCGGGGTGGCAGCGGGCGGAGCACGACCCGCTGGACGACGTCGGCGACGGCGGTGACCTCGGCGAGGTCCCGCTCGTAGCGGGTGCGGACCGCGCTGACCCAGGCGGAGACGCCGGTGATGGCGAGGATGAGGCCCTCGCTGGCGAGGAGCTCCTCGGCGGCGGGTTCGCCGCGGCCCACGACGAGCAGGGCCCGCAGCGCCATCGCGACGACACCGATGCCGATGGTGCCGTACACGCTCCAGGTGGCGGCGGCGAGCGCGGGGACGGTGAACAGGAGCCGGTCGACGCGCTCGGAGTCGGGCGTGACCAGGTCGGCGACGACGACCACGATCATGACCAGGACGGGCAGGGCGCGACCGAGGTGGAACTGGGTCCGTTTCGCGGTGGCGGGTCGGGGCCGGGGCCGGGGGCCGGCTGCGTGCATTTCATGATCGTACGCAGAACGGGCGCCGGGACCGGCGTGCGGCGGGCTGGCGTGTCCCGCGCCCCGGCCCCCAGGACCCCGCCCTCGGGAGGGCGGCGGCGGCCGGCAGCGTCAGGGCCGCGACGAGCGCGAGGGCCGGGAGCGCGGCGCCGTGCGCGGGGACGAAGCCGCCGCCCGGGACGAGGGCGAGGAGCAGGGCGGCGAGGGCCACGCCGAGGGCCGGCCCGGTGTTCATCGCGGTCTGCTGGAGCCCGCCGGCGACCCCGGCGTGCGCCTCGGGGGCGTGGCGGACGATCGCGGCCGTCGCGGTGACCATCAGGGTGACGAAGCCGGCGCCGAGGAGCGCCGCGCCCGCGCCGGTCGCCCCGGCTCCGGCGTCCGCGTCGAGCCGGGCGAGCACCAGGACGCCCGCGGTGAGCAGCAGCCCGCCGGTGAGGGCGGCGCCCCGGGGGCCGAGACGCCGCTGGAGCAGCGGGCAGAACGCGGCGCCGAACACCATCAGGACGGCGAGCGGAAGGAAGCGGAGGCCGGCCGCCAGCGGGTCGAGGCGCTGGACCTCCTGGAGGAAGTACGTGGTCACGAAGAGGGTGCCGGAGAGGGCGGCGGAGGCGGCGAGCAGCGCCGCGAGACCGGCGGCCACCGGGCGGCCCGTGACCAGTGCGGGCGGCAGCAGCGGGTGCGGGGCGCGCCGCTCGTGGCGTACGAGGGCGAGGGCGAGGGCCGCCGACCCGGTGAGGGCGACGGCGGCCCGCCCACCCGCGCCGGGGTGCGGGAGGGTGACGAGCCCGTGGACGAGGAGGCCGAGCGCGCCGGCGAGGAGCAGGGCGCCGAGGGGATCGCCGCCGGCACGCGCGCGTGCGGGGTCCGGGCGGTGGGGTGCGCGGACGGTGAGGGCGAGGAGGCCGACGGCGAACGTCGGGGGCACGCCGAGCAGGAAGACGGAGCGCCAGCCGTACGTGGAGACCAGAGCGCCGCCGAGCAGCGGGCCGGCCGCGGCGGCGAGCCCGATGGCGCCGGTGCGCACGGCGATCGGGGTGGTGAGCCGGTCCGGCGGGTAGGCGGTGCGCAGCATGCCGAGGGTGGCGGGCTGGAGCAGCGCCCCGCAGGCGCCCTGGAGGATCCGGAGGAGGACGACGGCGCCGATGCCGGGGGCGAGCGCGATCGCGGCCGAGGCGGCGGCGAAGCCGAGGGAGCCGACGGCGAAGACCCGATGGTGGCCGTGGCGGTCGCCGAGCCGCCCGGCGAGGACGAGAAGGCTCGCGACGGCGACGAGGTAGCCGGTGCTGGTCCACTGGACCTGGGCGAGACCGGCGTGCAGATCGCGCTGGAGGGCGGGTTGGGCGAGCGTGAGGACGGTGCCGTCGAGGGCGACGACGGCGGCCCCGGTGACGCTGCACACGAGGGCGCGGGCGCGGCCGCCGGCGGTCGGCGTGGTGTTCATCGCGTGGGACCGGCCGGGCCGAGGTGGGCGTCGAGGGTGGCGCGGACGAGGGGTGCGGGGTCGTCGGAGCCGGTGGCCAGGGCGAGGCTGCCCCAGTGGCCGAGCTGGGCGAGGCCGTGGAGGTTCGCC
Organism: Streptomyces sp. NRRL F-5727; assembly: GCF_000719555.1. GTDB lineage: Bacteria > Actinomycetota > Actinomycetes > Streptomycetales > Streptomycetaceae > Streptomyces. The sequence goes on from NZ_JOGX01000019.1 coordinate 128,230, forward strand.
CAGAGCGCGCCCGCGGCGGTGACGGGATCGACACCGGCGACGGTGGCGGGGCGGAGTTCGGCGACGACGGCGGTGAGCCGGGCGAAGAGCGGCAGACTGGTCTCCCGCAGCCCCAGACGGCCGCTCTCCAGCAGGTCGTGGCGGAACATCAGCTCGTACATGCCGCGGCGCTCCGACGCGTACGCGAGGTAGACGCGGGCGAGGATCTCGGCCCGCGCCCGCGGCCCGGCGTCCGGGCGGTCCGCCTCGGCGACACGGGCGGTCAGTTCGGCGAAGCCCTCGCGGGCGATGGCCGAGAGCAGGTCGAGGTGGGTCGGGAACCAGCGGCGGGGCGCGCCGTGGGAGACGCCGGCGCGGCGGGCGATCTCGCGGAGGGTGAGGGCCTGGACGCCCTCGGCGTCGACGAGGGCGACACCGGTCCTCACGAGCCGTTCGCGCAGCCCGCCGCGGTCGCCCGAGCCGGAGCCCGCGCGCGTGTCCGGCTTCGCGTCCGGGCCCGCGTCAGCGACGGCGTCGGCGCCGTCACCGTCGACCGGAGCGTCAGGCTGATCCTGAGGTGCAGGGTGAGACATGGACACTGTCTACCACCCCTAGTAGACACTGTCTACGGGGGAGTAGACAGCGTCTACTCCCCCGGTGACCCATCGGTTACACTGGTGGACAGCGAAGGGGAGTAGCCCTGCGAACCGGTCGTCGACACACTGGAACCCCCGGGTTCCCGGTGACCGGGTCCGCGTCTGACGTGGACGGGCGAGACCTTCGGCCAGGCATCACCGCGTCCACACCTCCGTGGGCGTGGTCCGTCATGCCGGGCCGAGTGGTCCTCCCGTCGCCCACCGAGGTGCCGTGCGGAGCCACCGGCCCGGACCGAGCAGAGAGCGCCGGTATGCACCTCGACCCCTTGGCGATCGTCACCGCCTTCGGGCTCATCTTCCTCGCCGAGCTTCCCGACAAGACGATGTTCGCGTCGCTCGCCATGGGCACGCGCATGCGTCCCCTGTACGTGTGGTTCGGCACCTCCGCGGCCTTCGCGGTGCACGTCGCCATCGCCGTCGGCGCCGGCAGCCTCCTCGGGCTGCTCCCCGGCTGGATCGTCAAGCTGGTCTCCGCGCTGATGTTCGGCTTCGGCGCCTTCGTCCTGCTGCGCGCCGGCGGCGACGACGACGAGGAGGACACGGCCGGCAAGACGGTCACCGGCTTCTGGCCGGTCTTCTCCACCGCGTTCATGGCCGTCTTCATCAGCGAGTGGGGCGACCTGACCCAGATCACCACCGCCAACCTCGCCGCCACCAACGGCACCGCGTCGACCGCGATCGGCTCCTTCCTCGCGCTCACCTCGGTCTCCGCGCTGGCCCTGGTCGCCGGCCGCTTCATCGCCAAGCGCGTCCCGCTCAAGACCGTCCAGCGCGTCGGCGGCGTCTGCATGGCGGGCCTCGCGATCTGGTCCCTCGTCGAGGTCTTCACCGGCTGACCCACCCGGCCGCTCCCCCTTCCGGGGCCGTACCCGCGCACGACGGGGACGGCCCCGGAGCCGTCCGCACCACGGGGACGGCCCCGGAGCCATGGCCCCCGGCGTACACCGGTGCGATCATGCGGCCATGGCCACCGTCCCCGCCCCCTCCGACCCGGCCGACCGCCACACGGCGTTCGGCAGCCAGCTCGTCGACGTCCACCTCTGGCTCCGCGAGGAGCTCGCCCGGCTCCGCGGCGGCCTCGACGCCTACCTGGCCGGCACCGGCGAGCGGCCCCGCGACCTGCGGGCGCACTGCCTCGCCTTCTGCTCCGCGCTCACCCGCCACCACACCGCCGAGGACGACGGGGTCTTCCCCGCGCTCGCCGCGGCCCATCCCGAGCTGCGCCCGGTCCTGGACGAGCTGGCGCACGACCACGTGCAGGTGGAGGAGGTCCTGATCCGCCTCCAGACCCTGCTCGACGAACTGCCCACCGGACGGGACGGCACGCTCGGCCCCGAGGAGACCCGGTGGGTGAGCGGCGAACTGGACGGGCTGATCGCGCTGGTCGAATCGCACTTCACGTACGAGGAGAAGAAGCTGGTCGCAGCCCTGAACGGGCTCGGCGTCCCGCTCTCCGACGACTTCGCGCTCCGCGACCTCACCGGCGGCTGACCCGTACGGGACGCAGCCGCGGTCACCGACCTGGAGGGAAGCCCATGACGCACGATCCGGTCCACCCCGATCCCGTCCATCCGAATCCCGTCCACCCGGATCCGGTCCACCCCTATCCCGTCCACCCCGACCGCGTCCACGCCGACCCCGTCCACGCCGAGCTCGACCGGCTGGCCGAGAAGACCGCCGCGCAGGTGATCGCCTGGCGGCGCCACCTCCACCAGCACCCCGAGCTGTCCAACCGGGAGGAGAACACCGCCCGGCTGGTCGCCGGCCATCTGCGGAGCCTGGGGCTCGACGAGGTCCGCACCGGGATCGCCGGGCACGGCGTGGTCGGCGTGCTCCGGGGAACGGCCGCCGGGGGACGCGACCGGGTGGCGGCCCTGCGCGCCGACATCGACGCGCTGCCGGTGAAGGACCTGTGCGAGGTCGACTTCGCCTCGCGGGTGGTGGACGCGGACTATCCGGGCGGCCCGTTCCCCGTCTCCCACGCCTGCGGCCACGACTGCCACACGGCGATGCTGATGGGGGCCGCGACGGTCCTCGCCGGGGTCCGCGACCGGCTGCCGGGCACCGTCGTCCTCGTCTTCCAGCCGGCCGAGGAGGGGCCGCCGGTGACCGAGACCGGCGGCGCGCTCGCCATGGTCGAGGCGGGCGCCTTCGCCGACCCGGTGCCGACGATGGCGTTCGGCATGCACGTGACGCCGTACCCGAAGGGGTACGTGGGCTACCGGGTGGGCAACCAGTACGGGGCCTCCGTGCTCGTCCGGATCACGATCAGCGGCAAGCAGGTGCACGGCTCCACCCCGTGGCAGGGCGTCGACCCGATGCCGGCCGCCGGGGCGGTGCTCACCGGGATCGGGCAGCTGTACCGCCAGGTGTCGGCCTTCGACCCGGTCACCGTCACCATCGGGCACGTCGAGGACGTCGGCCGGTTCAACATCATCGGCCAGACGGTGACGCTCTGGGGCACCGTCCGCTGCGCGGTGGAGTCCGACATGGCCGAGGTGCGGGAACGGCTCCGGCGCCTCGCCGAGCACTCGGCGGCGGCGTACGGGGCCACGGCCGAGGTGGAGTTCCTCCAGCCGGTGCCGCCGGTGCACAACACCGGGCCGTGGGTGACGGCCGCGCTGCCGACCCTCCGGCGGGTCGTGGGCGAGGAGCGGGTCACCGAGACCGGGGCGACCCTCGGCTACGACGACGTCTCCGAGTTCATCGCGCGCTTCGGCGGTCTGTACGTGATGCTCGGCGTGCAGGACGCCGCGCTGGACGCCGACGGGCTGCCGGTGCCGGAGGAGGGCGGGCGCGGTCTCGTCACCAACCACAATCCGCACTTCTACGCCGACGACGACACCCTCGTCACCGGCGTCCGGCTCCACGCGCACGTGGCCTACGACCACCTCACGGGGGCGCTGCTGCCCGCCGGGTGAACCGGAGCGGCGGCCCGAGTTGCGCCCGCGCGCGCAGCCGGGAGGCTAGGGGTATGAACCTGGACCTCACCGCCCTCGCCGACGAGCACCTGGCCGCAGCCCGCACCGCCCCGCACGGGCGCAGCGCCCATCTGGTCCTCCACGACGGCGTGCTGCGACAGACCGTGATCGCGCTGAAGGCCGGGACCGCCCTGGACGAGCACAACGCTCCCCCGGCGGCCAGCCTCCAGGTGCTCAGCGGCCGGGTACAGCTGACCACGCCCGGCTGGGCGGACGAACTCTCCACGGGAGTGCTGCGGATGCTTCCCAAGGAGCGCCACGGCCTGACCGCCGTGGACGACTCCGTGGTGCTCCTCACCGCCGTCAACGACTGACCGTCGCCGGGCGTGATCGCAGCCGGGCGTGATCGCGGCCGAGGAGGGCGTACCGACGCGGCGGCGCACCGCGCCTGACGCTCCGTCGTGCGCGCCCGCGCGCCCGCGCACGCTCTGTTGACGTACCTGAATGCGCCTTTTGTCGCGATGGAATGTGGGCGGTCTCGTGCGGCGGGCGGCCGCGCTCCGGTCCCGGCGGCGCACCGGCACGGTCACGCTGGCGGAGGACGAGACCGAGCGGGCGGCCGAGCCCCCGTCAGAGGGCGGGCCGCAGCGGACTGCCGGCGGCGGCCCGGCCGGCGCCGGGGCCGAGGGCGCTGCCGCCCAGCCACTCGGGCCAGTCGAGGTTCCAGTCGCCGTAGCCGTTGCCGAACGGCGCCATCGGCTCCCCGTACCCGTTGACGACCCGGACCAGGTCGCCCTCGCGGACCGTGCGGAAGAACCAGCGGGCCGCCTCGGTGGACATCCCGGTGCAGCCGTGGCTCACGTCGGTGCTGCCCTGCGCGTCCAGCGACCAGGGGGCGGCGTGCAGGTACTCGCCGCTCCACGTCACCCGGGTGGCCCAGCGGACCTTCAGGTCGTAGAACTCGCGGCTGCCGCGGGCGATCCCGATCGAGTCGCCACGCATCCGGACCATCCGCTCCTTGCCGAGGACGACCTTGGTGCCGACCCGGGTGCGGAAGCCGCGCTTGCCCGTGGTGACGGGGATGACGCGGAGCAGCCGGCCGTCCCGGTAGACCCGCATCTCGTGGGCGGCGACGTCGGTGACGGCCTCCACCCGGGCGCCGGTGGAGAAGGTGAGGGGCCGTGACGGGCCGCCGTACAGCCGGTCGGTGACGCGGGTTCCGGCGAGGGCGGAGCGGACCCGGACGGTGGCGCCGGCCGGCCAGTAGGCGCGCGGCCGGTAGTGCAGGGTGTCGGCGTCCACCCAGTGCCAGGCACCCACGGCGCGCGGCTCGCTGCGCACCTCCAGGGCGCGTTCGACGATCCGGCGGGCCCCCGGGGCGTCGGCCGGGACGGGGTGGCTCAGCTCCGCGGTGACCGGCTGGCCGACCCCGTACGTACGGGCTCCGCCGCCCTCGCCGTCGTCGGGGCCGAACGCGACGGTCAGCCGCTCCCCGGCGGGCGCCCGCTCGGTGCGGACGGCGAGCCGGACGACCCGGCGCCGGAGACCGGCCGGGCCGGTCTCCTCCAGGACGAGCCGGGCGGTGTACGCGCCTCCGGCGGGCAGCGCGACCTCGCTGGTCCAGCGGGTGCCGCCGGTGTCGGTGTGCCCGGCGACCCGGCGGCCGCGGCGGTCCGTGACGGTCACGTCGGCGAGCCGCCCGGGGGTGCGCAGGGCGAGGTCGACGGGGCCGTCGGCGTCGGCCGGCAGGGTGACGGCCGCGCGGGCGTCCAGGGCCAGGGTGGTGCGGGGCACCCGGCAGAGGCCGCCCGCGTCGGCGCAGGCGCCGACCGTGACGACGGCGGGCTCCGGGGCGGTGGAGGCGCCTCCGCCGCCCACCGGCGGCGCCTGGCCAGCGGCGGTGGTGACGAGCACGGCCCCGACGGCGAGGGAGAGCGCTCCCCACCCCTGTACGTATCGGCGTGACGGCACGTCGGCCCCTCCCCTTTCGTCGCTGGCCGGTCGGCGCGCCGGCGGGCGGACACCGGCCGGATCATCAGAACCGACAGGGGGAGAAAAGGATGATCACATGTGCGGGCGTGGCGGGCGAGAGGCCCGGGAGACGACTCGAATGGGTCAGCGGGGCGGTTCCGGGAGCTCCTCGCCGGTCTCCAGGAGCGACTTCAGGCTGGAGACGATCGCGGGCCAGCCCTCCCCGATGAGCCCCCGCATGATGCCGTCCGGCTCCAGGCCGTCGTGCGTGACGGTCAGCTTGACCATGTCGTCGCCGGAGGGTTCGAGGTCGAACGTGACGGTGGACCGGCGCTCGCGGGAGAGGAGCCCGTACACCTCGTCGTCCAGACGGACCGCCTTCGCCCATTCGGGGGTGAAGGTGTGCCAGGTGTACGCGAGCCGGCGGCCCGGCACCGCCTCGACGACCACCTGCTCGGGGTCGGCGGTCCGCCGGCCGCCCTCGTCCCAGACCATCCCCGCGCCGGGAGTCCATGCCGTCTCGAAGGCCACGCCCCAGTAGCGCCGGGTCAGTTCCGGCTCCGTCAGCGCCTTCCAGAGGTCGTCCGGGGACGTCCTGATGTAGCTGGTGTAGACGTACGCGTCGGTGTCCATGGCGCTGCTCGCTCCTCCGGCCCCCGGTCGTCTCCCCCGTGGTGTCTGGTGATCCAGCGTAGGCAGGCCCGGGGCCCGCGTGCCAGGCAGGACCGCGCGGACCGCCGTCACCTCGGCCGTTGAATAGGTGCGGAGGAAACTATTCAACGGACTGCTAGCGTGTCCGGATGTCCCTCAAGCACGCCGTTCTCGCAGCTCTTCTGGAGGGCGAGGCATCCGGATACGACCTCGCCAAGATCTTCGACGTGTCCGTCGCCAATTTCTGGGCCGCCACCCCCCAGCAGCTCTACCGCGAGCTCGACCGGCTGTCGGAGGCCGGACTCATCGCCGCGCGGGTCGTCGAGCAGGAACGGCGTCCCAACAAGCGGATGTTCAGCCTCACCCCGGAGGGGCGCCGGGACCTCGACTCCTTCACCTCCGTGGCGCCGCGACCGACGGCGGTCCGTGACGAGCTGATGGTGCAGGTGCAGGCGTGCGACGGCGGTGACACCGAGGCCGTGCGAAGCTTCGTGGCGCAGCGGATGGACGTGTCGCGGGACAAGCTCGCCCGGTACGACCGGCTGCGGCAGTGGCTGCTCGGCGACCGGGACGAGGAGACGTATCTGCGCGAGTCCGAGCGCGTCGGGCCGTATCTGACGCTGATGCGCGGCCGGTTGCTGGAGGAGGAGAACCTCCGGTGGGGCGAGCGGGTGCTCGCGGTCCTCGACGCGCGGATCTCGGCCGGCCGGGGCGGCGGCGGGGTGACGCCGGCTCCTACGTTGCGGTAGAACTCTCGGGTAGCGCGCCGGGGAGGCCGGCGGGCGCGGCCAGGGCGGACACCGGGAGGCCGGGGCGCCCGACGAAGGGGGCGGACCGCATGAACGTCGGTGATCTGGTCGAGGACTTCACCCTGCCGGACGAGACCGGGACGCCCCGCTCCCTGTCCGGGCTGCTCGCCGAGGGGCCGGTCGTCCTCTTCTTCTACCCGGCGGCGATGACGCCGGGCTGCACCGCCGAGGCGTGCCACTTCCGGGACCTGGCGGCCGAGTTCCGCGCGGCGGGCGCGCAGCCCGTGGGCGTCAGCGGCGACGTGGTGGAGAAGCAGCGGGAGTTCACCGAGCGGCACTCGCTGGGCTATCCGCTGCTCTCCGACCCCGAGGGCGCCGTGCGCGAGCGCTTCGGCGTGCGGCGCGGCTTCTCGCTGGCCCCGACGAAGCGGGTCACCTTCGTCATCGGACAGGACCGGCGGGTGCGCGAGGTCGTCCGCAGCGAGCTGCGGATGAGCGCCCACGCGGACCGCGCGCTGGCCGCGCTCGCGGCGCTGCGCGCCTCCTGAGCCCGCCCGACCGTTCGGCGCGCCCGCCGGGGCGGGGGCCGCGCCCGGTCCGGCCCGCCCGGCGGCCCGTACGCGGGACCCGGGCGGGCGGCCACGACATGCGGGCGCGGGCCGGACGGGTGAGACTCACTCCAACGCGCGGCCTCCCGGCCGGGCGACGGATCGGAGTGTGCAGGAATGGACGACTACCCCCTCCTGAACGTCTTCTGGACGATGCTGTGGTTCTTCCTCTGGATCATGTGGCTCTTCCTGCTCTTCAAGGTCATCACGGACATCTTCCGGGACCATGAACTGGGCGGCTGGGGCAAGGCGGGCTGGCTGATCTTCTGCATCCTGCTCCCCTATCTCGGCGTGCTGGTCTACGTGATCGCCCGCGGCAGGGGGATGGGCGCGCGTGACGTGAAGCAGGCGAAGGAGGCGGAGGCCCGCTTCCAGGAGTACATCCGGCAGACCGCCGGCACCCAGGCCGCCGCGAACGGCACCCCGAGCGCCACGGAGGAGCTGGCGCGGCTCGCGGACCTGAAGGACAAGGGCGCCATCTCCGAGGAGGAGTTCCAGCAGGCGAAGGCCAAGGTCCTCGCCTGACCCCTCCCTGCCCCCGCCCCGCCCCGCGTGGCGGGCCTCGTATCCCGGACCCGCACCCTTAATGCGAGTCCGGGATACGCCTTTGATACGGTCATGCCGTGAGGTTGACCAAGTTCACCGACCTGGCCCTGCGCGCCGTGATGCGCCTGGCGGTCGCCGACGACGAGGAGCCCGTCACCACGCGCGTGGTGGCGGAGGAGATGGCCGTGCCGCACGCCCACATGGCGAAGGTGGTCACGCGGCTCCAGCACCTCGGCGTGGTGGAGGCCAGGCGCGGACGCGGGGGCGGGCTCGCCCTCACCGACTTCGGCCGGCGCTCCTCGGTGGGCTGGCTGACCAGAACCCTGGAGGGCGAGGAGGAGGTCGTCGGCTGCGAGGCCGATCCGCCGTGCCCGCTGCGGGCGGCCTGCCGGCTGCGGGGTGCGCTGCGGGAGGCGCAGGACGCGTTCTACCGCACGCTCGACCGGCTGACCGTGGCCGATCTCGTGGGATCGCCGACCGGCCCCGTCCTGCTCTCCCTCAGCCCGCGCCCTCCTTCCTGACCCGGCACCCGCCACCCCGGGCGGCTCACGCCGCCTGGGACCCCCCGTCGATCTAAATAGGTAGATCATCTACCAGATTGAGAGTTCCGATGCTGTCCGAGCAGGCCGTACCCGTCGTCCGCGCCACGCTGCCCGCCGTCGGCGGAGCACTCGACGAGATCACCGAGCGCTTCTACGGACGGCTCTTCGCCGCCCACCCCGAGCTGCTGCGCGACCTCTTCAACCGGGGCAACCAGGCCAGCGGCGACCAGCGCAAGGCGCTCGCCGGGTCCATAGCCGCCTTCGCCGTCGCCCTTTTGGAGCACCCCGACACCCGTCCGGACACGCTGCTCTCCCGCATCGCGCACAAGCACGCCTCGCTCGGCGTCACCGCGGACCAGTACAAGATCGTGCACGAGCACCTCTTCGCCGCGATCGTCGAGGTGCTCGGCGAGGCCGTCACCCCCGAGGTCGCCCAGGCGTGGGACGAGGTCTACTGGCTGATGGCGAACGCGCTCATCGCCCTGGAGAGCCGCCTCTACCAGGAGGCCGGCGTCGAGGACGGCCAGGTCTGGCGCCCGGTGCGGATCGCCGAGCGGCGCGAGGAGACCCCGGACATCGTCTCCCTCGTGCTCACCGACCCGGACGGCTCCCCGCTGCCCGGCTTCCGGCCCGGCCAGTACGTGAGCGTCCGCGTCACCCTGCCGGACGGCGCCCACCAGATCCGCCAGTACAGCCTCTCCTCCGGCCCCGGCCGTCCGGAGTGGCGCATCACGGTGAAGCGGGTCGACGGCGACCCGGCCGGCGAGGTCTCCAGCGAGCTCCACGCCCACGCGGCCCCCGGCGACGTCCTGGAGGTCTCCGCGCCCTTCGGCGACCTGGTGCTGCCCGACGGCGACGGCCCGCTGCTGCTCGCCTCCGCCGGCATCGGCAGCACCCCGATGCTCGCCATGCTCGACCACCTCGCCACCACCGGCACCGAGCGCCCGGTCGTCGTGGTGCACGCCGACCGCTCCCCCGGCACGCACGCCCACGCCGAGGAGCTGCGCGAGCTCGTCGGCAGGCTCCCGCAGGGCAGCCTGTACCTCTGGTACGAGGAGCCCGGCACGTCCGGCGCCCGCGAGGGTCTCGCCGACGTGACCGCGCTGGAGCTGCCGGCCGGCACCAGCGCCTACCTGTGCGGCCCGCTCCCCTTCCTGCGGGCGGTCCGGGGCGACCTCGTCGCCTCGGGCGTCGCCGCGGCCGACGTCCACTACGAGGTCTTCGGCCCGGACCTCTGGCTGGGCGCCTCCGCCTGACCCGGGGCCGCGCCCGCTCGGGCCCGGGTGGGCTCACGCCACCCCGGGCCCGCACATGATCCTTGGATCCTCAGGGCCCATGGCGTTCGCGCTGCGGATCCTGCATAGTGAGGGCGCGGATCGGCCTCGTAATCAGTGGGCCGACAGGATGTGGACGGACACGATGGGATCGTACGGAGCGGGTGGCACCCAGCGGGACGCGCGACGGCCGGTACGGGGGATCGCCCTCGACATCGGCAGCTCACGGACGCGGGCCTGGGCCCCGGGCGCGGGCGTCTTCGCGGACGTGCCGAGCGCGACGGTCCGGCACGGACGGGTCGCGGACACCTCCTCGCAGCTGCAGCTCCTGAAGCGGCTGGCCGCCTCCGCCCCCGGCGGCGAGAGCCACGACACCGTCGTGATGCTGACCCATCCGGTGCTCGCCGCCCCGGCGGAGCGCGAGGCGGTCCGCCGGGTGGTCGCCGGGCTCGGCCCCGTCCGGGTGATCGCCGTCGACAGCGCCCGGGCCGCGGCCGCCTACGCGGGGCCGCCCGGCGGCGGCCCCCTGCTCGTGGTGGACCTGGGCGCCCGGCTGACCGAGGTCACGCTCGTCGTCGACGGCCAGGTGCAGGACGCCCGGCTCGCCGAACTCGGCGTGGACGACCTGCCGGCGCACGGCGGGATGCCGGACGTGGTGGCGGGCACCGCCGCCGACATGGTGAGCGACATGTGGCGTGCGGACGGCACCGGCGCCGTCCGCGGGGCGCTGCGCCGGGGCGTGCTGGTGGCCGGAGGCGGGGCGCTCCGGCTCGACGTGACGGCGCGGCTCGCACAGGTGCTGCGCGGCCGGGTCCGGCTGGCCAACGATCCGGCGACCAGCGTGGTCCGGGGTGCCGGCCTGATGCTGGCCTCGGCCCTGCGGCACCCGGGGGCCCGGCGCACCCCGTGACCGGGGCGCGCCGAGGGCGGGGTCAGCAGCCGGTGGCCCAGATGTGGGAGTCGCCGCGGTCGTTGGCCGCGGCGTTGTAGCCCACCTCCTGTCCGGGGGCGAGGCAGATGGTCATGTTGCCGCCCTGCCAGGCGTTCTCGTAGACCCGCACGTGGTCCTTGATGCCCGGGCCGGAGATGCCGTGGTTCGCCCACGAGGAGTCGGTGTCGGAGATCCAGCTCTCCCACCAGCCGTCGTCGCCGCTCCAGTTGGCCCGCTGTCCGCCGAAGTTGGCTTCCTGCCAGACGCAGAACTGTCCGGAGGGGCATTCGGCGGCGGTGGCGGGACCGGCGACGGCGAGGCCGGTGGTGAGGGCGAGCAGGGCGGCGGCCGTGGTGGCCAGGATGCGCTTCACGAGGGGGCGTTGCCTTTCGGTGGTGGGGTGGACGCGGGCAGCCGGACCGCCCGCAGCAGCGCGCGGTCGCGCAACTGCCGGTAGGTGGTGAGCTCGTCGTGGTGCAGGGCGCGCACCTCGGCCAGCTCGACGCGCTCCAGTCGGGCGCGGGTCTCGTCGAGGCCGGTCTCCCGCGCGCAGCGGGCGGCGTCCTCGGGGTCGGGCCGCTCGGGGCGGGGCCGGCCCGCCGGTGCGACGCAGGCGGTCCAGCGGGCGAGGGCGGCCCGGTGGTCCGGGTGGTCCCGGTAGCGGGCCTGGGCCTCGGCCCGGAGGTTGTCGACGACGACCTGCACCCGGAACCAGCGGTGCTGGTCGCCGTAGAGCCGGTCTCGGGCGGCGGCGACGCAGCCGTCGCTGTGGGCGGTGACCGTGGCGCCGGTCGCGAGCGTCACGGAGAGTTCCCGGGGCCCGGTGCCGAAGAGGGCGGCCTGGAGGGCCCGGTCCTCGGCGGGGGCGCGCGGTTCGGCGGTGGCCAGGATGCCGCGCCCGGCGAGGCAGTCGTCGGTGAACCGCCGCTCCGCCGCCTTCAGGAGCGCGTCCTGCTCGGCGCGCGCGGACGGTACGGCGGGCGGTCCCGGCTGGTCGGAGCGGACGGAGGCGCAGCCGGTGAGCAGGGCCAGCGCGGCGGCGGCCGGCAGGGCTCGGCGGGCGAGCGGTGTGGTGGCGAGCGGCATGGGTCCCCCTTCGCACGATGGCGCGGTGCCGGGTCGGCGGCGGGCCGGAGGATGATCGTCCGCGGCCCGAGCGATCACTGCCCGTGACGGGGCAGGTCATGCGCGACCTCACTCGAACGGGTCGAACGCGCCGTCGTGCGCGCCCTGCGGGCGCCGTGCGCGCCGTCCCGGACATGGCGAGGCCCCGGCTGGACGGGGGATTCCAGCCGGGGCCGCTCGCCGTGACGGGCGAAGGGCGGTCACCTCTGGGGGGGGACCTGGGGACCGGGCCCCTTCGCCGTCACATACAGGAGAACGGTGAACCTTTTCCTGATGTTCCGGGCAGTACGGGGTGAACGGTGTGAGTCGGGTCACCCGTGCCGGGCCGGGGTCCGCGGCCCGGCGGTCAGTCCTTCTCGGGCCGGTAGACCTCGCCGGCGCGGGCGGTGCCGGGGGCGAGGAGTTCGGGGACGGTGACGAAGGTGTAGCCGCGCTCCTTGAGCTCGTCGATGATCCCGGGGACGGCGGGGACGGTGCCGTCGTAGATGTCGTGGAGCAGGATGATGCCGTCGCGGTGCGCCTGGGTGAGGACGCGTTCGCGTATCAGGGCGGAGTCGGTCGTGGAGTAGTCCTTGGCGGTGATGCTCCAGAGGACCTGCGCGAGGCCCAGCTCGCGGCTGACGTCGCTGACGGTGGAGTCGGTGCGGCCCTGGGGCGGGCGCATGAGGACGGGCTTGCGGCCGGTGATCCTCTCGACGGCGTCCTGGGTGCGGGAGAGCTCCTCGCGGACCTCGTTCTCGTCCAGGTCGGTGAGGATCCGGTGCGACCAGGTGTGGTTGGCGACCTCGTGCCCCTCGTCCGCGATGCGCCGGACGACCTCGGGGTAGCGCTCGACGTGCTTGCGGCCGAGGAGGAAGAAGGTGGCGGGGACGTGCTTCTCCTTGAGGACGTCGAGGAGGTGCGGGGTGTCCTTGCCCGGGCCGGCGTCGAAGGTGAGGGCGATGCACTTCGCCTGGGCGCAGTCGACCCGCCGGGGCGCCGTGCCCGCCTTGCCGTCGTCTGCCGCCTCGGCCCGCGCTGCCTGCGGGGTGAGGGGGTCCACGCCGCAGCCGCTCAGTGTGAGCAGGAGCGTGGCGGCGGCGAGCAGGGCGGCGGTCCTCCCACCGCGACGGCCCGGCCTGGATCGGAACATGGTGGTACCCGCTTTCCCCGGTTTCGTGTGTGACGCGGCCACCTCCACGCCTGGTCAGGGCGGGTGTACCGATGGCCGCCGTGAACTCTACACACGGTGTATACCGGGGCCGGGAGGGGGGTCCGGGGCCTTTCGCGGGCACGACTCGGCCCCGGGCGGGGCCCGTCCGCTCCACCCGGGGTGTTCCGTACCGTCCGTCCGGGCCGGGCCCGGTGCGCTCAGCGGGAGGCGAGGAGCAGTCGCGCCTCGGTCTCCTGGTCGCCCGAGACCGCCTGGAGGGACTCGATGTCGAAGCCGGCGGCGAGCACCCTCTCGACCTCGCCGACGGCGTGGTACCCACCGGTCAGCAGGGCGCCGACCTTGCCGGTGAGCCGCGGGGGCCGCAGCTCCTCGCGCCGTCCGTCGGAGGTGTCGAAGGTGGCCATCCACACGGTGGTGGCCGGCCCCGTGCCCGCCGGGCTCGGCGGCTCGATGTCCTCCAGCCGGTAGTAGTGGTCGAGGACCTCGAACACGGCCCGCGCGTCCTCCTGCCGGCAGTCGCTCAGCTGGACGGTGACGTCGGTGTCGATGTGCAAGTCGTACACGTCGCTCATCTCCTCGTGGCAGACGTGCCACTCTTCCAGCATCCCCCTTCCGCCCCGCCACGTCGACGGCTCCCGCCCGGCGGCTCAGCCGGCGGCGAGCAGGGACTCGACGGTGTCGGCCTCGGCGGCGGGCTTGTCCGGGCGGTACCGCAGCACCCGGGCGAAACGGAGGGTGATGCCGGCCGGGTAGCGGGTGGAGCGCTGGAGGCCGTCGTAGGCGATCTCCACGACCAGCTCGGGGCGGACCCGCACGGTGAACCCGTCGTCCTCGACGGCCAGCTCCGTCAGGCGCTGGGTCTGCCAGCGGAGCATCTCGTCGGTGAGGCCCTTGAAGGTCTTGCCGAGCATCACGAAGCCGCCGTCCTCCGCGCGGGCGCCGAGGTGCAGGTTCGACAGGAAGCCGGTGCGGCGGCCGTGGCCCCGTTCGGCGGCGAGGACGACGAGGTCGACGGTGTGGACGGGCTTCACCTTCAGCCAGGTCCGCCCCCGCCGGCCCGCCACATAGGGCGCGTCGAGCGCCTTGACCAGCACGCCTTCGTGCCCCCGGGCCAGGGTGTCGGCGAGGAACCGCTCGGCCGCCTCCACCTGGGCCGGTTCGTCGGGGGCGGTGACCTCGACGCGGCGCACCCTGCGGTCCTCGGGCAGCAGGCGGGCGAGGACCGCGTGCCGGGCGCGGCCGGGGCGGTCGACGAGGGGTTCCCCGTCCGCCGCGAGGACGTCGAAGAAGACCGGGGTGAGCGGGAGCGCGGCCCGGGCGCCGGTGACGTCCGCGCGGGAGCCGACGCGGCCGGCGACGGACTGGAACGCGACCGGGCGGCCGGTGCCGGGATCGAGGGCGATCAGCTCGCCGTCGAGGATGAACGACTCCGACGGCACGTCGAGGGCGACGGCGACGACCTCGGGCAGCCGGACGGTGATGTCGTCGAGGGAGCGGGTGTGGACCCGCACCTCCCCTCCGTCGCGGTGCACCTGGATCCTGATGCCGTCCAGCTTCTCCTCCACCACGCACGGCCCGAGCGCCTCCACCGCCTCGGTGACGGAACCGGCCGTGTGCGCCAGCATCGGCTGCACGGCCCGCCCGACGCGCAGGGTGAACCGGTCGAGGGCGGTACGCCCTTCCGCGAGGACCGCCTGCGCCACCGGCGGCAGCGAACCCTCCAGCATCACGGCCCGCCGCAGTTCGGCGGCCGGCACGTCCGCCGCCTTGGCGACGCCCTCCAGCGCGACGGCGTCGAGCGCCCCCTGCCGCACCTCCCCGGAGAGCAGCCGCACCAGCAGCTCCTGCTCCTCCACGGTCGCCGCCGCGCACAACTCGTGGACCCTGCGCGCCCGTTCCCCCTGCGATCCGGGCCCCGCGACGGCCGCGAGCGCGTCCATCGCCGCGTCCACGTCGGCGAGCGTCAGCACCGGCTCCGCCGCCGGGGGCACGGCCGGCGGCACCACCTGCCGCAGCGTGCTCCAACCGACGCCGATCCGGCCCTGGGGCAGCCGGCCCGAGAGGTAGGCGATGACGAGCGGGCTCTCCTCGGGGGTGGCCTCGGCGAAGAGTCCGGCGAGCAGGGCGGTCTTCCGCGACCGCGCCGAGGCGGCCGCGACCTGCCGGGAGACCTCCGCGACACGGGCCAGCAACATGCCCCCATCGTCACCGGGCCGCCCCACCGCCGCACCCGCAGCCGGCCTCACCTCCAGTCACGCCGCGCGCCCCAGCCCGCGCCGGCCGTCCGCCCCGGGAGGGAGCGCCTGATCCTCTCCAGCAGCCCCGGCCCCCTGGTCCCCGGCCCCCGGCCCGGCGGTCGCCCCACCCGGCCGCGCGGACGGGCGGGCGGACGGACGGGGGGACTGACAGGGGGACTGGCAGGGGGACTGACGGGGGGACGGGCGGGCGGGTGCCCCGGCTCTGCCGGTACCGCATGCGCCGGCGCCGCGGGCGGTGGCACCGGCTCCCCGGCCGGCCATGGGCGCTCCCCCGGGTACGGCGCCTGCCGGGCGGCGCGGGCCTCGTCCAGGGCGAGGGCGAGGCTCATCCGGTGCCACAGGATCTCGTCCGGGTCGTCGGCGCGGACCAGGCGGTCGGCGACCTCGCGGGCCGCGCCCGCGACCGGGAAGCCCGGCGGCGGGGCCGGCCGCAACCGGTCCAGATAGGCGCGCTCGTACGGGTCGTCGACGACCTCGGCGATCTGGACCGGGTCGAGCAGCGAGGCGATCGCCGCCGCCCGCGCCCACGGGTCGTCACCGCCGCGCAGCAGCAGC
Organism: Streptomyces sp. NRRL F-5727; assembly: GCF_000719555.1. Taxonomy (GTDB): domain Bacteria; phylum Actinomycetota; class Actinomycetes; order Streptomycetales; family Streptomycetaceae; genus Streptomyces. The sequence goes on from NZ_JOGX01000019.1 coordinate 144,149, forward strand.
GCCAGGTGGCGGGTGCGCCAGTTCCTGGCCCGCAGGTCCTCCCGCGCCGCCTCCCGCTCGCGCACCGCCGCCGGCAGCCGCCCAGAGAGCAGGGCGGGGTGCTCCTCGCCGAAGGCGGTGACCTCGGCCGCCACGTACAGCCAGATCACCGTCCGGTAGCGGTTGAGGTAGAAGCGGACCGGGCTCAGATGGCCCGTGCGCGCCAGGCGGCCGAACCGGGCGACAGTGATGCCGAGAAGCCCGGCGGCCTCTCCCGCGCCGACCATCCGGACGCGCTCGCGCAGGCCGTCGGGGAAGTCCGGCGCCGCCTTGAGCCGGTCGAGCTCGGCACGCTCGACCGGGCGCCGCTCGGGCACCCGGCCCCGGCCGCTCCCCCGGTCCCGGAGCGCGCCCTCCGGATCCGGCACCGGGACCGTCCTGATCAGCCCCATCCGCACCGCGAGCCGGAACTCCTCGCGCTTCAGCTCCAGCTCCTCAGCGGCCCGGGCCGCCGATACCGTCCGTGTCGTCTCGTCCACCCTCATGGCGTCCGCCGCCTCCCCCACTCGCTCGCCCGGCCGGCCGGCCGCACGGTTCGGATTCCGGTGAACCCGACACCAGGAAGGTAACGGAGAGTGACGCATCGCGCGCATCCTGTGGACGACCGCCTGTGGACAACCGCCGGCGGCCGCTGTCAGGGCGTGGGGCCGCCCGGCTGCCGCGCGGAGACGCCCAGGTGCTCGCCGACCCGGTTGACCAGCAGCGTCATCTCGTAGGCGACCTGACCGACGTCGGCCTCCGCGTCGCTCAGCACGCAGAGGCAGCTGCCCTCGCCCGCCGCCGTGACGAAGAGCAGCGCCTCGTCGAACTCGACCATCGTCTGCCGGGCCCGGCCCGCCCGGAAGTGCCGTCCGGAGCCGCGCGCCAGGCTGTGCAGGCCGGAGGAGACGGCCGCCAGGTGCTCCGCGTCCTCCCGGGCGAGTTCGCTGCTCGCCCCGGTCACCAGTCCGTCGTTCGACAGCACCAGTGCGTGCCGTATCGGTCCGACCCTGCGGGTCAGATCATCCAGGAGCCAGTCGAGCCCCTTGTCCAGCGCCATGTTGGTCCTCCCCCTCATCGGTGCGGTCGCGCCGGCCGGGCCCCGTGCCCGCGTGCGCCGGTACGGACCGCGTGTCGCCGCAAGCCTTACGCACTGTCGTGGACAGGGCAAGCACCCCCGTCGGCCCGGGTGTGCCGCCGAACGGCCACCGCGTGCCGCACGATGGGGCCATGACGAGAATGACCGAGGAACAGTGGCGGGACTTCGTGTCCCGGGGGACCCGTACCGGCAAGCTCGCGACCGTGCGCGCGGACGGCAGCCCGCACGTCGTGCCGGTGTGGTTCGTGCTGGACGGCGACTCCTTCGTGTTCAACACCGGCAAGAACACGGTGAAGGGGCGCAACCTCGCCCGGGACGGCCGGGTGTCCCTCTGCGTCGACGACGACGCCCCGCCGTTCTCCTACGTCACCCTGAGCGGGGTGGCCGAACTGAGCGAGGACCCAGAGGAGTTGGTCCACTGGGCCACCCGGATCGGCGGCCGCTACATGGGCGAGGACCGGGCCGCGGAGTTCGGCGCGCGCAACGGGGTGCCGGGCGAGCTCGTCGTCCGGGTGAAGATCGAGAAGGTGACGTCGGCGGGCGAGGTCTCCGACTGACCCCTCCCCGCGGCGGCCGGTCACGCCGGCCGATTCACCTCCGTGCGCGGCGGCGGGTCACACCGGCCGGTTCACCTCCCTCCGCCGCGGCGGGTCATACCGGCCGGTTCACCTCCCTCCGCCGCGGCGGGTCATACCGGCCGGCTCGCCTCCCTCCGACGCGGCCCGGTCGCGCCGGCCGCCGGGTCGCCTCTCCCGGAGGCGGCCACGTCCCGTGGGCCGGGCCGGGCCGGGTCGCGTCGCGTCGCGTCGCCCGTCGGTTCAGCCCACCGTGTCGAGGAGCCGGGCGGTGTGCATCCGCCCGGCGTACTCGACGACCCGGATGAGCACCTCCTTCCCGGAGTCCCGGTCGCGGGCGTCGCACAGCACCACGGGCGTCCCCCGGTCCAGGTCGAGGGCGCGGGACACGTCCTGCGCCCCGTAGGAACGGGCGCCCTCGAAGCAGTTGACGGCCACCACGAACGGGATCTTCCGGTGCTCGAAGTAGTCGACCGCCGGGAAGCAGTCCTCCAGCCGGCGGGTGTCGGCGAGCACCACCGCTCCCAGGGCGCCCTGCGAGAGCTCGTCCCAGAGGAACCAGAAGCGGTCCTGGCCCGGGGTGCCGAAGAGGTACAGCGAGAGTCCCGCGCGGATCGTGATCCGGCCGAAGTCCATGGCGACCGTGGTGGTGGTCTTCTGGGCCACTCCCCCGGTGTCGTCGACGAGTTCGCCGGCCCGGCTGAGCTGTTCCTCGGTGCGCAGCGGGCGGATCTCGCTGACCGCGCCGACCAGGGTGGTCTTGCCGACGCCGAAGCCGCCGGCGACGAGGATCTTCAGGGCGAGAGCGGTGTCGCCGTCCGCGCCGGTGCTGTCAGAGCGCTCGTAGGCCATCGATCACTTCTCTCAGGATGCGTTCGTCGGGGAGCTGCGCGGGCGGTACGGGTCGGCTGACGCGTACGAAGCCCGATTCGAGGAGGTCGCCGAGGAGGACCCGGACGACGCCCACGGGAAGGTCGGCGTCGGCGGCGAGTTCGGCCACGGACTGGGTCTCGGCCCGGCAGAGGGTGAGCAGGGCGCGGTGTTCGGGACCGAGGACGGCCTCTTCGGCCGGGCCCGGCGGGTCGTCGTCGACGACGACGAGGGCGATGAGGTCGAACCGTACGTTGCTGGGACCGGGTTTGGTGCGGCCGCCGGTCATCGCGTACGGCCGGACGAGCGGCCCGGCGTCGGCGTCGTACCAGTGGCTGCCCGGTGCGGGCGGCCCGCCGCCGGTGGTGTCGCCGGCGCTGTCCATGGTCATGGGGGTCTCCGGTCAGCCGGCGGCCGGCGGGGTGACCGCGAGCCGCGGCGGGGTGTGCAGGTGTTCGCCGACGCGCTTGACGAGCCGGGCCATCTCGTAGGCGATCAGGCCGATGTCGGCGCTGACGGAGCTGAGGACGGCCAGGCAGGAGCCGTCGCCGGCGGCGGCGACGAAGAGGAAGCCGTCGTCCATCTCGACCATGGTCTGGCGGACGCCGCCGGTGTGGAACTGGCGGCCGGCGCCCTTGGCGAGGCTGTGGAAGCCGGAGGCGATGGCGGCGAGGTGCTCGGCGTCCTCGCGGCTGAGTCCGCTGGACGCGCCGACCGCGAGGCCGTCGCTGGAGAGCACCACCGTGTGCCGGACCTCGCGGACCCGGGTGACCAGATCGTCGAGGAGCCAGTCGAGTTCGCCGGAGCGGTGGTGGGAGATCCTCTCGTGGTCGATCATGCGTCGTCTCCTTCGGATCGGAGGTCCTGGGGCGGGGTGGCGCGGGTGCCGAAGTACGGGCCGAGGTCGGTACGCGCGCGTGCGTCGGCGCGCGGATCGTGCGGGGCGCCCTGGGCGGCGCTTCCCCGGGACGCGGGATCTCGGGGGGACGCGGGCGCGGCGTCGGTGTACGGGCGCGTGACGCGGCCGGGGTCGGTCCCGGCCGGTGGGGCGGGGGCCGTCGCGGGGGCGGGGGCCGTCGCGGGGGCGCCGCCGCCGAGCGGGCGCCGGACGCCCGGAGCGGGGC
>NZ_JOGX01000020.1 GCF_000719555.1 Streptomyces sp. NRRL F-5727
GTACTGCAGGGGGGACCCTGTGGGAGAGTAGGACGCCGCCGAACAATCATTGTGGGAAAGCCCCGCACCTTCTGGTGCGGGGCTTTTCTGCGTTCCGGGGCGGGTTGGCGGGCGGGTGCTGGCGCAGGCGGTTGCGGGGTGTGGGTGTGGCTGCGCGGGTCCTGGGGGACTCTCAGTGGCCCATGGGGCCTGGGATGTGGGTCCGCATCAGAGGCGTACTCCGAAGGGCTTACGGCGGCGGCTACGGGCGTTCTCGCCAGCCTTCATCCCGGGGCGGAGGGGAAAGAGGAACGGCTCCCGTCCTCCAGGAGGAGGGCGGGAGCCGTTGACGAAAGGGAAAGGGGGCTGTCAGTCGGTCTGGGCGGCCTTGGTGAGTTCCAGGTCCAGGGCCTCGCGGCGGATGCGCTGGTCCACGTAGAGGAGGACCGTGACGGCCGCCGCGATGGGGTACGTCAGGGCGCTGCTGGCGATGCCGCCGACGGCCATGACGACGAGGTACGTCCAGCTGAGGTCGGAGCCCGAGGGGGCGGCGTCGAGGGCGAAGGCGATCGCGGTGAACGGGATCGTCAGGACCATCGTGAAGATCATGATGAGGAGCTGGGTCAGCAGCGTGATGCCGAAGACCCGCCACCAGACGCCGTTGACCAGCTTGGCGGAACGCTTCAGCGCCGGGACGATCCCCTGGCGCTCCAGCATCAGGGCCGGAGAGGCCAGGCTGAAGCGGATCAGCAGCCAGATGACCGCGAGGAAGGCGGCCGTGCCGCCGAGGAAGGCGAGCGTCGCGCCGCCGGCGCCGCCGAGCAGCAGGCCGGGGAGCATCGCCACGAAGGCGAGGGCGCCCGCGCCCAGCGGCAGGGCCAGGGAGAGGAGCAGGAGCTGGGGGAGGCGGGGGCTCGCCTCGCGCCACGCCTCGGAGAGCGTCACCGGTCGGCCCAGGATGGCGCGGCTGACGACGATCGTGAGCAGCGCGCTGACGAAGACCGAGGCGCCCACGGAGAGCAGCATCGTCGGGGCCAGCTCGGTGAGGGAGGCCCGGAGGTACGCGGAGAGGGCCTCCAGCTGCTCGGCCGGCGTCGCGTCCGTGTGCAGGGTGGGCGGCTTCGTCGCGAGGTAGCGCTGGACGAAGACGAGCGCGGTCTGGGTGACCACGGCCACGGGGACCGTGACGGCCAGCACCGTCCGCCAGTAGCGGCGGAGGATCGCCACCGACGCGTCGAGGATCTCGCCGACGCCCAGCGGACGGAGCGGGATGACGCCCGGCTTGGGGGCCGGCGGGGCGCCGCGGCCGGGCTGCGGCGGCGTACCCCAGGCGCGGCCTGGTGCCGGCGGGCGGGGGCGGCCCGGGGTCGGGGTGGTCCACTGGCCGGCGGGCGGCTGCTCCTTCGACCACTGGGGTGCGGATCCGGTCTGCTCCGGCGGGGCGGGCTGGCCGGGGATCGCGGGGCCGTCCTGGCCGTCGGAAGGGGCGGATCCGGGCGGGTTCCAGCCCGGAGAGTCGTTCACGGTCGTCCACCTCGGCGGATTGGGTCGCGGTGCCGGTCGGCGAACCGGCTCGGTCACGGCGGCCGTCCACGGGAGGGCGGCGGGCCGGCTGCCATCGTGTCATGAGGGGCCCCGCCGTGGACCGGGCCGGAACTCCTTCTCGTACTGGAGGACGAAGCTTGTTCCGGAACGTGGGCGTTCGGCCCCGCGCGGGGTACGGTTCTCGGCGACCGCGGGGGCACGGGGGTGACAGTCGTTACTGGCGGCGGGGCGCGCGGACACACGGAGTCAGGGGGCTCCTCCGAGGCGTCGTCGCAGGTCAGTGAGGTATCTCACCAGCCGCCTTGAGACTGATACGGAAATGGGATGATGTCGATATGAAGGGACGCGTTCTCGTCGTCGACGACGACACCGCACTGGCCGAGATGCTCGGGATCGTGCTCAAGGGTGAAGGGTTCGAGCCGTCGTTCGTCGCGGACGGCGACAAGGCTCTCGCCGCATTCCGGGAGGCCAAGCCGGACCTGGTGCTGCTGGACCTCATGCTGCCCGGACGGGACGGCATCGAGGTGTGCCGGCTCATCAGGGCCGAGTCAGGCGTGCCCATCGTGATGCTGACGGCCAAGAGCGACACCGTCGACGTCGTCGTGGGCCTGGAGTCCGGCGCCGACGACTACATCGTCAAGCCGTTCAAGCCGAAGGAGCTCGTCGCCCGCATCCGGGCGCGGCTGCGGCGCTCCGAGGAGCCCGCGCCGGAGCAGCTCACCATCGGTGACCTCGTCATCGACGTGGCCGGGCACTCCGTGAAGCGGGACGGGCAGTCGATCGCTCTGACGCCGCTGGAGTTCGACCTCCTCGTGGCGCTGGCCCGCAAGCCGTGGCAGGTGTTCACCCGCGAGGTGCTCCTGGAGCAGGTCTGGGGCTACCGGCACGCGGCCGACACCCGGCTGGTGAACGTGCACGTCCAGCGACTGCGCTCGAAGGTCGAGAAGGACCCGGAGCGTCCCGAGATCGTGGTGACCGTCCGCGGTGTGGGCTACAAGGCGGGACCGAGCTGATATGAGCATGGGCAGTGCTGCCCCGGAGTCCCCGGACCCCGGGGGCCGTACGGGGCGGGCTGCCGGACCGGGGCGGGGGGGCTCGCGTTCCGGCCGCCTGATACGCGGTGGACGGCTCCTGCAGGACGGGACGCCGGGCGGACGGGTCTTCCGGATCGTCGCCCGGCTGGTGCGCCGGCCGCTGCTTCCGGCCGTACGGCTGTGGCGGCGGAACATCCAGCTGCGGGTCGTCGCGGGCACCCTCCTGATGTCCCTGGGCGTGGTGCTGCTGCTGGGCCTGGTCGTCATCGGGCAGGTGCGCAACGGTCTGCTCGACACCAAGGAGAAGGCCGCCCAGATCCAGGCCGCGGGCGGTTTCTCCGCCGCGCAGGACCGGGCGGCGACCACGCCGTCCGTGCCCGGGCAGGACGGCGTACGGGCCGGATCCTCGGTGAACTGGCGCTCCACGCTCGTGGAGCAGCTCGCCAGCGGTGGCCAGAACGCGTTCAACGTGGTGGCGCTGTCGCTGGACTCCAGCGACACCGCGAGCCGCGGCGCCCGCGCCTCCGGTGAGGTCGACCCGGCGCGGTCCGTCCCCGCCGACCTGCGGCACTCGGTGGCGCAGGGCAACACCCCGTTCCAGAAGTTCGGGCGGATCCACTACACCAGCGACAAGCCGTCCGAGCCGGGGCTCGTGATCGGCAAGCGGCTCAACGACGCCGAGGGCAAGCAGTACGAGCTGTACTACCTCTTCCCGCTCACCCAGGAGGAGGACTCCCTCGACCTGGTGAAGACCACCCTGGCGACCGCCGGACTCTTCGTGGTGGTGCTGCTCGGGGCGATCGCCTGGTTCGTGGTGCGGCAGGTCGTCACCCCCGTGCGGATGGCGGCGGGGATCGCCGAGCGGCTTTCCGCGGGCCGCCTCCAGGAGCGGATGAAGGTCACCGGCGAGGACGACATCGCGCGTCTCGGCGAGGCGTTCAACAAGATGGCGTCCAACCTGCAGCTCAAGATCCAGCAGCTGGAGGAGCTGTCGCGGATGCAGCGGCGGTTCGTCTCCGACGTCTCGCACGAGCTGCGGACGCCGCTGACGACCGTCCGGATGGCGGCCGACGTCATCCACGAGGCCCGGGTCGACTTCGACCCCGTCACCGCGCGCTCCGCGGAACTCCTCGGCGACCAGCTCGACCGTTTCGAGTCGCTCCTCTCCGACCTGCTGGAGATCAGCCGCTTCGACGCCGGGGCCGCCGCCCTGGAAGCCGAGCCGATCGACCTGCGGCAGGTGGTGCGCCGGGTCATCGGCGGCGCCGAGCCGCTGGCCGAGCGGAAGGGCACCCGGATCGTCGTCGTCGGCGACGAGCAGCCCGTCGTGGCCGAGGCGGACGCCCGCCGGGTCGAGCGGGTGCTGCGGAACCTGGTCGTCAACGCCGTGGAGCACGGCGAGGGCCGGGACGTCGTGGTGAAGCTGGCCGCGGCCGGCGGGGCCGTCGCCGTCGCCGTACGCGACTACGGCGTCGGTCTGAAGCCGGGCGAGGCCACCCGGGTCTTCAACCGCTTCTGGCGGGCCGACCCGGCACGCGCGCGTACCACCGGCGGTACGGGTCTCGGACTGTCGATCGCCGTCGAGGACGCGCGGCTGCACGGCGGCTGGCTCCAGGCGTGGGGCGAGCCGGGCGGCGGCTCGCAGTTCCGGCTGACGCTGCCGCGCACCGCGGACGAGCCGCTGCGGGGTTCGCCGATCCCGCTGGAGCCCGAGGACTCGCGGCGCAACCGGGAGCAGGCCGCCGCGGGGCGGGCGCAGGAGAACGGCCGGACCGCGTCGGTGCCGGCCCAGCCGGGCGGGGAGCGGCCTCCGCTGCCGGTGCCGCCGCGGATCCCGGCGCCGCCGGCCGCCGTCGACCCGGCGGCGCTGCCCGGCAACGGTTCCCGGGTGGTCGCCCGGACGGCGGCGGACACGGAGCACGCGCACGGCACGGGCACGGGCACGGCGGGGAACGCGGAGCGGGAGGACGGCACACGTGGGCGCTGACGCGCGACGGCGGGCGGGGCGGGGACGGAGCGGACGGACGCTGGTGCTCGCCGCCTGCGGCGGGCTCCTGGCGACGGGCTGCGCCACCATGCCCGACAGCGGTGACGTACAGGCCGTACGGGGCGCCAACCCGGGGGACTCGCAGGTGCGGGTCTACGCGGTGGCCCCCCGGGAGAACGCGAACCCGGACGACATCGTCGACGGCTTCCTGGAGGCCATGACCAGTGACGACCCCGGCTTCTCGACCGCCCGCAAGTACCTGACCCGGCAGGCCGCCAAGAGCTGGAAGCCGGAGCAGAGCATCACGGTGCTCTCCACCGCCCCCGACCGGAAGCCCGCCGACCGCAACGCGGACCCCGAGATCGAGGGCCGCGCCTATCCGATCTCCGGCCGGATGATCGCGACCGTGGACGCCCGGCACTCGTACAGGGCGAACAGCCCGGTGGAGTACGCGCAGGCCATCCACGTGGTGGAAGAGACCGCCGCCAACGGGAAGGACAAGGAGTGGCGGATCGACAGCCTGCCGCCCGGTCTGGTCCTCGGCGAGGCCGACTTCCTGCGGAACTACCGGTCGGTGAACAAGTACTACTTCGCGTCCGGTGAGGACTGGCTGGTCGCCGACCCCGTCTACATCCGGCAGCGGCAGGACCCGGTCACCCGGATGGACCCGGTGACGCAGACCGTGAAGGCCCTTCTGGAGGGGCCGACGCACTGGCTGCGGCCGGCCGTCGACTCGCCCTTCCCGTCCGGTACCGAGCTGCGGAAGGGCGTCACCACGCTGACGACGGACGACCAGTCCATCCTCAGGGTGCCGCTCAACGTGAAGGCCGACCGGTTCGGCGGCGAGGTGTGCAGCCGGCTGGCGGCGCAGTTGCTCGTCACGCTCGGCGACCTGCCCTCCCTACGGGTCGACCAGGTGGAGCTCCAGGACGTCACCGGTGCCGGCGTGTGCCGGCTCGGGAAGGGCCAGGCGGCCGACTTCGAGGTGGTCCGGGACACCGGGCAGGACGAGACGCCGTACTTCGTCGACGACGACGGCCGGATGCTGGCCCTCGACCCCGGCGGCAAGGACGTGGTGCCGCCGGAGGCGGTGCCGGGGCCGCTGGGCAAGGGCGCGGTGCCGCTGGGCTCCGTCGCCGTGGCCCGGGACGGGACCCGGGCGGCCGGGGTGTCCGAGGACGGCGCCTCGCTGTACGTGTCGTCGATCACCGCCGATCAGGAACAGCTTCCGGCGGTGTTCAGGAGCTCGGCCGCGGCGGGCGCGGCGCACGAGGACCGGCTGTCGCAGCCCAGCTGGGACGGGCGGGGCGACCTGTGGGTCGCCGACCGGGCCAAGGGCCACCAGCGGCTGGTGGTCGTGCCCGACGGCACCGGCAAGTGGATCGAGGTCCGCACGCCGTGGCTGACGGAGGACACCCGGGTCGAGTCGCTGCGGGTCTCGGCGGACGGGGTGCGGATCGCGCTCCTCATCACCCGGGAGGGGCGCACCACCCTGCAGATCGGCCGGATCGAGCGGGAGAACGGCGCGGACGAGCAGGTCGTGTCCGTGGAGGACCTCCAGGCGGCCGCGCCGCGCATGGAGTCGGTCTCGTCCGTCTCCTGGGCCGGGCCGAGCCGGCTCGTCGTGGTCGGCCGGGAGGCCGGCGGGGTGCAGCAGATCCGCTACCTCCAGACCGACGGCTCCACCTCCGCGAGCTCGGTGCTGCCGGGCCTCAACGGGGTGCTGGCGGTGGCGGCGCCGTACAAGGAGACGGAGCCGCTGATCGCCGCCTCCGGCAACGACGGCATCGTGCGGCTGATGCCGGGGGCCAACTGGCAGCCGGTGGTGAAGTCGGGGACGGGGCCGGTCTATCCCGGATAGGTGTGCCGGCTCTTCCCGGGTGGGTGCGCCGGCTCTTCCCGGGTAGGTCTGCCGGATCTTCCCCGGTAGGTGTGCTGCTTCCCCGGTAGGTGTGCCGGCTGTTCCCGGGGGTCGGCGGGTCCTCCCGGTTGTCCACAGGGTGTTGTCCACAGGGGTGGCGGGCGGCGCCGGGGGTGGTCAGAGTGGAGTCATGCGGGGCTGGTGGCGCGAGATCTCCGGGCTGGTGCTGCCCGGTGCCTGCGAGGGCTGCGGGGTGCCTCGTACCGGGCTGTGCGCGGGGTGCGCGGGCGCGCTGGGCGGGGGAGGCGCCCGGGCGCGCCGGGTGCGGCCCGCGCCGGAGCCGGCGGGGCTGCCGGTGGTGCACGCCGCCGTGCCGTACGAGGGGGCGGTACGGGAGCTGCTGATCGCGCACAAGGAGCGCGGGGCGCTGGGGCTCGGCGGGGCGCTGGGCGGGGCCCTCGCGCGGGCCGTGGAGGCCACCGTGGGCGGCTCGCGGGACGGGCCGCTGCTGCTGGTGCCGGTGCCGTCCTCGCGGCGCTCGGTGCGGGCGCGGGGGCACGATCCGACGCGGCGGGTGGCGCTGGCCGCGGCGGCGCGGCTGCGGCGGGCGGGGTGGTCCGCGCGGGTGCTGCCGGTGCTGCGGCAGCGGCGGGCGGTGGCGGACCAGGCGGGCCTCGGGGCGCGCGGGCGGTGGGCGAACGTGGCCGGGGCGCTGGAGGTCGTGCCGGGCGGCGCGAGGCTCCTGGTGGCCGGTCGGGTGGTCCTCGTGGACGACCTGATGACGACCGGCGCGACGCTCGCGGAGGCGGCGCGGGCCCTCGGGGCCGTATACCCGCCGTTCACTCCGGGAACCGCGGCGAGATGCCGAAGCGATTCCGCGCAGCACGAATTCGAACAGCGGGTGGCGGCTGTGATCGCATCATCTCCCGCTTCGTTCGAAATAAACCGGAACTCGTCGGAAACTTGGATCGTTGCAGGTGGTGAGAGGTGAAAGCCTCCGAATGGAGGTAAGTCGCGGTAGCGGGTGCCGACACCCGTCCGAAGGGGCTATGTTCGGTTGTGAGGACGGGTGAATGCCCGGACTCATCGCATACATGGTTGCGCCTACAGGACAGGAGTTCAGGGCGAATTAACCTCTCGTCGATGGGGTGGCGATCTTGTCGACTGGGGAGGAGGAGGTCGAAGTCGCCAAGTCCGAGCTCCGGTGAAACCGCCGGGGCTGGTGCAAAGGGAGATGCCCGTCGGCCTAGGAGCCGGGCGGGCGATCCGGGAACGGAGTTCTGCGTGGACATCGTCGTCAAGGGCCGCAAGACAGAGGTGCCCGAGCGGTTCCGCAAGCACGTGGCCGAGAAGCTGAAGCTGGAGAAGATCCAGAAGCTCGACGGCAAGGTGATCAGCCTCGACGTCGAGGTGTCCAAGGAGCCCAACCCGCGGCAGGCCGACCGGTCGGACCGCGTGGAGATCACCCTCCACTCCCGAGGCCCGGTCATCCGGGCGGAAGCGTCGGCCGGCGACCCGTACGCGGCCCTCGACCTGGCCAGCGACAAGCTGGAGGCCAGGCTTCGCAAGCAGCACGACAAGCGTTACACCCGCCGGGGCAGCGGGCGGCTCTCCGCGGCGGAGGTCGCCGACGTCGTCCCCGGTGTCGCCCAGCTGAACGGGCAGGGCGAGCTCGTCGCCGACGAGACCGGCGGCGAGGTTCCCACCACGATGATGGGTTCGATCGAGGTCCGGGGCGAGGGCCCGCTGGTGGTCCGCGAGAAGACCCACAAGGCCGCCGCGATGGGGCTCGACCAGGCCCTCTACGAGATGGAGCTGGTCGGGCACGACTTCTATCTCTTCGTCGACGCCGAGACCAAGCAGCCGAGCGTCGTCTACCGGCGCCACGCCTACGACTACGGCGTCATCCATCTGGAGAACGACCCGCTCGCCGAGAACAGCGGTGGAGCGGGCGGCGCGCTCGGCGGCTGACCCGTCGAACGGTCGACCGGCCGGCCCTTCCGGTGCCCCTGGAGCGCTTCCCGCGACCCCCAGGGGCACCCCTGTGCGCCCGGGGGGACACCCCGGGAGGGCCGGGGCATGAAATCATGGCGTGCACGCCAACCGGTGCTTCCCGGGCAGTGGTTGGAGGACCGGAAACGAATTCAGGCCACGGCCTTCAGGGGGAGGAACGATGGCAGACAGCTTCGGCCCGGTGCTGAGCGGGCACGAGCGCGGTGCGCTCGCCCATGAGGGTGCTCAGGAAGGATCGGAATCGGCCAACGAGGTCTATCGCAAGGAGCCGATCCGGGTCCTGGTCGTGGACGACCACGCGCTTTTCCGGCGTGGCCTGGAGATCGTCCTCGCACAGGAGGAGGACATCCAGGTCGTCGGTGAGGCGGGCGACGGCGCCGAGGCGGTCGACAAGGCGGCGGACCTGCTGCCCGACATCGTCCTGATGGACGTGCGGATGCCGCGGCGCGGTGGCATCGAGGCGTGTACCTCGATCAAGGAGGTCGCCCCCAGCGCGAAGATCATCATGCTGACGATCAGCGACGAGGAGGCCGACCTCTACGACGCGATCAAGGCGGGGGCGACCGGCTACCTGCTCAAGGAGATCTCCACCGACGAGGTCGCGACCGCGATCCGCGCCGTCGCGGACGGGCAGTCGCAGATCAGCCCGTCGATGGCGTCGAAGCTCCTCACCGAGTTCAAGTCGATGATCCAGCGCACCGACGAGCGCCGCCTGGTCCCGGCCCCCCGGCTCACCGACCGCGAGCTGGAGGTCCTCAAGCTCGTCGCGACCGGCATGAACAACCGGGACATCGCGAAGGAGCTCTTCATCTCGGAGAACACGGTGAAGAACCACGTGCGGAACATCCTGGAGAAGCTCCAGCTGCACTCCCGCATGGAGGCCGTGGTGTACGCCATGCGGGAGAAGATCCTCGAGATCCGGTGAGCCTCTGCCTCGGGACGCCCCCTGCTGGGGGAGAAGATCCGCGAGATCCGGTGACGCTCTAGGCGTCCAGGGCCTTCGTCAGGAGGGGAGCCAGCTCCGGGGGGTTCACGCGGTCGACGCGGACCGTGTCGCAGCCGACCCAGGTGGCGGCCTCGCGGAGGGCCTGGGCGACCGGCGGGACCGCCTTCGGGCCGTCCAGGGAGACCTGCTTGGCGACCAGCGTGCGGCCCTCGCGGGCCGGGTCCACGCGGCCGACCAGCCGGCCGCCGGCGAGGACCGGCATCGCGAAGTAGCCGTGCACCCGCTTGGGCTTCGGGACGTACGCCTCCAGCCGGTGCGTGAAGCCGAAGATCCGCTCGGTGCGCGCCCGCTCCCAGATCAGCGAGTCGAACGGGGAGAGCAGCGTCGTGCGGTGCCGGCCGCGCGGCTCCGTGGCCAGCGCCGCCGGGTCCGCCCAGGCCGGCTTCCCCCAGCCCTCCACCGTCACCGGCACCAGGCCCGACTCCGCCACCACCGCGTCGAACTGCTCCGCCCTCAGCCGGTGGTAGTCGGCGATGTCCGCGCGCGTGCCGACGCCCAGCGCCTCGCCCGCCTGCCGGACCAGGCGCCGCACGCACTCGGTGTCGTCCAGGTCGTCGTGGCGCAGCGGCTCCGGGATGGCGCGCTCCGCCAGGTCGTACACCCGCTTCCAGCCGCGCCGCTCGGTGACGACGACCTCGCCGTACATCAGCGCCCGCTCGACCGCGATCTTGGTGTCGGACCAGTCCCACCACTCGCCCTTGTTCTTGGCGCCGCCGAGCTCCGTCGCCGTCCGCGGGCCCTCCGCCCGCAGCTGGTCGATGACCTTGGCGTAGGAGCCGTCGGACAGCTCGTGGTGCCACTGCGGGCGGTCGCGGTACGCGCGGCGGCGGAAGGCGAAGAGCGGCCACTCCTCGACCGGCAGGATGCAGGCGGCGTGCGACCAGTACTCGAAGGCGTGCCCCTCCGACCAGTACGCCTCCTCCACCGCGGTGCGGCCGACGGCGCCGAGCCGGGCGTACGGGATCAGCTCGTGCGAGCGGGCCAGGACCGAGATGGTGTCCAGCTGGACCTGCCCGAGATGACGGAGTACGCCCCGGACCCCGGCCCGGCGGTCGGGGGCGCCGAGGAAGCCCTGGGCGCGCAGGGCGATCCGGCGGGCCTCGGTGGCGGAGAGCGCGGCGACGGGCTGGGGAGCGGGCTGCGGGGCGGTCTTCGGCACGGTCGTCATGCGGAAACCCTAGGCCCCCGGACCGACAGTGCCGGAGTCCCCGGGAAGGGCCGCCGCGCGGGGGTCCACGACCGGCGGGGCCTCGCGCGGCGGCAGGTACGGGACGGGGCTGGGCAGGCCGAAGTCGGAGGGCAGCAGCGAGCCGGCCCAGGCGTCCCGGAGGGTGCCGTTGTGCAGCAGGCCGGCCCGCTGGACGCCCTCCATGGTGAAGCCGACCCGCTCGGCCACCGCGCGCGAGCCGGTGTTGCCGATCTCGGCGCGCCAGATCAGCCGCACGCAGCCGAGCCCGGTGAAGGCCCAGTGGGCGACGGTCCGCACCGCCTCCGCCATGTAGCCCTTGCCGCGCTGCTCGGGGGCCAGCCAGAAGCCGACCTCCCAGACGCCGCCGCCCCGGGCGTGCAGGCCGATGGCGGCGATCAGGGGGCCGCCGTCCAGCGGCTCGACGGCGAAGCTGTAGTCGGAGTCGTCGCGCCAGCCGTCCGGGACCAGCCGGTTCAGGAAGAAGACGGCGTCCTCCCGCTTGTAAGGGTCCGGGACGGTCGTCCAGCGGCGGATGGCCGGGTCCTGGCAGTGGGTGTACACGACGTCCTCGTCCTCGGGGACGAAGGCGCGCAGCCGGAGGCGGTCGCTGGTGAGCGTGATGGGATCCATGCCCGGATTGTGGGGACCGGGCCGGACGGAAGCGAACACTTTTCGGATGGGGCGGCACCTTCCGACCACCTCGGGCGTTCTCTTTGCGGGCGGACGTGCGGCGGCGGCCCTGCGGGCCTCCCTCCGTGAGGGTGGTCTCGCTTACGATGGCCGTTGCGGTGGGGACCACCTGCCGTGCCCGCGCTCGTGTCCGTGACAAGACCCAGTGCCAGGCCCGACCGGCAAGGAGACCAGCCTCAGTGTCCGTCTTCAACAAGCTCATGCGTGCAGGCGAAGGCAAGATCCTGCGCAAACTGCACCGCATCGCGGACCAGGTCAACTCCATCGAAGAGGACTTCGTCAACCTCTCCGACGCCGACCTGCGGGCCCTCACGGAGGAGTACAAGCAGCGGTACGCCGACGGCGAGAGCCTCGACGACCTGCTGCCCGAGGCGTTCGCCACCGTCCGCGAGGCGGCCAAGCGCGTCCTCGGTCAGCGCCACTACGACGTCCAGCTCATGGGCGGCGCCGCGCTGCACCTCGGCTACGTCGCCGAGATGAAGACCGGTGAGGGCAAGACCCTCGTCGGCACGCTCCCGGCGTACCTGAACGCGCTGTCCGGCAAGGGCGTGCACCTGATCACGGTCAACGACTACCTGGCCGAGCGCGACTCCGAGCTGATGGGCCGGGTCCACAAGTTCCTGGGCCTGTCGGTCGGCTGCATCCTCGCCAACATGACGCCGGCGCAGCGCCGTGAGCAGTACGCCTGCGACATCACGTACGGCACGAACAACGAGTTCGGCTTCGACTACCTGCGCGACAACATGGCGTGGTCGAAGGACGAGCTGGTCCAGCGCGGCCACAACTTCGCGTGCGTGGACGAGGTCGACTCGATCCTCGTCGACGAGGCCCGTACGCCGCTGATCATCTCCGGCCCGGCCGACCAGGCCACCAAGTGGTACGGCGACTTCGCGAAGCTGGTCACCCGCCTCACCAAGGGCGAGCCCGGCAACCCGCTGAAGGGCATCGAGGAGACCGGCGACTACGAGGTCGACGAGAAGAAGCGCACGGTCGGCATCCACGAGGCCGGTGTCGCCAAGGTCGAGGACTGGCTCGGCATCGACAACCTCTACGAGTCGGTCAACACGCCGCTCGTCGGCTACCTGAACAACGCCATCAAGGCGAAGGAACTGTTCAAGAAGGACAAGGACTACGTCGTCATCGACGGCGAGGTCATGATCGTCGACGAGCACACCGGCCGTATCCTCGCCGGCCGCCGCTACAACGAGGGCATGCACCAGGCCATCGAGGCCAAGGAGGGCGTGCAGATCAAGGACGAGAACCAGACGCTCGCCACGATCACCCTCCAGAACTTCTTCCGCCTCTACGACAAGCTGTCCGGCATGACCGGTACGGCGATGACCGAGGCGGCCGAGTTCCACCAGATCTACAAGCTCGGCGTCGTCCCGATCCCGACGAACAAGCCGATGCAGCGCAAGGACCAGTCCGACCTGATCTACCGGACCGAGGTCGCCAAGTTCGCCGCCGTCGTCGACGACATCGTCGAGAAGCACGAGAAGGGCCAGCCGGTCCTCGTCGGCACCACCTCCGTCGAGAAGTCCGAGTACCTCTCGCAGCAGCTCTCCAAGCGCGGTGTGCCGCACGAGGTGCTGAACGCCAAGCACCACGAGCGCGAGGCGAGCATCGTCGCCCAGGCCGGCCGCCGCGGCGCCGTCACCGTCGCCACCAACATGGCCGGCCGCGGTACCGACATCAAGCTCGGCGGCAACCCGGACGACCTCGCCGAGGCGGAGCTGCGGCAGGCGGGCCTGGACCCGGTCGAGCACGTCGAGGAGTGGGCCGCGGCCCTGCCGGGCGCGCTGGAGCGGGCCGAGAAGGCCGTGAAGGCGGAGTTCGAGGAGGTCAAGGAGCTCGGCGGGCTGTACGTGCTCGGCACCGAGCGCCACGAGTCGCGCCGCATCGACAACCAGCTGCGCGGTCGTTCCGGCCGTCAGGGCGACCCGGGCGAGTCCCGCTTCTACCTGTCGCTCGGCGACGACCTGATGCGGCTGTTCAAGGCGCAGATGGTCGAGCGCGTGATGGCCATGGCCAACGTGCCGGACGACGTGCCGATCGAGAACAAGATGGTCACCCGGGCCATCGCCTCCGCCCAGTCGCAGGTCGAGACGCAGAACTTCGAGACGCGCAAGAACGTCCTGAAGTACGACGAGGTCCTCAACCGGCAGCGCGAGGTCATCTACGGCGAGCGCCGCCGCGTCCTGGAGGGCGAGGACCTGCACGAGCAGATCCGCCACTTCATGGACGACACCATCGACGACTACATCCGCCAGGAGACCGCCGAGGGCTTCGCGGAGGAGTGGGACCTCGACCGGCTGTGGGGCGCCTTCAAGCAGCTCTACCCGGTGAAGGTCACCGTCGAGGAGCTGGAGGACGCGGCGGGCGACCGCGCGGGCATCACCGCGGAGTTCATCGCCGAGTCCATCAAGGACGACATCCACGCCCAGTACGAGGCGCGCGAGGCGCAGCTCGGCTCGGAGATCATGCGCGAGCTGGAGCGCCGGGTCGTGCTGTCGGTCCTCGACCGCAAGTGGCGCGAGCACCTCTACGAGATGGACTACCTCCAGGAGGGCATCGGCCTGCGGGCGATGGCGCAGAAGGACCCGCTGGTCGAGTACCAGCGCGAGGGCTTCGACATGTTCACCGCCATGATGGAGGGCATCAAGGAGGAGTCCGTCGGCTACCTGTTCAACCTGGAGGTCCAGGTCGAGCAGCAGGTCGAGGAGGTCCCGGTGCAGGCCGGCGCGCCGTCCCTGGACAAGGGCGAGGCCGTCCCGGCGGGCGGGCGCCCGGAGATCCGCGCGAAGGGGCTCGACGCCCCGCAGCGGCCGGACCGGCTGCACTTCTCCGCGCCGACGGTGGACGGCGACGGCGGTGTCGTCGAGGGCGACTTCGCCTCGGACGACATGGACTCCGGCGACGGGATGACGCGGGCGGAGCGCCGCAAGGCGCAGAAGAACGCGGGCGGGCGTCGCCGCAAGAAGTGACGGTCTGACCTGGTGAAGGGCCCTGCCGGAATGTCCGGCGGGGCCCTTCGTCATGGCTGGGGGCCGCCTCCGCCGACCAGCCGGCCGAGGCCGTCCAGCTCGACGGCGGCGCACCGCCAGCGGTGGTCCGGGCCGCGCTCCAGGCGGAAGGCGAGGGCGCGGACGCGGTGGCCGGCGGCGAGCGAGGCGAAGACCTCCAGGACGGCGTCCCCGGAGTGCGGCTGCGCGGCGCACCGGCGCAGGACGGGCCGGGCGCCGAGCCCGCGCGGCACGGTCCGCGGCGCGAGCCGCACCAGCTGCTCGTACGCCTCCCCGACGGTCAGCCCCAGCATCGAGTGCACGGGCCGCTCTCCGCTGAGCACGGCGACGAGCCGTTCGGCGAAGGCGGTGTGCACGGGCAGCTCCCGCCGGGTGGCGGTGCCCGGGCGGCCCGGGCGCCGAGCCGGTCCGCCCTGTCCGGGCACGCTCGGGTGCGGGGCGTTCGCGGTGGTGCCGTGGTGGCGGGTTCCGGGGCTGGTGGTGGTCTGCCGGCGCATGGCGGTCCCTTCGGAGCGTGACCGGTGGTACCGGTCGGTAACTTTCCGTGGGGATCTTGTACGGGGTGCGCGCCGGGGGCCGCAAGGGGGTCGCGGCCGGGGCGGACACGCAGGGTGATTCGCCTATCAGGGTGACGAGGGTCCACGGGTGGACATCCCGGCGTGGTGGGGCCGGACGTATCCTGAGGGCGTTTCCGACTACGAAAGCGGCCAGCCATGCGCGTGTACGTCCCTCTGACCCTTCCCGGTCTCGCACAGGCGCACAAGGCGGGCGAGCTCGGGCCCGGCCCGCTGACCGCCTACGCCGTCACGCCCGCGCTGCGCGAGTGGTACGTCTCCGACGACATCGAGGAGCTGGAGTACGCGGCGCTCAACCGCGCCGCCGCCGCCTCGCTGCGGCTCGTCGCGGGCGACCCGGAGGCGCCGCGGCGCCGGGTGGTCGTCGCCGTCGACATCGCCGACAAGGACGCCACCGTCGACCCCGACCGCGGGCTCGACGCCGGCGCGATCGGCGAGGTGCGGATCGCCGCCGCCGTGCCCCTCGCCAAGGCCGCCGCCGTGCACGCCGACGCGGACGACGCGGAGGCGGACGTCACCGCCGCGGCCGCCGCGCTCGGCGCCGCCGACCAGGGCGACGACGACGCGCAGTTCGTCGTGGACGGGGCCGAGGACCACGAGCTGCTCTGGTTCGGGGTGCAGGAGATCCCCTCCCTGCTCGGCTGAGGCCGCGGCCTGTACCGTCGCTCCATGGGGAAGCACTCGGGGAAGCATCTGGTCTGGGACTGGAACGGCACCCTGCTCGACGACATCGGCGCCGTCATCGGCGCCACCAACGCGGCCTTCGCGGAGCTGGGCCTCGAACCGATCACGCTGGAGCGGTACCGCGAGCTGTACACCGTCCCGGTGCCGAAGTTCTACGAGCGGCTGATGGGCCGGCTGCCCACCGACGCCGAGTGGCTGCTGATGGACGGGACCTTCCACCGCCACTACTGGGAGCGGGCGGAGGGCTGCGGGCTGACCGCGGGCGCCGCCGAACTGCTCGCCGCCCGGCAGGCCGCCGGCAGCACCCAGTCGCTGCTCTCGCTCGCGCCGCACGCCGAGCTGCTGCCGCTGGTGCGGCGGCACGGCATCGCGGAGCGGTTCGTCCGCGTCGACGGGCGCACCGACCGGTCCACCGACGGCAAGTCCGCGAACATGGTCCGGCACCTGGAGGCGCTGGCCGTCCCCGCCGAGCGGATCGTCGTCATCGGCGACGCGGCGGACGACGCACGGGCGGCGGCGCACGTCGGCGCGCGGGCCGTGCTCTTCACCGGCGGCTCGCACAGCCGGGCCTCGCTGGAGCGGGTCGGCGTGCCGGTCGTGGACTCCCTGGAGGAGGCCGTCGCGGTCGCGGAGGAGCTGGCCTAGCCGGAGGCGCAGGGAGACGTAGGGAGGCGTACGGGGGCGTACGAAGACGTACGGAGGCGTACGAAGACGTACGGAGGCGTACGAAGACGTACGGGGGCGGCCTCCGGGGCCGCCCCCGTACGGTTCAGCCCTTCGCGCGCAGCACCTTCAGGAACTCGCGCATCCACGTCGGGTGGTCCGGCCAGGCGCGCGAGGAGACGAGCAGCCCGTCGACGACGGCCGCCGAGTCCTGGAAGTCGGCGCCCGCCGCCTGCATGTCCAGCTCCAGGGCCGGGTACGCGGTGACCCGGCGGCCCTCCAGGCCGCCGACCGCGGCCGTCAGCAGCGGACCGTGGCAGATCTGGGCCACCGGCTTGTCCGCGTCGAAGAAGGACTTCAGGATCTTGCGGAGCTCCGGGTCGTTCCGCAGGTACTCCGGGGCGCGCCCGCCCGGGATCACCACGGCCACGTAGTCGCCGGGGTCGACCTCGGAGAAGGCGAGGTCGGCGGGCCAGGTGTAGCCGGGCTTCTCCGTGTACGTGTCGTAGCCGGGCTCGAAGTCGTGGACCACGAACCGCAGCTGTTTGCGCGCCGGGGCGGCGATGTCGACCTCGTACCCTTCTTCGAGCAGACGCTGGTACGGGTACAACACCTCCAGGGACTCGGCCGCGTCCCCTGTCACGATCAAGATCTTCGCCATGGCTCTCCCGGTCTGGGCGATGGGCATCCGTCGTCGTGCTCGCGTCCACGCTGCACCGTTCCGCGCGATCCGCCAAGAGTGCATGTGTCGCTGTCCAGAACGTCAAACTTCCACCCCCGCTTTTGTACACATACGGCTCATGACGGGGCAGGGGGCTTGAGCGATAGGCTTTTCCCGTGATCAGCGCGATACGCCGCGGGGGCAGTGCGGCCCCCGGCTGCCGCCCGGTCCGCTCACGCGGCCGGGCCGCCCGTGCGTTCGCCGATCCCCTCCGTCCGGAATCGCCGCTCACCGTGGCCGGTTTCCATCCGGATATCTCCCACCCGGGCATAACGTCTCCTTCGACCGGAATCACCGCGTCGTGGCGTTCTGCCCTACCCACCGACGTCACGCAACGGCGCGCGACAGGAGTCAGAGGACATGCAGACCAAGCTGGACGAAGCAAAGGCCGAGCTGCTCGAGAGGGCCGCCCGCGTAGCTGAGCACAGCCCGGTCGGGGGGCGACTTCCGACGGGCCCGGAGGGCGAGCGCCCGGACCGGGACAGCGTGCTCGACTACCTCCAGCGCTACTACCTGCACACCGCCCCCGAGGACCTGACGGACCGCGACCCGGACGACGTCTTCGGCGCCGCGCTGTCCCACTACCGGCTCGCGGAGAACCGCCCCCAGGGCACCGCGAACGTCCGCGTGCACACCCCGACGGTCGAGGAGAACGGCTGGACCAGCAGCCACTCCGTCGTCGAGGTCGTCACCGACGACATGCCGTTCCTCGTCGACTCCGTCACCAACGAGCTCTCCCGCCAGGGCCGCGGCATCCACGTCGTGATCCACCCGCAGGTCCTCGTCCGCCGTGACATCACCGGCAAGCTCATCGAGGTCCTCTCCACCCAGATCCACGGCGAGCTGCCGCACGACGCGCTCCCCGAGTCCTGGATCCACGTCGAGATCGACCGCGAGACCGACCGCGCCGACCTCAAGCAGATCACCGCGGACCTCCTCCGCGTCCTCTCCGACGTCCGCGAGACCGTCGAGGACTGGGAGAAGATGCGCGACGCCGCGCTGCGCATCGCCGACGGCCTGCCCGCCGAGCCCACCGCCTCCGACCTGCGGCCCACCGAGGTCGAGGAGGCCCAGGAGCTGCTGCGCTGGCTCGCCGACGACCACTTCACCTTCCTCGGCTACCGCGAGTACGAGCTCGTCGACGGCGACGCGCTCGCCGCCGTGCCCGGCACCGGCCTCGGCATCCTGCGCTCCGACCCGCACCACACCGACGGCGAGTCCGGCCACCACGCCCACCCCGTCTCCCCGTCCTTCAGCCGGCTGCCCGCCGACGCCCGCGCCAAGGCCCGCGAGCACAAGCTGCTCATCCTGACCAAGGCCAACAGCCGCGCGACCGTCCACCGCCCCTCGTACCTCGACTACGTCGGCGTGAAGAAGTTCGACGCCGACGGCAACGTGGTCGGCGAGCGCCGCTTCCTCGGCCTCTTCTCCTCGGCCGCGTACACCGAGTCGGTGCGCCGCGTCCCCGTCGTCAAGCGCAAGGTCCAGGAGGTGCTGGCCGGCGCCGGCTTCTCCCCGAACAGCCACGACGGCCGCGACCTGCTCCAGATCCTGGAGACCTACCCGCGCGACGAGCTGTTCCAGACCCCGGTCGACCAGCTCCAGTCCGTCGTCACCAGCGTCCTGTACCTCCAGGAGCGGCGCCGGCTGCGGCTCTACCTGCGCCAGGACGAGTACGGCCGCTACTACTCGGCCCTCGTCTACCTGCCGCGCGACCGCTACACCACCCGCGTCCGGCTGCGGATCATCGACATCCTCAAGGAGGAGCTGAACGGCACCTCCGTCGACTTCACCGCCTGGAACACCGAGTCGATCCTCTCCCGCCTCCACTTCGTCATCCGCGTCGAGCCCGGCACCGTCCTCGCCGCCCTCACCGACGCCGACGTGGACCGCATCGAGGCCCGGCTCGTCGAGGCCGCCCGCTCCTGGGCCGACGGCTTCGGCGAGGCCCTCAACGCCGAGTTCGGCGAGGAGCGCGCCGCCGAGCTGCTGCGCCGCTACGGCAACGCCTTCTCCGAGGGCTACAAGGCCGACCACTCGCCGCGCGCCGCCGTCGCCGACCTGGTCCGCCTGGAGGCCCTCGCCGCCAGCGGCAAGGACTTCGCGCTCTCCCTCTACGAGCCCGTCGCCGCCGGCCCCGGCGAGCGCCGCTTCAAGATCTACAAGACCGGCGACCAGATCTCCCTCTCCGCCGTGCTCCCGGTCCTCAACCGCCTCGGCGTCGAGGTCACCGACGAGCGTCCGTACGAGCTCCGCTGCGCCGACCGTACCCACGCCTGGATCTACGACTTCGGCCTGCGGATGCCCGCGCCCACCGGCAACGGCGGCGACTACGTCGGCGACGACGCCCGCGAGCGCTTCCAGGACGCCTTCGCCGCCACCTGGACCGGCGAGGCCGAGAACGACAACTTCAACTCCCTCGTCCTCTCCGCCGGGCTCACCTGGCGCGAGGCGATGGTGCTGCGCGCCTACGCCAAGTACCTGCGCCAGGCGAGCTCGCCGTTCAGCCAGGACTACATGGAGGACACCCTCCGCAACAACGTCCACACCACCCGGCTCCTCGTCTCCCTCTTCGAGGCCCGGATGGCCCCGGGCCGGCAGCGCGCCGGCACCGAGCTCATCGACGGCATCCTGGAGGAGCTGGACGGCGCCCTCGACCAGGTCGCGAGCCTGGACGAGGACCGGATCCTGCGGTCCTTCCTCACCGTCATCAAGGCGACCCTGCGGACCAACTTCTTCCAGAAGTCGGCCGACGGCCGGCAGCACTCGTACGTGTCGATGAAGTTCGACCCGCAGGCCATCCCCGACCTGCCGGCCCCGCGCCCCGCCTTCGAGATCTGGGTGTACTCGCCCCGCGTCGAGGGCGTCCACCTGCGCTTCGGCAAGGTCGCCCGAGGCGGTCTGCGCTGGTCCGACCGGCGCGAGGACTTCCGTACCGAGATCCTCGGCCTGGTCAAGGCGCAGATGGTGAAGAACACCGTCATCGTGCCCGTCGGCGCCAAGGGCGGCTTCGTCGCCAAGCAGCTTCCGGACCCCGCCGTGGACCGCGACGCCTGGCTGGCCGAGGGCATCGCCTCGTACAAGACCTTCATCTCGGCCCTGCTCGACATCACCGACAACATGGTCGCCGGCGAGGTCGTGCCCCCGGTCGACGTGGTCCGCCACGACGAGGACGACACCTACCTCGTCGTCGCCGCCGACAAGGGCACCGCCACCTTCTCCGACATCGCCAACGGCGTCGCGGAGGACTACGGCTTCTGGCTCGGCGACGCCTTCGCCTCCGGCGGCTCGGCCGGCTACGACCACAAGGGCATGGGCATCACGGCCCGCGGCGCCTGGGAGTCCGTCAAGCGGCACTTCCGCGAGCTCGGCCACGACACCCAGACCGAGGACTTCACCGTCGTCGGCGTCGGCGACATGTCCGGCGACGTCTTCGGCAACGGCATGCTGCTCTCCGAGCACATCCGCCTCGTGGCCGCCTTCGACCACCGCCACATCTTCATCGACCCGAACCCGGACGCGGCCACCTCGTACGCCGAGCGCCGCCGCCTCTTCGACCTGCCCCGGTCGTCCTGGGCCGACTACAAGCCGGAGCTGCTGTCCGCGGGCGGCGGCATCCACCCCCGTACCGCCAAGTCGATCCCGGTCAACGCCCACATGCGGGCCGCGCTCGGCATCGACGAGGGCATCACCAAGATGACCCCGGCCGAGCTGATGAAGGCCGTCCTCCAGGCCCCCGTGGACCTGCTGTGGAACGGCGGCATCGGCACCTACGTGAAGTCCTCGGTCGAGTCCAACGCCGAGGTCGGCGACAAGGCCAACGACGCCATCCGCGTCGACGGCCAGGACGTCCGCGCCAAGGTCGTCGGCGAGGGCGGCAACCTCGGCGCCACCCAGCTCGGCCGCATCGAGTTCGCCCGCGCCGGCGGCCCCGAGCGCACCGGCGGCAAGATCAACACCGACGCCATCGACAACAGCGCCGGCGTCGACACCTCCGACCACGAGGTCAACATCAAGATCCTGCTCAACGGGCTCGTCGCCGAGGGCGACATGACCGTCAAGCAGCGCAACAAGATCCTCGCCGAGATGACCGACGAGGTCGGCCGGCTCGTCCTGCGCAACAACTACGCGCAGAACACCGCCCTCGCCAACGCCGTCGCCCAGTCGCCGTCCCTGCTCCACGCCCACCAGCGCTTCATGCGCCGCCTGGGCCGCGACGGCGCGCTCGACCGCTCGCTGGAGTTCCTGCCCAACGACCGGCAGATCCGCGAGCTGCTCAACAACGAGAAGGGCCTCAGCCAGCCCGAGCTCGCCGTCCTCCTCGCGTACACCAAGATCACGGTGGCCGACGAGCTGATCGGCACCGAGCTGCCCGACGACCCGTACCTGGCGGGCCTGCTCCACGCCTACTTCCCGACGCTGCTGCGCGAGAAGTTCGGCGAGGCCGTCGACGGGCACGCGCTGCGCCGCGAGATCATCACCACCGTCCTGGTCAACGACACCGTCAACACCGGCGGCTCGACCTTCCTGCACCGCCTCCGCGAGGAGACCGGCGCGTCCCTGGAGGAGATCGTCCGCGCCCAGACCGCGGCCCGGACCATCTTCCGGCTCGGCGAGGTCTGGGACGCCGTCGAGGCCCTGGACAACCAGGTCCCGGCCGAGGTCCAGACCCGGATGCGGCTGCACTCCCGCCGGCTCGTCGAGCGCGGCACCCGCTGGCTGCTCAACAACCGGCCGCAGCCGCTCGCGATCGGCGAGACCATCGCCTTCTTCGCGGAGCGGGTCGAGCAGGTCTGGGAGCGGCTGCCGGAGCTGCTGCGCGGCGCGGACCAGGAGTGGTACCGCTCGATCCTCGACGAGCTGACCGGCTTCGGCGTGCCGGAGGAGCTGGCCGTGCGCGTCGCGGGCTTCTCGTCCGCCTTCCCGACGCTCGACATCGTCGCGATCGCCGACCGCATCGAGAAGGACCCGCTGGCCGTCGCCGAGGTCTACTACGACCTCGCCGACCGGCTGAAGATCACCAGCCTGATGGACCGGATCATCGAGCTGCCGCGGGCCGACCGCTGGCAGTCCATGGCCCGCGCCTCCATCCGCGAGGACCTCTTCGCCGCCCACGCGGCGCTCACCGCGGACGTCCTGGTCGCCGGCGACGGCACCTCGACGCCGGAGGAGCGCTTCAAGGCGTGGGAGGAGAAGAACGCCGCGATCCTGGGCCGCGCGCGGACGACGCTGGACGAGATCCAGGGCTCGGACACCTTCGACCTGGCGAACCTGTCGGTCGCCATGCGGACGATGCGGACGCTGCTGCGCACGCACAGCTGACGGCTGATCGCCGCTCGCTGAAGGGCCCCGCCGGACGTACGCGTCCGGCGGGGCCCTTCCGTCATTCCCGTACGGGGGTGACCGTGGCGCGCCACAGACGGTGGGCGGCGACGGCGGCCGCGGCGAGGAGCAGGCCGTTGCGCGCCACCATGACCGTCACGCCGAGGGGGGTGCCGGTGACGACGTCGGCGTAGAGGACCGGGTACGCGAGGGAGCTGAACGCCGCCGCGGGGAGCAGGAGCAGGGCCACCGGGCGCATCACCGTACGGCGGGAGGTCAGGCAGACGGCGGCGAGGCCGAGCAGCCAGACCAGGTACTGGGGGCTGATCACCCGGCTCGTCACCGTGAGGAGCAGCACCGCGGCGAGGGCCGCGTCGAGCGGGGTGGACTCGGTCCAGCGGGTGGCGCGGAGCCGCCAGAACACCAGCCAGAGGACGGCGGCGACGGTCAGCAGCAGGAAGAGGTGGCCGAGGGTGGAGACGTACGGGCCCACGTACTCGTAGGCCCCGTAGCGGCTCTCCACCGTGCCCGGCCACAGCCCGGCCGCACGGGCGGCGGCCAGCGCGGTGCCGCCCAGGGACTCCACCTGGATGCCCCGGGCGCCCTGCCCGCGCAGGAAGCCGAGCGGGCCGGAGAATCCGAGCGCGAGCACGGCGAACAGGGCGCCGGCGGTGACGGCGGCGGCCGTCCACGCCTCGCGGGTGGTACGGCCCCGGGGCGTGCCGATGAGCGCGAGCGCCGGCCACAGCTTCACCAGCGCGCCGAGCCCGGCGAGCGCCCCGCCGAGCCGGTGGCCGACCGGGGAGCGGCCCTTGAGGAACAGCAGCGCGAGGACGGCGAGGGCGGTGACCTGCACGTCGTACCGGGCGAGCGGCAGATGGAGGAGGAGCGGCAGGGCGCAGACCCAGTACCAGGCGCCGTGGGTGAGCCGGGAGCGGTCGGCGACGGCGAGCCCGAGGGTGACGGCGGCGTCGGCGATCAGGGTCAGGACGACGAACGCCTGGGTGTAGCCGAGCCAGGGCGTCAGCAGCCCTGGCGCCGTGATCGCGAGGGCGGCACCCGGCGGGTACTGCCAGGCGGGGTCGGCGGGCGGGAAGGTGCCGTCGGCGAAGAGGCCGTACCAGTGGCGGTAGAGGAGCTGGACCTCGTGGCCGACCCCGCCGACGCCGAGGCTGTCGCTCGCGAGCAGCGCCAGCATGCCCAGGCGCGTGACCAGCCAGACGGCCGCGAGCGCGAGGAGGGGGCCGGTCCCGACGGTGACGAAGGTGGCGGACGTGAAGGTGTCCGACTCGAAGGGCGAGCGGGTGAGGGAGGGGGGTGCGGGGGCGGTCGGGCCGGAGGCGCGCGAGCGGCCGGAGGGGCGCGAGCGGCCGGACGGGCGGGAGCGGTCGGAGGCGCGGGAGTCGGGGTGATCGGGCGTCGTCACGCTCCGACCGTAGGTGGGTTGGTGGGTGTTTGCCCTGTTTTTTCGGCTGGATGGAGCGGGTCAGGCGGGTGGGCGGGTGAGGGCTCCCGTCCGGGTGAACTCCTCGTACGCCGCCACCACCTCGTCCGCCGGGCCGTCCCTCCGCAGCGTCCCCGCCTCCAGCCAGAGCGCGCGGTCGCAGGTCTGCCGGATGGTCGTGTGCGCGTGGGCGACGAGGAAGACCGTGCCGGCCGCGGCCCGCAGTTCGTCGATCCGGCGGCGGCTGCGGCGCTGGAAGGCGGCGTCGCCGGTGGCCAGGGCCTCGTCGATGAGGAGCACGTCGTGGCCGCGGGCGGTCGCGGAGATGGCGAAGCGGAGGCGGGCGCCCATGCCGGAGGAGTAGGTGCGCAGGGGGCGGGAGAGCGGGTCGTCGTCCTCGCGGCCGGGGCTTCTGAGTCCCGAGAAGTCGACGATCTCGTCGTACCGGGACGCGACCTCCTTGCGGCTCATGCCCAGGGCGAGGCCGCCCAGGACCACGTTCCGCTCGCCGGAGAGGTCGTTCATGAGGGCCGCGTCGACGCCGAGGAGGGCGGGGCGGCCACGGGTGTAGAGAGCGCCGCTCTCCACCGGCTGGAGGCCCGCGATGGCCTTCAGGAGGGTGGATTTCCCCGATCCGTTCGAACCGATCAGGCCGATCGCCTCGCCACGACGGGCGACGAAGGAGACGCCCTTGACGGCGTGCACCCGGCGGCTGCCGCCGGGTCCGGTCGGCACGGTGTACGCGAGGTGGACGCGGTCGGCGATGACGGTGGGGTCGCCCGGTCCCGCCGCCGTGCCCTCGGTGTTCCTGTCAGCCACGGCCGTACGTCTCCTCCGCCTGCCAGAACCAGACGAAGCCGCCGGCGAAGGCGAGCGCCGCCCAGCCGGCGGCCAGCGCCCACACGTGGGGCGGCAGGTTGTCCGCGGTGAAGCTGCCGACGAGGGCGAAGCGGACGAGGTCGATGTAGACCGCCGCCGGATTGCACTGGAGGGCGAGAACCAGCCAGGCCGGGAAGCGGCCGCTCGACGCCATGGAGCCGATCGACCACATCACGCCCGAGACGTACATCCAGGTGCGGAGCACGAACGGCATCAGCTGGCTGATGTCCGGGGTGCGGGCGGCGACCCGGGCGAGCGCGAGCGAGACACCGGCGCTGAAGAGGGCCTGGAGCGCGATCGCCGGCACCGCGAGCAGCCAGCTCCAGGTGGGGAACTCGCCGAAGCAGAGCAGGATCACGACCAGCGCGGCGAGCGACAGCAGCAGCTGCTGGAGCTGGAGCAGCGCGAGCGAGAGCGGGAGGCTCGCGCGGGGGAAGTGCAGGGCGCGGACCAGGCCGAGGTTGCCGCTGACGGCCCGGGTGCCGGCGGTCAGCGTGTTGGCGGTGAAGGTCCACACGAACACGCCGGTCAGGAGGAACGGGAGGTAGTCCGGGACGCCGTGCTGGACGTTCATCAGGACGCCGAACATCAGGTAGTAGACGGCCGCGTTGAGCAGTGGGGTCATCAGCTGCCACAGCTGGCCGAGCCGGGCCTGGCTGTACTGAGCGGTCAGCCGGGCCGTCGCGAAGGCGGCGATGAAGTCGCGGCGGGCCCAGAGCTGCCGGACGTAGGAGGGGAGGGACGGCCGGGCGCCGCTGACGGAGAGGCCGTGGCGGCGGGCGAGGGCCCGGAGGTCCTCGGCGGGTGCCGGCGGGGTGGGGGTGGGTGCCGCGGTGGCGGTCGGCGGCGGGGGCAGTGTCAGGGTCACGTGCGGGGCGCTTTCGACGGAGGGCGGGGCGCGGGGTGCTCGCATGCGTCAGGACGTGTACGTAGCGTCGGGACGGATCCGTATCGTCGTGAGAACGAGACTAGGTCGGGCTCACGTCGGAACGCAACCGTATCGTCGTGACGTCACCGTTGGTTAGGATGCGGTACATGAGCACCCCCACGCCCCGCCGCGCTCCCGCCGGAGCCGCCGTGCTCCGCGAGGACGTCACCGAGGCCATCCGCGCCGCCGTCTTCGAGGAACTCGCCGCCGTCGGCTTCGCCCGGATGTCCATCGAGGGCATCGCGCGCCGCGCCGGGGTCGGGAAGACCGCCGTCTACCGGCGGTGGAAGTCCAAGCTCGCGCTCGTCCTGGACCTGGTCGGGGCCGTCGCCGCGCAGGGCCTGCCGGCGCCCGCCACCGGCTCGCTGGAGGAGGACGTACGGGCGCTGCTCACCGTCGCCTCGCACGCCCTGCGCCACCCGATCGCCTCGCAGGTCATCCCGGAGCTCCTCGTCGAGGCCGCGCGGCAGCCCGAGATCGCCGAACCCGTCCGCACGGCGCTCCTGGACGGTCAGGAGGGCGTCGTCGCCCAGATCGTCCGCGAGGCGGTGGCCCGCGGCGAACTCCCCGAGGGCACCGACCCCGCCCGCGCCCTGGACCTCGTCGTGGGCCCGCTCTACTGGCGCCTCGTCGTCGCCCGCACGGACCTGCCGAAGGGGTACGTGGACGAGCTCACCCGCGCGGCCGTGGCCGGGCTGCGGACGCTGTCGCCGGGGGCGTGAGCCGGGCCTGACGCCCGGCCTCGGTCAGGCGTGGGTGAGCGGGGGGACCGGGGCGGCCTCGACCGAGCGGGCCGCGCGGTCGAGCGCGCTCGCGAGCAGCGCCAGGTCCGTCGGGCCGTTGCCCAGCTCGCGGACCGGCCGGCGGGCGGGCGGGTCGCCCATCCGCTCCCACTCCAGCGGGACGACGGTCGGCCGCAGCGTCGCCGTGCGGGGGATCCGGCCGGTGATGCGGCCCGCCTGGAAGGGCGTCACCCGCCCGTCGGGGTGTCCCAGCCGGCCCCGGCCGGGCGCCGGTACGTCCGGGCCCGGCGCGCTCGCCGGCGCGTCCAGGACCACGCGGAGCCGGGCGCCGTGCGCCAGGTCGGTGTCGACGGTCCGGTCCGGCCGGGCCGAGGTCGCGATCAGATGCACCCCGAGCCGCTCGCCGTGCCGCGCGACCGCCTCCAGGGCCCGCACGACGGACCCCGCGGCGGGCCGCCCCGGCGCGCCGAGGGCGGGGGCGACGAGGGCGTCGAAGTCGTCCACCAGCACGACGAGCCGCGGGAGCGGCACCCGGCCGGCGGCGGGTCGCGGAAGGTGGTCCTCCTCGCTCCCCGGCCGCGGCACGCGCGCGCCGCCACCCCGCTCGACGTCCCCGGAGCCCGGGTACGCGGTGCGCCCGCTGCCTGCACCCACGACGTCTCCCGCGCCCGGGTACGGGGTCCTGGCGCTCGGCGTCCGCGAGAGGTCCCCGCCGCCGGGGTGCGCGGTCCGGCCGCTCGCCACGCCCTGCACGTCGCCGGCCCCCGCGGCGGCGCCCGCGCGCGGGTACGCCGTACGGGCGCTCGTGGCGCCCTGGACGTCCCCGGAGCCGGGGTACGCCGTGCGGGCGCTCGGGCTCCTGGAGAGGTCGGAGGCGCCCGGGTACGGGATGCGGCCGCTCGACGTGCCGGTGACGTCCGCGGTGCCGGGGTGGGCCGTACGACCGCTCGCCGCGCCCTGGAGGTCCCCCGCGCCCGGGTGGGCCGTGCGGTGGCTCGTGGGGCCCTGGACGTCGCCCGCGCCCGGGTACGCCGTCCGGCCGCTCGCCGCGTCCTGGACGTCGCCCGTGCCCGGGAGGGGGTCGTCGGTGCGGAGGGTGCGTCCGCTGGGGCGGGTGGGGAGGTCCGCGGCGCGGCCGCTCGGGCGACCGTTGAAGGCGGCGGGGAGGTCGCCGACGTACGCGCGGCCGCCCAGGCGGTCGCTGGGGGTCGACGGCAGCTCGTCGGAGGCGTCGGCGGGGCGCGGGACACGCGCCGACGGGCGGCCGGCGAGGTCGTCCGCGCCCTGGTACGGCGTGCAGGCCCCCGACGGGCTGTCGCCCACCGGGCCGGCGCCCGTGCGCAGGGTGCGGCCGCTCGCGCGGTCGCCCAGGTCCGACGCGTCGGGGAGTCGGAGGCCCGCCCGGACGCCCTGCGGGACCGCCTCCGCGGGGCTCGCGCCGCGCTGGCCGATCACCGCGCGCGTGCTCCGGCGGTCGGCGAAGTCCGCGTCCCCCAGCAGCTCCGCCCGGCGCTTCAGCTCCGCGCCCAGCGCCTGGGCGAACTCCCGCATCCGGACCGGGTCCGACGCCACCAGGTGCTCCGTGACGTGCGGGAGCTCCGTACACGCCGCGAGGCCCTCGCCGCGCTCACCGCCCGCGCCGTCCACCAGGAGCAGCCCGAGCCGGTCCGGGCGGCCGCCGGCCGCGAGGGAGGCGGCGACGGCGCGCAGCAGCTCCGTACGGCCGCTGCCCGCCGGGCCCTCGATCAGCAGGTGCGGGCCCTCCGCCGTGAGGTCCACGGAGAGCGGGCCGCGCGGGCCCGCGCCGAGGACGGCCGTGCCCTCCCCGGCGGATGCCCAGCGGGCCATCAGGGACGCGGGCGTGGCCCGCGCCAGGCCCAGCTCGTCCAGGAGCCGGGCCGACGGCGGCAGTGCGGCGGCCCGCCCGGGGGCGGCCGCCGCCGAGTCCGTGCGCAGCGGGGCCAGCGCCCGCCCGAAGCGCTCCGCCCAGGCGACCGAGACGGCGTCCACGACCCCGACCGTGCCGTGGCCCGCGACCCGCCCGCCGGACGTCCGCAGCAGCCGCAGCGCGGTGGCCACGTCCCCGCTGAGCAGGGCCGCCGCCCCGCACTCGCGGAAGGCGAGGGCGGCCGCGCAGGCCGCCTCGTAGGTGGCGGCGACCGGCGAGGCGGGGGAGGCGGAGGGCGCCTCGGCGAGGCAGATCAGATGGATGCCGGCCGCCGCGCCGGCTCCGGCGAGCCGGGCGACCGTCTCGCGCAGCGCCGCCGTGCCCGGGTCGCCGTCCACGACGACGACCGTCGCCGGGCCCGCGTACCGCGCGGCGGCCTCCGCGACCGCGGCCCGGTCCGCGCTGGCCCAGCCGGGCCCGAGCGGCCCGTCGTCGAGGCGCCGGGTCAGCTCGGCCGTACGGGCCTGGGCCTGCTCGCGGTCGTACGCGAGGAGCAGCCGGCAGTCCTGGCCGTGCGCGGGCCGCACGTGCGGGAGCCAGCCGAGCCAGCCCCAGGCCCGCCGCCGCTCCTCCAGGGGGCGGTTCCGGTCGGCGCTGACGAGGACGATCTCCAGGTCGGCCGGGGAGTGCAGGGCGGCCAGCTGGGCCACCACGGCCCGGGCCAGCCCGGTCAGCCGGTCCGCGGGACCGGCCAGGCCGAGCGACCCGGCCTCGCGCAGCCCGACGGTGACCGGCACCCCGGACAGCTCCGCGCGGTCGGCGGTGCCCA
Organism: Streptomyces sp. NRRL F-5727; assembly: GCF_000719555.1. GTDB lineage: Bacteria > Actinomycetota > Actinomycetes > Streptomycetales > Streptomycetaceae > Streptomyces. The sequence goes on from NZ_JOGX01000020.1 coordinate 29,004, forward strand.
GCCGGACCACCAGGGCCTCGGGATGGTCCGCGGCCCGCTCCCACAGACGGGGGCCGGGGCCGAGCGCGGTCAGCAGGACGGCCGCGGGATCGGGCCACGTGTCGGGCGCGGCGGTCGCGCCGGGCGCCTCGGACCGGGCCGCGTCGGGGGCGCCCGGGTCGGCCGGGGCGCCGGGCGCGGCCTCCGCCTCGCGGCCGCCCGCGAGCCGCCGCGCCCAGGCGCCGAGCCCGCGTCGGCCGGTCCTGCGGGTCGCCGGGTCGGCGCTCTCGGAGCTCGTACGGACGCGGCTGTGCGGCGCGCCGCCGTCACCGCCCTCGGGCTCGCGCGCCCGCGCGTGCCCGGCGTCCGGCCACGCCTCGGCCAGCGGCACGCCCTGAGCCGAGCCGTGCGTCTCGGGTCCCTGCCCGGTCCAGGAGGAGGGCGACGGGGCGGGGGTGCGGGCGGGAGGAGCGCCGTCCGCGGCCGGCCCGGGGGAGTGGACCGGCCACGCGCCGCCGTCCGCGTCCGCGGCCGGGGCCGCCTCCGGCAGGGGCACGCGCAGGTGGCCCTCGCCGTCGGGGGCCGTGGGCAGCGTCCCGGTGTCCGCCGCGGCGGCGTCGGGGACGGTGAGCCGCAGGGTGGACTCGCCGAGCCGGAGCAGGGCCCCGGGGCGCAGCCGGACCGGGCGCTCGCCGACGGGCGCGCCGTCGAGGGTGGTGCCGTTGGTGGAGCCGAGGTCGGCCACGGTGACCCGGCCGTCCCCGGCGACGGTCACCGTGCAGTGGGAGCGGGAGACGTCCGGGTCGTCCAGCGGCACGTCCGCCTCCACGGACCGGCCGACGCGGATCGCCCCGCCGTGCAGCAGGTGCACCCCGCCCGCGTCCGGGCCCGCGACCACGTGCAGCCGGGCGGCGGAGGAGGCGGTGGCGGCGAGATCGGCCCGGTCGTCCGGGTCGGGGGCGTGCAGCGCCAGGACCGCGCCGTCGACCAGCGGCGGCTCCCCGAGCACGCAGCGGCGGGCGTCCAGCCGCTCGGCGCCCGCGTACAGCACGGGCGTGCCGGTGCCGGCCGCATCGGGGCCGGTGACGGCGGTGGCGAGATTCGAGGCCACGGCGGACAGCGAGGTGCCCGTGGGGGCCGTGACGAGCACGTCGCAGGCGCGCCCGGCGCCGTGGCCGGCGTGCGGCGCGAGGACGGTCAGCCGGATCTGCATCGCCGTCAGCGGTCCCTTCTGCGCGACATGCCCGGCAGGGGACCGCCCCGTGTCTCCCCCCACCCGGCACGGACGCGTCGCCCGGTACAGGTCGGCACGGCGCTGGGGCTCCCGACCCCACCGATGCGACGTGCTGGAGGCATCCTCGCACCTGCCGCCGACAGCCCGCCCCCGGGTCACCCCGAAGTGATCTTGAACGGTCGTCCGGAGCCTGCGGGTGTGACGCGAAAACGCCAGGTCGTTCCGGACCGCGGGGCCGGTGCGGCAACCATCCCGGCCGGAGGAGCGTCTTCTTCCGGACAAGTTGGGACGGAATCCGGGTGGGGTTCCGGACGTGATCACGGACCGGGCGAACGGTCGCCCCGCGCCCCGGCGGCTTCGAACGCGCCAGCGGAGATCCGCCTGTGGACGACCGGGCTGCGACCCGTTCGGCGGCACTAGAGTGGGTCGGACACCCGGACGGGTCACAACAGAGAACAAGAGGACCTCCGGGGCCCCGGCTCGGCTCGCACCGGGCGAGGACCGGCCACCCAGGACCACGATCAGCAGGGAGCGCGTGACGTGCGGCCAATCGGCAGCAAGTACCTGCTCGAGGAGCCGCTCGGCCGCGGCGCCACGGGCACCGTCTGGCGAGCCCGCCAGCGGGAGACGGCGGGCGCCGAGGCGGCCGTGCCCGGCCAGCCCGGCGAGACCGTGGCGATCAAGGTCCTCAAGGAGGAGCTGGCCAACGACGCGGACATCGTGATGCGCTTCCTGCGCGAGCGGTCCGTCCTCCTCCGGCTCACCCACCCGAACATCGTCCGCACCCGCGACCTGGTCGTCGAGGGCGACGTCCTGGCCCTGGTCATGGACCTCGTCGAGGGCCCCGACCTGCACCGCTACCTCCGGGAGAACGGCCCGCTCACCCCGGTCGCCGCCGCCCTGCTCACCGCGCAGATCGCCGACGCGCTCGCCGCCAGCCACGCCGACGGGGTCGTCCACCGCGACCTCAAGCCGGCCAACGTGCTGGTGGCCGAGCGGGACGGCGCCATGCACCCGATGCTGACCGACTTCGGCATCGCGCGCCTCGCCGACTCCCCGGGCCTCACCCGCACCCACGAGTTCGTCGGCACGCCCGCGTATGTGGCGCCGGAGTCCGCCGAGGGCCGTCCGCAGACCTCCGCCGTCGACATCTACGGCGCCGGCATCCTCCTCTACGAGCTGGTCACCGGCCGCCCGCCGTTCGCCGGCGGCACCGCCCTCGAAGTCCTCCACATGCACCTCAGCGAGGAGCCCCGGCGCCCCTCCACCGTGCCCGCGCCCCTGTGGACGGTCATCGAGCGCTGCCTCAGCAAGGACCCGGGCCGCCGGCCCAGCGCCGTCAACCTGGCGCGCGGCCTGCGCACGGTCGCCGCCGGCATCGGCGTCCACTCCTCGCCCGCCCAGATCGAGGCCGCCGAGGGCGTCGGCGCGCTGCTCGCCCCGGACCCGGACCCGGCGCAGGTCCCCGGCACGCCCGGCGCCGCCGACCCCACCCAGGTGCTGCCCGCCGGCTCCGGCGGACAGTTCGACCCGGCCGCCGCCACCAGCGTCCTGCCCACCGGCGGCCCGGCCGGCTCCGCCGACCCCACCACGGTGCTCCCGGCCGGCGGCCCCGCCGGCGCGGCGGACCCGACGGCCGTCATGCCCGCCATGCCGGCGAACCCGCCGGCCGAGGACCCCCACCCCTGGCAGAGCCAGCTCGCCGCCGCCCGGGACCGCAACGAGCAGACCCAGGTGCAGTACCTGGACCCCAGCGAGGACCCGCTGCGCCGCCGCCCCGCGCGCCGCCCGCAGCAGCCGCCGCAGGCCCCGCCGTACCAGCAGGGACCGCCGCCGCAGCAGTACGGGCAGCAGCCCCCGCCCTACCGGCAGCCGCAGCAGCCGCCGTACCAGCAGCAGCGCCCCGCGCCGCAGCAGCAGTACCGGCAGCCGCAGCCGCAGCAGCCCGCCCCGCAGCAGTACGCGCCCCCGCAGCCGCCTCAGCAGCAGTACGCGCCGCCGCAGCAGCCCCAGCAGCCGCAGCCCCAGCCGCCCGCCCCGCGCGAGCCGCGTCAGCCGCGCCAGCGGAGCGCCAACCCGGTGCGGATCCCCGGCCTCGGCTGCCTCAAGGGCTGCCTGGTCATGATCGTCCTCTTCGTGGTGGCCGGCTGGCTGGTCTGGGAGCTCACCCCGCTCCAGGACTGGATCGCCCAGGGCAAGGGCTACTGGGAGGCCATCGGCGACGGCATCGCCACCGTCAGCGACTGGATCTCCACCATCGGGGAGGCCACCGGCTCCTCCGGCGGATCGGGCGGCACCGGCCAGTAAGGCCGTGAAGTGTGGGCAGTGCGACCGCCGGAACGCGGTCGTACTGCCGATTTATCGACTTCCGAGGGGTGATTTCGCTCCGGAAGTGACGTCCGGCGGCCCGGGACGCGTAACTTTGACGCGAACCGCAGCCGCTGAGGGAGCAGTCTTGGCACGGAACATCGGCAGCCGCTACACCGCCCACCAGATCCTCGGGCGGGGCAGCGCCGGAACGGTGTGGCTCGGCGAGGGGCCCGAAGGCCCCGTCGCCGTCAAACTGCTGCGCGAGGACCTGGCCTCCGACCAGGAGCTTGTCGGCCGCTTCGTGCAGGAGCGGACCGCCCTGCTCGGACTCGACCACCCGCGCGTGGTCAAGGTCCGCGACCTCGTCGTCGACGGCAACGACCTCGCCCTCGTCATGGACCTGGTCCGCGGCACCGACCTGCGCACCCGCCTCGACCGCGAGCGCCGGCTCGCCCCCGAGGCCGCCGTCGCGATCATCCGCGACGTCGCCGAGGCCCTCGCCGCAGCCCACGCGGCCGGCGTCGTCCACCGGGACGTCAAGCCGGAGAACATCCTCCTCGACATGGAGGGCCCGCTCGGCCCCGGCGGCGCCCACCCCGCCCTCCTGACCGACTTCGGCGTCGCCAAGCTCATCGACACCCCCGGCCGCACCAAGGCCACCCGGATCATCGGCACCCCCGACTACCTCGCCCCCGAGATCGTCGAGGGCCTGCCGCCGCGCGCCGCCGTCGACATCTACGCCCTCGCCACCGTCCTGTACGAGCTGCTGGCCGGTTTCACCCCGTTCGGCGGCGGCCACCCCGGCGCGGTCCTGCGCCGGCACGTCACCGAGACCGTCGTCCCGCTCCCCGGCATCCCCGAGGAGCTGTGGCAGCTGCTCGTCCAGTGCCTGGCGAAGGCCCCCGCCTCCCGGCTGCGCGCCTCCGAGCTGGCCGCCCGCCTCGCCGACGTCCTGCCGCTGCTCAAGGGCATCCCGCCGCTGGACGTGGACGAGCCCGACGCCGAACCGGCGGCCCCGGAGCCGTACGAGGACCCGGCCCACGCCACCTCCGCCGGCACCGACACGGGCCGCCGCCGCGCCGCCGTCCCGCTGGTGCCCGGCGCCTCCGCCGACTCCCACCGCGACACCCACACCTCCATGCGCGTGCCCGGCCCCGAGGAGCTGTCCGGCGGCCCGCACGGCACCGCCCGCGCCCCGCGCCCGGCCGGCGCCCGCCGGCCCGGCTCGGCCCGCAACCGGTCGGGGGCCGTCCGCAAGCGCCGGATCGTCCTCGGCATCGCAGCCGCCGTGGCCGCGGGCGCGCTCGGCGTCGGCGGTTATCTGGCGGTCGCCGGGGACGGCGGGACGGCGCCCGAGGACTCCCGGCCGTCCTCGCAGCCGGCGCAGCCGTAGCCCCGGTCGTCCACAGGCCGGACGGCCGTAGGTTCGGCTCCCGGCCCGGAGCCGTTACGCTGGACGCGTGGCAGTCGTCGATGTATCCGAAGAGCTGAAGTCCCTCTCCTCGACCATGGGGTCGATCGAGGCCGTCCTGGACCTCGACAAGCTGAGGGCAGACATCGCCGTGCTCGAAGAGCAGGCCGCGGCCCCGTCCCTGTGGGACGACCCGGAGGCGGCGCAGAAGATCACGAGCAAGCTTTCCCACCTCCAGGCCGAGGTCCGCAAGGCCGAGGCGCTGCGCGGCCGCATCGACGACCTCGGTGTCCTCTTCGACCTCGCCGAGGAGATGGACGACGCGGACACCCGCGCCGAGGCCGAGGCCGAGCTCACCGCGGTGCGCAAGGCGCTGGACGAGATGGAGGTCCGTACCCTCCTCTCCGGCGAGTACGACGAGCGCGAGGCGCTGGTCAACATCCGCGCCGAGGCCGGCGGCGTCGACGCCTCCGACTTCGCCGAGCGCCTCCAGCGCATGTACCTGCGCTGGGCCGAGCGCCACGGCTACTCGACCGAGATCTACGAGACCTCGTACGCGGAAGAGGCCGGCATCAAGTCGACGACCTTCGTCGTCAAGGCCCCGTACGCCTACGGCACCCTCTCCGTCGAGCAGGGCACCCACCGCCTGGTGCGCATCTCGCCCTTCGACAACCAGGGCCGCCGCCAGACCTCCTTCGCGGGCGTCGAGATCCTGCCCGTCGTCGAGCAGTCCGACCACGTCGAGATCGACGAGTCCGACCTGCGCGTCGACGTCTACCGCGCCTCCGGTCCCGGCGGCCAGGGCGTCAACACCACCGACTCGGCCGTGCGCATCACGCACATCCCGACCGGCATCGTGGTCTCCTGCCAGAACGAGCGCTCGCAGATCCAGAACAAGGCGAGCGCCATGAACGTCCTCCAGGCCAAGCTCCTGGAGCGCCAGCGTCAGGAGGAGCGGGCCAAGATGGACGCCCTCAAGGACAGCGGCAGCTCCTGGGGCAACCAGATGCGCTCCTACGTCCTCCACCCGTACCAGATGGTCAAGGACCTGCGGACGGAGTTCGAGGTCGGCAACCCGCAGTCCGTCCTGGACGGCGAGATCGACGGCTTCCTGGAGGCCGGCATCCGCTGGCGCAAGCAGCAGGAGCAGACGAAGTAACCCCCGCAGCCTCGCCGTCCGGGCCCCGCACCTCTCGGTGCGGGGCCCGGCGCGTTCACCAGACGTTCGCCGCTGCAAGCGGTTCACGGGCGAGCGGGGAGCTTTGTCGACAAGGGAACTGCCGCCGCGAACCCCGTAGTTCCGGGTTTACGTCACAGTTGCATCGTCACATGCCGTCCAACTGGTGATCTTTCGGGCATCGCACGCGCAACGGCCTTGACGCTGCATCGGAAACTCGGAAGGGTGGCTGGATGGCATGCGCATATCTGGGGCGCGTGTGAACGGGGGCAGGTCCAGTAACCACTGACGCTTCCCGTGCCCGGGGCCCCTGGCGCTGCCCCATGACGAGATGAAGCTACTGGGGGTAGCAACCAGATGACCAACAAGACGCGAGTCCGCCTGGCGCGAGTCGCGGCCGGTGCCGTGATCATCGCCGGTGCGTCCCTGACCGCGGCGGGTGCCGCGCAGGCTGTCGGCGGCGACGACTCCGCCACCCTGGAAGTGACCGTCGGCGCGCTCAACGGCGACGACTCGGGCAACACCAGCATCGGCAACATCGAGGGCGGTGACAACGGCGGCGCCGACGGTGGTGCGGCCGATGGTGGCGCTGCCGATGGTGGCGCTGCCGATGGTGGTGCGGCTGACGGTGGCGCCGCTGATGGCGGTGCCGCTGACGGTGGCGCTGCCGATGGTGGTGCGGCTGACGGTGGTGCGGCTGACGGTGGCGCTGCCGATGGTGGTGCGGCTGACGGTGGTGCCGCTGACGGTGGCGCGGCCGACGGCGGCGCTGCCGATGGTGGTGCGGCTGACGGCGGTGCGGCTGACGGTGGCGCTGCCGATGGTGGCGCTGCCGATGGTGGTGCGGCTGACGGTGGCGCTGCCGATGGTGGTGCGGCTGACGGTGGTGCGGCCGATGGTGGCGCTGCCGACGGTGGTGCGGCTGACGGTGGTGCCGCTGACGGTGGTGCGGCCGATGGTGGCGCTGCCGATGGTGGTGCGGCTGACGGTGGTGCCGCTGACGGCGGCGCTGCCGACGGTGGTGCGGCCGACGGTGGTGCCGACGCCGGCAACGGTGGCAACGGCAATGGCAACGGCGGCAACGGCGGCAACGGCAACGGTGGCTCCGGCAACGGTGGTTCCTCCACCACCGGTGGCTCCTCCACCGACGGTGGCGCCTCCACCGACGGTGGCGCCTCCACCACCGGTGGTTCGTCGACCGACGGCGGCTCCTCCGCCGACGGTGGCGCCGGCACCTGCACCGTCGAGCTCGACGGCGTCGAGTGCGTCGCGGACGGCTCGACCGGCTCCACCGGTTCGACCGGCACCAACAACAACACCGACACCCAGCAGGCCGGCTCCCAGCCGGTGCAGCAGGGTGAGGCCAAGGAGGAGCTCGCCGAGACCGGTGCGGCCGAGACCTCGTTCCTCATCATCGGCGCCGCCACCATGATCGCCGGTGGCATCGGCTTCCGCTTCCTGCCGCGCCTGGTCGCGGGCGGGCGCGGCGCCGCCGCCTGAGTGACGCCGTAGCGGTACACGAAAGGGCCGGGGAGGCTGTCCTCCCCGGCCCTTTCGCCGTTCCGGCTCGTGTACGGGTCGCAGGCCCCGGGGGCCTACACCGTGCGGACGGCCGCCAGCAGGGCCAGCGTCGCCAGCAGGGCGATCACCAGTGTCAGGACCATCGCGGGGGACAGTCCCTGCGGTGTCAGGCGCTCGCGGTTGGCCCGGCAGACGGGGCAGCGACCCTCGGCGACCGGAGCCGCGCAGCTGGCGCACACCAGTCGGTCGTAGGTCATACGCTCTCCTCCTCCCGCACGGGGCTCACACCAGGACAACGCCCGGCACGATCCGGACGTTCCCCCTACCACTGTGCCAGCTCCGCGAGGTTCCGGCGCGCCCCGCCCGTAAACGCCCCCGCACCGGCCCGGACGGCCAAAAAGGATAAAGCGCGCAAGCCAGGAGCGCGACTGCGCGGGGCTTCCGGGTTCGCGTAAGGTCACGCACACCTACTCCCGGCCGACCGTGGTGCATCCGTGATCCGATTCGACAACGTCTCCAAGTCCTATCCGAAGCAGAACCGCCCCGCGCTCCGGGAAGTCTCCCTGGAGATCGAGAAGGGGGAGTTCGTCTTCCTCGTCGGTTCGTCCGGCTCCGGAAAGTCGACCTTCCTCCGGCTGATCCTGCGGGAGGAGCGCGCCAGCACCGGCCAGGTGCACGTGCTCGGCAAGGACCTCGCCCGCCTGTCCAACTGGAAGGTGCCGCACATGCGGCGCCAGCTCGGCACCGTCTTCCAGGACTTCCGCCTGCTGCCGAACAAGACCGTCGCGCAGAACGTGGCCTTCGCGCAGGAGGTCATCGGCAAGCCGCGCGGCGAGATCCGCAAGGCCGTACCCCAGGTGCTCGACCTGGTCGGCCTGGGCGGCAAGGAGGACCGCATGCCGGGCGAGCTGTCCGGTGGTGAGCAGCAGCGCGTCGCCATCGCCCGCGCGTTCGTCAACCGTCCGATGCTGCTGATCGCCGACGAGCCGACCGGCAACCTCGACCCGCAGACCTCCGTCGGCATCATGAAGCTGCTCGACCGCATCAACAGGACAGGGACCACCGTCGTCATGGCGACCCACGACCAGAACATCGTCGACCAGATGCGCAAGCGCGTCATCGAGCTGGAGAAGGGCCGTCTCGTCCGCGACCAGGCGCGCGGCGTCTACGGCTACCAGCACTGACGGCGGGGGAACCAGAACACCATGCGCGCTCAGTTCGTGCTCTCCGAGATCGGCGTCGGTCTCCGGCGCAACCTGACGATGACCTTCGCGGTGATCGTCTCCGTGGCCCTGTCGCTGGCCCTGTTCGGCGGTGCCCTGCTCATGCGCGAGCAGGTCTCCACGATGAAGGACTACTGGTACGACAAGGTCAACGTCTCCATCTTCCTCTGCAACAAGACGGACGCGGCCTCCTCGCCCAAGTGCGCCAAGGGCGCCGTCACCAAGCAGCAGCGCGAGCAGATCACGGCCGACCTCAGGAAGATGGACATCGTGGAGAACGTCATCCACGAGACGGCCGAGGAAGCCTTCAAGCACTACAAGGAGCAGTACGGCGACACCGCCATCGCCTCCGTCATCACCCCGGACCAGATGCAGGAGTCGATCCGGGTGAAGCTGAAGGACCCGGAGAAGTACAAGGTGGTCGCCACCGCCTTCGCCGGCCGGGACGGCATCGAGTCCGTCCAGGACCAGCGCTCCATCCTGGAGACGCTGTTCAACATGATGCGGAGCGTCAACTACGCGGCCGTCGCGCTGATGCTGCTGATGCTGGTGATCGCCCTGATGCTGATCATCAACACGGTCCGCGTGTCGGCCTTCAGCCGCCGCCGCGAGACCGGCATCATGCGGCTGGTGGGCGCCTCCAGCTTCTACATCCAGATGCCGTTCATCATGGAGGCCGCGTTCTCCGGCCTGATCGGCGGCGCCTTCGCCTGCGTGCTGCTGGTCGCCGGCCGGTACTTCCTCGTCGACCACGGCCTCAACCTGGCCGAGCAGATGCCGCTGGTGAACTTCATCGGCTGGGACGTGGTCCTCGCCCAGCTGCCGCTGGTGATCGTCATCGGTCTGCTGATGCCGTCCGTGGCGGCCTTCATCGCGCTGCGCAAGTACCTGAAGGTGTGAGAAGAGACCACTGACGGCGGATGGCGTCTCGGGGCCAAACCCCCTGGGGCGCCATCGCCTTGTCCTAGAGTGGGCGCCATGCCGGACGGTCCCGCGCCCCTCTGTCTCCGGCCCCGCGGTGTCGTCCGCGGGGCCGTTCTCACGCTCGTCTTCGCCGGAGTCCTCGCCACCGCCGCCGCGACCGGCGCGCTGCCCCGGGAGGACGAGGCCGGGCGGGAGCCCCGTACCGGCGCCGGGGACCGGGCCGTCTTCGACCGGGCGGCCCTCCACCGCGCCGCCGCCGAGGCCGCCGCCGACGGCAAGTCCGGCAAGCAGGCCGCCGAGGAGTTCGTCAGCCGCAGCGGCGACCGCTGGGGCGCCGTCTACGACCGGCGGGAGTACGCCGAGTTCGAGCGGTCCCTCGACGGCGCCTACACCGGCGTCGGCCTCTCCGCGACCCGTACCTCCGCGGAGGGCGGCGTCGAGGTCACCCGGGTGCGCGAGGGCGGGCCCGCCCAGCGGGCCGGGGTGCGGCCCGGCGATCTGCTGCTCGCGGTCGGCGGGCGCGACACCACCGGCCTCTCCGTCTCCGAGGTCGTCTCCCTGCTGCGCGGCGACGGCGTGCCCGGCTCCACCGTGGCCCTGCGGATCCGGCGGGCCGGGATGACCTGGACCCAGACCCTGCGCCGGGAGCGGCTCGCGACCGACCCCGTCACCGTCAGCCGCCCCGACCCGCGGACCGTCGTCATCCGGGTCGCCGCCTTCAGCAAGGGCGCCGGCGACCGGGTGCGGGAGGCGGTCCGCACCGCCCCGCCCGGCGCGGGCGTCCTGCTCGACCTGCGCGGGAACGCCGGCGGCCTGGTCGACGAGGCCGCCTCCGCCGCCTCCGCCTTCCTCGACGGCGGCCTGGTCGCCACGTACGACGTCGAGGGCGAGCAGCGGTCCGTGTACGCGGAGCGGGGCGGCGACACCGGCCGGCCGCTGGTCGCCCTGGTCGACGGCGGCACCATGAGCGCGGCCGAGCTGCTCACCGGCGCGCTCCGGGACCGGGGCCGGGCGGTCACCGTCGGCTCCCCCACCTTCGGCAAGGGGTCCGTGCAGATGCCGAGCACCCTGCCCGACGGCTCGGTCGCCGAGCTCACCGTGGGCCACTACCGCACGCCCGCCGGGCACGACCTGGACGGGCGGGGCATCGCCCCCGACGTGCCGGCCAAGGACGGGGCGGAGGAGCGGGCCCGCAGGGTATTGAGTGGCCTCGGAGGGGGCTCGTAGTGCGAAAATGACCGCACTATGGCTAAGGGACTCGTCAACGTGCAGGGCAAGCCTGCCAAGAAGGCCCAGGACAAGGGGCCGGAGCGCAAGCTCATCGCGCAGAACAAGAAGGCGCGCCACGACTACCTCATCCTCGACACGTACGAGGCGGGCGTGGCGCTCATGGGCACGGAGGTGAAGTCGCTCCGGATGGGGCGGGCCTCGCTGGTGGACGGCTTCGTCCAGATCGAGGGCCACGAGGCGTGGCTGTACAACATCCACGTGCCCGAGTACATGCAGGGCAGCTGGACCAACCACTCGGCGAAGCGGAAGCGGAAGCTGCTGCTGCACCGGGCGGAGATCGACAAGCTGGAGCAGAAGGCGTCGGAGACCGGTCACACGATCGTGCCCCTCGCGCTGTACTTCCTGGGCGGCCGGGTGAAGTGCGAGATCGCGCTCGCCAAGGGCAAGAAGGAGTACGACAAGCGGCAGACGCTCCGGGAGAAGCAGGACACCCGCGAGACCGCCCGCGCCATCGCGGCGGCGAAGCGGCGCCAGCGCGCCCAGGAGCGTTAATACGCTGGCAACCGGGCCCGCCGGTCACGTACCATGGGCCACGCACCCCACCGAGGGCGCACGGATTGAAAACACAACATGGGGATGATCGGTTTCGACAGCGGATGTCGAAGCAGGGGAAGCGTGTCGAGGAAGCGGCAATGATCTCGTAAACCACGCGCCGAAACCAATAATCGCCAACACCAAGCGCGATTCCTTCGCCCTCGCTGCCTAAGTAGCGACTTGCGAAGTGTCAGCCCGGGGCTGTTCCCGACCCGGATCCTGGCATCATGAAGGGGACTAAACCTTGATCCCGGTCACGGGGTGAAGAGGGAAATCAAACAGTGACTGAGCCCGTTCCGGACTTGTCTGGGTGATCCGGAGGGCTGAGAAACTCGTACCAGACTGCACACGGAGAAGCCCTGGTTCCGCACCGTTGGACGCGGGTTCGATTCCCGCCATCTCCACTCATCCCATGTGGGCAGAGGCCCGGTGGTCGCGCGAGCGACCGCCGGGCCTCTGTCATTCCCGCGCTCCCGAGGGCCTGCGGTCCCGAGGGCCTGCGGTCCCGAGCGTCCGCGGTCCCGGGGCCGTGCCCGTCGGCGGGCGTGACCGCCCTCTTGCCGACTTGGTCTGTACCTGCCACTCTGCCGGAGCCGCCCCCCAGGCCACGGCACTCCCGGAGGTACGTATGCGTCACAGACCGCTCGCGGTCCTGCTCATGCTCCTCGCCCTCCTCGTCCCCACCACCCCGGCCCACGCGGCCGCCCCCGTCCAGGTCTACGGCGCCTGGCACTGCGGGGACGACTACTGCACCTGGTCCACCGAGCGCGACCTCGCCGAGTTCGACGCCAAGAACCACTGGCTGATCGACCGGGGTGACGGACGGCCCTCCGTCAACCTCGTCGTGCTCAGCTTCGTCGAGCCGCTGAAACTGCTCCGCCGCACCACCGACGCCGGCACCGTGAACGGCGTCCCCGCAGGCATGACCAGGGAGATCGTCGAGTACTTCACCTCCCGGGGCATCCGCGTCATGCTCTCCATCGGTGGCATCACCTACACCGACGAGTGGGACGCGGCCCTCGCCGAGAACCCCACGCAGCTGGGGCTCAACGCGGCCGCCGTCGCCGCCGACCTCGGCGTCGGCATCGAGATCGACTACGAGCAGAACACCGACCCGGACCTGGCCGGGCTCCAGTCCTTCATCGACGCCTACCGGTCCGTCCACCCCTACGACGCCACCGGCACCCGGCCCGCCGCCCGCCTCACGATCGACACCGCCGCCGGCGACCGCTGGCTGATCGACATCAACCGCAAGGCGACCGCCGACTGGCTCCGCACCGACGCCCCCGTCCTCGACTACGCCAACGCCATGGTGACCGCCCGCCCCTCCTCGGCGAGCACCCACATCGCCAACTGGCAGGAGCACATCGACGGCAAGTCCCAGTTCGCGCCGCCGGTCCCGCCGCTCGCCCCCGCCAAGTTCACCGCCGGGCTGTACGTCGCCTACGGGCGCAGCCCGCTGCCCGAGTGCACCGACTTCGCGAACTCGCTGCAGAAGGCCACCGGCGACTGGGTGCGCAACGCGGCACCCAACGGGGCCGGCACCACCGCCGGGCTGCTCGGCTACATGTTCTGGGCCGCCGAGAAGCCGTCCACCCGGGGCCTCGGCACCCAGGAACCCGACGGCTGCGAGGGCGGGATCGGCGCCGGGGCCACCGCCTACGGCGTCCAGGTGCCCATGCCGCCGCTCCGGCAGAGCTGAGGACGCCCCCCTCAGACCCGTGCGCGGCGGCCGACCCCGGTCGCCGCGCACAGGGCCAGCGCCAGGGCCGCCGCGGCCACCGGCAGGACGAAGCCGACGACGGGGTCCGGGGCGTGGTCGGCGGTCCAGCCCGCCGTGGCCGAGCCGGCCGCGATGCCCGCCAGGAGCGCGGTCACGGCCAGCGTCATGCCCTCGTTCAGCTGGGAGGGCGGGACGAGCCGCTGGACCAGCCCCATGCCCGTCACCATCGTCGGGGCCGTCGCCATGCCCGCCACCAGCAGACCGGCGGCCAGCGCGAGCAGGGAACCCGTCTGCGCCGTCAGCAGCGGCGCCGCCATCAGGACCGTCATCGCCGCCAGGCAGCCGCGCAGGCCCGCGCCGCGCCGGACCCGGCCGTAGAGCAGGCCCGCCGCGCAGGAGCCCGCCGCCTGGAACGCCAGGACCGGGCCGGCGACCGGACCGTCCACGTACGCCAGGGCGGTCACCTCCATCGAACCGAAGATCGCCCCCGTGGCGACGAAGACCGCCAGCAGCGGAGGCATCCCCGCCGCCCGCAGCGGCGAGCCCGCCGAGGTGCGCGGGGCGACCGGCGGCTCCGTCGAGCGCTGGGCCGTGAAGAGGAGCACGCCGGTCAGCAGCAGGACGGCCGCCACCAGCGTGCCCGCCTCCGGGAAGAGCGCCGAGCAGGCCACCGCCGCCAGCAGCGGACCCACCATGAAACACAGCTCGTCGGCGGCCTGCTCGAAGGAGTTCGCGGTGTGCAGCGCGGCCGCGTCACCGCGCAGCAGATGCGCCCAGCGGGCCCGGGACATGCCGCCCGTGTTCGGGGCGGTCGCGGTCAGGACGACCGCGCAGAACAGCGTCCACGCGGGCGCGTGCCCCCGGACGCACAGCAGCAGCGCCAGCTGCCCCAGGACGGCCAGCAGCGCGGCCGGAAGAGCGACCCGGGCCTGCCCGTGCCGGTCGACCAGCCGGGCCACCCAGGGCGCCGTCAGCGCCCCCGCCACCAGGCCGGTCGCGCTGACCGCGCCGGCCAGCGCGTAGGAGTCGTACGCCGCCGAGATCATCAGGACCGCGCTGATGCCGAACATCCCCGACGGCAGCCGGGCGATCAGGTTCCCGGCGGTGAACGCGCGCGTGCCCGGGAGGGCGAAGAGCCGGAGGTAGGGGTTGCGGGGGAGCGCGGCGGGGCGCTCGCGGTAGCGGGGGGCCAGGCCCGGGCCGGCGGGGGTGGGGACGAGGAGCTGCTGGGGCATGGCACCAGGCTCCGGCCGGGGCGCCCGGACCGTCCAACACCTGTACGGTCGCCATTCACGCACCTGTGTTGTTGAATGCGGCGGGTGGCCACTCCGTACGACATCGAACCCCGGCTGCTCCGCGCCTTCACCGCCGTCGCCGAGGAGCTGCACTTCACCCGCGCCGCCGGCCGGCTCTTCGTCGCCCAGCAGGCGCTGAGCCGGGACATCCGGCGCCTGGAGCGCGAGGTGGGCGCCCCGCTCTTCGTACGGACCACCCGGCAGGTCGCCCTCACCCCGGACGGCGAACGGCTCCTCCCGTACGCCCGCCGGGTCCTCGACGCCCACGACGCGCTCCGCGACGCCTTCCGGGCCGAGACCCGCCCCCTCCTCGTCGACCTCAACACGCCCGGCCTCGTCCAGGACCGGATCCTGCGCCGCGCCCGCGAACTCGCCCCCGAGCACGAGCTGATGGCCCGCTTCGAGTCCGGGCTCACCGGCGCCGCGCGGGAGATCCTGGCCGGCCGGCTCGACGCCTCCTTCGGACGGTACGGCGGCCTCGCGCCCGCCCTGCGGGCCCGGCTCGACGCGTCCTTCGTCCGGTACGAGCCGATGGCGGTGCTGCTGCCCGAGGACCACGAGCTCGCCGCCCTGCCCGAGGTGCCGCTCGCCCGGCTCGCCGGCGAACACCTCTACGCCGGTGCCGGGAACGACCGCACCACCGAGTGGACCGACCTCGCCGCCACGCTCTTCGCCGGCCGCGGCATCCACCTGGCGCCGCCCGCGCCGCTCGCCGTCGGCAAGGAGGAGTTCCAGCGGATCATGGCCAAGCACCGGCGCCCGGTCCTCGCCGGCACCGGCTTCCCGCCCATGCCCGGCTGCGTCCTGCGGCCCCTCGTCGACCCCGTCCCCCTCTCGCCCGTCAGCCTGGTCTGGCGCAAGGGCCTGCGCCACCCCGCCCTCGACGCCCTCCGCACCGCCGCCGCCGAACTGGGCGCCCGGGAGGGCTGGCTGGAACGCCCGCCCGGCTCCTGGCTCCCGGACGGCGAACCGGGCCTGCCGGACGCACTCACAGGAGCCGCCGGACCCGGGTGAGAGCAAGGTTCCGCCGACGTCATCTCGCGGTACCGCTCTGAAACGCCGAACCCCTAGCGTCGGGGGCACCAGGATCCGGGACCGGATCCGACACCGTGGAGGTGCGAGATGGGCGGGCGCTGGATCGACGTGTGGGAGCCGGAGGACGAGACCTTCTGGCAGGAGAAGGGCGAGCGGATCGCCAAACGGAACCTCGCCTTCTCGGTCTTCTCCGAGCACATCGGCTTCTCCATCTGGAGCCTCTGGTCCGTGATGGTCCTCTTCATGGGACCCCAGTACGGCATCGACGCCGCCGGGAAGTTCTTCCTCATCGCCACCGCGACCTTCGTCGGCGCGCTGATCCGCATCCCGTACACCTTCGCCGTCGCCCGCTTCGGCGGCCGCAACTGGACCGTCTTCAGCGCCCTGCTGCTCCTGCTGCCGACCGGCTTCGCCTTCGCCGTGATGGAACCCGGCACTTCCTATTCCACCTTCGTCCTGGTGGCGGCCCTCACCGGCGTCGGCGGCGGCAACTTCGCCTCCTCCATGACCAACATCAACGCCTTCTTCCCGCTCCGGAAGAAGGGCTGGGCGCTCGGCCTCAACGCCGGCGGCGGCAACATCGGCGTCCCCGTCGTCCAGCTCGTCGGGCTCCTCGTCATCGGCACCGCCGGCGCCCTGCACCCCAGGATCGTCCTCGGCGTCTACCTGCCGCTGATCGTCGTCGCCGCCGTCTGCTCCGCGCTCTTCATGGACAACCTCACGCCCGTGAAGAACGACACCGGTGCCTTCCGCGAGGCCGTGCGGGCCCGCCACACCTGGATCATGGCCTTCCTGTACATCGGGACCTTCGGCTCCTTCATCGGCTACAGCTTCGCCTTCGGCCTCGTCCTCCAGACCCAGTTCGGCCGCACCCCGCTGCAGGCCGCCTCGCTCACCTTCATCGGCCCCCTGCTCGGCTCCCTCATCCGCCCCCTCGGCGGCTCCCTCGCCGACAAGCACGGCGGCGCCCGCATCACCCTCGGCACCTTCGCCGCCATGTCCGCCGCCACCGGGGTGGTCGTCTACGCCTCGCTGGCCGAGTCGCTCGCCGTCTTCCTCGTCGGCTTCATCGCCCTCTTCGTCCTCAGCGGCCTCGGCAACGGCTCCACCTTCAAGATGATCCCGGCGATCTTCCTCGCCCAGGGGCACCGCAAGGGCCTGAGCGGCGAGACCGCGGAGGCGTACGGGCGGCGGCTCTCCGGCGCCTCCATGGGCCTCATCGGCGCCGTCGGCGGCCTCGGCGGCCTCGGCATCAACCTCGCCTTCCGGCAGTCCTTCCAGACCGTCGGCACCGGCACCGGGGCCTTCGTCGCCTTCCTCGCCTTCTACGCCGCCTGCATGGCCGTCACCTGGGCGGTATACCTTCGCCGCCCGCCCGTCGTCCCCGACACCGCCGAGTCCGCCGAGGAGCCGGAGAACCGGCCCGGATACGCGAAGGTGTGAGCCGGGGTGACGGGCGCGTACCGTAACGGGCAGGAAATACGCGTGAACCCCGACTGTCACGCGTCCGCGCCACTCTCGACGACCATGGACCAGCACGAACACGGACCCCTGGCCGGCTTCACCGTCGGCGTCACCGCGGCTCGGCGCGCGGACGAACTCATCGCCCTGCTGCGCCGGCGCGGAGCGGCCGTCGTGCACGGCCCCGCGCTGCGGATCGTGCCCCTCGCCGACGACGCCGAACTCCTCGCCGCCACCAAGGAGATCATCGGCGACACCCCGGACGTCGTCGTCGCCACCACGGCGATCGGCTTCCGCGGGTGGGTCGAGGCGGCGGAGGGGTGGGGGTACGGCAGCGAGCTCCTCGACGCGCTCCGCGGGGTCGAACTGCTCGCCCGCGGGCCCAAGGTCAAGGGGGCGGTGCGGGCCGCCGGGCTGACCGAGTCCTGGTCGCCCTCGTCCGAGTCGATGGCCGAGGTCCTCGACCGGCTCCTCGCCGAAGGCGTCGCCGGGCGGCGGATCGCCCTCCAGCTCCACGGCGAGCCCCTCCCCGGCTTCGTCGAGGCGCTCACCGCCGCCGGGGCGACCGTCCTCGGCGTCCCCGTCTACCGGTGGATGCCGCCCGAGGACCTCGTACCGCTCGACCGCCTGATCGACGTGGTGCTCGCCGGCTCCCTCGACGCGGTCGCCTTCACCAGCGCGCCCGCCGCGGCGTCGCTCTTCGCCCGGGCCGCCGAGCGGGGGGTACGGGACCGGGTCGTCGAGGCGCTGCGGCACGAGGTGCTCGCGGTGTGCGTGGGGCCGGTGACGGCGCTTCCGCTGCAGGCCGAGGGCATCCCCACGCACCAGCCCGAACGGTTCCGGCTCGGGCCGCTCGTGCAGCTCCTCTGTACCGAGCTGCCCGCGCGGGCGCGGGTGCTGCCCGTCGCCGGGCACCGCGTCGAGATCCGCGGGCACGCGGTCCTCGTCGACGGGGCGCTGCGGCCCGTACCGCCGGCCGGCATGGCGCTCCTGGGCTTGCTGGCCCGCCGGCCGGGCTGGGTCGTCTCCCGGGCGGACCTGCTGCGGGCGCTGCCGGGGGCGGGGCGGGACGAGCACGCGGTCGAGACGGCGATGGCCCGCCTCCGGGCGTCCCTCGGCACCCCCAAGCTCATCCAGACGGTCGTCAAACGCGGCTACCGCCTCTCGGTCGACCCGACGCCTTAGCTCCCCGACGGAGCGCGGGGTAGGTTGCCCGGATGGACGTCGTGGTGGGGGTTCGGGAGGCGCGGGCGGCGGACGCCGGCGCGTTGGCGGAGGCGCTGGGGCGGAACCGGGGGCACATGCGGGCCACCGAGCCGGATCGGGACGAGCGGTACTACACCGCCGAGCGGCAGGCCGAGCGGCTGGCCGACGGCGGGCGGAGGTGGTTCGCCGTCGAGGGGGACGGGGGGGACGACGAGCGGATCGTCGGGGCCGCGATCCTGTCCGGGATCGTGCTGGGGCCGTTCCGCAGCGCCTCGCTCGGGTACTGGGTGGACGGGGAGCGAACGGGGCGCGGCATCGCCTCCCTGCTCGTCGCCGAGGTGCTGCGCGCCGCGCGGGACGAGCTCGGGCTGCACCGGATCGAGGCGTCGACCCTGCTCGACAACCACGCCTCGCAGCGCGTCCTCGCCAAGGCCGGGTTCGAGCGGATCGGGACCGCGCCCCGGTACCTGCACATCGCCGGCGCGTGGCGCGATCACCACCTCTTCCAGCGGATTCTGCACGATCAGCCGCCGCCCCTCGCCTGACACGGCGGCCACCGGTGGCGTACCTTTGACGGCTGCCCAGTGCACGTCAGAAGGGGGCCTTAGTGGCCGCGCAGGAAGCCGTCGACACGGTCAGAGACCGTGAGATCGGCGTCGAGCAGGAACATCTGGACCAGGTCTACCGCCGCCTGGAGGAGAAGATCCACGAGGCGGAGTTCCTGATGAACGACGCCGCGCAGAAGGGGCACGTCGGCACGCCCGGCGCCCTCGCCGAGCGCGACGCCCAGGTCTTCCGCGCCGGGATCCACCTGAACCGGCTCAACAACGAGTTCGAGGACTTCCTGTTCGGCCGGATCGACCTGCTGGAGGGCAAGGACGGGGTCAAGGGACCCGACGGCGCCTACACCTCCGTCGAGCCCGCCGACGACGCCATCCGGCCCGACAACACCGCCGACATCGGCGAGACCCTGCACATCGGCCGCATCGGCGTCCTCGACGCCGACTACTCCCCGCTCGTCATCGACTGGCGCGCCCCCGCCGCCGCGCCCTTCTACCGGTCCACGCCGGTGGAGCCGGGCCGGGTGGTCCGGCGCCGGGTCATCCGGTCGAAGGGCCGGAAGGTCCTCGGCGTCGAGGACGACCTGATGCGCCCCGAGCTGAAGGCCAGCCTCGGCGGCGCCGAGCTGCCCGTCATCGGCGACGGCGCCCTGATGGCCGCCCTCGGGCAGGCCCGCAGCCACACCATGCGGGACATCGTCTCGTCCATCCAGGCCGAGCAGGACCTCGTCATCCGCGCCCCCGCCGCCTCCGTCACCTACGTCGAGGGCGGGCCGGGCACCGGGAAGACCGCGGTGGCGCTGCACCGGGCCGCGTACCTGCTCTACCAGGACCGCAGGCGGTACGCCGGCGGCATCCTCATCGTCTCGCCGACCCCGCTGCTCGTCTCGTACACCGAGGGCGTGCTGCCCTCCCTCGGCGAGGAGGGACAGGTCGCCATCCGGGCGCTCGGCAACCTCGTCGACGGGGCCGAGGCCGACGCGTACGACGAGCCCGCCGTCTCCCGGATCAAGGGGTCGTCGCGGATGCTCGCGGTGCTCCGCAAGGCCGCCCGCGGCGCCCTGGAGGGCCCCGACACACCGAAGCTGCTCCGGGTCGTCGCCTTCGGGCGCCGCCTCGAACTGGAGGAGGGCGAGCTGCGGCGGATCCGGCAGAACGTGCTCTCCGGGACCGCGCCCGTCAACCTCCTGCGCCCGCGCGCCCGCCGCCTCCTCCTCGACGCCCTCTACGCCAGGTCGGGCGCCGCGGGCCGGCACAGCGACCCCGAGCTCGCCGCCGAGCTGCGCTCCTCCTTCGACGAGGACGTCTCCACCGAGGACTCCTTCACCGGCTTCCTCGACGCCTGGTGGCCGGAGCTCGTCCCGCGCCGGGTCCTGGACGCCATGGCCGACGAGAAGCGGCTCGGCCGCTGGGCCCGCCGGGTCCTCAACCCCGGCGAGGTCCGCCGGATCGCCCGCTCGCTGCGCCGCCCGGGCCTCTCGGTCCACGACGTCGCCCTCCTGGACGAGCTGCACACCCTGCTCGGCGCCCCCGCCCGGCCGAAGCGGAAGCGGGAGTACGACCCGCTGGACCAGCTCACCGGTCTGGAGGAGCTGATGCCGGTACGGGAGGAGACCCAGCGCGAGCGGGCCGAGCGGCTCGCCGCCGAGCGCACCGAGTACGCCCACGTCATCGTCGACGAGGCGCAGGACCTCACGCCCATGCAGTGGCGGATGGTCGGCCGCCGCGGCCGGCACGCCACCTGGACGATCGTCGGGGACCCGGCGCAGTCCTCCTGGTCCGACCCGGACGAGGCGGCCGCCGCCCGCGACGAGGCGCTGGGCTCCCGGCCGCGCCGCCGCTTCGAGCTGACCGTGAACTACCGCAACCCGGCGGAGATCGCCGAGCTGGCCGCCAAGGTCCTCGCCCTCGCGATGCCGGGCAAGGAGTCCCCGCGGGCGGTCCGCTCGACCGGCGTCGAGCCCCGGTTCGTCGCCGTCGCCAAGGGCGGCGATCTGGCCGGAACCGTGCGGTCCGAGGCGGAGCGGCTGCTCGCCGAGGTCGAGGGCACGGTCGGCGTGGTCGTCGCCATGGACCGGCGCGCGGAGGCCGCCCGCTGGCTGGACGGGCTGGGGGACCGGGTGGTCGCGCTCGGCTCGCTGGAGGCGAAGGGCCTGGAGTACGACGCCACCCTCGTCGTCGCCCCGGCCGAGATCGCCGACGAGTCCCCGGCCGGCCTGCGGGTGCTGTACGTGGCCCTGACCCGTTCGACGCAGGCGCTGACCGTGCTCGCGGGCGAGCGGGACCTGCCGGACGCGGCCGGGGTGCCGGACCTCCTGCGGGACTGAGGGCCGGGACCCGGACGGGGCTCTCCGGGGGTGATTTCCGGTCAACACGCGCGGGGGGAATCACCTTCGCGGAGCCTTTGTTAGCCTTGTCGTGACACCGGCTCGATCCAAGCCCCCGGGCCCAACCTTCGTCCCTCAGAGGGACCACTTGCCGCGAGGCGAGCATGGCGGGTCGGTGTCACTTAGACATACATACGAAGTTGGGGCCCCGGTCGTCTTCCGATGACCGGGGCCTCTTCTGTTGCCTCAGCATCTCTCGTATGGTGGAAACTACTTTCCGAAAACAAAATGACCGCATTACCTGCTACCGGCGGGTAGGTGCGACCATCGGAGGGCGCCGCCAGGGCAACCAGCCGGGGCGGCGTAGCAACGAAGCTAGGGAAAGCAGAGGAACCCGGCCATGGCAACGGCGCCCAGCGTCTCGTACTCGATGACGGTCCGGCTGGAGGTGCCCGCGAGCGGCACCGCGGTCTCGCAGCTCACCGCTGCGGTCGAGTCCCACGGAGGCTCCGTCACCGGCCTCGACGTCACCGCCTCGGGCCACGAGAAGCTCCGGATCGACGTCACCATCGCCGCGACCTCCACCGCGCACGCCGACGAGATCGTCGAGCGGCTGCGGGACATCGAGGGCGTCGTCCTCGGCAAGGTCTCGGACCGTACGTTCCTGATGCACCTCGGCGGCAAGATCGAGATGGCGTCCAAGCACCCCATCCGGAACCGCGACGACCTCTCGATGATCTACACCCCGGGCGTCGCCCGCGTGTGCATGGCGATCGCCGAGAACCCCGAGGACGCCCGCCGCCTCACCATCAAGCGCAACACCGTCGCGGTCGTCACCGACGGCTCCGCCGTCCTCGGCCTCGGCAACATCGGCCCGATGGCCGCCATGCCGGTCATGGAGGGCAAGGCCGCCCTCTTCAAGCGCTTCGCCGACATCGACGCCTGGCCGATCTGCCTGGACACCCAGGACACCGACGAGATCGTGGCGATCGTCAAGGCCATCGCCCCCGGCTTCGCGGGCATCAACCTGGAGGACATCTCGGCGCCCCGCTGCTTCGAGATCGAGGCCCGGCTCCGCGAGGCCCTGGACATCCCGGTCTTCCACGACGACCAGCACGGCACCGCCATCGTCGTCCTCGCGGCCCTCACCAACGCGCTCCGCGTGGTCGGCAAGGGCATCGGGGACGTCCGGGTCGTCATGTCCGGCGCCGGCGCGGCCGGCACGGCCATCCTGAAGCTGCTGATCGCCGCGGGCGTGAAGCACGCGGTCGTCGCCGACATCCACGGCGTCGTGCACGCCGGCCGCGAGGACCTGGTGGCCGCCCCGGCCGACTCCCCGCTGCGCTGGATCGCCGACAACACCAACCCGGAGGGCGTCACCGGCACCCTCAAGGAGGCCGTCGTCGGCGCGGACGTCTTCATCGGCGTGTCGGCCCCGAACCTGCTGGGCGCGGAGGACGTGGCCGCGATGGCCGAGGACTCCATCGTGTTCGCGCTCGCGAACCCCGACCCGGAGGTCGACCCGGCCGCCGCGCGGCAGACCGCCGCCGTGGTCGCCACCGGCCGCTCGGACTTCCCGAACCAGATCAACAACGTCCTGGTCTTCCCCGGCGTCTTCCGCGGTCTGCTCGACGCGCAGTCCCGCACGGTGAACACCGAGATGATGCTGGCGGCCGCCGCGGCCCTCGCGGACGTCGTCACCGAGGACGAGCTGAACCCGAACTACATCATCCCGTCGGTCTTCAACGACAAGGTCGCCGGCGCCGTCGCCGGGGCCGTGCGGACCGCCGCGAAGGCGGCGGGCGCGGGCGCCTGACGTCACCGGGGAGCGGTACCCCGAGCGTGTCGCGATTCGCGGAGTCGTAAACCCGCCTTTAGGGTGGCTTTTCGGCTCCGCACCGTTTGCGGGGAGTCGACGCTACGTCACCACCAGGGGCCTCCGGCGCTTTCCGTGTGACCCCAGGGGGTGCCGGATTGGCGTTCCCGCCGCTGGTGGGGGCAGGATGCTCCCCCGAGGACTTCGTCCAGGGGGGAACCCCCAGGGCGCGAGGGATCCACGAGAGGCAGACCCGGTTCCGGGGACTGTCCGAGGCCCCTGGCAGCATCGGCTTCGATCTCACGCCTCACAGGCAAGAAGAACACGGGAGTAACAACATGAACCGCAGTGAGCTGGTGGCCGCGCTGGCCGACCGCGCCGAGGTGACCCGCAAGGACGCCGACGCCGTGCTGGCCGCCCTCGCCGAGACCGTCGGCGAGGTCGTCGCCAAGGGCGACGAGAAGGTCACCATCCCCGGCTTCCTGACCTTCGAGCGCACCCACCGTGCCGCTCGCACCGCTCGTAACCCGCAGACCGGCGACCCGATCAACATCCCGGCCGGTTACAGCGTGAAGGTCTCCGCGGGCTCGAAGCTCAAGGAAGCCGCCAAGGGCAAGTAAGCAGCCTGTAGGCGCACGTAAAGGGCGGCCACCCCTTCCGGGGTGGCCGCCCTTCCGTACGTCCGGGAGAAGGCCCCGCAGGGCCTTCCGGCGGGTCCTAGACGAGCGCGCTGCCCGGCAGCTCGACCTTGGCGCCCAGCTCCACGAGCTTCTCCATGAAGTTCTCGTAGCCGCGGTTGATCAGGTCGATGCCGTGCACCCGGCTGGTGCCCTGGGCGGCGAGGGCCGCGATCAGGTACGAGAAGCCGCCGCGCAGGTCCGGGATGACCAGGTCGGCGCCCTGGAGGCGGGTGGGGCCGCTGACGACCGCGGAGTGGAGGAAGTTCCGCTGGCCGAAGCGGCAGTCGGAGCCGCCCAGGCACTCGCGGTACAGCTGGATGTGGGCGCCCATCTGGTTCAGCGCCGAGGTGAAGCCGAGCCGGGACTCGTACACCGTCTCGTGGACGATGGAGAGGCCGGACGCCTGCGTCAGGGCGACGACCAGCGGCTGCTGCCAGTCGGTCTGGAAGCCGGGGTGGACGTCGGTCTCCAGGTGGATCGCGTTGAGCGAGCCGCCCGGGTGCCAGAAGCGGATGCCCTCGTCGTCGATCTCGAAGGCGCCGCCGACCTTCCGGTAGGTGTTCAGGAAGGTCATCATCGAGCGCTGCTGGGCGCCGCGCACGTAGATGTTGCCCTCGGTGGCGAGCGCCGCGGACGCCCAGGAGGCCGCCTCCAGGCGGTCCGGGAGGGCCCGGTGGGTGTAGCCGTCGAGCTTGTCGACACCGGTGATCCGGATGGTCCGGTCGGTGTCCATGGAGATGATCGCGCCCATCTTCTGCAGGACGCAGATCAGGTCCTCGATCTCGGGCTCCACGGCCGCGTTCGACAGCTCGGTGACGCCGTCGGCGAGGACCGCCGTGAGCAGCACCTGCTCGGTCGAGCCGACCGAGGGGTACGGGAGGCGGATCTTGCAGCCGCGAAGGCGCTGCGGGGCCTCCAGGTACTGGCCGTCGGCCCGCTTCTCGATGGTCGCGCCGAACTGGCGGAGCACGTCGAAATGGAAGTCGATCGGCCGGCCGCCGATGTCGCAGCCGCCGAGGCCGGGGATGAAGGCGTGGCCGAGGCGGTGCAGCAGCGGGCCGCAGAAGAGGATCGGGATGCGCGACGAGCCGGCGTGGGCGTCGATGTCGGCGACGTTGGCGGACTCGACGTGCGTCGGGTCGAGCACCAGCTCGCCGGGCTCCTCGCCGGGGCGGACCGTCACGCCGTGCAGCTGGAGCAGGCCGCGGACGACGCGCACGTCGCGGATGTCCGGCACGTTGCGCAGTCTGCTGGGGCCGCTGCCGAGCAGGGCGGCGACCATCGCCTTGGGCACGAGGTTCTTCGCGCCGCGAACGCGGATCTCGCCCTCGAGCGGGGTTCCGCCGTGGACAAGCAGGACATCGTCTGTGCCGGTCATGAATCTCGCGTTCCGGAGTCGTCGGTCGGGTGGCCAGAGAAAAGGGTAAGGGGCCATTGGACCCTGATCGGGCCGCTCGGGGTGCCTGTCAGATGTAATGAATTCGGCACAACACCCTCCGTTCCCGCGATCTTGCGGACTGTCACCGTCCGGTTGTCCGGGGCGGGCGGTCCGGACGGTCCTGTCCCGCCCCTCCCGACCTGCGAGGCTCGCCTCGGCTTCCACGGGTTTCCCGGCATTGCGCCCGAGAACCCCCGCACGCGCCGAAGATGCGGGATCATGTGTCGCATGACCGAGGTGTCCTCGCTCACAGGACGGCTGCTCGTGGCCACCCCCGCCCTCGCGGACCCGAACTTCGACCGCGCGGTGGTGCTGCTGCTCGACCACGACGACGAGGGCTCGCTCGGCGTCGTCCTCAACCGGCCCACCCCCGTCACCGTCGGCGACGTGCTCGCCCCCTGGGCGGGGCTGGCCGGCGAGCCGGGCGTGGTCTTCCAGGGCGGCCCGGTCTCCCTCGACGCGGCCCTCGGCCTCGCCGTCATCCCCGGCGACGAGGGCCCGATCGGCTGGCGCCGGGTCTTCGGCGCGATCGGCCTGGTCGACCTGGAGACCCCGCCGGAGCTCCTCGGCCCCGCCCTCGGCGCGCTCCGCATCTTCGCCGGCTACGCGGGCTGGGGCCCCGGCCAGCTGGAGACCGAACTGACCGAGGGTGCCTGGTACGTCGTCGAGTCCGAGCCCGGCGACGTCTCCTCGCCGACCCCGGAGACCCTCTGGCGGCAGGTCCTCCGCCGGCAGCGCGGCGACCTCGCGATGGTCGCGACCTACCCGGACGACCCTTCGCTCAACTGAGTCCCGCGGCTCCCAGTACCCTTGGGTGCCATGAGCACTCTCGAGCCCGAGCGCGGGGCAGGTACGGGAACCCTCGTCGAGCCGACGCCGCAGGTGTCCCACGGTGACGGCGACCACGAGCGCTACGCCCATTACGTCCAGAAGGACAAGATCATGGCGAGTGCCCTCGACGGCACTCCCGTCGTCGCACTGTGCGGAAAGGTCTGGGTGCCGGGGCGTGACCCCAAGAAGTACCCGGTCTGTCCCATGTGCAAGGAGATCTACGAGTCCATGGGCTCGGGTGGCGACAAGGACAAGGACAAGGGCGGCAAGGGGAAGTAACCCCGGCCCGGCTCTCGACGGGGGCCGTTTCGTTTGCCCTGCCGCCCCGCGGCGGGCGGGAAGTGGTCGAGACCTCTTGTCGTGATCGGCGGGCGCGCCTAACCTCACCGCTGTTGTTGTGCAGCACGAAACGCCCGTTGCGTATGTTGCAACGCACGCTCGGAGGGGAACCGCCATGAAGCTTCCTGCCCGGATCACCGCCCCCGTCGCCCTGCCGCTCGCCGCCCTCGTCCTCGCCGCCTGCGCGCCCCAGACCTCCGCACCCGCCGCCGGCGGCGACGAGAAGACCGGCACCCTGCGCGTCTGGCTCTTCCAGGAGGTCGCCAACCAGCCCAAGGAGAAGGTCGTCGACGAGGCCGTCGCCGCCTTCGAGGAGAAACACCCCGGCGCCCGGGTCGAGGTCGAGTACATCCCCGTCGAGACCCGCGCCCAGCGCGTCAAGGCGGCCTTCAACGACCCGAAGTCCGCCCCCGACGTCATCGAGTACGGCAACACCGACACCGCCGGCTACGTGAAGGACGGCGGACTCGCCGACATCACTGCCGAGTTCACCGCCTGGGACCAGGCCGGCTCCACCGACCCCACCGCCAGGGAGTCCGTCACCGTCGGCGGAAAGGTCTACGGCGCCCCGCTCTTCGTCGGCGTACGGGCCCTCTACTACCGCACCGACGTCTTCCGCGAGCTCGGCCTCACCGCCCCCAGGAGCCAGGACGAACTCGTCGCGACCGCGAAGAAGATCCGCAAGGCCAGGCCGGAGCTGTACGGCATCGCCGTCGGCGGCGCCTACACCTACGGCGCCCTCCCCTTCGTCTGGGCCGCCGGCGGCGACCTCGCCGTCAAGGACGCCTCCGGCACCTACAAGGCCGCCCTGAACAGCGACGCCGCCGTCCGGGGCCTCACCGCCTACACCTCGCTCCTCCGTGACGACAACTGCCCCCCGGCCACCTGCGCCCAGATGGGCGGCAACGCCACCGTCACCGCCTTCGCCGCCGGCAAGGCCGGCATGGCCATCGGCGGCGACTTCAGCCACGCCGCCGTCGAGGCCGGCCGGGTCAAGGGCAACTACGCCGTCGTCCCGCTCCCCGGCACCACGCCCGGCTCCGTCGCCCCCGCCTTCGCCGGCGGCAACAACATCGGCGTCCTCAGGTCCAGCGCCCACCGCACCCTCGCCGTCGAGCTGACCAAGAGCCTCGCCGGCAAGGAGACCCAGGCCGAGCTGTTCGACGCGATGGGCTTCCTGCCCACCTTCACCGACGTCCGCACCGCCGCCGCCGCGCGCAAGCCCTTCGTGAAGCCCTTCATCGACACCCTCGCCGCCGGCACGAGGTTCGTGCCCGCCACCGCCGCCTGGGGACGCATCGACTCCTCGCTCGTCGTCCCCACGATGCTCCAGGAGATCGCCAGCGGCCGGAAGGACGTGAAGAACGCCGCCGACGACGCGGCGAAGAAGATGGACGCGGCCTTCGCCGAGGCGGGCTGAACCGGATGACCGTCGCCCTTGCCGCCCGCCGGCCCCGGAGCCGTACCGCGAAGTCCCGCACCGGGACCTCCGCCTGGACCCCCTGGCTCTACCTGCTGCCCGCCCTCGCCGTCCTCGGCGCCCTCCTCGTCTACCCCGTCTACCAACTCGGCCTCATCTCCTTCCTGGAGTACACCCAGGCCCAGGTCAGCGGCGGCGAACCCACCTCCTTCCAGGGCCTCGCCAACTACACGGCCCTCTTCACCGACCCGCGGTTCCGTCAGGTCCTGCTCGCCACCGCCGTCTTCGCCGCCGCCTGCGTCGCCGGCACCCTCGCCGTCGGCTGCGCCCTCGCCGTCCTCCTGACCCGGGTACGGGCGCTGCCCCGCCTCGCCCTGATGCTGGCCGCGCTCGGCGCCTGGGCCACCCCCGCCGTCACCGGCTCCACCGTCTGGGTCTTCCTCTTCGACGCCGACTTCGGCCCCGTCAACCGACTCCTCGGCCTCGGCGACTTCTCCTGGACCTACGGGCGGTACAGCGCCTTCGCGCTCGTCCTCCTCGAAGTCGTCTGGTGCTCGTTCCCCTTCGTGATGGTCACCGTCTACGCCGGGATCCGGGCCGTCCCCACCGAGGTCCTGGAGGCCGCCGCCCTCGACGGCGCCTCCCCGTGGCGGATCTGGCGCACCGTGACCGCGCCACTGCTCCGCCCGATCCTCGCCGTCGTCACCATCCAGTCCGTCATCTGGGACTTCAAGGTCTTCACCCAGATCTACGTCATGACCAACGGAGGCGGCATCGCCGGGCAGAACCTCGTCCTCAACGTCTACGCCTACCAACAGGCGTTCGCGTCCTCCCAGTACAGCCTGGGCGCCGCCATCGGCGTCGTCATGCTGCTGCTCCTGCTGGCCGTGACCCTCGTGTACCTGCGGATCCTGCGCCGCCAGGGGGAGGACCTGTGACCGCCCCCCGCACCCCCGGCCGGCTGCTCGCCGAGGCCACCGCCCTGCTCGCCGCCGCCGTCGTCGCCTTCCCGCTGTACTGGATGGTCCTCTCCGCCCTCAAACCGGCCGGCGAGATCCAGTCCACCGACCCCCGGCCGTGGACGCTCTCGCCGTCCCTCGACTCCTTCCGGCGCGTCTTCGAGCAGCAGGACTTCGGCCGCTACTTCCTCAACAGCCTGCTGGTGGCGACGGCGGTCGTGGTCGCCTCCGCCGCCATCGCCTTCCTCGCGGCGACCGCCGTCACCCGCTTCCGCTTCCGGTTCCGCACCACCCTCCTCGTCCTGTTCCTGGTGGCGCAGACGGTGCCGGTCGAGGCCCTGACCATCCCGCTCTTCTTCCTCATGCGGGACGCCGGACTCCTCAACACCCTCGGCTCGCTGGTCCTCCCGCACCTCGCCTTCTCGCTGCCGTTCGCGATCTGGATGCTGCGCGGCTTCGTCCGGGCCGTCCCGGAGGCGCTGGAGGAGCAGGCGCGGATCGACGGGGCGAGCCACGCCCGCTTCCTGTGGACGATCCTCTTCCCGCTGGTCCTGCCGGGACTCGTGGCGACCAGCGTCTTCTCGTTCATCTCCACCTGGAACGACTTCCTCTTCGCCAAGTCGTTCCTCATCAGCGACACCTCGCAGTCCACCCTCCCGATGGCGCTGCTGGTCTTCTTCAAACCCGACGAGAACGACTGGGGAGGAATCATGGCCGGCTCGACCGTGATGACCGTCCCGGTGCTCGTCTTCTTCGTACTCGTACAGCGCCGTCTGGTCTCCGGGCTGGGCGGGGCGGTGAAGGACTGACGTGATGACAGAGACGGATCTGATCCCCGCGCCCCTGACGGCCCGCCACCCCGAGGGGAGCCTCCCGCTCGACGCCACCACCGCCCTGGACGCCGGACCCGGCACCGAGGGCACCGCCCGCCTGCTGCGCCCGGTGCTCGGCGCCGCCACCGGGCTGCCCCTGCCCGACGGCACCGGCCCCGGCGCGATCCGGCTGCGGATCTCCCCGGAGACCGCGGAGGAGCACGGCCCCGAGGGCTACCGGCTCTCCGTGACCCGGGACGGCGTCCTGCTCGACGGCGGCGGCCCCGCCGGGCTCTTCTGGGGCGCCCAGACCCTCCGCCAGCTCCTCGGCCCCGACGCGTACCGGCGGGCGCCGCTGCCCGGACGGACCTGGGCGCTCCCGTACACCGAGATCGCCGACCGCCCCCGCTTCGGCTGGCGCGGCCTCCTCCTCGACGTCTCCCGGCACTTCACCGCCAAGGAGGACGTGCTGCGGCTGCTCGACCTGATGGCCGCGCACAAGCTGAACGTCTTCCACCTCCACCTCACCGACGACCAGGGCTGGCGGATCGAGATCGAGCGGTACCCGCGCCTCACCGAGGTCGGCGCCTGGCGGGCCCGCTCCAAGCGCGGCCACCGCGCCTCGCCGCTGTGGGACGAGACCCCGCACGGCGGCTTCTACACCCGGGACGACATCCGCGAGATCGTCGCCTACGCCGCCGCACGGCACATCACCGTCGTCCCCGAGATCGACCTCCCCGGCCACTCGCAGGCCGCCATCGCCGCCTACCCCTGGCTCGGCAACACCGACGTCGTCGACACCGCCGCCCTCACCGTCTGGGACACCTGGGGCGTGAACCCGAACATCCTCGCCCCCACCGAGGAGGTGCTGCGCTTCTACGAGGGCGTCCTGGAGGAGGTCCTGGAGCTCTTCCCGTCGACCTTCGTGCACATCGGCGGCGACGAGTGCCCCAAGGACCAGTGGAAGGAGTCCCCGGCCGCCCAGGCCCGCATCGCGGAACTCGGCGTCGGCGACGAGGAGGGACTCCAGTCCTGGTTCGTCCGCCACTTCGACCGCTGGCTCACCGACCGCGGCCGCCGGCTCATCGGCTGGGACGAGATCCTCGAAGGCGGCCTCGCCGACGGCGCCGCCGTGTCGTCCTGGCGCGGGTACGGCGGCGGCATCGCCGCCGCCGAGGCCGGCCACGACGTCGTCATGTGCCCCGAACAGCAGGTCTACCTCGACCACCGGCAGCACGACGGCCCCGACGAACCCGTCCCGATCGGCTTCGTGCGCACCCTGGAGGACGTCTACCGCTTCGAGCCCGTGCCGCCCGGCCTGTCCGAGACGGCGGCCCGGCACGTCCTGGGCACCCAGGCCAACGTGTGGACCGAGGTGATGGAGAACCGCGCCCGCGTCGACTACCAGGTCTTCCCCCGCCTCGCCGCCTTCGCCGAGGTCGCCTGGTCCGCCCTGCCCGCCCCCGACGACCGCGACACGGACGGCTTCCTGCGCCGCATGGAGACCCACTACCGGCGCCTCGACGCCCTCGGCGTCGCCTACCGGCCGCCCACCGGACCCGCCCCCTGGCAGCGCCGCCCCGGTCTCCTCGGCCGCCCGATCGACGGCCCGCCCCCGATCGTGTGAGCCACCTCGCTCCCCGGGGTCACCCGGGAGCGGCGAAACGGGAGTTACCTTCTCTGTCAGGGCTTCCCGGGGCGTCCGGGGGCTCTCGGGACATCCCGGGCGTCCCGGGAGTCCCGGGCACCCGGGCGGGGAGGGGGCTCGCGCGGCCCCTCGCTCCGGACGGCCCGCAAGATGTGCCAGAGTTGCCACGTCCGGCCTGTGAGCACGTACGGTACGCCCACACACAGGCGCGCCGTGCGCCCGCTCGCAGGCGCGGCGGCCGGGCACAGTCGGGGACGGACCGGGACAACCGGGAAGGGGCAGCGGGTTGACCACGCACGCACCACAGACGGCGCAGTCCGTGACGCTGCCCGCCTCGCTCGACGAGGCCGTGGCCGCGCTGACCGCCATGCCGGCCGCCGTGCCCGTCGCCGGCGGCACCGACCTGATGGCCGCCGTCAACCGCGGCCAGCTCCGCCCCGCCGGGCTCGTCGGCCTCAGCCGCATCAACGAGATCCGCGGCTGGCAGTACCAGGACGGCCACGCCCTCCTCGGCGCCGGCCTCACCCACGCCCGCATGGGCCGCCCCGACTTCGCCGCCCTCATCCCGGCCCTCGCCGCCGCCTCCCGCGCGGCCGGACCGCCCCAGATCCGCAACGCCGGCACCCTCGGCGGCAACGTCGTCACCGCGGCCCCCACCGGCGACTCGCTGCCCGTGCTCGCCGCCCTGGAGGCCGACCTCGTCGTCGTCGGCCCGCTCGGCAGCCGCGAGATCCCCGTCTCGCACCTGCTCGCGGGCCGCGACCTGCTCGCCCCCGCCGAGCTCGTCGCCTTCGTCCGGGTGCCGCTGCTGCACGCCCCGCAGGTCTTCCTCAAGGCCACCGGCCGCACCGGCCCGGCCCGCGCCACCGCCTCCGTCGCCGTCGTTCTCGACCCGGCCCGGCGCGGGGTCCGCTGCGCCGTCGGCGCGGTCGCCCCGATGCCGCTGCGCCCGCTGGAGGCCGAGCGCTGGATCGCCTCCCTGGTCGACTGGGACAACGACCGGGCGCTCGCCCCGGAGGCGCTGACCGCCTTCGGCGAGTACGTGGCCGCCGCCTGCGTCCCCGATCCGCCGGACGGCGCCCAGCTGCCGCCGGCCGTACAGCACCTGCGGCGCACCGTCGCCACTCTCGCCCGCCGGGCACTGGGGAGGGCCCTGTCGTGAACACCGGCAACCACGAGCAGAACGAGACCGCGGCCCCGGCCGCGCCGGGCGGCTGGGAGCCGATCCCGCAGAGCGAGGGGTACGACGAGGGCGCGACCGCCTTCGTCCACCTGCCGCCGGAGTTCATGCTGGACGGGGTCCCCCTGGAGGCCCCCGGCCACGGCTACACGCCGCCGATGATCGTGCCGCTCCAGCCGCTGGCGCAGCCCGCCGAGGGCGTCGAGTTCTTCGCCCCGGAGCCCGGGCAGGGCTTCCCGGAGCAGGGACCCGAGCCGCTGCCGCACGGGTACGGCGACGAGAGCGCGGGCGCGCCGGTGGCCCGGCCGTACGTGGAGCACGACCCGCACGCGACGGCGGAGTGGCACTTCGGCGGGACCGGGCAGTGGGAGGTGCCGGCGGAGCCGGGCGCCGCCCCGGAGGCCCTGTTCGCCCCCGAGGTGCCGAACGTTCCCGGGGTCCCGGCCGCCCCCGAGGTCCCGCTGGGCGTCGAGGCGCACGAGGTCGCGTTCGCGCCCGGGGCGCACGAGGTCCCGGGCGGGCTCGCGGACTTCCCGGCGGCCCCCGTCGCGGAGGTGCCGGCCGAGGCGCCCGCCCCCGTCTCGTACGAGCAGGCGCCGCCGACCCTGCCGGGCGGCGCCCCGGCGCCGTGGGCGGTGCCGGACGCCGTGGCCGAGCCGGTCGCCGAGCCGGTCGCCGAGGCCCTCGTCGAGCCGGAGTCCGAGGCCGGTGACGGGCCCGCCGGCGAGCCGGGGCACGAACCGGCCGCCGAGCCGGAGGGCGCCGCGGAGCCGGACCACGAGCACGCGCCGGACCACGAGCACGCGCCGGACCACGAGCACGCGCCGGACGCCGAGGCGGCCGTCGCCGTCCCCGGGCCCGTGCCGGACGCCCCGGTGCCCTCGTACACCTCGGTCGACAGCGACGAGCACCCGCACACCTCCTACGTGCTGCGGGTCAACGGCGCCGACCGGCCCGTCACGGACTCCTGGATCGGCGAGTCGCTGCTCTACGTGCTCCGCGAGCGGCTCGGTCTCGCCGGCGCCAAGGACGGCTGCTCGCAGGGCGAGTGCGGGGCCTGCAACGTCCAGGTGGACGGACGGCTCGTGGCCTCCTGCCTGGTGCCGGCCGCGACCACCGCCGGCTGCGAGGTGCGGACCGTCGAGGGGCTCGCCGTGGACGGCGAGCCGTCCGACGTCCAGCGGGCCCTGTCGCGCTGCGGCACCGTGCAGTGCGGCTTCTGCATCCCGGGCATGTGCATGACCGTGCACGACCTGCTCGAAGGCAACCACGCCCCCACCGAGCTGGAGACCCGCCAGGCCCTCGCCGGCAACCTCTGCCGCTGCTCCGGCTACCGGGGCGTCCTCAAGGCGGTCGAGGACGTCGTCGCCGAGCGGGCCGCCACCGAGCACGCCACCGCGGGCGAGGACGACGCCTCGGCCCGCATCCCGCACCAGCACGACGGAGGCAGGGCGTGAGCAGCGACGCGACCACCGCCATTCCCACACTCCCCTTCGCGGAGGCCGCCGGGGCCGCCCCGGAGCCCGAGGCCCCGGTCCTCGGACTCGGCGCCTCCCTGCCGCAGGCCGACGCCCGCGCCAAGGCCGAGGGCACCTTCCCGTACGCCTCCGACCTGTGGGCCGAGGGCCTGCTGTGGGCCGCCATCCTGCGCTCCCCGCACGCCCACGCCCGGATCGTCTCCGTCGACACCTCCGCCGCCGAGGCCATGCCCGGCGTACGGGCCGTGGTGACGGCCGCCGACGTGCCCGGCGCGGCCACCTACGGCCGGCGCGTCGCCGACCGGCCCGTCTTCGCCGACGGACTCGTCCGGCACCACGGCGAGGCCATCGCCGCCGTCGCCGCCGACCACCCCGACACCGCCCGGCTCGCCACCGCCGCCATCCTCGTCGAGTACGAGCTCCTGGAGCCCGTCACCGACCCGGAGAAGGCGTTCGAGGCCGAACCCCTCCACCCCGACGGCAACCTGATCCGGCACATCCCGCTGCGCTTCGGCGACCCGGAGGCCACCGGCGAGGTCGTCGTCGAGGGCCTCTACCGGGTCGGCCGCCAGGACCCCGCCCCCATCGGCGCCGAGGCCGGACTCGCCGTGCCCCGCCCCGACGGCGGCGTCGAGCTGTACACCGCCTCCACCGACCCGCACACCGACCGCGACCTCGCCGCCGCCTGCTTCGGTCTCACCCCCGACCAGGTCAAGGTCGTCGTCACCGGCGTCCCCGGCGCCACCGGCGACCGCGAGGACCCCGGCTTCCAGATCCCCCTCGGCCTGCTCGCGCTGCGCACCGGCTGCCCGGTGAAACTCACCGCCACCCGCGAGGAGTCCTTCCTCGGCCACGCCCACCGGCACCCCACCCTGCTGCGCTACCGCCACCACGCCGACGCCGAGGGCCGCCTGGTCAAGGTGGAGGCCCAGATCCTGCTGGACGCGGGCGCGTACGCCGACTCCTCGTCCGAGTCCCTCGCCGCCGCCGTCGCCTTCGCCTGCGGCCCGTACGTCGTCCCGCACGCCTTCGTCGAGGGCTGGGCGGTCCGCACCAACAACCCGCCCTCCGGACACGTCCGCGGCGAGGGCGCGATGCAGGTCTGCGCCGCCTACGAGGCGCAGATGGACAAGCTCGCCGGCCGCCTCGGCATCGACCCCGCCGAGCTGCGCATGCGGAACGTCATGTCCACCGGCGATCTGCTGCCCACCGGCCAGACCGTCACCTGCCCCGCCCCCGTCGCCGAACTCCTCGCCGCCGTACGGGACTTCCCGCTGCCCGCCCTCCCCAAGGACACCCCCGAGGAGGACTGGCTGCTGCCCGGCGGGCCGGAGGGCGCGGGCGAACCGGGCGCGGTGCGCCGGGGCGTGGGCTACGCGCTCGGCATGGTGCACATGCTCGGCGCCGAGGGCACCGACGAGGTCTCCACGGCCACCGTCCGGGTCCTCGACGGCGTCGCCACCGTCATCTGCTCGGCGGTGGACACCGGTTCGGGCTTCACCACCCTCGCCCGCCAGATCGTCCAGGAGACCCTCGGCGTCGACGAGGTCCACGTGGCGCCCGTCGACACCGACCAGCCCCCGGCCGGCGCCGCCACCCACGGCCGGCACACCTGGGTCTCCGGCGGCGCCGTCGAGCGCGCCGCCAAGATGGTCCGCACCCAGCTCCTCCAGCCGCTGGCCCACAAGTTCGGCATGTCGACGGAGCTGCTCCAGATCAGCGACGGCAAGATCACCTCGTACGACGGGGTCCTCTCGACGACCGTCGCCGAGGAGATGGACGGCAAGGAACTGTGGGCCACCGCCCAGTGCCGCCCGCACCCCACCGAGCCGCTGGACGAGTCCGGGCAGGGCGACGCCTTCGTCGGCCTCGCCTTCTGCGCGATCCGCGCGGTCGTCGACGTCGACATCGAACTCGGCGCCGTCCGGGTCGTGGAGATGGCCGTCGCCCAGGACGTCGGCCGCGTCCTCAACCCCGCCCAGCTCGCCACCCGCATCGAGGCCGGCGTCACCCAGGGCGTCGGCGCGGCCCTCACCGAGAACCTGCGCACCGCCCGCGGCCTGGTCCGCCACCCGGACTTCACCGGCTACGCGCTGCCGACCTCGCTGGACGCCCCGGACATCCGGATCGTGAAGCTCGTCGAGGAGAGGGACGTCGTCGCCCCCTTCGGGGCGAAGGCGGCGAGCGCCGTCCCCGTCGTCACCTCGCCGGCGGCGGTGGCGGCGGCGGTCCGCGCGGCGACCGGCCGCCCGGTCAACCGGCTGCCGATCCGGCCGCAGGCGGCGGTGGCGGCGACGGCCTGACGACGCGCCGACGCACGACGGCACCCGCTCGCCGCGGGTCCCGTCGCTCCTCCGCCAGGGCGCCGGCCGACTCCCCCCCCAACGCACCGATGCCTCCATGCCCCGGGTGAAGGGCATGGAGGCATCCGTGCGAACGAAGCCGCGCTCCTCCCCACCGGATGCGCCGGCGGGGAGGAACCTCGGAGACCGTGGTCGGATTCGAACCGACGTCACTCGCTTTGCAGACGAGCCCCTGAACCACTCGGGCACACGGTCGGGTTGGTGTGGCGACAAGGAAGACATTAGGAGCCGCCGGAAAGGTCCTCAAGGGGCTCCGGGGGCATGCCACGGGACCGCAATGCCGCTGCCACACGCCGTTCACAGTCGCGCGCGGGGCGAGGGCGAGAGCGGGGGGAGAAGGGGCGGGACACCTGACGAACTTGCCGACGGCCCGGGTGGCTGATAGCGAACGTGAACGCGTGAGCAGTATCGATTCGCCTGCTGCTCGGACGAGGTGTCACGGGTTTCGTCGACAGGCCGGATCTCGACGTCTACGTCCGTGTGCTTCTGCGTACATGCGTAAGCTTTCGGGTTGCACTGGTGGACGGGGGTATGCGATGGCCTGGCAGGAGTGGGAACGGCTCAAGGCCGAAGCCGCTGAACGACAGTCGACGCAGATGCAGCTGAACCGAGCCGGCGGGGGCGCCGGAGCTCCCGGTGGGGCCGGTGTCCTGGGAAGCGTGCCCGAGAAGAAGAAGAAGGCGGCCAATACCATCGAGACCACGTTGGAGCCCGGTACGCGGAAAGCGGCCGACGTCGCCGACGCGCCGACGGCCGCGGCTGTCAGGTCCTTCGCGGGCTGGGACACGGCCGTGGGCCTCAAGAAGGCCCACGAGAAGTGGGACGACCAGGTGAAGCAACTGATGGGGCGGCTGAGTTCGCACAAGGCGGGCCTGCGGGGCGCGGTCAGCACTCTGACGGGAACCGACGCGACGGCCGGTCTGACGGTCCGCTCCGTGCAGTCCGGGCTCTCGGGCCTGGAACGGTAGGGCGGGACCCGTGCCGAGCTACCAGCAGATCATGGAGATGGACTTCTCCGCCCTCACCGGCGCCGCGGACGGCTGGAAGAACATGGCGGCGAAGTTCACGATCCTCGAGGACATCTTCGCGAAGGAGGTCCAGAGCGTCTCGACGGGAGGCGGCTGGAGCGGGGAGAGTGCCACCGCGTCGATCCAGCCCTTCGTGGTGACGCGCAAGGAGTACGCCTCCGCGCAGAAGGAAGCGCGCGCCATGGAGTCGCTTCTTCGTGACGCGCACGCCGGGTTCGTCGAACGCAAGGCGGCGGTGAAGTCGGCGGTCGCCGACGCCGTCGACGCGGGGATGAAGGTCTCGGACAGCGGCGTCGCGAGCTACGACTTCGGCAAGGTCGACGCGGCCACGGCGAAGACCGTCCGTCAGGACCCGGACCTCCCGAACGTCGAGGACTCCCACACCCGCGCCATCATGAACGCGGTGAAGGCGGTCGCCGAGTGGGACGAGGACGTGAAGCGCGCCCTCCTGAACGCCTCGGGCGCGGACGCGACCTGGCCGGCCGGGTTCAACCCGAGGCCGGTCGGCGACGTCGAGGCGGTGGAGGCACTGGCCCTCACGGACAAGGTCCGCTCGGGGAAGGCATCGCCCGAAGAACTCGAGCACTACCGGGAACTCCTGCGCCAGAACGCCGACGACAAGCGCTTCAGCGAGGGATACCTGTACGGCCTGGGCGCGGAGGGGACGCTGCGACTCGCCGACCAGATGAACAGGGCGGCCAACGACGGCGACGTCTCCGCGGCCGACAAGAAGCTCTACGAGTCCATCACGACGAGCCTCGCCACGACGCTCGTGTCGGGCACCAGGGATCCGAACAGCTACGCCTACAAGCCCTTCATGCAGGAGCTCGACAACGTCGGCGACGAATCGCTGGGCGGTGACAACCCGGTCCACGGATACCAGGTCCTCACGACACTGATGGAGAACGGCGAAGGCTACGGAAAGCAGTTCCTCAACGACGTGGGCCACGGCATCATCGACGCCGAGCGGGAGCACGTGGACTGGGCGCACGACGACGACCCCGAGCGCCCGAACCTCGTGGTCGATCCGCTGGACGCACTGCTCAAGACCATGAGCGAGGACCCGGAGTCGGCCGAGTACTTCCTCGATCCGGCCGCCGAGGGGAACAAGAACGACCACCTCGCGTACCTGCTCACCGAGCGCGAGTGGAACCTCGAGGGCGCGCCCAAGGCGGAAGGCCTCGGCGCGGCCGTCCAAGCCGCGGCCACCGGGCACGAGCCCGGCGAGAAGCTCGGCCCGCCCGGTCCCCACACCGAGGGCCAGGCGCGCGTGATGCACGACGCCATCCGACTGCTCGACAACGAGATGGGCGGCGACGAGTTCCCGGAGCACCTGGAGAACCTGCGCCGGCCCATGGCGCAGGCGATGGCCGACTACGTGGCGGACACGCACGAGATCCTCGGCGGTCAGGACATGAACTACGGGGGCGTCGGGGGAAGCGACTCGATCCACGGTTCAGGAGACCGGGCGAACATCGCAGTGGGGCAGGGCAGCCTCGTCCGGGTCATGCGCGGTATCGCGGACGATGCCCCCGCGTTCTCCCTGCTGTACGACACCGAGCGGACCTACGCCGCGTCGGTGCTGAACGACGCCCCGAGCTTTTCCGGCAGGCTGCATGACGACAGCGCGGACTGGAACGTTCGGGCCCATGGCATCGGCAGTGCCATGGGGGCGTTGAACGGAATCGGTGCCGACGTCTACGTCGACAAGCAGGACGACAGAGAGAAGTGGGCTGAGGAGACCGCCAAGTACTCCATCAACGGCGTCAACGGCGTCGTCGGAGAGATTCCGTTGGTGGGTTCGGCGGCCAGTTCGCTCGTCGACACGGTCGGATTCGAATGGGAACAGAGCGTCGTGGACGAAGCCGAGGACACGGCCAAGCGGGAAGGAAGCGGGAACTATGCCGCAGGCGCGGACGGCCTCAACGCGATGATGCGAAACTGGGGCGAGCGTGAGCAGATCCTGGACAGCAACGCCTTCAAGGAAGCGCGGGAAGGGGCCAACAACTCCTTCACCGGCGGCAGGGACGCGGCGAAGTCGCATCTCCAGTCACCGAAGGCGGGATGACTTGCGCATGCGCTTCGCCGGGCTGCTCGTCCTTGCCGTGTTGGCGACGTCCTGTACGTCCGAGCCCGCGTCGATGCCGTCCCCGGATTACTTCTGCGGCATGGAAGAAGGCTCGGACGGCGAGAAGGCGGTGCAGCGGACGCTCCGATCCGATCAGTTCATCACGAACTTCTACATTCCGACGGAGAAGCTGGTGCAGCGGCTCGGATCAGGGCTGCGTCAGATGAAGCCGGGGAGTCACACGTCGCCCCAGTACACGTGCAGCTACAACCCTCGGCCCAAGGAAGGGTCGAAGGGAGTGGGCGTCGAGTTCTCGTGGACCTCTCCCGGCGCGTCGAACTGGAGCGGAGTCCCGGCGAAGGAGATCGCCCTTTACGACGTAAACGGTGCCCGTGTCGAGTCGACCTACTGGCTTTCCAAGCTTTTCGTGGCCTGCCGGCTGCCGGGAGAGCTCGACGAAGCCTCCCGGAAAGCGGTGTTCCGGGTTGAACTGTCGAACACGCTGAACTCCGAGAGGCGGGAGGACGCCGAGGCCCGGAAGCGGCAGATCGAGCTCCTCTACATCCTGGCGGGACGGGCCACCGACGCACTCGGTTGTGAGGGCGGTCCCCTCGAGGGCGCCCCCGTGGTGAAGCCGTCGCCCGCCGCGTAGGGCTCCGCCGTGGGCCGTCCGCAGCCGGGGAGTACGACCAAAGGGGGAGGCGGGATACGGCCCGCGACAGGGGTCATCTAAGGGAATGACCCTTACCCTGGGCCCATGAGCGCCCTCGAACCCCGTGATGCCGAGACCGCCGTCGTCCCGCCCCCCGAGGCCCCCCGGGGTTCGGTCCTCGACGTCGGTCATCGGGCGCTCAGCGTCGGCATCGTCTCCGTCGTGCTGCTCATCGCCTTCGAGGCGACGGCGGTCGGGACCGCCATGCCGGTCGCCGCGCGGGAGCTGGACGGCATGGCGGTGTACGCCTTCGCGTTCTCCGCGTACTTCACGACCAGCCTCTTCGGGATGGTCGTCGCCGGGCAGTGGTCCGACCGGAAGGGGCCGCTGCTGCCGGTGACCGCCGGGATGAGCGCCTTCGCGGCGGGGCTGCTGCTGTCGGGGACGGCCGGCGCGATGTGGGTGTTCATCCTCGGGCGGGCCGTGCAGGGGCTGGGCGGCGGGCTGGTGATCGTCGCGCTGTACGTGGTCGTCAGCCGGGCGTACGCCGAGCACCTGCGGCCCGCGATCATGGCGGCCTTCGCCGCGAGCTGGGTCGTGCCGTCCGTGGTCGGGCCGCTCGCCGCCGGGACGATCACCGAGCACCTCGGGTGGCGGTGGGTCTTCGTCGGGATCCCCGCGCTGGTCGTGCTGCCGCTCGCCCTCGCGCTGCCGGCGATCCGGCGGACCGCCTCCGGGCCCGCCGATCCGTCGGCGCCGGTCGCGCCCTGGGACCGGCGGCGGATCCTGCTGGCGCTCGCGATCTCGGCGGGGGCGGGGCTGCTCCAGTACGCGGGGCAGGAGCTGCGCTGGCTGTCGCTGCTGCCGGCCGCCGTGGGCGCGGCGCTGCTCGTGCCGGCCGTACGGGGGCTGCTGCCGCGCGGTACGGTCCGGGCGGCGCGCGGACTGCCGTCGGTGGTCCTGCTGCGCGGGGTGGCGGCGGGGTCCTTCATCGCGGCCGAGTCGTTCGTGCCGCTGATGCTGGTCACCCAGCGCGGGCTCAGCCCCACGCTCGCCGGGCTGTCGCTGGCCGTCGGCGGTCTGACCTGGGCGCTCGGCTCGTGGATCCAGTCGCGGCCGTGGACGGAGCCGTACCGGGAGCGGCTGGTCGTGCTCGGGATGCTGCTGGTGGCGGCCGCGATCGCCGCCGCGCCGAGCGTGCTGCTGCCGGGCGTGCCGGCGTGGGTGGTCGCCGTCGCCTGGGCCTTCGGGTGCCTCGGCATGGGCGTGGTGATCGCCTCGACGAGCGTGCTGCTGCTGAAGCTGTCCCCGCCGGAGGAGGCGGGAGCGAACTCCGCCGCGCTGCAGATCTCCGACGGCCTGTCCAACGTGCTGCTGCTCGCCGCCGGCGGCGCGGCCTTCGCGGCGCTCGGCGGCGGGGCGGTCGGGCACGCGGTCGGCGCCACGGCGTCCGGGGCGTCCCACCCCGGGGCCTTCGCCGTGGTCTTCCTGCCGATGGCGGGGGTGGCGGCGGTGGGGGCGTGGGTGGCGACGCGGCTGCGGGGCGGAGCGGAAGGCCGATGACACCAGGTGGTACCACGCGGTACCGTGAGGTATGGCCGGTCTGAATGTCAGGTTCACCGAGGAAGAGCTGGAAGCCCTGCGCGAGCGTGCGGAGGCCGAGGGACGCAGCATGCAGTCCTTCGCCCACGATGCCGTGATGCGGGCCGTGAACGAGCACTCACGTCTCTTCAACGAGGCAGCCGAGCACGTGCTGAAGGCCAGTGGGGAGCTGAACCGGAGGCTCGCGTGACGTACTACCTCACCCTCCCCGAGTTGCTGAACCTGGCGGCCAGGCTGGGCGCGGACGAGGTGCGGGACTACGGTCTGCTCGACTCCGCCCTGGCGCGCCCGCAGTCCAGCGTGTTCGGACAGGACGCCTACCCCGACGTGTGGCAGAAGGCCGCCGCGCTCATGGAGTCACTGGCTCGCAACCACGGCCTCGTGGACGGCAACAAGCGCATCGCCTGGTACGCGACCTGGGTCTTCCTGCACCTGAACGGGCATCCGCTCGACGCCGACTTCGACGTGGACGAGGCCGAGACGTTCGTCCTCGACGTCTGCCAGGGGGCCCTCGACGTCCCCAAGATCGCCGCGCAGCTCCCGAGGTTCGCACGCTGAACCGAGCCCGTGCCGCGCCCCGGATGTGAGACTCGCCGCACGGCCCGAGGTCAGAGCGCCGGCCGTCCCGTGTTCGATCGAGGTTCCGGCCGCCCCGCCGGTAAGGTGGCCCGGTTGTCATATCTGGACGAGCGTCTGGACGAGCGTCGAACCGTGACCGGAGATCGTGACTACCACCGCCACCTCCTCTCATCACCTCTCTCCCGCCTTCCCCGGCCGTGCTCCCTGGGGCACCGCCAACAAGCTGCGAGCCTGGCAGCAGGGCGCGATGGAGAAGTACATCCAGGAACAGCCCCGTGACTTCCTCGCCGTCGCCACCCCCGGCGCCGGCAAGACCACCTTCGCCCTGACCCTCGCGTCCTGGCTGCTGCACCACCACGTCGTGCAGCAGATCACGGTCGTCGCCCCCACCGAGCACCTGAAGAAGCAGTGGGCGGCCGCCGCCGCGCGGATAGGGATCAAGCTGGACCCGGAGTACAGCGCCGGGCCG
The DNA here is from genome assembly GCF_000719555.1 of Streptomyces sp. NRRL F-5727. Taxonomy (GTDB): domain Bacteria; phylum Actinomycetota; class Actinomycetes; order Streptomycetales; family Streptomycetaceae; genus Streptomyces. The sequence continues at coordinate 71,576 of NZ_JOGX01000020.1, forward strand.
CTCAGCAAGGAGTACGACGGCGTCGCCCTCACCTACGCCGGTGTCGGTGTGCGGCCCATGCTCCACCGCAACCGCTGCGAGCAGCGCAAGACCCTCGTCATCCTCGACGAGATCCACCACGCCGGTGACTCGAAGTCCTGGGGCGAGGCGTGCCTGGAGGCGTTCGACCCGGCCACCCGCCGGCTCGCCCTCACCGGCACGCCGTTCCGCTCCGACACCAACCCGATCCCCTTCGTGACGTACGAGGAGGGGAACGACGGCATCCGCCGCTCCTCCGCCGACTACACCTACGGCTACGGGAACGCGCTCGGCGACGGCGTCGTCCGGCCGGTCATCTTCCTCTCCTACAGCGGCAACATGCGCTGGCGCACCAAGGCCGGCGACGAGATCGCCGCCCGCCTCGGCGAGCCGATGACCAAGGACGCGGTCTCGCAGGCGTGGCGCACCGCGCTGGACCCGCGCGGCGAGTGGATGCCGAACGTGCTGCGCGCCGCCGACCAGCGCCTCACCGAGGTGCGGAAGTCCATCCCGGACGCGGGCGGCCTCGTGATCGCCTCCGACCAGGAGTCGGCCCGCGCCTACGCCAAGCTGATCCGCGAGATCACCGGCACGAAGGCGACCCTCGTCCTCTCCGACGAGGCCGCCGCCTCGGACCGCATCGACGAGTTCAGCGAGTCCACCGACCGCTGGATGGTCGCCGTCCGCATGGTGTCCGAGGGCGTCGACGTGCCCCGCCTCGCCGTCGGCGTGTACGCCACCACCATCTCCACCCCGCTGTTCTTCGCGCAGGCCGTCGGCCGCTTCGTGCGATCCCGCAGGCGCGGCGAGACCGCGTCCGTGTTCCTTCCCACCATCCCCAGCCTCCTCGGCTTCGCCACCGAGATGGAGGTCGAGCGCGACCACGTGCTCGACAAGCCGAAGAAGGAGGGCGAGGAGGACCCGTACGCCGAGTCCGAGAAGGAGCTCGCGGAGGCCGAGAAGCAGCAGGACGAGGACACCGGCGAGCAGGACATGCTGCCCTTCGAGGCGCTGGAGTCCGACGCCGTCTTCGACCGCGTCCTCTACAACGCCGCCGAGTTCGGCATGCAGGCCCACCCCGGCAGCGAGGAGGAGCAGGACTACCTCGGCATCCCCGGCCTCCTCGAACCCGACCAGGTGCAGCTCCTCCTCCAGAAGCGGCAGGCCCGGCAGATCGCGCACAGCCGGAAGCGGCCGGACAGCGAGGCGGACCTGCTGGAGCTGCCGGCCGAGCGGCGTCCCGTCGTTTCCCACAAGGAGCTGCTCGAACTGCGCAAGCAGCTCAACACCATGGTCGGCGCCTACGTCCACCAGAGCGGCAAGCCGCACGGCGTGATCCACACCGAGCTGCGCCGGGTCTGCGGCGGGCCGCCGAGCGCGGAGGCCACCGCCGGGCAGATCCGCGAGCGGATCAAGAAGGTGCAGGAGTGGGCCACCCGGATGCGGTGACCCGGAGGCTCGACGGACAGGGGAGAGGCCCGTACGACGGCGGTCGTACGGGCCTCTCCGCCGTTCCGTGCGAAGCGGTACGGCACCGGGGCCGGCCCCCACGGACGGCCATCGGCACCCTCCACGCTACGGGCACGACATAGCCGCATCTGTCAGCCAAAGTCCCGAGGAGGGCCGACGAAAGTCCTGAACCGTCCGCATCCGGTCGTCCGCGCCCGGATTCTGGACGAGGTCTTCCGCTGAGCGGAGCGGGTCGCTACTGTCCCGGCACAAAGCAACCGCCCCGTGGCAGCGCCGCCGCGGAGCGCAGCCGGTGTACCCCTTCCTGCCGGCGGCCTCTGACGTGCGTCGCCGACGGGACCGGCGCCGCGAACCCCGTGGGAGCCGCCGCCACTCACTTTCCGAAGGAGAGGGCGTCGTGACCGCGGAGACCTCCCAGACGCTCGACAGAGGACTCAGAGTCCTCAAGCTGCTCGCCGACACCGACCACGGCCTGACCGTCACCGAGTTGTCCAACAAACTCGGCGTCAACCGGACCGTGGTCTACCGTCTGCTCGCCACCCTGGAACAGCACGCCCTCGTCCGCCGCGACCTCGGCGGCCGGGCCCGTGTCGGCCTCGGCGTGCTGCGCCTCGGCCGCCAGGTCCACCCGCTGGTGCGGGAGGCGGCCCTGCCCGCGCTGCGCTCGCTCGCCGAGGACATCGGCGCGACCGCGCACCTGACGCTCGTCGACGGGGCGGAGGCGCTCGCCGTCGCCGTCGTCGAGCCCACCTGGACCGACTACCACGTGGCCTACCGGGCCGGCTTCCGCCACCCGCTGGACCGGGGCGCGGCCGGCCGGGCGATCCTCGCCGCCCGCCAGGGCACCCTGATCGACCCCGGCTTCACCCTCACCCACGGCGAGCTGGAGGCCGGGGCGAGCGGGGCGGCGGCGCCGCTGGTCGGGATCACCGGCATAGAGGGCAGCGTCGGCGTGGTCATGCTGGCGGACGCCGTGCCGGAGCGCGTCGGCCCCCGTGTCGTGGACGCCGCCCGCGAGGTCGCCGACGCCCTGCGGTAGCCGTCCCGCGCCCACCGGCTCCGTCCACCGCGGCGGCCGCGGCCCTCACCGGCGGAGCAGCAGCTCCGCCGTCGCCGTGCGGCTGTGGTGGACCGAGCGGCCCGTGCGGGCCGTGGCCAGGAGGCCCGCCGCGCGGAGGGCCGCGGTGTGGGCCGAGACCGTGGCCGCCGACACCCCGAGGGCCCTGGCCAGTTCGGTCGTCGTCCGGGGGGCGGGCAGGGCGCGCAGCAGCGCGGCCCGCGTCGGGCCCAGGACGCCCGCCAGCGGCTCCCCGGGCCGGTCGGCGCCCCCGTCCGGTACGGGAGGCAGCCCCGGCCCCGCCGGGTACGCGACGACCACCGGCCGCCCCGGCCGGTCCTGCACCAGCGGCCCGCCCCGCCAGTGGAACGTCGGCGCCAGCACCAGCCCCCGCCCCCGGAGACGTACGTCCCGGACCGCCACCCCCGCCCCGGCGCCTCCCGCCCCGGCCGCCCCCGCCCCCGCCGGCCACGTCCACACCCCGCCCTCGAAGGCCGAGCCCGGCGCCAGGGCCGTCAGCGCCGCCCCGAGCCCGCCCTCCGCCAGCGCCACCGCGTGCCGGGCGAACTCCTCCCGGTGCAGGTCCTGCACCTGCCCCCACACCGGCGCCAGGACCGCCCCGTACGCCGCCCGCTGAGCGGCGGCGAGCGTCCGCCAGCCCTCCGCCCCGCCGGCGTGCAGGGCCCTGATCCACGCCGGAGCCGGGCCGCGCCCGGCGTACACCCGCTCCAGTTCGGACCGTACGAGCTCCGGGGCCGCCGCCCGGATCTCCGCGAAGCCCTCCTCCCGGGTCCCGCCCCGCACGTCGAGGAACACGGGGGGCGAGCCGCCCGGCACCAGATCGGCCAGCGGCGCCGCGGCCGCCGGCAGGGCCCGCAAGGTCCTGGCCCGCCACCGCCCGAAGAGAAGCCCCTCGTGGGGGGCGCCGAGCATCAGCAGCGCCGCGTGCAGCTCCGGCACCGGCGCCGGGCGCGGCGCGCACCGCACCCGCGCCAGGTCCTCCACCGTGAAATGGACCCGCAGCACGTCCCCCGCCCCTCTCCGCCGTCCGTCCCGCGCCCCGTGGCCGGCCTTTCGGGTACGGCCTCAAGGCTCGGCCCGGCGCGGCCCCGGGCTCCAGGATGCCGGGCATGAACCCTCTCTCCCGCCGCACCCTGGTCAGGACCGCGCTGCTCGGCGGCGCCTCCGCCGCCCTCACCGCCCTCACCGCCGGCACCGGCCCGGCCGCCCGGGCCGCCGCCCCGTTCGTCCCGGTGCTCCCCGCGCCCACCGGCCCGCACCCCGTCGGCGTCGTCCGGCACACCTTCACCGACCGGGACCGCACCGACCCGTGGGACCCCGCGCTCGGCGCCCGGCAGGTCGTGGTCAGCGCCGTCTACCCGGCCCGGACCGTCGCCGGACTCCCGCGCGCCCCGCAGCTCACCCCCGCCGAGGCGCCCGTCTTCGGGACGCTCGCGCCGCTCGTCCGGGGGCTGCCGGCGGCAGGCGTCGACTGGGCCGGGACGCTGACCCACGCGCACTCCGGGGCCCCGCCGCTGCCCGGGCGCAGGCCCGTCGTGCTGTACACGCCCGGTGGCGGCGACGCCCGCACCCTCGGCAGCGGGCTCGCCGAGGAGCTGGCCAGCCACGGCGCGGTCGTCGTCCTCGTCGACCACCCCGGCGAGGCGAGCCAGGTGGAGCTGCCCGACGGGTCGGTCCGGGAGACCGTCCTGTTCGGGCCGCCGGACCCGGTGACCTTCCGCACCATGGTGGACACCCGCGTCGCCGACCTCCGGCTCGTCCTCGACCGGTTCGGCGAACTGCCGCTCGGCACCGGGCCCGACCCGCGCCGCACCGGGATCTGCGGCCACTCCGCGGGCGGCACCGCCGCCGCGCTGCTCGCCGCCCGCGACCCGAGGATCCGGGCCGTCGCCGACCTGGAGGGCTATCTCGACCTGGAGCCCTGGCCGGGCCACCGCCCGCTGCTCCTGATGGCCACCGACGGCTTCGAGGGCGCCGAGCGGATCGCCCGCTCCTGGGCGGGCCTGCGGGCCAGCCGCCGTACCCTGCGCGCCGCGAACCACTGGGTCTTCACCGACCACGCCGCCGTCGTTCCCCAGCTGCACGCCGCCGGGCTCGTCACGGACGCGGTACGGGACGGGCTCGTCGGCCCGGGCGACGCGGCGGCGGCCTTCGCGGCCGTCCGCCGGGAGCTGCGCGCCTTCTTCGGCGGGGCCCTGGGCGGGACCTGCCGCTGACCGGCCGCTGACCGGTCGCTGACCCGGCCCGGATCCGGGGCCCAGTAGATTGGACGCGTGCTCTCGCGTCTCTCCCGTATGCCCCGGTCCCGTGTGCTCGCCGCGTGCGCCGTGCCCGTCGTGGCGCTGGTCGCCGTGGCCGGGCTCGCGCCGCTGCCGTTCGCCATCGCCCAGCCCGGGACCACCGCCGACGTCCTCGGGAAGGACAAGGGCCGGGAGGTCATCACGATCACCGGCGCCCCGGTCCGCCCCACCACCGGCCAGCTGCGGATGACGACGATCCTCGCCACCGGCCCCGGCACCGACGTGGACCTCGCCGAGGTGGCCGACGCCTGGTTCCGCACCGACCGGGCGGTGCTGCCGCACGACTCCGTCTACCCGCCGGGGAAGTCCGACGCCGAGATCGAGCGGCGGAACCTCGGGCAGATGAAGGAGTCCCAGGACGCGGCCGCCGTCGCCGCCCTGAACTACCTGAAGCTGGACCCGGCCGAGGTGAAGGTCGAGCTGCACCTCGCCGACGTCGGCGGCCCCAGCGCCGGACTGCTCTTCGCCCTCGGGGTGGTCGACAAGCTCGACGGGAACGGCGACGGCGGCGACCTCACCGGCGGCAGGACCGTCGCCGGTACGGGCACGATCGCGCCGGACGGGAAGGTCGGCGCGGTCGGCGGCGTCTCCCTCAAGACCCAGGCGGCCGCCCGCGACGGCGCCACCGTCTTCCTCGTGCCGAAGGACGAGTGCTCGGACGCGGAGGCCGAACTCCCGGACGGGATGCGGCTCGTGCCCGTCTCCACCCTCAGCGACGCGGTGACGTCCCTGCGGGACCTCGGACAGGGGCGGGAGTCGAAGGTTCCGAGCTGCTGACGGAGACCTTGTCCATGCCGCGCCAGGCGGGGAAGACCGCCGGCGCGAGCGTCACCAGGAAGTAGAGCGCGCCGACGCCCAGCAGCGTGCCCGTCAGCCCCGCCCGCTCCACGACCAGACCGGTGACCAGACCGCCCAGCGGGGTCGCCATCAGGACCCCCGCCGTGCTGGCCCCCGCCACCCGGCTGCGCAGCTCCTCCGGCACCCGCTCGTACATCACGGTCCCCAGGATCGGATTGAGCACCCCCGCGCCGAGCCCCGCCGCCACCGCCGCCACCAGCAGCGGCACCACCGTCTCCGTCGTCGCCGCCACCACGAACATCGGGGCGCCCGCCGCGAGGAAGCCCACCGTGAAGACCCCACGGCGGCGGAAACGGTGCCCCACGGCGCCGTAGAGCAGCGCCCCGGCGAGCGCGCACCCCGCGAAGACGGCGACCAGCAGACCCTGCGTCGCGGGCCCGCCCAGGTGCTCCCGGGCGTGCAGCGGCAGCAGGACCGAACTCCAGCTCAGCGAGAGCCCGTTGGTGATCATGACCATCAGCATGATGCCGAGCATCAGCCGGTCGCCGAACAGGTACGCGTACCCCTCGCGGAGGTCCGCGCGGTAGCGCGCCGGGGAGAGCGGCGGCCCGTCACGCCGCGGCGCGGCGGCGGCGACCCGGCGCAGCCCGACGGCGGTCAGCACGGCGGAGGTGCCGAACGTGACCGCGTCCAGCAGCAGCACGCTGTCCGCGCCGACCACCGCGACCAGCACGCCCCCGAGCGCGGCCCCGCCCATCCGCGCCCCGCGGTTGACCGCGTCGAACAGGCTCGTGGCCCGGGCCAGCGGGGTCCCGGCGCGCGCGGCGAGGTCCGGCACCATGACGTACCGGGCGGTCTCGCCGGGGGCGTGGAACAGGCCGCTGACGCCCATCAGCACGCACAGCAGCCCGTACGAGAGCAGCCCGGTGTGGTGCAGCAGCGGGATCGCGGCGAGCGCGACCGCGCAGACCAGATCCGACGCGATGGCCACCCGGCGGCGGCCGATCCGGTCGACGACCGGCCCGCCGGCGACGGCGGAGAGGACGACGGGCAGGGCGGCGCAGAAGGCGACGAAGCCGGCCTTGCCGGGGGAGCCGGTGGTCTCCAGGGCGAACCAGGGGACGCCGATGAGGGTGAGTGAGTTGCCGGCGATGGAGATGGCGTTGGCGGTCAGGACGGTGAGCAGGGGTTTCCGGTCGTGCCGTTCGGTCGCGTTCTTCACTTGTGGTCCCCCGTGGGTGGTCGGGTGGGCGGTGCGGGTGCGGGTGCGGGTGCGGCGTGGGGTGCGGGGGGCCGCGGCGCGGGGCGTCTCCCCCACCCCGCCCCTTCCCGTAACCGGGGCTCCGCCCCGGACCCCGGTCCTCAAACGCCGGGCGGGCTGAAAACAGCCCGCCCGGCGAAATCCAGCCTCGCCGGCGCGTGAGGCGCGGGGGTCCGGGGGCGGAGCCCCCGGTTACGGGAAGGGGCGGGGTGGGGGAAGGCCCCGCGTGGCGGCCCCCGCCGTCACGCCTCGCGCTGCGGGAACGCGTGCAGGTGGAGCCGTACGCGCGCGGCGTCCGGCGCCTCGGGCGCGTTCCGGTACTCGTCGATCAGCGCGTGCAGCCGTCCGCCGAGTTCGCGCGCGGCGGCGGGCGACAGGCGCAGGGTGAAGTCGCTCATGTCGGAGGCGCCGGTCCAGTCGGGCCATTCGTGGCGGGTGGCGAGCCAGGTCGACAGTTCCTGGGTGTGGTTGGTCGCGATCTCGTGGAGGAGCAGGTCGGCGGCGCCCCGTACCTCGGGGTCGGCGTTCCGGTCCAGGGACTCGTCCCAGCGGATGCCCTGCTGGGCGGCCTTCCACCACCGCTCCCGCCCCTTCCCGAGGCTGGGGTCGTCCTTGACGAAGCCGTGGGCGGCGAGCTGGCGCAGGTGGTAGCTGGTGGCTCCGCTGGATTCGCCGAGGCGTTCGGCGAGCTGGGAGGCGGTGGCCGGCCCCTGGTGGCGCAGGGACCGGAGGAGCTGCATGCGGAGGGGGTGGGCGAGGCCGCGCAGGGAGCGCGGGTCGAGCACGCGGGTCTCGTGCTCCTCGGGGGCCTTCGGGGCCTTCTCGGGCTCGGGCATGCGCTGAGCGTAGGCATGCAAAGAAGACGTTGCAAGGGTTTCTTTGCAACGTCTTCTTTGCATGTCACCTCCGGGTGGCTACTCCGCCGGCTCCCCGCCCGCCGCCTGCTCCACCAGCGGGATGATCCGCAGCGGCACCGCGTTCTCCATCACGATCGCCGTCGACGCCCGCACGATGCCCTCGAACGCCACCACCTTGTCGATCACCCGCTGGAGGTCCGCGTTCGACCGGGCCACCAGCCGGCACAACATGTCCCCGTGCCCGGTCGTCGTGTGCAGCTCCAGCACCTCCGGGACGGTCGCCAGGTGCTCCCGTACGTCCGCGCCCTGGCCCTGCTTGATCTCCAGCGTCGCGAAGGCCGTCACCGGGTACCCCAGCGCCGCCGGGTCCACCTGCGGCCCGAAGCCGCGGATCACCCCGCTCGCCTGGAGACGGTCCAGCCGCGCCTGGACGGTGCCGCGGGCCACCCCGAGCCGCCGCGACGCCTCCAGGACGCCGATCCTCGGCTCCCTCGCCAGGAGCACGATCAGCCGCCCGTCCAAATGATCGATCGCCACGGGGCCCTCCGAATGGTCACGATGTACAAGTCGCCCGCCGATACTCGCTGGTCGCTGTGCATATTGACCACCCCTCCGGCGAACTATTGCGCACCTTGCGGGTCGGCGGGACGCTGAGCCCATGACTGAGACCCTTGACCACACCCCTTCCACCGCGCGCGAGGCCGACCCCTTCCCGGTGAAGGGCATGGACGCGGTCGTCTTCGCCGTCGGCAACGCCAAGCAGGCCGCGCACTACTACTCCACGGCCTTCGGCATGAAGCTGGTCGCCTACTCCGGACCGGAGAACGGCAGCCGCGAGACCGCCAGTTACGTCCTCACCAACGGCTCCGCCCGTTTCGTGTTCACCTCCGTCATCAAGGCGACCAGCGACTGGGGCCGGTTCCTCGACGAGCACGTCGCCGAGCACGGCGACGGCGTGATCGACCTGGCGATCGAGGTCCCCGACGCCCGCGCCGCCTACGCCCACGCCGTCGGGCAGGGCGCGACCGGCCTGGTGGAGCCGTACGAGCTGAAGGACGAGCACGGCACCGTCGTCCTCGCCGCCATCGCCACCTACGGCAAGACCCGCCACACCCTGGTCGAGCGCTCCGGCTACGACGGCCCGTACCTCCCCGGCTACGTCGCCGCCGCCCCGATCGTCGAGCCCCCGGCCAAGCGCACCTTCCAGGCCATCGACCACTGCGTCGGCAACGTCGAGCTCGGCAAGATGAACGAGTGGGTGGCGTTCTACAACGACGTCATGGGCTTCACCAACATGAAGGAGTTCGTCGGCGACGACATCGCCACCGAGTACTCCGCCCTCATGTCGAAGGTCGTCGCGGACGGCACCAAGAAGGTGAAGTTCCCGATCAACGAGCCGGCGATCGCGAAGAAGAAGTCGCAGATCGACGAGTACCTGGAGTTCTACAACGGCCCGGGCGTCCAGCACATCGCCCTCGCCACCAACGACATCGTCGCCACCGTGCGCGCGATGCGCGCCGCCGGCGTCCAGTTCCTGTCCGTCCCGGACACCTACTACGACACCCTCGGCGAGTGGGTCGGCGACACCCGCGTGCCGATCGACGAGCTGCGCGAGCTGAAGATCCTCGCCGACCGCGACGAGGACGGCTACCTGCTCCAGATCTTCACCAAGCCGGTCCAGGACCGCCCGACCGTCTTCTTCGAGATGATCGAGCGCCACGGCTCCATGGGCTTCGGCAAGGGCAACTTCAAGGCCCTCTTCGAGGCCATCGAGCGCGAGCAGGAGAAGCGCGGCAACCTGTAGGGCCGGCGGCGCGTCCGGGGCGGGGCACGGGGCCCGTCCCGGACGCGCGGTCACATCTCCGCCGCCTTCGCGGCCTTCGCCGGCTTCACCGGCTTCACCGGCTTCACCCCGCCCTCGGGCGGCAGCGCGTCCTTCGGCACCGCGTCCGGGTCCGGCTCGCCCAGCCCCGCGAGCGCCGCCTCCGCCCGGGGCGCGTGCAGCGGCGAGAACGACGGATGGATCCGCAGCGCCTCCTCCAGGTGCCGCCGCGCCGGCCCCGTCCGCCCGAGCGCCCGCTCGATCTCGCCCAGGTGGTAGGTGTACGCGGCGCTGCGCAGCCCCTCGTCGGTGGCCCGCCGCGCGTACGGCAGCGCCTCCTCCGGCTCGCCCGCCCGGTACAGCGCCCAGCCCAGCGCGTCCGCCACCGCCACCGACCGGTGGCCCTTCGCCCACGCGGCCCGCAACCGGACCACCGCCGCCCCCGGATCGCCGTGGTCCGCGTCGAGCAGCCCGAGCACCACCTCGGTCGACGGGGAGGCCCACCTCCCCTCCCGCAGCCGCCCGTACGCCGCCCGCGCGTCCCCGTCCAGGCCCAGCGCCTCGGCCAGCTCCCCGGACTCCAGGACGTACTCCGGCAGCGGCTGCCGGGCCAGCGCCGCCCGCCAGTCCCGCTGCGCCTCCTCGGTCCGCCCCAGCGCCGCCAGCGCCCGCGCCCGGCCCGCCAGCGCCGGACCGTGGTCCCGCACGAACCGCAGCGCCGCCCCGTACCGCTCCAGGGCCTCCGCCGGCTCGCCCCGCTCCCACGCGAACTGCCCGAGCCGGGAGTACGCCGCCGCCCGCTCCGCGTCCGTCGCCGCCAGCGCCGCCGCGTCCAGGGCCGTGGCGTCGGCGTCCTCCCGCCACCCCCGGTCCCGGTAGACCTGCGCCGCCCGGCCCCGCACCACCGGCCCGCCGTGCAGCTTCTCCAGGCTCTCCATCGCCTTCCGGGCCGCCGGATAGTCCCCGAGCCCGTTGTACGCGTCGATCAGCAGCGGATACGTGTTCCACCGCCGCGGCGCCGCCGCGCGGACCCGCTCGCCCCACGCCTTCGCGCCCTTCCAGTCGCCCCGCGCCCCCGCGAGGGCCCCCAGGCCGAGCTGCGCGTCCACGTTCCCCCGGGCGGCGGGCAGTTCGGCGAGCGACCGGTCCAGGGCCCGCTCGGCGCGCGGGAGGTCCCGTGCGTCCCCGAGCCGGGTGCCCCGCTCCGTATAGGCGGCACCGAGCACCGCCCACGACGCCGCGTCGTCCGGGTGCTCCGCCAGCCACCTCTCCCGGTCGCCGATCAGCGCCACCAGGTCCGGCAGGGCCGCCGGCGCGCCCGCGTGCGCCGCGCTCGCCGCCCGCTCCGCGGGGCCCGGCGGCCGCGCCGGGGCGTCCCGGTCCAGGAACTCCGGCAGGTACAGCAGCGCCGTCGCCGCCAGCACCGCCGCCACCCCGGAGGCGAGCACCACCCGCGACACGTTCTGGCTCTTCATCGCGCACATGCGCCTCACTGTGCGCCCGCGCCCGCTCGTACGAAGAGCACACCGGCCGCCCGTCCCGGCGGGTTCACACCGATGGCCGTCGGTGCCAGGCTGGAGGCATGGACGATCTTCAGACGCTCCTCGCGGACCTCCACGCCGGGCTCCCCGCCGACGCCGTCCTCACCGACCCCGACGTCACCGCCTCCTACGCCCACGACATGGCGAGCTTCTGCGCGGCCGGCACCCCCGCGGCCGTCGTGCTCCCGCGCACCGTCGAACAGGTCCAGCACGTGATGCGGACCGCGACCGCGCACCGCGTCCCGGTCGTGCCGCAGGGCGCCCGCACCGGACTCTCCGGGGGCGCCAACGCCTCCGAGGGCTGCGTCGTGCTCTCCCTCGTCAAGATGGACCGGATCCTGGAGATCGACCCGGTCGACCGCGTCGCCGTCGTCGAACCCGGCGTCGTCAACGCCGTCCTGTCCCGCGCCGTCAACGAACACGGCCTGTACTACCCCCCGGACCCCTCCAGCTGGGAGTCCTGCACCATCGGCGGCAACATCGGCACCGCCTCCGGCGGCCTGTGCTGCGTCAAGTACGGCGTCACCGCCGAGTACGTCCTCGGCCTCGACGTCGTCCTCGCCGACGGACGTCTCCTCACCACCGGCCGGCGCACCGCCAAGGGCGTCGCCGGATACGACCTCACCCGCCTCTTCGTCGGCTCCGAGGGCAGCCTCGGCATCGTCGTGAAGGCCGTCCTCGCCCTCCGGCCGCAGCCGCCCGCCCAGCTCGTCCTCGCCGCCGAGTTCCCGTCCACCGACGCCGCCTGCGCCGCCGTCTGCGCGATCATGGAGCGCGGCCACACCCCGTCCCTCCTCGAACTGATGGACCGCACCACCGTCCAGGCCGTCAACCGGACGGCGCGGATGGGCCTCCCCGAGACCACCGAGGCGCTCCTCCTCTGCGCCTTCGACACCCCCGACCCGGCCGCCGACCTCACCGCCGTCGGCGAGCTGTGCACCGCCGCCGGCGCCACCGAGGTCGTCCCCGCCGCCGACGCCGCCGAGTCCGAACTCCTCCTCCAGGCCCGGCGGCTCTCCCTCCCCGCCCTGGAGACCCTCAAGCCCGCCACGATGATCGACGACGTCTGCGTCCCCCGCACCCGGCTCGCCGAGATGCTCACCGGCACCACCGCCATCGCCGAGAAGTACGCCCTCACCATCGGCGTCTGCGTCCACGCGGGCGACGGCAACACCCACCCCGTCGTCTGCTTCGACCACACCGACGAGGACGAGTCCCGGCGCGCCCGCGAGTCCTTCGACGCGATCATGGCGCTCGGCCTCTCCCTCGGCGGCACCATCACCGGCGAACACGGCGTCGGCGTCCTCAAGAAGGAGTGGCTGGCCCGCGAGCTCGGCCCGGTCGGCGTCGAACTCCAGCGGGAGATCAAGCGCGTCTTCGACCCGCTCGGGCTGCTCAACCCCGGAAAGCTCTTCTGACCCCGGGGGGCCCTCACAGCTCGCCGTCCGACTCGTCCGACGGCCACGGGTCGCGCAGCCACAGGTCGTCGCCGACCACGGTGGTCGCGAGCAGCTCCGCCAGCCCGTCGTCGATGCCCAGCCGCTCCGACTCGGTGCCCGGCGGGACCGCGCGCAGGGTCCGCTCCAGCCAGGCGGACACCTGCGCCGACGGGGCCTCCAGGAGCGCGTCGCCGTCGGGGGAGGAGAGGGCCATCAGGATGACGCTGCGGCCGTCGACCTTCGTCGGCCAGATCCGCACGTCCCCGTGACCGCAGGCCCGGAAGACGCCCTCGACCAGCAGCTCCCGGGCGAAGGTCCAGTTCACCGGGTGCTCGGAGCCGATGTGGAAGGTCATGTGCACCGCGTACGGGTCGTCGCTGTGGTACGCCAGTCGGGCCGGCACCGGGACCGAGCGCTCGGGGGACAGCACCAGCTTCAGCTCCAGCTCGCGCTCGACGGTGGTGTGCTCGGTGTTCCGCATGACTGACTGCCTCTCGCGTAGGGGCCCCGGACGGGCCTTCACCTGGAGAGAGCGCGGTGGACGCGGTTCATTACGCGACTTCGGGAAGTTTTTTTCGGGAAGTTCCTCCGGCCGCCCACCACCCCGGTCCCGGGCCCGAACCTCACGGGGAGTGAGTGATTCCGTCCTCCTTCGCGTGAAGGCGGGCTTTCTCGCGGGCTCTTTCCTCCCTCGCGGAGGTTCTTCGTTACTGTGCCTCCTTAGTGTGGTGACGGAACGTTGTGACTGAACGGAGTCGGGGCAGTGGCTACTCCTCCCGGAGGCGGCGGCGAGGTACCGCAGGCGGGGTACTACCCGGACCCGTCGATCCCCGGATACATCCGGTACTGGAACGGCGGCTCCTGGGTGCCCGGCACGAGCCGGCCCGCCCCCAAGGACGGCGAGGCCGCTCCGGTCCCGCCCGCCTCGGCCATGCCGGCCGGGCCGATCCTCGCCCCGAGCCCCGCGCCGGCCCCGGTGCCGGCCCCGGTGCCGGCGCCCGCACCGGAACCGACGCCGGCCCCCGCCCCCGCGCCGGCCGCCGTCGAGGAGACCGGGCCCGTCTTCCTCGACGAGGAACCCCCCGCCAGGGAACCGGCCACCGCCTGGCGCGCCGACGCCGCCCGGCAGTCCGGCCGCGCCGACGCGCAGGGCCGGCCGGCCGCCTGGGCCGCGCCCTCGCCCGCCGCGCCCGCCGCCGAGCCGTCGCCCGCGCCCGCCGTGCCCGACCCGAGGTCCCCGGTCCAGTGGCCGGCCGCCCCCGCGCAGGCCGAGGCGCCCGCGCCGGCCGCCGACCCCCGGAGCGCGAGCGCCCCCGCCCGCCTCGGCGGCATGCCGGTCACCCCGGCCCCCGCCGCGACCCCGGCCCCGGCCCCGGCTCCGGAGCCCGTCCGCGAGGCCCCCGCCCCGGCGCCCGCGCCCGTACAG